>CAZBXQ010000044.1:0-28297 GCA_964495935.1 uncultured Flavobacteriaceae bacterium
TTTTATGGCCATATTTTTCAAGAAAATCAGAAAATTAAAAGTTTAAATGACTTCGATTTTTATTATAGAAAAAACAAAGAATTTTTCTGAGTTTTTATTACGAATTTCAGAGCCTATAAGAGGTTTAATAAATACATAGTTATTAGTAATTTAACTATACAATCCTATACTATTACTTTAATATAATAAATAAAAATTTAAAACCATCTATTATGAAACGTATGATAACCATTATGATGTTAGTGGGAACATTCCTAATTGGGGGTATTTCTCATGCACAAGTACAACAGAGAACGCAACAAAATCAAGAGGAATTTCAATCTATCCGTGAAAGTGAAATCCCTGATAAAGTAAAACAAGCCGTCAATGAACAATTTAAAAATTCAGAAATTGACGAAGCTTTTGTGAATAACAATAAAATTTACAAGTTGAAGTTGAAATCAAAGCAAAACCTGTTTGATGAACAAAATCAAATGGAAGAACATAATCAAAATAAAAATGTAGAAAACCAGATTGTTTACTATAAGGAAGATGGCACACGGGTGAATCTCGATGAGAATGACCAGAACCAGAACCCCTTTTAAGGCCTTTTCATATATCGAAATTATCAGGTTTTTTGGTTGAAAATTATAGCCGCCTCAAAAAAGTACATTTGAGGCGGTTAAAATTTGTTCCTTTTGCTCAAAGAAACAACTTTATAATACCCAAAATAAAGTAGCGGTCTCAAAATTTAAGACCGCTACAATAGTATTAGATCAATACTGGAGTTTAAACGTTATAAATCGTTGTATTCGTTGGCCATCGAATTTATTCTCATTGCTATATAGTCGAGTTTTTCATCGGTTTTCTTTTCTTCTTCCAACGTTTTTTCAAGTTCGCTTTTGAGATCATCATAACCTAATTCTCCTGCAAAAGCACAAGCCGATCCATAGCCTGCAATTTCGTGATGCTCTATTTGTTGCGCATGAACAATGATCCCTGCATCTTTTACAGCATCAGAAGACCTATGATCCAAAAAGTCCTTTGCCTCTTTACGTAAACCGTTCATCGCATAGCAAGTTTCATTTGAGAAATTAACTGCTAATTCATCCTCCATGTTTTTTAATCTTTCCTTGTGGTTTTTGGTTTCCTCCAAATGGTCCTTTAATGCCATTTTTAATTGCTCATCCGAGGCCTCTTCTATCATATCCGGCAATGCCTCGATCATTTGATCTTCAACACTATAGAGCATCCGCAATTGATTCTTCAATAATTCATTTAAGGTATTCATATCGTACGGGTTAAAATGATTAATAATGAAGTTTAAAACTAAAGAAATCACATTCATTTTCTTAATGCAATAAAACATTGCTTTAGCTTTAAAAGAGGGTTTTTTAAAGTCATAAAATCACCTCTTTTTCAGTCTTATTCTTCTCGTGAAGCTATCGTCGAGGTATCAGTATAACCACATTGAGTCCCTCTTAGCTTACTTATGGCCCCTCAAGTTTTTAGAGGACAGCTTTTCAAAGCTGAAGACGTACTTACGCAATTAATATCGAGAAAATAAATTCTACTATCTATCAAATAGTATAAAGTTTATAAAAAGAGTAAATTCCCGCATCTTCGAGGTTGTAGGTCTGAAAACAATCTCATTGACGTCCCTATCTTGCGGTCGCTCGATAGTATGAAACACAGCTCGAGCAAAGGAATCGGCCAGAATCTCATCCTCGCTATAGTGTTCCTGTTCATCCCTTGCTAAATTCTCATTAATAATCATATTCGACCACTCTGTATCAATCATACCGGGAGATAAGACCGTAATGCGAATACTATAAGGTCTCACCTCTTGTCGAAATCCTTCAGAAAGCACTTGAACCGCACTTTTAGTCGCCGAATAAACTGCAAATCCGGGTCGGGTGGTGTGTCCTATAACCGAAGCTGTATTAATAATATGACCTGATTTTTGTCTCTTCATATACGGAAGTGCCGCTGCAATTCCATATAAGACACCTTTAAAATTAACATCGATCATCTGATTCCATTCCAGAACATGTAGCTCTTCAACAGGTGAGATCGGCATCAATCCGGCATTATTGATCATCACATCTATTTTGCCAAATTCCTCAACCGCCCTTTGAACCAAGTTATTAACCTGACGAGGTTTACTGACATCCGTTTTAATGCCTATAGCCTTACCGCGTTTGTCATGAATGTCCCTAAGTACTACCTCCAGTTTTTCTATTCGTCTTGCTCCTAATACCACAGCAGCTCCTCCGGCTGCGAGCAATTTTGCAACAGCAGCTCCCATCCCACTACTGGCTTCTGCAATGACAATAACTTTTCTTTCGACATTCGATTTCATGAGTACTTATTTTAAGATTGGCATTCTAAATTTAGAAAAGGAATAGTGTCATCTTGCCTGTTTTAAAAATTTGATTAATCGGATTAGAAAAAAATATTTAAAAAAATTGGTTGCTTTACAAGAATTCCGGCTTTAATCTAATACACCACGAAAAAATCGTTCTTCGCTTAAATAAAAAAGAGGAATAAAATAATATGATCGCAAATCACCTGCAATGATTACAAAACTATGATACTTCGTAGATCTCCCGATTTTAAGTTGTTCTTTTTGAAGAACGAGAATTCGGTTATCTCTACGGAACAGTGATCACCCAAAAAAAATATTTATTGATTGGCCTGCAAAAATTATTGACTGTGTATATACCGACTCCTCTTGTTGAGTTTAAACTCTCCCAATTCTTAATCTATTGACAACCAATATTATATTTGTGAATAAGCTCTATTTGCTTTAATCCCTTTTTTTCTCATAACCCTATCTTTATGTTTAATAGTTCTCATTCATTTTTCGCTGCTCACAGTAATAAAATTTAAATACCAACTTCTTATTAACGTTATGCAACAATAACTCAAGTCATATAATTTCTACCTATCTTCGACTCAACAAACAATAACACCTCTGTAAATCAAACTGATTATAATGGATATAAAAGCAAAAATTATAAAATTCAAAGAAGCAATGTTCCGCCAAGAAAATATGTGGCCCGTTACTCCCATGGATGACCAACAACCGAAAAAAGATTTTTTTATAAATAACAAGCAACCCGAAGATGGTGAGTTTTGTGTTGTAAAAGTTGAGTCAATTGAAGAAGCTAAAATTATAGTTTCAAAAGTGACAAATCAAGAAAACACGGACAGCATATTAAATCATAAAGAAGCAGACGAGAATAAACCATTATACTTAAGAGTATCCATTCCCGAAGGGGTCTAAAATACTAACTATTCCTCGAGAAATAGTACCGTTACGTTATTTTAATTCAGAGGATTAATCTCACCGTCACAATTTTCTATCCGGCCGATTTATGTTGGGAAACACCCGGATTTCAAGGAATCAAATTGTTTTGCCATATTATAATCTTATGATTGCATAAAGAGCTACGATTAAACTCTTATGTAATCACAAGCTCAATAAAATTGATATATAAATCCGAGATAATTCCTTGATTTCTACGGTACTCTTCCCTTAAAATTAAAAGTAGGATAATTCGGTGCCTGATTTACAAAAAGTTACTCATCGATAATTCCACAATGGCATCTGTTCCTCCAAGAAAAACAGGGCGAACTGTACAATCTGACATTTTATTGTTAGCTCTACGAGCCCAACGAAACGCTGTTGTTGTGCGATAAGCAATGCATTCCTGATTGTCTTCTCTTTTACATTTAAGGGAATATACTCAATACATTGTATTCTATTCAGGTAGTTTTTAAAATAAATGCATTTTACCTGTAACAATTCCAGGAAAGTTGCATCCAAAGGGAAACGTTCAAATTTTAAACTTATGAAAACGATTATTTTTAGTATTTTAATTTTTATCGGAACTGCCCTTCACGCACAAACTGCTTTTAATGTAAGTATTAAAGGAAAAAACAATGAGCAAGCTATTCTTTTCTTCCCCGGGTTTGCTTGTACCGGAGATGTTTGGAGTGAAACTGTAAAGGAGCTTTCCAAAGATTACAAGTGTTATGTATTTACTTTTGCGGGATTTGGAGAGGTTCCCCCAATAAAAGAATCTTGGTTAAAGAGCATCAAAGAAGAAATTATTGAATTTGTTAAAGATGAAAAGCTGGACAAACCCATTCTAATAGGACATAGTCTGGGGGGCACGCTAAACTACTGGCTGGCAATCTCGGAACCGGATATGTTTAAAGAAATCATTGCGGTTGATGCCTTGCCCGGAACTGCTGCTTTGATGATTCCAAATTATCACGGACAGAAAATACCTTATGATAACCCAAGAAGCCAAAAATTGTTACAGATGGATGATACCGCCTTTAATAAAATGATTGAAAAACAGGCGGAATACATGTGTCATAACAAAACAAAGCAGAAGTTTATTGCCAAAATGATGGAAACAGCAGACCGAAAAACGTATGTGTATGGCTATATCGATATGCTCAATCTGGACTTACGGGACAAGATGGGGGAAATAAAAATTCCGGTAACGGTTTTGGCTGCTACCTTTCCCAATAAAGCTATAGTAAAAAAAACGTATAAAGATCAATTTGAAAAACTGCCTTCTGTCAAAATCCGTTTTGCAGAACATTCTGCACACTTTGTGATGTTTGACAGACCGAAGTGGTTTATGAAAAAACTGAAAGGAATCTTGAAATAGAATGGATCAAGATACGCGTTTTAATAAAATATTTGACAGTCAGTATCCGAAAGTCTATCGATTATGTAAAGGGTATTTTAATGGTAATGAGGACTTAGCTTCCGATGCGGCTCAGGAAACTTTTATTAGAATTTGGCAAAAACTGGACACTTTCCGAAACGAATCAAGTATAAGTACTTGGATTTACAGAATTACCGTTAACACTTGCCTTATTCATATCAGAAGAAGAAAAAAACGAAGAGAAGTCCCTGCTGAAAATTTTGATTTTTCGACGAAGGAGGGTATGGCTGTCGAAAAGGAAGAAAGATTGGCCAAAATGTACGCTTGTATTCAAAAACTAAAACCACCGGATAGAATGGTCATTCTGATGGTCTTGGAAGATATAAAATACAATGAAATTGCGCAAATCATTGGGGTTTCAGAAGGAGCTTTGCGCGTTAGAATTCACCGTATCAAAAAACGTTTGACAAATTGTGTGCAATAATGAAGGATTTTGAAAATTTACAAAACATTTGGAAGGAACAAAAAAGTGCTGAAAAGCGCATCAAATCAACCGATATAGCCCAAAAGGCTAAAGCAAAAACCAAAGCAGTTAAAAAAAAGCATATTTGGACTATTTGTATCCTTGTGCTAACTTCCTTATTTTTAGTAGGGGTACTTTATTTGGGTTGGCTTTTACCATATTAGCTTGTTTACCGTAGGACTTGGGGGAATGGTCGGTATGTTACTCTTAAGGATTATTTTGGAAGCAATCAGTATTCATAAATTTAAAAATATAGCATTTGGAAAACCCTATAAAGAATATACTCAATCGATAATCAAATTTTACCATTGGAGAAAAAAAATACACTATGTTTTGACTCCGGTTATTTATATCTGTTACTCTGTCGGGTTTGCTATGATTTTGCCGATTCTAAAAACCAATATTAGTCAAGGTTTCTTTACTTATATTATTATTAGCGGAATTATAGTTTTCCTTGGTATGGGATTGTTCATTTATAAACAAATCAAAAAAGAAATGGATTTAATGAAGTACCTAAAATCGATGGAATTGAAATAGACGTTATAAATTGGATATTACGGATTGATTTATGCCAGTGATTCCAGTCGGTCTGTGCTCGTCACCTAAAACTAACAAATAGCAGAACATATAAGCCTTAACAAAAGCTATATACTATGATAATTATCCAAAATACCATTAGCATCCGAAAGTCGAGATTATAAAATGTCTGAGAATACCGTAAATTGAAAAAAGTTTCAAAAATCTTCAAATATGGCATTCTACAGGCGAAGTAAAAATACGGACAAACCCATTCTTAAGAATTAAACTTCCGGCTTATTACCCAATTATCTGTACCGATGATCCGATAGATTTGAGAAGGGTTTCTTGCTCGAATAGATTGCCTGAAGCGGAATTCCGGCTCTTCTATTAAATTAAAAAAGCTTGTGATTTTTTACTCTAATTCTTTTTTAAACCAATACTACACCCAAAATTGGTTTATGAACCTACGTTAACGGAGCGACCAACCTATTTCCTTAAATTTGAGAAACGAACATTAAAACTATAAAATCCGAAGTAATTTTTTGGAATACGGGATTTGAGCAAAATATCGGTCATTTAGATCCCTTGCAGTTAAAAAATGATCAAGACGGAATCGTCATGTCGGGGAAGTTGGCAACCCAAGTCGAAAAAGATCATCGTATTCATTTGGTAGGATACGGCCCGTCGGCTTCCTCCATCGGCACCAATCGGGCCGGGCGGGCAGCGGCGCGAGAATTGGTAGCAACGCTCAATTTAAAACTTAAGAAATAAGAGGGTTTTTTGATTTTAAGTCCTCTCTCACCCCATAAAAACAATTGAAAACATGAAAAAAGATTTTATGAAATCACCGGAAGAAATGCCCCTGCGTTTTAAAAAAGCATGGGACCTTCAAGAAAAGTTATTAAAAGAGGCCGTAGAAAAGAAACTGCATTCCCATGAGCCGGTGAGCAATTATATTTTGTTTTGCCGGCATCCTCATGTCTATACCTTAGGGAAGCACGGTGACCCCACACATCTTTTGTTGGATAAACAAGAGTTGAAAGAAAAAGAAATAGAATATTATCATACCAATCGAGGCGGGGATATAACGTATCACGGCCCGGGGCAAATTGTCGTTTACCCGATCCTGGACCTGGAAATTTTTGGTCGAAACATTCGTCGGTACCTCCGAAATCTTGAGGAAGTGGTCATTCAAACCCTGGATGAGTACGGCCTAAAAGGAGAACGAATTGCAGGAGCAACTGGTGTCTGGCTCGAAGCAAACACCTCCAAAGCCCGAAAAATCTGTGCTATGGGAATCCGGTGTAGTCATTGGGTAACCATACACGGGATTGCTCTCAATGTCAATACGGATTTATCTTATTTTGACAATATCATTCCCTGCGGTATTACCGATAAAGGGGTAGCCGGAATGAAGCAGGAATTGGGGAAAAAAGTCAATGAACAGGCCGTCAAAAACATGCTGCGAAGAAAATTTGAACAGATTTTTGAAGCACCAATCCGGGGTGTAAATATGCCGCTTAAAATTTTGTAGTTTAGTTTAAGGAGAAGTAGAGATCTTCAGCATATAGGATTACATAATGAGATCATTACGGAGTGTACTTTGAGACAAAACTTATACCGCATAACCTGTTGCTGCGGATTGATGGTATTTATAAGTAGTGAATCGGGGGTTAATGTTCCCGAAAATATGATTCATTACGGCATGTCGAAGGCGGCGATGTCTGCTGTGAGCAATGGTTTGTCTAAGCTTACCATAGGCACTGAAGTTACCGTAAACACAATTTTGAGCGGACCAACCTATTCGGATGGCGTGGCAAAGGTTATCGAAGAAATTGCCGAAACCCAAAATATGGAAACGGTTCAACTCAAAAAGGCTGTTATACAACAAACCAACCCCCATATTCTGTTACAACGATTTATTAAACCCGAAGAAATAGCCGCTCTTGCGGTCTATCTTTCCAGTCCTTTGGCCCTGGCTACAAACGGAGCAAGTTTAAGAGCTGACAGCGGTGTGCTTAAAACCATATAAGAAATATTTGATAAAACGACCTGTTTCTTTGACAAATGAGCAAAACCAGCGCAGCGAAATGAATTGACTTTGTCTGTATGGGTTTGGCTACAAAAACTCTTTAATAAAGACCACTACCTGATTCTTCCCCTTTGGGGATTGCTTTATTTTGTGCTGCTCTTTCAGCTGATTCCGCAAACCGAATCGCTTCTTCAGGCGATCGCGATCTTATTTCCTCTCTTCGTTTTGGTTTCCTTCTACCCGTTAATCACCTATCTGAGCGGGTCTTTGCTACAAAAGGCCATGCGAAGCAAATCCATCCACCTCTTTATTGTCCAGTTTATTTGTCTTTTTTATTGGGGTAAGCTTGGTCTTCGATGTACATAGTGAGCGAAAAGAGCCGAATAATATTCTTACTGCCAAAGTATTATTTTATTTCTTAGTGAGTACAAAATTAATCCAAAATACTTGCATAATACTGTATATCATGAGCTTAATATGTTTTTTGGCAAAAACTTCCGATTAAGAGTCAGATAATGTTTGGGTTTTGACAACCCCAAAGTCGTTTCTAAAATGCCCGAAACGGGATTTGTAGAAGAATGAAGTTTTGTATTAACCTCTGGAGATGTCGTTGGTTTCTGTGTGCGAACGGATAAGTAAGGAAAACTACTTAGTACAATCAGAACCAAGGTAAAAATACCAACTTCATTTTATTTGACTCTATGATTAATAAGGCAAAATTATGAGCCTATTCTGAAGATATTTAGAAGTTGTTCAATCCCAATTTTGTTTTCTAAAACATTATCCAAAACGTAAACTTTCCGTAACCATTTCGTAACACTTCTCCTTGACATTTGCAGTAGATCAAAAAATTGAAAATCAAAATGTCTGGAATGAATAAAACCAAAAAGATAGCAATCTCCGTCCCTATTCGTCTTGGCTATAGTTTAGAAAAACATGTTAATCCAGTTAAATAACATAAAGTATTTATAATCATGGACTTATATTTAAAAATTATTAACCATTAAGAAATTAAGTTTATGAAGGGTTTCATTAAGAGTTATTGTTTCTTAATTATTCTTCACTTCTTAATGGTTTCATAAAAATAATTTCAAAAAATATGCATTTTGCAACGCTAAATTAAACTATAGCTTTCGTCTTTTCTATTGGGTTGAATACCAGGGAATATCAATCACGCAAAATTGTAACCGGAACTTCATTTTTTGGTAACCGGTCTGTAATAGTCCCATCCTTTCTTTGCAGCAGAATTAAAAACAAACACAAAATGAAAGTGAGAATGAAAGTAAAACAAATTTTACCCCTTGCTGCTGCAATGACGATTGGTTTTAACGGGCAAGCACAAACCCACAAAGAGAACCCCGTTCAAACAGACAGCACCTTTAAGCCTTCGGGAAAAGTCGGCGTGAAAGTGTATGGAAATTTTCACAGCACGTTTACAAAAGAGAAAAATCAAAAAGGTAAAATCCAGCAAAAACACTACGCTGCTTTTGAAATTACAAGGGCATACATTGGATATAACTATCAGATCAAAAAGAACCTGACCGGATTTGCCAAAATGGATGTCGGAAAAGGAACGGCCAGCGATTATAGCGCTTATTTAAAAAATGCCGGACTTTCCTGGGATATAAATCAAGACCTATCTCTGAGCTTCGGATTGATTAATACGTTGCAATTCCACTTACAGGAAGAAATATGGGGGAAAAGATATCTCTATAAATCGTTTCAAGACGAATATGAGTACAGCTCTTCTGCGGATGCCGGATTAACCGTCCATTACAAGCTGAATAAATACTTGAAATTTGATGCCGGTATCTTCAATGGCGAAGGCTACAAAAAAGCACAAGATCTCAACGGACAGTTTCAATATACGGCGGGAATTACTTTTATGCCCGTCAAAGGATTGTACATCAGGGGCTATTATGATTTTTATGCTATCTCGCGCCCGCATAACGACAGCTTGGCGAGTACAAATTCCATCGCTGCTTTTGTCGGCTATAAAACCGATAAATTCAGTATCGGCGCAGAATATAACCTTCAAAACAACAGACGGAATCTAAAAAAACATAACCAGAAAGGAGTTTCGATATATGGGGAATATTGGATAACCGATAAAATCGGAATTTTCGGAAGGTATGACCAATTGACATCGAATAAAATACATTCAACCGATTCCTATTCCTGGAATCGGGAAAACGACCAAAGCGTCAGCATCGGCGGACTGGAATATCAGGCGACCGAAAAGACTTTCGTTTCCCTGAATTACCGATATATCAACCCTGAAAAGACAGGCGATTATCCCGCAAATGCCCTTTATCTCAACGTACAAATCGCCTTTTAAAAAGAGCTTAAATTATAAAAAATGAAAACAAAAACAATACATTTTAAACACAAAACAACAATGAAAAAGACCATTTTAAGCACGATCGTACTGGCAGGGATTATCCTATTGAGTGCCTGCGGAAATTCTTCAAAGAAGAATCAAAACGGAAAAGCGAAACAGGAATCCATTTCTATATTGGGTGCCGGTTCTTCTTTCGGATATCCGATTTATTCAAAAATTTTCAGTGAATACCACCAACAAACGGGAGCCAAAGTCAATTATCAGTCCATCGGTTCGAGTGGCGGGATTCGTCAATTGATTCGTAAAAAGGTGGATTTTGGAGCTACCGACAAGTTTTTGACCGATGAAGAGATGAAGGAAATCGACAAACCCATTGTTCATATTCCTACTTGCATCGGTGCTATTGTGGTGGCCTATCATTTACCGGGAAATCCGGAAATTAAACTGAGTCCGGAAGTGCTTTCCAATATTTATCTGGGAAATATCGCCCAATGGGACGATCCTAAAATCAAAAAGCTGAACCCCAATGTGGATTTGCCTTCCCGGAAGATTGTGGTGGTCCATCGTTCGGATGGAAGTGGAACAAGTTTTAATTACACCCTTTATCTTTCAAGAATCAGCAAACCATGGAAAAGCGCGGTAGGTGCCGGTGCTGCCGTGGACTGGCCTACCGGGGTGGGCGGAAAAGGAAACGAAGGGGTTGCCGGAATCATCAATCAAACCCCGGGGAGCATCGGTTATGTGGAAATGGTTTATGCCTTGCAAACCGGCTTAAACTATGCCACTTTAGAAAATGTATCCGGCAATTTCATCAAAGCCGATTTAGCATCGACAAGAAAAAGCGCCAACATTGATATTCCTTCCGATTCACGGATTTACATTTTAAATTCGAAAGCACCACAGGCCTATCCCATCGGTAGTTTCACCTGGATTATCTTATACAAAGAACAGCATTACAACGGGCGCAGCAAGGCACAAGCTACCCAACTCGTTAAAGCGCTCTGGTGGCTCACCCACGAAGGACAACAATACTGCAAGGCTTTAAACTATGTAAGATTGCCCGAACCGGCGGTAAAAATAGCCGAAAAAGCCTTGCTGTCGGTCACTTATGACGGAAAACCCATTTTACCGGAAGCACCTGTCGAGAATAATCAAAAGTAATGCGCAAGATGAATTCAAATAAGAACGGAACAAGTATCCATAGACGATTGAAACGCAGCGAGCGTTTGTATAAACTATCCTTATCTACTTCCGCTTATATCCTTCTTTTATTGCTTGCCGGGATTTTCATCACGCTTGTGATCAAATCCTGGCCGGCAATTAATGAATTTGGTTTTGGTTTCGTGTTTTCAAAAACCTGGAATCCCGTTTTCGATAAATTTGGCGCTTTGCCTTTTATCGTCGGAACGATTGCCACTTCTCTGTTGGCCTTGGCCATTTCCTTTCCGTTTTCGTTTTCCATTGCTTTCTTTTTGGGAGAATATTTCAAAAAGGGAACGCTCTCAAGCGTTTTTACCAATATTGTCGAATTGCTCGCCGGCATTCCTTCGGTGATCTATGGCTTCGCCGCCTTGTTTTTTATTGTGCCCTTGGTGCGGTGGCTGGAGATGCAATTTGGGGTTTCCCCTATCGGACTGGGGATTTTAACCGCTTCCATTGTGCTGGCGGTAATGATTATTCCATATTCTGCATCCATTGCAAGAGAAGTGATTAGTCTGACGGCATCTGACCAACGCGAAGCCGGTTATGCCTTGGGAGCCACCCGATTTGAAGTGATTCGACATATTATTTTCCCGCAAAGTCGTTCCGGGATGATGGCCGGCACTTTATTGGCTTTCGGCAGAGCCTTGGGAGAAACAATGGCCGTAACCATGGTGATCGGGAATGCGAATGCTTTGCCGACTTCTATTTTTTCTCCGTCCAACACCATGGCGAGTGTGATTGCCAACGAATTTGCGGAAGCAACATCCAAATTGCATTTAGCTTCGCTGGTTGAAATTGGATTGCTGTTGTTTATCATCACAGCGATTTTTAACATCTTGGGGAAATTGTATATCAACAGATTAAAGCATCAATAAATGAATACAGAAAACAATATCCATAAGCGGAAAACGAAAAACCTGCTCTTCAAAGGCCTGATTTTTTTGATTACCGGTTTATGCGCTGTTCCGCTTATTTTGATTTTATTTTATATCGTCAAACAGGGTTACCCGGCTTTGAGTTGGGATTTTATCACAAGTCTTCCTAAACCGGTAGGCGAATCGGGTGGCGGGATTTTAAATGCCATTATCGGGACTTTGATACTCATTGTTATCGCCGCCGTTATCGCTGTTCCCATCGGGATTGTCTGTGGAATCTATATTTCTGAAAACAGGCATAAAAGATTAGCAGGTACGGTACGGCTCTGTGCCGAAATATTGCAGGGTATTCCTTCCATCGTCATTGGTATTATCGCTTATTTATGGGTGGTGCAACCTTTGGATTACTTTTCGGCACTTTCCGGCGGCGTGGCTTTAGCGATTATGATGCTGCCCGTCATTGTGCGAACGACGGAAGAAACGCTGAACCTGGTGCCAAACAGTCTGAAAGAAGCTTCGTTAGCCTTAGGTGTACCTTATCACAAAACCCTGCGGAAAGTGATTATTCCCTGCGGAATAAGCGGGATAGCTACCGGCGTAACCTTGTCAATTGCTCGAATAGCCGGGGAAACCGCACCATTACTGTTTACGGCTTTCGGAAATCCCTACTTAAACCTGAATATTTTTAAACCTGTGGGTTCGTTGCCGTTATTGATTTATACGCACGCCACAAGCCCTTATGAACAATGGCATCAAGAAGCTTGGGGAGCAGCACTTGTTTTGATCATTTTAATCGTATTCATAAACATCATTGCTAAATTCATTATACATAAATGGAAAGTCCAATTTTAGAAGTAAAAAATTTTAATGCTTTCTTTGGTAAAAACCAAATCTTGAAGCAGATTAACACCCCTATTCCGAAGAATGAAATCATCGCCGTAATGGGCCCTTCGGGTTGCGGAAAAACAACCTTTATTCGTTGTATCAATCGAATGCACGAGCTCTCGGAAAACGCCACTTCCAATGGGGAAATGCTATTTTCGGGAGAAAACATCTACAAAATGCATCCCATTCTTTTAAGAAGAAAAATAGGAATGGTTTTTCAACGTCCGAATCCCTTTCCCAATATGAGTATCTATGATAATGTTCTTGCCGGATATAAGCTGAATGGCTTTAAAGTAAATCGTTCTGAAAAGAACAAAATCGTGGAAGAATCGCTAAAGGATGTAGCCTTATGGGATGAAGTCAAAGATGATTTGCACAAAAAAGGAACTTTCCTGTCCGGTGGTCAGCAACAGCGATTGTGTATTGCCCGAACCATTGCGATGAAACCGGACATCATTTTATTGGATGAACCTACTTCCGCCCTTGATCCGATATCTACCGCAAAAGTAGAAGATTTGCTCTTTAAATTAAAGGAAGATTATACCATTATAATGGTGACGCACAGTATGCACCAAGCATCAAGAATAAGTGGTTATACCGCCTTCTTTTATATGGGGGAATTGGTAGAATTCGCGCAAACAAAAAAACTGTTTACCCATCCCAAAGACCCAAGAACCCAAAGTTATATCACCGGTCGGTTTGGATAAACTAATTTTAAAACTTTAAAACATAGAACAATGTCACACATAGAAGATGAAATCCGGGAATTGAAAAAAGACGTATTAAAAATGATGGTTTTGGTCCACAAACAACTTTCCAAAGGACAAGATGCCATTTATCAATTCGACAAAGACTTAGCCAATGAAATTATGGTTAAAGAAAACAAGGTGAATGCCTATGAACTAAGAATAGATGAAGATTGTGAAAATATCATCGCGCTATTTAATCCGGTAGCCAATGATTTAAGATTTGTTTTGGCCGTATTTAAAATCAATGCCGATCTTGAACGGATGGGCGATTATGCCGAAGGGATTGCCCGTTACATTTTACATTTTGAAAGAGAACTCGATCCGGCCATTCTGAAAAAACTAAGGTTCCAGGAAATGTATCAACTGATTCTGAGTATGCTGGATGATGTGGTAAGTGGTTTTGAAGAAGAAGCTCCCAAAGAAGCGCGAAAGGTCTTTCATAAAGACAAAACCATCAATGAAATTAATGCAAAAGCGGCCGATAAAATCATTCCCATAATGAAAGAACATCCTGATCAGACAGGGCAACTGCTTTATTTATTATCCATCATTCGAAAATTGGAACGGGTGGGTGATTTAACTAAAAACATAGCCGAAGACACCATTTTTTATGTAGAAGCAAAGGTGTTGAAACACAAAAAGGAGAAGGAGAGAAAGAAATAATCCTAAAATATAAGGACAACCGATAGAGACAGACAATAACCTTATCTTTGTTAAAAAAGAAGACGTGGAGCAAAAAATATTAATCGTTGATGACGACAGCAGTATCTGTGAGATATTGGAATTTAATCTCAAAAGTGAAGGGTATGAAGTAGAAAGTGCTTATTCCGCCGAAGAAGCATTAAAAAAGATGGATGCCACCTTTTCGCTCATCTTATTAGATGTAATGATGGGCGGAATGTCGGGCTACAAAATGGCAGAAAAATTGCGGAATGAAAAAACACAAACCCCAATTATTTTCCTGACTGCCAAAGACAACGAGAATGATATGCTGACCGGATTTTCTGTGGGTGGCGACGATTATATCTCAAAACCATTTTCGATAAAAGAAGTGTTGGCAAGGGTGAAAGCCGTCCTTCAACGTTCTCAATCCAATAAAACCGATAGCGGTGGAAGGGTGGAATTTGACGGATTTCAAATTAATTTTGACAAAAAAGAGCTCTTCATTGATGACCAACTCATCAAGCTTACCAAAAAGGAATATGACATTCTTGGGATGTTGGCAAAATCTCAGGGGCGTTATTTCACCCGGGAAAATATTATTGACCGGGTCTGGAGCGATGATACATTTGTCACCCCGCGAACCGTGGACGTCCATATCACAAGATTGCGAAAAAAAATGGGAAAATATGCTTCTGTAATCTCCAGCCGCTCGGGATTTGGATACAAATTTGAAACCGCATAAACAATGAGATTAAGTTACATTAAACGCCTGTTTATCTATTTCTCTGCCATTTTCGCTTTGTTCACGGTCGGAGTTGTGGTTTTTGAACATTATAACGTAAAACGTCTAAAAACTGAAGCACTTGAGAAGGAATTAAATAGTTATACCCAAATTGTCGAAAAAAGTTTAGCACAAGATCCTGCCCTAACTTCAATAGACAGCCTGACCAACCGGTTATTTCCTGAAGATCTCAGGCTGACCGTTATATCCACGACGGGAAAAGTATTATATGATAACGAAGCGGGAGACACTATAAAATCAGAAAATCATTTACATCGCCCGGAAATTCAACAAGCCTTAAAACAGGGTAAAGGGAAAAATATCAGACTATCTGCCACGCTCGACACCAAGTTTTTTTATTTCGCCAGAAAGTATGAGAATACATATATTCGGGTGGCACTGCCTTATAATATCCACGTCAGGCGTTTTTTAGAGCCTAAAAATGCTTTCCTTTATCTCACTGCCGGTCTGTTTGTGTCCGTTTTTTTATTACTGTTTTTTTTAACCCATCGGTTTAATAAATCCATCAAAAAATTACGGGATTTCGTTTTAAATGTTGGCGATAAACGGAATTATACCGTTTCCTTTCCTAATGACGAACTTGGTGATATCAGTCGAAAAATTACCGAAAACTACAAGTTGCTGAATGAAAAAAAGAGAGAAGTTGACTTAGAACGATCCAAACTACTGGATCACGTTAAAAGTTCTAAGGAAGGAATTTGCTTTTTTTCAAAAGAACGAGAAACCGTCTTTTATAACGATTTATTTTCTGAATATCTGAATACGCTGACCGATGATACGATAGCCAATCCCAGCGTGGTTTTTACGGAAGATACTTTTCAATCCTTCCAAGAATATATGGAGAGCCAAAAGGAGAAATTTTTTGAAACACAGATTGAAAAGCAAGGGAAAACTTTTTCCGTCAGAGTGAATTTATTTGATGACGAGAGTTTCGAATTAATTTTAAACGACATCAGCCATCAGGAAAAAACCCGGGTACTCAAACAAGAAATGACCGGGAATATCGCTCACGAACTCAGAACACCAGTATCAAATATCAGGGGATATTTGGAAACGATCCAAAATCAAAACCTTTCTGAAGAACAGCAAAATCACTTTATTCATCAGGCCTTTAAACAGTCTATCCTGCTTTCCGAACTCATTAAGGATATGCGAATGATTTCCAAGATTGAAGAAGGAAGTCAAACCTTTAAGTTTAAACAAGTAAACATTGGTAACCAATTGCAACGCATAAAAGACGATTTGGAAAAGGAATTAACCGCAAAGCAGATCCAATTGGTATGGGATTTTAGCGAAAAAATAATCATTCAGGGAAATCAAAACCTTATTTATTCCATTTTCAGGAACTTGGTTGATAATGTGCTTCGTTATGCGGGAGAAAAGATAAGTATTCAAATACAAGTTTACCGGGAAGATAATAACTTTTACTATTTTACCTTTTATGATAATGGAAAAGGCATTTCCGATGAAAAGCATTTACCCCGAATCTTTGAACGTTTTTACAGAGTCAATGAAGGGCGAACACGAGATACAGGCGGCACCGGTTTGGGACTGTCTATTGTGAAGAATGCTATTTTATTCCACAAAGGAAAAATCACGGCAAAGAACAGAACCGAAGGTGGATTGGAATTTTTGTTTACGCTGCATAAATAAAGAGCTTATTGGGCCCTAATCCGTTTCAAAACTTATTATAATTGGCGGCAAAATGATCTTATTGCCCCAGATTTAGTCTTTTTTTCAACTGTAGCTATGGCTATGCTTTACAAAAAAGCCGTCACCTGGAACAATAATCTCTATTTTTCGCTTCAATCCCAAAAGTTTAAACCACCTCAATTATAAAAAATGCTCCTCTATTTATAGAATAGAATACTTTATACTGCACTGATAATTAATCCTCCATCCTATATTTGCAATTTTAGTCAGTTTGTAATACAACGGAAAATAACATTAGAGGTGACGAATTTTAATATTCCGCAGGGAATTCTCCACAATTTTTTATTTTAGTTCTCCATTAATCATTAGGGCAACTTGTAGTATGGAAGATAAGATTTCATTTGATCCCAAGGCATTACGCCGACTGGAACTACCTTTTACGATCCTGCACAAAAGCAAGCTCAAAGGAAAGACATTATTCAAGTATCTTCCCTTCTCCGAAGCCATGATTCATCAATGTTTTGGAGAGCAGATTCCGCAACCCCATCTCCGTTCGCTCTTCCTTTTTTCAGAAGAAAAAATTATCAAAGAACGCACCAAACTCAAAAGAAATCACGCCGCTCTTCGACTCTCGGGCAATTCCAACACCTATATCAAAAAACATATAGCCTCCTATTTCTATAAATCTTTTGCCCGAATGATTCCGGCTCTTCAATACTTGAAAACCGAACATAAAAAATTCACTCCGCAGCGACGATACATCCAACTTCCTGCTGAATTCGTTCCATCTTCTTTCCCAAAACTCAGTTTCACATTGGAGGGTAAAAAGGATGAATTAACCCTGAAAACGTCTTTTTATATAGGAAATCAAAAGTTCGCTGATACTGAAGTGAAACGTTTTCAATTTATCTTGCGACATCAAAACAATTTTTATCAATTACAACACAAAGATTGGAAACTCCTTGAAGAACTCCATTTTATTGACTCTTTTACAAAAAAAGAATTTGAAGAAGTTTATTACCCCAAACTCAAAACTTATTCGGTAGATACCACTGCTGTATATAAAGAAGAAATTAGAGAAATCGAACCCGAAAACATCATCCAGATTTCCGAATTAAACGGAAACCTGCTGCTCTTTTTACCTCGATGGGACTATGACGGAACCCTTGTAGAGGATAGCAAACCCTCTTTTGAATATCTGGAAAACGGAAAGAAAATCATCTATATACGCAACCGGGAAGCTGAAGCCAAAACCCTGGAATTCTTAGAGAACGCCCACCCTAATTTTAAAGGGCAGAATCGATATTACCTAACTTTTAAAGAAGCATCTCATAAAAACTGGTTTTATAATTTTTATTATCATCAGTTAAAAGGAAATTACCGAATCGCAGGCATGGATATGCTGAATTATTTCAGATATTCAGAAGATCCCATCAAAACTCATTTCCATCTCAAAAAGGTATTTGAAAATGAATTAACGGCTAAATTCACCACTCGCTTTGGTAATGAGAAAATCCCGACCGGCGTTTTGGTAAAAGCACTGCTCAAAGATGAAAAATTCATTCTTTTAAAGGATCGTTCCCTGGGCGTACTGACACAAGAATGGCTTACAAAATATGAATTGATTCTATTGAATTCCTCAATTGAAGGGGATGAAATCCGTTTTGCAAAATGGGTCTTACTGGCCTCCCAAAAAACAGATTTTCAGAAAAAAAACCTTACAATGATACTTCCCAAAGGATGGATGGACCGCTGGGAAGAATGGAATCAAACATCCAAAACGTTATATCAAAAACCAGCATCTGTCCATGCTCAACTCCGAAATTATCAGCAAAAGGGATTTGAATGGATAACCTTAATGGCCGAGATTAATGCAGGAACCCTCCTTGCCGACGACATGGGGCTGGGAAAAACCGTACAAACCCTTGCTGCTCTTAGCTACTGGAAAAAACAAGATTCAAAAGCACGTTTTCTGGTGATTAGTCCGGCTTCCCTACTCTATAACTGGAAAACTGAAATCGAAAAATTCACTCCCGATTTAGGGCTTTTTATTTATCACGGACCGGATCGAAACTTTGAAGATTTCTTAAAAAGCCCAGACTCCATTATGATTACTTCTTATGCCCTGATTCGAAATGATATCGAAAAATTCCATGTCATGATCTGGGATGCTATTATTCTGGATGAAAGCCACCATATTAAAAATTATCAGGCCCAGCAAACACAAGCTGCCCTCCAGCTAAAAGGGAAAAGACGGATCCTTTTAAACGGGACGCCCATTATGAATAATTTATCGGATCTCTTCCCCCAGCTCAAATTCCTGCTCCCTCAGTGGTTTAAATCACCGGAACGATTTATGAACAGGTATGTAAAACCCAATAAAAAGAAAGGGGCAAATTCTTTAGTGGAATTACAAAAAATCACGAATCCTTTCATTCTGCGACGAACCAAAAAAACAGCAGCTCCCGACCTTCCCGATAAAACCGAATCGGTTTTCTGGTGCGAAATGGAACCGGATCAACGTGAAGCTTACGAAATCATTAAAAACCAGGTCAAAAAAAATATCTTCGTCGATATTAAAAACCGGGGATTAGGCAAAGCCAAATTAGGAGTGTTACAGGGAATAACCAAGTTACGGCAAGTCTGTAGTTCACCACATTTGATTGCCGAAGAACCCGATTTCCAAAACCGGAGCTCGGTTAAAATCGAGAATCTAATCGATGAACTCACGTCAAACTTAAAAGCTGAAAAAGTATTGATCTTTTCTCAGTTTATCAATACCATGGAACTTCTTAAAGAAGCCTTTGAAGAACATCATATCACTTATCGAAGTTTCAGCGGAAAAACTCCGGTTAAAAAACGAATTCAGCGGGTTCACGAATTCCAGCAGAAGGATTCCGGAATCCAAGTATTTCTGGCCAGCCTGATGGCCGGAAATTCGGGGATTAACCTTACCCGGGCCAATTATGTATTTCTGGTAGAACCCTGGTGGAACAAGGCCGTACAGCAACAAGCCATTGATCGTACTCATCGCATTGGCCAGCAACAAAAGGTCTTTGCTTACAACATGATTTGTAAAGACAGCATCGAAGAAAAAATAATGGCTTTGCAAAACAAAAAACAATCCCTATCAGGCGAAGTTATCAGCGATGATTCCGGATTTGTCAAAAACCTGAGCGAAGAAGACATTGCATTTCTGTTTGAGTAATCAATTATGAGATTTGCTACACATATCCTACACTTCTACCATTTTTTAAACCTTTACACCGCCACAATATCCATCCGGCAGGCGCGCGCTTGCTCATTCTCAGTTCGCAACGCTCAATAACCTGGATTTTGCTGCTCTCCCAACCCCGGATTTGCATTTATTTCGTTTTGTGGTATGGGTAATATTATCTTATTGAATGACAAATCAATACTCTTAGGTCTTGTAGAAATCGGTACTCCTCCTAAATCGTCATTAAAAGTAATTGTTTTTCCTAAGCGTAAAAGATCAAAATAACGCTGTCCTTCTGTAAACAGCTCTTTACTCTTTTCATCCAAAATCATATCCACACTGATTGAACTTGCAGTTGCCGGAGCTAAATTCGGTGCTCGTTTACGGATTTTATTCAAATAATCAGCTGCGAGTTGCTTATCCGAATGGAAAGCTGCTTCGGCAGCAATTAAATACATTTCAGACAATCTAATTACCTTAATATTCACAGCTGTTCCCGTGGATTTCCCATCCCCACTAAGATTGATATCGCCACTATATTTATAGCTGGCACCCAAATGATCCGGGCCGCCTTCATCATAATCCAATATTCCCCATCTCACATCATCAGGATCCTGCCCCAGACGATTCAAGTAATAATCGCTGGCAATAAATTGGCCAATGGCACTGGGAGATCCTTGTCCCAATCTCCTTAAATAGACGCTCAAGCTGGAGTTCCCCAAGTCTGCTTCATTGGGTACAATAGCCAGTTCAAATATCGATTCCTTTCCAAATTGTTTCGTCCATGAGTCCACCCATTCTGCATTCGAATAAAGCTCGTAAACACCCGACTCAATCACCTCTTCTGCAGCCTCCAAAGCATTAGGATAATCAGCCATACTCAAATACACACGGGCTTGAATCGCCTTATTGGCATAATAATTAAGGTAGCCTTCATTTTTATTCTTAGAAAGCAACGGCTCTGCATCCTTTAAATCTTTTAAAATCTGCGTATAATTTTCTTCTACACGCGCACGCAAAGGTTGCGCCGAAGCCTCCAAGGGCTCTGTTACAAGAGGAACACCGTACGTTTCTTTATCCAGAGTATATGGTTTTCCATATATTCTCACCAAATCAAAATACATAAGTGCCCGAGCCGTAAGTGCTTGTCCTTTTATATCATCAAAATCCCCTTCTATACCTTCTGCTTCTAATCGTTCAATATTCAAAACAAGGTTATTTGCTTGGAGGATACTATAATAAATACCACTCCAAAAACCAGAGTAGGATCCCGTCGTGGGAGAATGATTAAAAGAATAGAGACCATCTAATCCCCGCCCCATTGACATGGTCGTTAAATCACCACTTTTAGCATCGGCATACAAAATAAAATTGCGTCCATAATAGTTAGATGAGGTCATGCTACTCATAATTCCCGTGAGCATCACCGATGCATCGTCAAAAGTCTCGATTGAAGTCGATGCATCTCCCGAATTACCTGGTGTAACATCTAAATAATCGCTATTACAGGAGAATAACCCCAGAATTAGAGCAACCAGTATGATAGATTTTATCTTATTCATTGTCTCAGTTTTTCAATTAAAATTATTTATAGCGTCAATTCAATACCGAAGGTATAATTCTTCATAAAAGGAGTTTCCCATCCTCGCACACCAAATTGATTGACTTCGGGATCTGCATTCTTATATTTTGAGAATGTCAATAAATTGGTTCCAATTGCGTAGAGTCTCACATTCTCTAACCCAATATGATTTACAATATTGGAGGGCAAATCATATCCCAATCGAATATTCTTTAAGCGCAAAAAGCTTGCATCATAAATATGTCTGCCACTATATTGAATGGCATCGGTAAGATCTGTTCCTCTAACCTTAGGGAGACTCCCGTTAGGGTTTTCTTCTGTCCACATATTATCATATTCATACTGGGCTCTAATACGCTCCCAATAATATCCATCATCAGCAACGTCCTTCTCTGCACCATCATACAATTTCCCTCCAATTTTATAGATAAAATTCAGCCCCAGCGATACTCCTTTATAATGCAATTGCGTACTCAACCCTCCATAAACATCCGGAGTGGCATCCCCGATAATCGTGTAATTTGCATCGTTAAAATCATAGGTTGCCCCTCTTCCATTCAGTTGAAAATCTCCGGCTTGTGGATCATCCGGGTCATTCACATAATAACGACTCTTTCCATTTTCAGGATCTACTCCGGCATATTCATAACCATAGAAAGACAAGGTTGATTCTCCTTCTCTATAAATCAATTGTCCAAACCCATCAACATCTGAAGACCATATAATATCAGATCCTTCACTTAACTTCTTTACCTTGGAGTTTATAAGAGAAGCATTCACCGAGGCACTCCAAGTGATATCCCGAGTACTTATGATGTCTCCACCTAAAGAAACTTCAATTCCCTTATTATTAATCGAACCGATATTTTTTAGGGTTGAACCAAAGCCGGTTACCCTTGAAATAGGAACACTTTGTAAAAGATCTTTTGAATCTCTGTTAAAATATTCAATCGTACCATAAAGTCGGTTTTCAAACAGTCCAAACTCCAACGCCACATCAGTAGCATAATTAGTTTCCCAGGAAAGGCTCTCATCAGCCACATTACTCAATGCTCCTCCTGCCGTCTCCATATATTTGGATCCATACCCCGTAAGAGATCTCCATCCGTAATTGGAAGGAGGCAAGGTTCCATTAACTCCATAAGAAGCCCGTAAACTCAAATTACTAATGGCATCAACATTTTCCAAAAAGGCTTCTTTGCTTATATTCCATGAAGCTCCAACAGACCAGAAATTACCCCATCGGGAATCAGGGCCCAATTTTGAACTTCCATCTCGCCTAAAAGAACCGGAGATAAAATATTTATCATTGTAATTATACTCCAATCGAGACAGATAGGAAACCATAGTGTTTCCCCAATAATAAGCATTTGCATCGGTATCTCCGGCTGTCGCCACGGTATGCAAATTACTCGATGGTAAGTCTTTACCGGAAGCTCTTATATAATCCGTCTTATTCTTCTCGGTTTCATATCCGGCCAAAAAACTCACATGATGTAAGTCAAAATCCTTATCATAATTTAAAGTCGTTGAAGATACCAAGTTTTTAGTATTTGTTGACATTTCATCAACTGTCCCCAAACCTTGACCGTTATAATGGAGACGACTATAATACAAATGATCCTTAGTCTCTATATTATCGTAAGAGAACAAGGTACGAACAGAAAGCTCCGGAAGGATGTTTACTTTTAAACCTTCAATAGCGTTTACCCTCAAGGTTCGTGATGAGTTCTCCCATTCACCATCATAATATATGTTATTTTGAGCTAAACTTCCGAAACGTTGTGTCCAAGGCTCCCCTGTTTTATAATCCGTAGGCCAATATAATCCCCATAATAGGTTTCGGGTTTGTTCATAATAGTTGGAACTGATATTTCGACTATCATTAAATCCAGACAATTTAGTACGAGCCACATTTACTTTAGAAGTGAACTCAATATGCTTGCCTATTTTCTGATCCAGATTAATTCTCCCCGACACCCGCTCATTCTCATTAATCTTTACCCTTCCTTCATCTTTACTATAAGAAAACGACGAATAATAATTAGTATTCTCATCACCCCCGGAAACCGAGATATCATTGGTTTGATTAACAGCGGTCCTGAAATATGCATCTTCCCAATCAAAATACTTTCCCTCTCGATTTACAATACCATCTGTCATTCCCTTAATGATAACGTCTTCACCCACTCCTGTACCGTTGGTCTCAAAATAATAACCGTGCTTGTTAAATTTTCCATTTAATCGATTAATAGCGTCGGCACTCGCATCAGCATCATTAGCTCCATTTGAGGTGTTATAATCATGAAAAACGCGATACAGATAATTCACGTTTTCCTGAGTACTCGCCGGTTCATAGTTATCAGTAGCCCAAGAAGGAGAAAATCCTACCGAAGATTTTATGGTGATTCGGGGCTTTCCTATTTTACCTTTTTTAGTGGTGATAACAACTACTCCATTAGCAGCCCTTGACCCATATAGGGCAGAAGCTGCAGCGTCTTTTAAAATTGAAATTGAAGCAATATCATCCGGATTTAACGTATTCATGATATTATTAGTCACCAGAATTTCACCTGAAAGTTGCCCGGTACTCCCCGAGGTAACGGGTATTCCGTCCACCACGTATAAAGGCTGCGTAGAAGCATTCATAGAGCCAATCCCCCGAATCTGAATACTCGTTGTTGAACCTGCCTGCCCCGAACCTTTTGTGATATTCACTCCCGGTGCTTTCCCCACTAAAGCATCCTGGAAAGAAGCCACAGGTAAATCCTGGATATCCTGACTCTGAACAACCGAAGCGGAGCCTGTATAGCTTTCCTTGGTAGCTGTACCATAAGCTACCACAAACACCTCATCAAGAGCCGTCCCTTCTTCCATGACCACATCGAGCGTAGAACCTGAACCTACAGCCACCTTTTGATCTTTAAAACCCACACTGCTGAAAATTAAATTTTGTCCCTCGGCCACTTCCAACGAATACTGTCCATCAAAATCGGTATTTGTACCTTGTGAGGTTCCTTCAATAATAACATTTACACCCGGCAGGGGAACACTATTCTCATCGGTAACTGTTCCCGTCACGATCTTTTGCTGTGCAAATCCTACAGTGCTCATGAAAAGTATCAAAAGCATGAAAATGCCACTCGTCTTTATTTCCATATTCTACGTTGTTTAAAATTAATTCAAAATTAAAACTTTATTCTAATTTTATTTAAACCTAAGCAAAGATAATATAATTATTTTAAGAACATCAATTTTAGTTATTTTTTGCGACATTTTTCGATTTTATCAGATTAAATATCGTTTAAATAGTATTTTATCGCATACAGATATGTTTTAAGGCCGAATTTAGCTGATTTATAAAAATAGCTTTCATAGAAATTTTAAAACCACATCATAAAATAACGCATTGCCTCTTCCAATTTTAAGAATAATGAAAGGAATCAAGAAAATCAGGAAATTCTTATTGGGGTCATTTAAACTTTTGGGATCGAGGCGAAACTTGGCCGGCTGGAATAGAGATTAATTACTACCCATGACGGCTTTTTGGCAGACATAGTCGTAGCTACGGTCGAAAAAAAAGACTAAATATGAATCAATAGGACTGAATCGCCTTATAAATCAATCTCTGAATTCGAGTCCGGATATTTTCAGTTTGAAAATCGGTGTTTTCCCGGGTTGGATAAACTCGATTAGACAGCAATACATAGATTATCTCTTCCTTGGGATCAATCCAGACAACCGTTCCTGTAAATCCGGTATGCCCATAACTTTGTAAAGAAATCCCGTGGAAAGGAATGTCCGGCCCCTTGGTATCTCGCGGTATCCGGAACCCCGCGCTTCGACGTACGCCTTCACTGCAGTAATAACAAGTTGTAAACCGGTTGATCGTCTCAGGCTTTAAATACCGCTTTCCGCCATAAATCCCGCCGTTTAAATACATCTGGGCCATTTTTGCCACATCATTCGCATTTCCAAACAAACCGGCATGACCGCTTACCCCGCCTAACATGGCAGCACCCCCATCATCGACATAACCCCACAGGGTCTGCATTCTAAAAAAATCATCGTCATCCGTCGGAACAATCTGCGATTTATCAAAATGCTGTAAAGGAAGATATCCCAAGTGATTAGCTCCCAACGACCGGTAAAAATGCCGCTGAACCAATTCATCGAGATCATGCCCGTAAAATCGCTTTAAAAATCGTTTGGCCCAGTAAAACGGAAAATCGCTGTATTTATATTGAATTTTAGGCTCCAGCTTACTGTCTGCAATAGCTTTAAAAATGGTATCCGGATAATCTTTTCGAAGGTACAAATCCTTGGCTACCGGAATGGAAAAAATAGAATCTTGTCGAACTCGATAATATTTAGACGATGGTTTTCCTTTCTCGTTCAAGGTCTTTTTATAAAAAGGAATCCAATCTTTAAGGCGGGCATAATGAGATAATGCCTTTTTTAAAGTAATATTGGCCTTGTTTGTTCCCTGTAAAGAAGGAAGCAACTCGGCTAAAGTGGAATTCAAACTCAGTTTTCCATTCTCCTCCAATTGCATAATTAACGGTAAAGTAGCCAGTACCTTGGTCATCGAAGCCAGATCATAGAGATCTTCATTAGAAACCGGAATCGCTTTCTCATAGGTATGAAACCCATAACTTTTGTGAAACACCACTTTCCCTTTCCGGGCCACCAAAATTTGCATTCCGGGTGTCATTTTTTGCTGAATTGCGTAATGAGCAAGGGAATCTACTTTTTTCAGTTTTTTAGAATCCATCCCTACACGTTCCGGAATTCCATACGACAATCGATTAATCGGTTGCGTTTTAATTTGTGTGTTAACGGGAAAATCCTTGCCTATACTTACCGGAAGCTTCCCTTGGGCTCCCAAGCTTCCAAAAAGGACATCGGCTGTTTTCTCTTGTCCAAGGGTACTGTTTTGGTAGCCTATCAAAATTCCTTTTAAATCCTGTTTTGCAACATCCAACAATGCATAAGGGCTCGTCAACACACTTAAAACCGTAGGGTAAACCGCTGCAATTTTTTCTATTTTGCTTCGATTTCGGGCCGCAATTTTATACGATTGCCAGGGGTTATCATTAGGTTTATGAACGCCGATAATGACCAGATTATAAGCCTTTAACCGCTCTATTAGTTCCTCATCCGAATCTCCTTTTACCCGATCTACTTGAGCATATTTTTGCAAACGGTTATAAAAAGCTTCTCCACTCGCATTCCCCAACGGGACATACGCAATTTTCTTCTGATCAAGATTTGTTATCGGTACCACATCATCCTTATTTTTAATAAGTGTCACCGCATTCTCCATTAATTTTGAATACAGTAAATCATCTTGCACGGTATTCAAATCCGTCACCAAGCCCTCCAATTTCACCGGTTTATAGTGATTCAATCCCGTCTTATATTTGGCTTGAAGAATCTTTTTTACCGAATGTTCCAGCCGTTCTTCTGTAATCTCCCCCTCCTTATAAGCTGTTAAAATGGCTTTATATCCGGCATCGAGACGGGCCGGTCCCAAAAGCATATCGTTGCCTGCCAGAAAAGCATCCAGACTGGGCTGACCGGGCGATCGGCCTTGGGTCACTCCCTGCATCTGTAATCCATCGGTTATAATAAGGCCGGTATAGCGCATCGCATTCTTCAATAATCCGGTAACAATAGGTTTGGATAAAGAGGCCGGCATATTTTCCCGATCATCCAAAGCCGGAACTTCAAGATGACTCACAATAATACTCGACACGCCATAAGGAATAATTTTCTTAAACGGATAGAGTTCCACATCCTGTAAACGCTTCTTTGAAAAATTTAGAATAGGTAACGACTTATGAGAATCCACATCGGTATCTCCATGACCCGGAAAATGTTTGATATTAGCCAATATACCCTGGCTCTCCATTCCTCTCAGAAAACTCAACCCCTTATGCCATACATTGTCGCGATCTTCCCCAAAAGAGCGATTTCCTATGATTGGATTTTTAGGATTGATGTTAATATCGACATCCGGCGCAAAATTCAGGTGAACTCCAATACGCCGGGCCTGCTCTCCCAAACGTATCCCGAACGCACGGATAAGTTCATCATCAGTAATGGCTCCAAGCGTCAGATTCCAGGGAAAGGCATAGGTAGAATCCAGCCGCATCGCCAATCCCCATTCCGCATCCTGACTAATCAACAGGGGGATCTTGGCTTCTTTTTGAAAAGCATTAGTCAGTTGAGCTTGCCGAACCGGCCCTCCCTTAGAAAAAATAATCCCTCCAAGATGATATTTTTCAATCCAATTCTTAACGGTCTCGGTTTTTTCGAAAGATCCATTGGAGAATGCCATAACGGTAAATAACTGTCCTACTTTTTCTTCTGTCGTCATCGTGCTGTACAAACTATCCACCCAATGCCTTTGAGCCACCGCATCATAAGTTATCAAAGGATCGGGATGAAGCGTTGTATCGGTTACTATCTGTGCAAAAGAAGCAAACGAATTACACATTGCTAAAACCCAAAAAGATTTTCGGAATATCGACAAAAAATTAGATCGAGACATCGGTTGTTTTTTAAAGAGTGGAGTAAT
>CAZBXQ010000045.1:0-26872 GCA_964495935.1 uncultured Flavobacteriaceae bacterium
ATCCAAATTATATCTGATCTTCCAAAATAACGACTAACGAATTATCAGTTCGTTACGAAAATAGTTAGACAAGGTAATTCTCCAATCGGGATAGCCAGGCCCGACGAATATATCAGCCTACACAATTTACAAAACCCAAGTCTCAAAAAAAGGGTCAAATAAAGTGTGATAAAAGCTATGGATTGTAGCTACAAAATTCCATTAAATGAGGTGTGGCGATCAATAAAAATTATTCAAATCTCAAAAACAGACAATAATTTTATGGAAAACGACTTATAAATAACTGACTTTTTAGCTTTTGAATAATTAATTACTATATTTGCCATCCGAAATTCAGAGAGAAAAAATAATACATTTTTAAATATGACTAAAGCAGAAATAGTAAGCAACATCTCCGAAAACCTGGGACTTGAAAAAAATGATGTTCAAGCTACCCTTGAAAACTTTATGACCGAAGTAAAAAGTACTTTAGAATCCGGCGAGAATGTCTATTTAAGAGGGTTTGGTAGTTTTATTGTTAAAAAGCGAGCCGCTAAAACCGGACGGAATATTTCAAAAAACACAGCTATCAGAATCCCCGCACATAATATTCCGGCCTTTAAACCGGCCAAGGTTTTTCTCGAAGGCGTAAAGGCTAAAGTACCTGTAGAATAATTTTTAATCCTAAAAATAAGAGCTTATGCCAAGTGGTAAAAAAAGAAAGAGACATAAAATCTCTACCCATAAAAGGAAAAAACGAAGTCGCGCAAATCGACACAAAAAGAAAAAGTAATTTTTTTCCGAAACGCCTTTTGGGAGGCGTTTCGTATGTTCTTTGACATCGAAGCTTTCCTGCGCTTCACCGAACACATAACTTATCAAACGATAGAGTTAGATTTAATTTTTCCATTATTGAATTCAATAATGGTAACAAATCCTATACATAATGAGTAAAGAATTAATTATACGGTCCACCGAAGATACCGTCAATTTTGCTCTGAAAAAGGATGGAAAACTAATTGAATACCACCAGGAAGATAATGACAATAAATTTGCCGTTGGTGATATCTATTTAACAAAGGTAAAAAAAGTTCTTACCGGGCTTAATGCCGCCTTTGTTCCCGTAGGCTATACTAAAGATGGCTTTCTCCATTATCACGACCTCGGTCCGCAGATTTCTTCACAATTAAAATTTGTAAAGAGCGTCTGTTCGGGAAAACTAAAAGACTTTGATTTAAAAAATTATCCTTTTGAAAAGGAGATTAATAAAGATGGAAGTATTGCCGATGCGATACATCCCAATCAAGCTATATTAGTTCAAATCGTCAAGGAACCTATATCTACCAAGGGGCCGCGATTAAGTAGCGAGCTTTCGTTGGCCGGCCGGTATGTGGTTTTAGTTCCTTTTTCTGATCGAATTTCGATATCGCAGAAAATTAAAAGTAAAGAGGAAAAAAGTCGTCTCAAGCGACTGGTAAAGAGCATTAAACCCAAAGGGTTTGGAATTATCGTAAGAACCGTGGCAGAAGAAAAGAAGGTCGCCGAACTCGATCGCGATATACAAAAACTGTTAAATCGCTGGAAAAACATGTGCAAGCGAATGCAACATGTCAAGTCTCCGGCAAAAGTTTTGAGCGAACTCAGCTGGGCCGCCTCCTTTGTGAGAGACCTATTTAATGATACCTACACCTCCATCATCACCGATGATGAAGATTTATACAATCAGGTTCGGGATCGAATTGCCAATATAATTCCCGAAAAAGAATCGATTGTAAAACTCTATAGGAATAAGGTTCCTATTTTTGAGAAATTTGGCGTGGAGCGACAAATAAAAACTTCATTTGGCCGCACCGTATCCATGAGTAAAGGGGCCTATCTGGTCATTGATCATACCGAGGCCATGCATGTGATTGACGTAAACAGTGGAAATCGCAGCAACAAAGCCAAAAATCAGGAGGATACCGCACTCGAAGTCAATCTAATCAGTGCTACAGAAGTAGCTCGTCAGCTTCGTTTACGGGATATGGGAGGCATAATTGTAGTTGATTTTATCGATATGCGTAAAGCAGAAAACAGAAAAACCCTGTTTAATCAACTGGTTCAGGACATGAAAGACGATCCTGCCAAACACAAAATTTTACCGCCCACAAGATTTGGTCTTATTCAAATTACCCGACAACGTGTACGGCCCGCAACCCGCATCAAGACCCGGGAAGAAAATCCCAATGGGAATGGTGAGATTGAAGCCCCCATCGTTGTCGTTAACAGGATCCAAGCAGATTTGCAGAAGATTCTTAAGAAATATCATAAAAATATAAGTCTGAGTGCCCACCCTTTTATTGCGGCGTTCCTGACCAAAGGTTTTCCGTCCCCTCGTAGCAAATGGTTTTTTGACCATAAACGTTGGGTTAAAATTTTGCCTCGAGATGCTTATACCTATCTCGAATATCATTTTCATGATAAAGACGGCAAAATCATTAACTAAAGTATAAAAAAGCCTCTGAAGCTACAGTTTCAGAGGCTTTTTTTATGAGGTGGTTTAGTCTTTTGGAATTGAAGCGAAAAATAGAGACCATCATTCCGGATGACGGCTTTTTTGTAGAGCATAGCCATAGCTACGGTCGAAAAAAAGACTAAACCTGGGGCAATAAGGTCATTTTGCAGCCCATTTTTGAAAGTTTAAATAACCTCTATACCTGAAATAATATTTTATTTTACATCTTCGCTCTTTTCTCAATCTTTTATACCTTATTGGGATTCTTCCTTATATTTTGAACTCCCCTCAAAAATATTGCACAATTTGCTTACTTTTAAACCATGGGGAAACAAAATGTTTATACCGTAAAAGAAGCGTATCAAAAATTAGCACGTTATTGCGTGTATCAAGAACGTTGCCATCAGGAAATCGAGCAGAAACTAAAGAACTACCAACTCTCATACACCGAGAGGCAAGAAGTAATTGCCCATCTCATTGCCGATAACTTTCTTAACGAAGAACGATTTGCCATAGCCTTTACCCGGGATAAGTTTCATTTACAGAAATGGGGGAAACAACGTATCAAAAGAGAATTAAAACAACGCCGGATCTCAGATTATCTCATTCAAAAAGCCCTACGCGAAATCCGAGAAAAAGAATATCACGAAACTTTTGACCACCTCGTCAATAAAAAATTAAAGCTGTTAGCCGGTCAAAGCCTACTGCAAAAAAAGAAAAAACTCCTGGGCTATCTGGCGCGAAAGGGGTATGAATACGATTTAATTTACGCTGCACTTAACCGGTTACCACAAGAACAAAAAAAATCTATATAGGATAAAAAGTAACATGATTATCATGAGAACTATATTAATAATAAGACTATTACAATCTTATAAATCATAAATAAAATGCACTCCGGCATTAAAATTAATCCGGGGTGCACGGTTGTAAAATCGTCCGCCAAATGCATTTATATCGTCTCCTAAACTATAGATTTGATCCAATAAATTTTCTCCTCCGGCAAATATTTCTATACCCAAATCACGTCCTATTTTAAAAGGATAAGAAAGTTGAAGCCCCAACAAATCATAATCTCGCGCATAAACCGTATTGGCATCATTCAACGGGATCTTTGAAGTCTTTTGATAAGTGAGATGTGCCTGAAGAAGAAAACGGGTTTGTAAATCTACTCCGGCTGCCAAATTAGTTTTGGCACTCCCGGGAAAACGATTTCCCGAAAAATCCTTGTCATAGACCTGATAGTCCTTGTATTTAAAATCAAACAACGTCAAACTTCCCCACGTATCGATCTGTGAAATCAAGGCAAGGGGCCGCTTTAAAAGCATTACTTTTACTGATAGCTCTAATCCTTTTTGCAAAGCATGACCGGCATTAACAAAAAAATCGGCTCCACTGGCATCCTTTCGGGACGAAATACTTTGATTCAGACGAGTCACAAACAAACTGAGATCATAATGTAACCGATCGCCGTACAAACTTCCCTTATTTCCAACTTCGTATTGCAATCCTTTCTCCGCTCGAATATCGCGATTCAATTCTGCGGTGGAAGGCAAAATCTCGGCTACTGTTGGCGGCGAAAAACCCCGAGAAACCCCCACAAAAAATAGATTATTTTTGGTAAATTTTTTAGAAAGCACAATACGCGGAGCCCAAACTGGATGATTTTTAAAATGGAAATCGGCTGCCTGAACCGGAATAAGCCGTTCAAAATGAAGATTTCGATGATTGATACTCACTCCAAAATTCACCTCCCAGTTGTGCTTAAATTGAAAATCGGCTTGGGCAAAGACAAAAGCCGTGAGTGCCTTGACTCGATCAAAAGTTTGAATCGTATCGGGTTTTCCCCCTCGGTTTCCAAAATCTTTTTGACTCCAGTAACCTTGCTGCAGCTCCCCTCCCAAAGCCACATTCCCCTTTATTGTAGGACTCTCAAATTGATACTTAAAAAGTGTTCGCCCGCCAAAATGTGGCTCTTTTCGATATTCATAATTTCGGAAAGTAGGATTGGTAAAATCGGTATAGGCACCATATAACGAGGTCTCATTTTGTAGTTTTGAGGTCAATCGATAAGTATGTCGTAATCCCGCTAAAAAGGCTTTTTGTTGTACTGCCGCCCTACTTTCTTGGGCCGAAGGGAAAGCCCCCGAGGCAGGACGTGCCGCTCGGGAATTCTGAGCAAATTCTTCGGCAGTCAACGCTCCCGGAGTCTGATAAAACAAATTTGTATAATGCAAAAAAGCATCCAATTGCTCGTTTTCATGGAGCTGCAAACGCGTTTCATACGATAACGTTTGATGATGCAAAGCCGTGTGATCTCGAAAACCATCCGACTGCATATTAGAAAAACGTATCAAACTTTGTGAATACTCCTTTCCCCATCGTAAAACAGCGTCCTGACTGACGGAACCGAAACTTCCGCCCGAAAAGGCTACTTCCGCCCGATTATCTACCGGTAATGTACGGGGCTGAAATAACGCCGAAGTAATCTCCAGCACTCCGCCGGTTCCCGCACCGTACAAACTCCCGGAAGGCCCTTTAAACACTTTTATACTATACATATCCCGCAAGCTCAACTGATTGAGATAGGTATTTCCGCCCGGATCCGTAAAAGGCACGCCATTGTAATAAACTTTTGTATTTCGCACGCCAAATGGAGAGCGCAAGGAGCTCCCTCGAATATTCAATCGGAAGCTCCCGGGCGATCGCTGCTCCATCCGAACGCCGGCGAGGGAATTCATAGCTGAAACAAGCGTATTGGAATTATATTTCTCCCAAACCTCTGCAGTAACCCAAGACAATGAAACGGGCTGTTCCCAAATCCGTTTTTCCTGCGCAAAGGCTTCAATCAAGACCGCTCCCAATTTCATATCCGTCTGCGTAGAATCTGAGACCGGTGCCTGTCGTTGCGCCCTCATACCTACTCCCCCCATTAGCAGTATAATCAACCATAATAATTGAATTCCTCGCTTAAAACCCTTGTATTTCATGCTCTATCTACCCTTTATAAACCAGCCCTATAATAAACAATATTAAAGCAGACAACAAGCCTTTCCAATTGTTTTTATCAGCAATATTACGCCCTTTTTAGGAATGAAACATCAGCAAAAATTCACGCTTATTAATTACCTTTTCAAGGTGCTCCGACATTAATCCTCCATAAATTACCTATTGCATAATCGCAATACCATCGATTAGTAAGTTGACAAAAACTGAATCTCTTTATACCTTTCCGTGCGGTGAGAACTTTGTTTTCAAAAAATCAGATAAACTTTTAAAGCTCTCTACGGACTCTTAAAAACCCCATATTTATGGAGCTGAAGCCCAATTCTATAAATCCTTTTCCTCCAACTCCCGTCACAGGCAGTTTTTCTCGTACTCGAATTACAGTGCCATTTATTGGTTGCCGTCCTCTTTTTTAAAGTTCAAGCTGTTATAAGCCCTCCCGATTTCTTATCTTTGCCCGATTAAAATTTAGTTTTATGAACGCCCCCAAACGTTACACGATTACCTGTGCTCTTCCTTATGCTAACGGCCCGCTGCATATCGGTCATCTTGCCGGTGCCTATATCCCCGGCGATATCTATGTGCGTTACCTGCGTGCCAAAGGAGAAGATGTCCTGTTTATCTGCGGTAGTGACGAACATGGGGTTCCCATTACCATTCGAGCCAAAAAGGAGGGCGTAGAGCCTCAAGAAATCGTAAACAAATATCATCAAATGATGGCCGATTCCTTTGCGGAATTTGGGATTACTTTTGATAATTTTTCGGGTACTTCCCGTCCCATCCATCATAAAACGGCCTCCAATTTTTTTAAAAAGCTGTATGACGACGGGAAATTTATTGAACAGGTCAGTGAGCAGCTCTATGACGAGGAAGCCCGACAATTTCTCGCCGATCGTTTCGTAACCGGAACCTGCCCGCGATGTGGTTACGAAGAGGCCTATGGCGATCAATGCGAGCACTGTGGCACTTCTCTGAACGCCACCGATCTGATAAATCCAAAATCGGCTATTACCGGGGCCAAACCAATCTTAAAAAAGACCAAACACTGGTTTTTACCATTAGATCAATATAACGACTGGCTTGATCAATGGATTATCAAGGGGCATGAAAAGGACTGGAAAACGAATGTTTACGGGCAGTGTAAATCCTGGATTGATGAAGGGCTTAAACCCCGTGCCGTCACCCGGGATCTCGACTGGGGCATTCCGGTTCCGTTAAAAGACGCCCAAGGAAAGGTGCTGTATGTCTGGTTTGACGCTCCCATTGGCTATATATCTTCCACCAAAGAATGGGCCGAACGGGAGGGAAAAGACTGGGAACCGTATTGGAAAGATAAGGATACCAAACTTGTCCATTTTATCGGGAAGGACAATATTGTCTTTCATTGTATTATTTTTCCCGTGATGTTAAAGGCACATGGTGATTACATCCTTCCGGATAATGTCCCGGCCAATGAATTTTTAAATCTCGAAGGACAGAAACTCTCAACCTCCAAAAACTGGGCGGTCTGGCTCCACGAATATCTTGAGGACTTTAAAGGGAAACAAGATGTGCTGCGGTATGTCATTACCGCCAACGCTCCCGAAACCAAGGACAACAATTTCTCTTGGAAAGACTTCCAAACCCGGAATAACAGCGAATTGGTAGGGATTTTCGGAAATTTTATCAATCGGGTGATTGTTTTAACCAATAAATATTACGATGGAAAAGTCCCGGAAATTACCGAACTCCAAGAGGTTGACCGGGAAACTCTGGATACCTTAAAAAAATTTCCGGCTCAGATTGCTGCTTCCATAGAAGCCTATCATTTTAGACGAGCCCAATCCGAAATGATGAATCTCGCACGATTGGGAAACAAATATTTAGCGGATGCCGAGCCCTGGAAATTGATTAAAACAGATCCGGATCGCGTGGCTACAATCATCCATATCGCCCTGCAAATAGCAGCTTCTATGGTCCCCCTGAGCAAACCCTTTTTACCCTTTACCTCAGATCGATTAAAACAGCTGCTCCGCCTTGAAGAAAATTTGCATTGGGATATTGCTACAACCGGAAATCCCTTACCTGCCGGCCACCAAATCGGACAAGCGGAATTGTTGTTTGACAAAATTGAAGATGCTGAAATCCAAAAACAACGAGATAAACTGGAAGCTACAAAGAAGGCCAATAGAACTGAAAATCAAGAAGTATCCCCACAAAAGGAAGAAATCGACTTCGACGATTTTACCAAGCTTGATCTCCGCACCGCCGAAATCCTGGAAGCCGAAAAAATCCCAAAAACCAAGAAACTTATAAAGTTTAAAGTGGATACGGGGATGGATCAACGAACCATTGTCTCCGGCATTGCCGAACAATTCGAACCCCAAGAACTCATCGGCAAAAAAATATGCATCGTGGCCAATCTCAAACCCCGAAAACTACGAGGTGTAGTAAGCGAAGGAATGATTCTGATGACCGAAAACGAAGAAGGTCAAATCGTATTTGTCAGCCCTGAAGAAGCTGTCGCAAATGGAGAGTTTATAAAATAAGATAGGATTTTAAGCCTTTGGCTTTATAAAGAGGATTCCCCTATCCCTTTATCCCAGTCGGTAGTATAGGAAAAGGGCCGTAAAAAAGTTGTCAAGCCGGACAAATGGATCTCGATATTCTTATGATAAGGAGATGCTACCAGAGTAAACAGTGGAAGGGCAGATTTCTCTCCTTCCATCAATAATCTTGATCAAAAAATATTAGACCGCCGTCCCGGATTTCGGAAACTCATCCCGGGTTCTATAAAAATCAGGCTTCTCCCGTGGGCCCAAAATTTAAGGGAATAGAGGGAGATTTATGACCGTAATCCTTGATCTCTCCATATTGTTTTTCAAACCGGCCAATATTGTCCTTCAATGCTCGCAATAACCGTTTCGCGTGTTGAGGGGTCAGGATAATACGAGACTTCACTTTGCTCTTTGGTGCTCCCGGCATGATATTTACAAAATCGACCACAAATTCTGACGGAGAATGATTGACTACCGCCAAGTTGCTGTATTGACCTTGGGCGGTTGCTTCATCCAATTCAATATTCAGCTTCCTCTTTTGGGGATTATTTTCTTTTTTCTGGTCACTCATAATCAAAGGCTTTAAAGTGTTGACAAGGTATAAAAAAAGCCCTTGGATACAAGCTCCAAGGGCCTTTATATTTTAAAATTACTTTCTTCTTAATTCAGGTTCACTTCCTGCTTTTCTTCCATCATTTCTTCAAATTCCTCTTTCGAGCCGACAATTACGTCTTCATATTCCCGTAAACCGGTACCGGCCGGGATTCGATGACCCACAATGACGTTCTCTTTGAGGCCTTCAAGCGCATCGATCTTACCGCTCACAGCAGCTTCATTCAGGACCTTCGTCGTTTCCTGGAAGGAAGCAGCAGAAATAAAGGACTTCGTTTGCAAGGCAGCCCGAGTAATTCCCTGTAAAATCGGCCGGGCCGTAGCGGGCTCGGCATCACGTGCTTCCACCAAATTCTTATCGGCTCTTCGCAAGGCCGAATTCTCATCCCGCAATTCATGAGCCGAAACAATTTTACCCGGTTTAAAAGTACTACTATCTCCGGCGTCTTCAACCACTTTCATTCCATATATGGCATCATTCACTTCGATAAAGTCATTCCGGTGTACCTTTTGATTCTCCAAGAAAATCGTATCGCCCGGATCGACAATTTTGACCTTCTGCATCATCTGGCGTACAACTACTTCAAAGTGCTTGTCATTAATCTTAACCCCTTGCAGTCGATATACCTCCTGTACTTCGTTTACCAAGTATTGTTGTACCGCACTCGGCCCCTTGATATTCAAGATGTCTTTGGGGGTAATGGCTCCGTCAGACAACGGCATTCCCGCCCGCACATAATCATTTTCCTGAACCAGGATCTGATTGGACAATTTCACCAAGTACTTCTTGATATCACCGAATTTGGACTCCACGATAATCTCGCGATTACCCCGTTTAATCTTACCAAAGGAAACAACTCCGTCAATCTCGCTTACAACTGCCGGATTAGAAGGATTACGCGCTTCAAACAATTCCGTAACCCGTGGCAGGCCTCCGGTAATATCTCCGGCTTTCGATGATTTTCTCGGAATCTTAACCAATACTTTACCGGTTTTAATTTTTTCGGCATCATCTACCATCAGGTGCGCCCCGACAGGAAGGTTATAAGATCGAATTAATTCTCCTTTCTTATCTTCAATTCGCAAGGAAGGAACTTTCTTTCTTCGTTTCTTCTTGGCCTCGATAATGACCTTTTCCTGGAATCCGGTTTGCTCATCGGTTTCGACCTGATAAGTACCTCCTTCTTTGAGGTTCTCAAACTTCACGGTTCCCCCATATTCTGAGATAATCACTCCATTATAGGGATCCCATTGACAGATTACATCGCCTTTTTTCACTTTGGCACCATTCTTTACAAATAATTGGGCACCATAAGGAATAACCGCGTGTCCCATCGCATGATCAGTCTTGGGATCTACAATCTTTAATTCTGAAGTACGGGAAATGACCACGTTAGCGGGCTTTCCAGCATCATCTTCACCTTCGACTACCTTGAGATCATCAATTTCGGCAATTCCGTCAAATTTGGCAATCACCTGATGTTCTTCCGAGATATTTCCTGCAATACCCCCTACGTGGAAAGTACGTAAGGTCAGCTGGGTACCGGGCTCTCCAATAGATTGCGCAGCCACCACACCAACAGCTTCTCCTTTCTGTACCGTCTTACCGGTGGCCAGATTGCGCCCGTAGCAGGTCTTACAAACCCCTTGTTTGGACTCACAAGTGAGCGGAGAACGAACTTCAACGGTCTCCAGCGGAGATTCTTCCAATCGGTGAGCAATTTCCTCATCGATTTCTTGTCCGGCTTCTACAATAAGCTCCTTGGTAATCGGATTGACTACATCATTCAAGGAAGTACGACCCAACACCCGTTCACTTAGGGATTGTACGACTTCATCATTCTTCTTCAATGCTGAAACTTCAATTCCGCGCAGGGTACCACAATCCTCATCCCGAATGATCACATCCTGAGATACATCTACCAACCGACGGGTCAAGTATCCGGCATCAGCCGTTTTCAAAGCCGTATCGGCCAATCCTTTTCGCGCTCCGTGGCAAGAGATAAAGTATTCCAAAATCGAGAGTCCTTCCTTAAAGTTGGAAAGAATCGGGTTTTCAATAATGTCTCCCCCGCCGGCATTGGATTTTTTCGGTTTGGCCATCAAGCCCCGCATACCGGTAAGCTGTCGGATTTGTTCCTTGGAACCCCGGGCTCCGGAATCCAACATCATATACACCGAGTTAAAACCTTGCCGATCTTCGCGAATCCGTTTCATGGCCAATTCGGTCAGGTCGGCATTGGTAGCCGTCCAAACATCAATGACCTGGTTATAGCGTTCATTATTGGTAATCAGTCCCATGTTATAATTACCGACAATATTATCCACCTGATCATTAGCCTTCCCAACGAGGTCTTGCTTTTCTTCAGGAATAATAATATCACCCAATGAGAATGACAACCCGCCGCGGAAGGCTGCATCATACCCCATATTTTTGATATCGTTTAAGAAGGTTCCGGTTCGGGGTACATTGGTAACTTTTAACACGCGACCAATCAGATCCCGAAGGGCTTTCTTGGTCATCACTTCATTGATGAATCCCACTTCTACCGGTACGACTTCATTAAACAATACCCGTCCCGCAGTAGTTTCGATAAGCTGAGGTTTCAAATCCCCATTTTCATCAAAATCCCGGGTACGCACTTTAATCGCACTATTTAAATCCACCCGTTTTTCGTTATGGGCAATGACGACTTCCTCCGGAGAATAAAAGGTTTGTCCTTCTCCCTTCATCTTGTGGTCCGGTGTAGAATGACGCTCTTTGGTCATATAGTACAAGCCCAAAACCATATCCTGAGAAGGCACGGTAATTGGCGAACCATTAGCCGGATTTAAAATATTAAGGGAAGCCAACATAAGCAATTGCGCCTCCAGAATCGCCTCCGGGCCCAACGGCAGGTGAACCGCCATTTGGTCTCCGTCAAAGTCGGCATTGAATGCCGTACAAGCGAGGGGATGCAATTGAATCGCTTTTCCTTCGATCATACGGGGTTGAAAAGCCTGAATCCCCAACCGGTGCAAGGTTGGTGCTCGGTTCAACAACACCGGATGACCTTTCATCACATTTTCCAGGATATCCCAAACTACGGGTTCTTTCTTATCGATAATTCGTTTTGCCGATTTCACGGTTTTTACAATCCCCCGTTCAATCAATTTTCGAATCACAAACGGCTTGTACAATTCGGCCGCCATATCTTTGGGGATACCGCATTCGTGCATTTCCAACTCGGGTCCCACCACAATTACCGAACGTCCCGAATAATCCACTCGTTTTCCCAACAGGTTTTGACGGAAACGGCCTCGTTTTCCTTTTAAGGAATCGGACAACGATTTTAATGGCCGATTATTCCTTGATTTAACGGCTGAGGATTTCCGAGAGTTATCAAACAGTGAATCCACGGCTTCCTGCAGCATTCGTTTTTCATTTCGCAGAATCACCTCCGGAGCCTTGATTTCCATCAACCGTTTCAATCGGTTATTCCGGATAATCACGCGCCGGTATAGATCGTTTAAGTCTGAGGTCGCAAACCGTCCCCCGTCGAGCGGCACCAACGGCCGAAGCTCCGGCGGAATGACCGGAATCACCTTTAAAACCATCCATTCCGGTTTGTTTTCTTTTCGGTTATTGGCATCCCGAAAAGCCTCCACCACCTGCAATCGCTTCAAAGCCTCTGTTTTTCGTTGTTTTGAGGTCTCGTTATTTGCTTTGTCGCGTAATTCATAGGACAAATCATCGAGGTCGATACGCTGGAGCAGGTCAATCAGACATTCAGCTCCCATTTTGGCGATAAATTTATTGGGGTCGTCATCTTCGAGATAACCGTTTTCTTTGGGAAGACGATCTAAAATATCGAGGTATTCCTCTTCCGTCAGGAAATCCATTTTCTGAATCGGTTCCCCATCGGCATCAGTTGCATTTCCGGGTTGAACCACCACATAACGCTCGTAATAAATAATCATATCCAATTTCTTGGAGGGAATCCCGAGCAAATAACCAATCTTGTTGGGCAACGATCTAAAGTACCAGATATGGGCCACGGGGACAACCAGATTGATATGTCCCACGCGATCCCGTCGTACCTTTTTCTCAGTCACCTCAACTCCACATCGGTCACAAACGATTCCTTTATACCGGATGCGTTTGTACTTTCCGCAAGCACATTCATAATCCTTTACCGGTCCAAAAATCCGCTCGCAGAAGAGCCCGTCCCGTTCCGGCTTATGTGTACGATAGTTTATAGTTTCAGGTTTTAGCACCTCTCCGCGCGATTCCGCCAAAATCGACTCGGGGGAAGCTAAACCGATAGAAATTTTATGAAATTTCTTTTGAGTTGTATTATTATGATATCTTGCCATAATCGTGTGCTAAAGAATTTTATTGTATTACCATTTTGTATTGCCGGATGGTAAATTAATCCGGATCAGCAGTACCCCGTTATTCCTCCAGTTGAATATCCAGTGCCAGCCCTTTAAGCTCGTGCAACAAGACATTAAAGGATTCCGGCAATCCGGGCTCCGGCATGGGGTCTCCTTTTACAATGGCTTCATAGGTTTTTGCCCGGCCTACCACATCATCCGACTTCACGGTTAAGATTTCCCGCAAGGTACTGGAAGCTCCGTAGGCCTCAAGTGCCCAAACCTCCATCTCACCAAATCGCTGCCCCCCAAACTGGGCTTTACCTCCCAGCGGTTGCTGCGTAATCAACGAATACGGTCCAATGGAACGGGCATGCATCTTGTCATCGATCAAGTGTCCTAATTTCAACATGTAGATGACCCCTACGGTAGCCGGCTGGTCAAAACGTTCACCGGTTCCGCCATCATACAAATAGGTATGGCCGTATTGGGGCAATCCGGCTTTATCAGTCATCCGGTTGATGTCTTCGAGCTGAGCCCCATCAAAAATCGGAGTTGCATATTTCTCTCCTAATTTTTCTCCGGCCCATCCCAACACCGTTTCATAAATCTGGCCGATGTTCATTCGGGAAGGCACCCCTAACGGATTCAAGACGATATCAACGGGCGTACCATCTTCGAGGAACGGCATATCTTCTTCGCGTACGATACGGGCGACAATACCCTTGTTTCCGTGACGTCCGGCCATTTTGTCTCCCACCTTCAGTTTTCGTTTTTTGGCAATGTAAACCTTGGCCAGTTTAATGATTCCCGAAGGCAATTCATCCCCTACGGAAAGGGTAAACTTCTCGCGGCGCAAATCCCCCTGAAGTTCATTCTCCTTAATTTTATAATTGTGGATGAGATCGGCCACCAATTCATTCAATTTATCGCTGGTCGTCCATTTTCCATGGGTCAAATGCGTATAATCCTCTACGGAGTTCAGCATTCGAAGCGTAAATTTCTTCCCTTTGGGAAGGATATCTTCTCCCAAATCGTTTTTTACGCCCTGCGCCGTTTTCCCTCCTACAATGGCAAAGAGCTTTTCTACCAACTGATCTTGAAGGGCTTCAAATTTTTTATCAAATTCACGCTCTAAAGCAGCAATCTTTTCCTTATCCTTGGCACGCTCCCGTTTGTTTTTAATGGCGCGTGAAAAGAGCTTCTTGTCAATGACAACACCTTCGAGAGACGGCGAAGCCTTCAAGGAAGCATCCTTTACATCTCCGGCTTTGTCTCCAAAAATAGCCCGCAATAACTTCTCTTCAGGAGTCGGATCGCTTTCTCCCTTCGGGGTAATTTTTCCAATCAGGATATCCCCGGGTTTTACCTTGGCTCCAATTCGAATCATTCCGTTTTCATCCAAATCCTTCGTAGCCTCTTCGGATACGTTTGGAATATCGGCGGTCAGCTCCTCGTTCCCCAATTTGGTGTCCCGCACCTGAATGGAATATTCATCAATATGAATAGAGGTAAACAGATCATCGCGCACGACTCTTTCAGAAATCACAATAGCATCCTCAAAGTTATACCCTTTCCAAGGCATAAAAGCCACTTTCATGTTTCGTCCCAGGGCCAATTCTCCATTCTGCGTGGCATACCCCTCACACAAAACCTGATTCTTCTTTACCCGATCGCCGGCGCGTACAATCGGCTTCAGATTCACCGAAGTATTCTGATTGGTTTTTCTGAATTTTATCAACTTATACTCCTTTTCATCAGGATCAAAGCTTACCATCCGTTCATCTTCCGTCCGGTCGTATTTGATAATAATTTTCTCGGCATCTACATATTCCACGACGCCATCTCCTTCGGCATTCATCAGAATACGGGAGTCTGAAGCTACCCGGCGTTCCAGTCCGGTTCCCACAATCGGGGCGTCAACCCGCAATAAAGGTACGGCCTGGCGCATCATGTTGGAGCCCATCAGAGCCCGGTTAGCATCATCATTTTCCAGAAACGGAATCAGGGAAGCAGAAATCGAAGAAATCTGATTCGGTGCCACATCACTGTAGTTTAACTCATCGGGAGAAACGACCGGGAAATCTCCCTCCATTCGGGCGATTGTACGCTCTAACGTGATCTTTCCATCGTCATCCATATCCACATTGGCCTGTCCGATCAGCATATCTTCCTCCTCTTCTGCCGAAAGATAAACCGGAGCCGTGGATTTATCCACTACTCCGTCTTCCACCTTGTGGTACGGCGTCTCGATAAAGCCCATCGGATTCACCTTGGCATATACCGCCAACGAAGAAATCAAACCGATATTCGGGCCCTCCGGAGTTTCGATCGGGCACAACCGGCCGTAATGCGTATAATGTACGTCTCGCACCTCAAAACCAGCACGTTCTCGTGACAATCCGCCGGGTCCTAAAGCCGACAAGCGTCGTTTATGGGTAATCTCCGCCAGGGGATTCGTCTGGTCCATAAACTGCGACAACTGGTTGGTCCCGAAGAAAGAATTAATCACCGAAGACAGGGTCTTGGCATTAATCAAATCGATCGGTGTAAAGACTTCGTTGTCCCGTACGTTCATGCGCTCACGAATAGTCCGCGCCATTCTGGCCAGTCCCACGCCGAATTGCTGCGACATTTGCTCACCAACGGTTTTTACCCGCCGGTTGGACAAGTGGTCGATATCATCGACTTCGGCTTTTGAATTGACTAATTCGATTAAATATTTAATGATGGTTATGATGTCCTCCTTGGTCAATACCTTTTGATCCATATCGGCATCCAACCCTAATTTTTTATTCATCCGATAACGCCCTACTTCACCCAAGTTATAGCGTTGCTCTGAGAAGAAGAGCTTATCGATAATACCCCGTGCCGTATCTTCGTCTGGCGGCTCTGCATTCCGCAATTGTCGATAAATATGCTCAACTGCTTCCTTCTCGGAGTTAGTCGGGTCTTTTTGAAGCGTATTATAGATAATGGCATAATCGCTGTTGGTATTATCTTCTTTGTGCAGCAAAATGGTTTTTGCTCCACTCTCGATAATCTCTTCAATATGCTCCTTTTCCAATTCGGTATCCCGATCTAAAACGATCTCGTTCCGTTCAATGGAAATCACCTCACCGGTATCTTCATCCACAAAGTCCTCATACCAGGTATTCAACACCCGGGCAGCCAGTTTTCGACCCAAGACGCGCTTTAATCCGGTTTTGGTTACTTTTACTTCTTCTGCCAGATTAAAGATCTCCAAAATATCCTTATCGTGCTCATATCCAATAGCCCGAAAAAGGGTGGTTACCGGAAGCTTCTTCTTCCGGTCGATATAGGCATACATCACACTGTTGATATCGGTCGCAAACTCAATCCAGGAGCCTTTAAAAGGAATCACCCGGGCCGAGTATAATTTGGTTCCGTTAGCGTGGAAAGACTGGCCAAAAAACACGCCGGGAGAACGGTGTAATTGAGAAACCACAACGCGCTCTGCGCCATTGACTACAAAGGTTCCACTGGGGGTCATATACGGGATGGTTCCCAAATACACATCTTGTACGATGGTTTCAAAATCCTCATGTTCCGGGTCGGTGCTATACAGTTTTAAACGCGCCTTTAAGGGCACATTATAGGTCAACCCGCGTTCGATACATTCTTCAATCGAATAACGCGGAGGATCGACAAAATAGTCTAAAAATTCAAGTACGAATTGGTTACGTGTGTCGGTAATCGGAAAATTCTCCATGAAGGTATTGTAGAGCCCTTCTTTCTCCCGCTTATCCGACTTCGTTTCTAATTGGAAAAAATCGCGGAATGATTTGATCTGGATATCTAAGAAATCCGGATAATCAGGGCGATTTTTTACAGATGAGAAACTTATTCTTTCGGCTTGCTGCTTATCTGACATTTATAAAATATTTATTGGTAAAGGAAAATGCGATTCTACTAATCGTCTATTCAGTTCGTTAAATAGCCTTCCCGCTATTTATTATCGACTCCAAAAACTCCATTTCCCAGAAGATATGAAAAACCGTCTTCAACTCTTTTAAAAAATGGTTAAAACCTCATTTGTGTACATATACACAAAAAGGTTTAGACCTTCGCGGGATTACATCCGGAGGTCTAAACCTAAAATTTATAGGATATCCCGAGCCTATTTAAGCTCAACTTCGGCTCCTACTTCTTCTAATTTAGCTTTCAATGCTTCCGCTTCGTCTTTGGGTACTGCTTCCTTGATGGTTTCAGGAGCTCCGTCAACTAAGGCTTTTGCATCTTTAAGGCCTTGTCCGGTAATTTCTTTTACCGCTTTTACAACTTTCAGCTTCGATCCTCCGGCTGCTTTTAAGACCACATCAAATTCGGTTTTTTCTTCTACTTCTTCTTCCCCTCCGGCTGCCCCACCGGCTACTGCTACTGCAGCCGCCGCAGGCTCAATTCCGTATTCTTCTTTCAGGATGTCGGCTAATTCGTTTACTTCTTTTACGGTTAAATTAACCAGTTGTTCTGCAAAATCTTTTAAATCTGCCATTTCTATCGTTTTTAGTGTGTAATTATTAAAATATTAGTTTTATAGTGCGTTTCTTAGTTCTCTTTTTCAGAAAGTGTTTTCAGGATTCCGGCCAGTTTGCCACCTCCGCTCTTCAATGCAGAGATCACATTCTTGGCAGGGGATTGCAAGAGTCCGATCACATCGCCAATCAATTCTTCTTTCGACTTGATATTGGACAAGGCCTCGAGATTCTCATCGCCCACATAAACGGATTCGTCTATAAAGGCCCCCTTCAACAGGGGTTTTTCATTCTTCTTTCTAAACTCTTTGATAACTCTGGCCGGGGCATTTCCCTTATCGGCAATCATCAAGGACGTATTTCCCTTCAGAACCTCCGGAAGTTCACCAAATTCTCTTCCGCTGGCATCCATCGCTCGTTTTAAAAGCGTGTTTTTAACCACAGATAATTTCACATCTGCCTTAAAACAAGCCCGACGAAGTCTTGTTGTACTGCCCGCATCCAAACCAGAAATATCGGCTAAATAGATGGTATCGGTACCCTTCAATCTTTCCGTCAAGTCCTCTATAACTTGTGCTTTTTCTTGTCTTGTCATAATGCTAAATTATTGCTCGGTGTAACGTTTGGTATCAATCTCGACGCTCGGACTCATCGTACTGGACATGTAGATACTTTTAATATATCTTCCTTTAACCGCTTGGGGTTTCAACTTGACCAGCGTGGTCAATAACTCTCTTGTGTTTCCCGTCAATTGCTCGACCGAAAACGAAGCTTTCCCCACGGCTGCATGAACAATTCCGTTCTTTTCTACCTTAAAGTCGATTTTACCCGCTTTAACGTCCGAAACGGCCTTGGCGATGTCCATCGTTACGGTACCGGTCTTCGGGTTGGGCATCAATCCACGAGGGCCTAAAATACGCCCCAGCGGACCTAATTTTCCCATCACACTCGGCATTGTTACAATCACATCCACATCGGTCCATCCTCCCTTGATCTTCTCCAGGTACTCGTCTAAACCAACATAATCGGCGCCGGCTTCTTTAGCCTCTGCTTCTTTATCGGGAGTTACCAATGCCAATACGGTTACATCCTTACCGGTTCCATGGGGAAGGGTTACCACCCCGCGTACCATCTGATTTCCCTTACGGGGATCGACATTCAACCGAACCGCCAAGTCAACAGAAGGATCAAAATTGACCTTAGAAATCTCCTTTATAATCGTCGATGCCTCTTTGACCGTATATTTCTCTGAAGCATCAAATTTTCCTCTAAGCTCTTTTTGCTTTTTACTTAATTTTGCCATTTTGAAGTCTTTTTATAATTAAAACGGCGCTTTGCCTTTTACAGAAATTCCCATTGATCGGGCTGTACCGGCTACCAATCGCATAGCGGACTCTACCGTAAACGCATTTAGGTCCTGCATTTTATCCTCTGCAATAGCCTTTACCTGATCCCAAGTCACGCTGCCCACTTTCTTGGTAAGCGGCTCTCCGGAACCTTTTTTCACCTTGGCAGCCTGCATCAATTGCACGGCAGCCGGCGGGGTTTTCACTATAAAATTAAAAGACTTATCTTGAAAAACGGTAATCTCAACAGGTAAGAGCTGGCCCGATTTATCCTGCGTTCGCGCATTGAATTGCTTACAGAACTCCATGATATTCACCCCGGCAGCACCCAAGGCCGGACCTACGGGAGGCGAGGGGTTGGCAGCACCACCACGAACCTGTACTTTAATTACTTTACTAACTTTTTTTGCCATTTGTTTGTAGTTTGATTTGAATTATCGTCTAATTGGAAGCATTATTGATAATCCTATAAAATAGGCGTAACATTTACACTTTTTCAACTTGCATATAGCTCAGTTCCAAAGGTGTTTTTCGGCCAAAGATCTTGACCATCACCTCCAGTTTTCGCTTTTCTTCGTTGATATTTTCAATCGTTCCGTTAAATCCGTTGAACGGCCCGTCAATTACTTTAATGGTCTCCCCCACGACATACGGAATATTGATTTGACTCTCCTGAACCGACAGTTCATCAACTTTTCCTAACATCCGGTTGACCTCCGATTCCCGCATGGGGATGGGATCTCCACCTTTGGTCTCGCCTAAAAAGCCAATCACTCCGTTTACACTTTTAATCACATGTGGAACCTCTCCTTTTAAATCGGCCAAAATCATAATATAGCCCGGAAAATAAACCCGTTCCCGGCTTACTTTTTTTCCCCGACGAACCTGAATCACTTTTTCGGTAGGGACTAAAATCTGCTCGACATAATCATCTAACTTCTGATAGGCAATCTCCTTCTCAATCCGCTCCTTAATTTTATTCTCTTTTCCCCCTAAAGCACGAACCACATACCACTCCATATTTTCCTTTCTTTCCTCTGTCATATCCAGCTTTATGATTTAACCCATTTAAAATACTGTTCAATTATTGTACTAAAAAGCGTATCTACACCCCACACCGCCAATGCAAAAATGATGGAAAACACCAATACCAAAACCGTTAGCTTTTGTGCTTCGGCATAGGTCGGCCAAGTGACGTGGTTGGTTAACTCCTGATAAGATTCTGAAACATATTCTTTTATCCCAGCCATAAAACGGTATTATATTAAAACGGATTTAATCGTATTTCCTCGATTCCCGATGGAGACAAACTCCTCGTTCCTGTATTTCTGTTTGCACGGGTTGAGAGGCTCCCTTCGACTACGCTCAGGATAAACACTTCGGCTACATTGCTCAGTGCCACGCTTCTCGCCTCGCTTACTTTTGCACGGGTTGAGAGGCTTCCTTCGACTACGCTCAGGATAAACTTCTCGCCTCGCTTATTTTTGCACGGGTTGAGAGGCTCGAACTCCCGACACCTGGTTTTGGAGACCAGTGCTCTACCAACTGAGCTAAACCCGTATTCCGATATTTCAAAGATTAATATTCTTTCCTTTTCGCTTAAAAAAGAAGAGCAAACTTCATCGCTATACAAAAGTCAAGGTATCTACAAGATGACCAAGTAGATACCTTTTGACCTCTGTTCATTCCTTAGAATTAATCAAGAATTTCAGTCACCTGACCGGCACCTACTGTTCGGCCTCCTTCTCGGATGGCAAACCGCAATCCCTTGCTCAAAGCAACCGGAGAAAGCAATTCGACAGTAATGGTCAAGTTATCTCCCGGCATTACCATTTCTACTCCATCAGGAAGGGTAATGGTTCCGGTTACGTCTGTTGTTCGGATATAGAACTGGGGACGGTAGCTGTTGTGGAAAGGGGTGTGTCGTCCTCCTTCTTCCTTCTTCAGGATATATACCTCCGCTTTAAATTTATCATGCGGGGTAACAGAACCCGGCTTACAAACTACCATTCCACGCGTAATTTGTGTTTTGTCGATACCTCGCAATAAAATACCTACGTTGTCACCGGCTTCCCCTCGATCCAGAATTTTACGGAACATCTCAACGCCGGTAATGGTAGATTTTAAATCTGCTCCCATTCCCAGAATCTGAACTTCGTCTCCCGTATTCGCGACTCCGGTTTCGATTCGTCCGGTAGCAACCGTACCCCGACCGGTAATCGAGAAGATATCTTCAATCGGCATCAAGAACGGTTTGTCAACATCACGCTCAGGTAAAGGAATCCATTCGTCAACAGCCTCCATTAGATCTTTGATTGCCTGAACATATTTTTCATCTCCATCCAAAGCTCCCAAAGCAGAACCGGTAATTACAGGTGCGTCATCTCCATCGTAATCGTAGAACGAAAGCAACTCCCGTACTTCCATTTCTACCAATTCCAGCAACTCATCATCGTCAACCAAGTCCACTTTGTTCAAGAAAGCAACAATCTTTGGAATTCCTACCTGACGTCCCAGCAACAAGTGCTCACGAGTTTGTGGCATGGGACCATCTGTAGCGGCTACCACCAAGATCGCACCGTCCATCTGAGCAGCACCGGTAACCATGTTTTTCACATAGTCGGCGTGTCCCGGACAGTCCACGTGTGCATAGTGACGATTAGCAGTCGAATATTCTACGTGTGAAGAGTTAATGGTAATCCCTCGCTCTTTTTCCTCGGGCGCGTTGTCAATCTGGTCATAGGCACTTGCTTCTGCAAAGCCTTCATCTGCCATTACCTTGGTAATTGCAGCAGTTAAAGTCGTTTTTCCGTGATCTACGTGTCCGAGCGTACCAATATTCAGGTGCGGCTTCGAACGATCAAAATGTTCCTTTGCCATAATTTCAAATTATTAATCTTAGTTATATATTAGTGTTCACTTTTAAATACGAGAAACAACCGAGCTTTTGCCCTGTTGTCTTTCTCTTTTTAATCTTCCTTTGCCGTTGGTTCCGGCAGACGAGAAGGTTGGATCAATGCCTCGAGACCTGTCTCGTTCAAAAGGTTCAGGAGTCTATCCGCCATCTGGAGGACCGGCCCCGAAGTTTCTTTATTCTTGAAGCCGTGCTTAAAAGCAGAGCCAACGACGAGATTTGAACTCGTGACCTCTTCCTTACCAAGGAAGCGCTCTACCCCTGAGCTACGTCGGCTTTTGTCTATTCGACAGGCCGGATGCCCAAGCCTTAAATAAAAGATCTTTTCAATCTTTTTTGAGCAGAAGACCGGGTTTACTTCGGCTGCACTCAGCATAAACTGCTCCCCCTCCTTCTTATTCTTTTACTCAACTCCTTCTTAAAGAACTTAATTCTCTTCCTCGTTAAGGGTTTATCGAGCGGAAGACCGGGTTCGAACCGGCGACATTCAGCTTGGAAGGCTGACGCTCTACCAACTGAGCTACTCCCGCTTATTAATAGTACTGGGAATTAATGACCTGCATGTTTTCAACATCAAAATTATTGGTTCTCAATTGATGCCTGACTTGAAAACTAAATCAGCCTTTAATTCCGGCTTGCAAATATAGAATTATAATTTACAAAATACAAGCCTTTTTTATCTTTATGTGGGAGGAGCAGGATTCGAACCTGCGAAGTTAAAAAACAACAGATTTACAGTCTGTCCTCGTTGGCCGCTTGAGTATCCTCCCGATTGCAAAAACATGATTTCAAAGTACCGTTCTGGAGCCGATAGAGGGACTCGAACCCACGACCTGCTGATTACAAATCAGCTGCTCTAGCCAGCTGAGCTACATCGGCAAAATTTGTAAAAACCCGCACACGCTTTTTACGGGATGCAAATATATATTTGTTTGAGAGATATGCAAAACTTTTTTATTTATTTTTTAAATATTATTTCACCCCCGTTCTTCCCGGCTTTCGCCGGCTTCAAGATTACTCCCTCTCTCCCTTATTACTCCGCGGATGTGCCTTTTTATATACCTTTTTCAAAGCGGCTATATCATTATGTGTATATACCTGAGTCGAAGCCAAACTTTCATGCCCCAGCAAGGATTTTATAGAATTAATATCTGCCCCTTCATTCAACAAATGGGTAGCCAGGGAATGCCGAAGAACATGAGGGCTCAGCTTGTGTTTTGACGATATCCGGGAAAAATAGCCCCGCACTACCCGATACACCAACGTCGGGTATATTTTTTTTCCTTTTTGAGTCAGCAACAAATAATCCTGATCGGAACTGTTTATTTTAAATACGTCTTGCCGTTTCTCCATATATCGGCTTAAGGTTTCAAAAATCGAAGGTATAACCGGGATGATCCGTTCCTTATTACCTTTCCCCGAAACCTTTAAAATCCCTCGCTCCCGGTCCAAATCATTTTTTTTTATGTCGATTAGTTCTGCACGGCGAATACCGGTGCCATATAATAATTCCACCATCAAGCGATTCCGGAGCCCTTTAAAATCATCCGGAAATTCCAACTCATAAAAATGTGCCATCTCTTTTTGCGAAAAGGGAATCTGGATTTTCCGCGCTTCTTTCAATGACTTATGAGCGGCCAAAGGAGATTCATCAAGTTGGCGAGTTTGCAATAAAAATCGATAATAGGCCTGTAAAGAAGATATTTTACGATTGATAGAACGATGGGATATCCCCTCCTCTGCCAATTTTATAATCCACAATCGGATGGGCTTATAATCGATCTCTTGAATTCGTGTTCGTCCAAGCGTTTTATGAACAAAATCAGAAAAGTGCTGCAAATCGCCAATATACGCCTTTATCGTATGCGGCGAATAATTCTTTTCATACCGTAAATAATCTTTAAAATCCGAAAAATCCATAATTATCCAAATTTTTAAAATCTTACCTCTCCCGTTTCCCGATTTAACCCAGCCCCTTTATTGCTTTACCCTGCCTTCAAAAATACAAATTCAAAAAAAGATAGGCCCTTTCAAAGAAATAAATGGTTGCTGAATTTAGTACCTAAAGCTAAAATCCAACGGAATGTTGTCTATTCGATTTATAACGAAGCGTAGCGTGATATAAAAAACATATCGAAGGTTTTAACAATATAACAAAAGTTTCGGGGTTCATCCTTCAGGCATTAATTTATGCTTCTTGTTCCGAAATCGACACCCCGCCCTGCGGGCACCCCTCTACCCGAGGGGAATTAGGTTTATTTTCTTTTTTAATCCTCCGGATCCCCAACTACATTTCATTGAATCGCACGTCCATTCCCCTCTTTATAAAGAGGGGTGCCGTAGGTGGGGTATTGGGGATGGATTCAATCAATTTACTTTTCTATAACCCATTAAAAATAAATACAGTATGAATATATTCCAATAAATCGTGTTGAATTCAGTTCATGAGAACATCTCCGAAACTTCAGCAATATAAAAAAGATGTCTCGTTTCTCGTACCTCGAAAAAATCGACATGACATCTTCCTCCGACTCAAAACTTGAGTCTAAGAGGGCCCTCTATTTATTCTTCCGCAAAATATGAAGTAATCAAAAACAAAACACGAGAGGACGGTCTGCTGCTTTCCTCCTTTTATTTCTTCTTCCTACTCTTTATTTCTACCTCAAAAAGACATAGATAAAATATCTCTTTTAATGTTCTAAATACTGTCTAATAGATTATTATAACCTATCATATAAACTCTTAATATAATCAATGAAAACCATTCAGAATCCATCTATAAAACGGGATTTTATGCCGCTCAAATCGTATGTTTGAGCTATGAAAAAGAATACCTATCTGGCGATTGCCCTCCCGATACAATATATAATTATTCGTATCTTTAAAAATTATCCGGAAAAAATTGAGCAACTATACAGTCTTCATTTTTACAAATTCATCGCCGGAATAGAACAAACACTATGGGGCTGGATTCCCTTTTCCTTCGGTGACTTCCTGTATATTTTTCTGGGTATCGCCCTCATTCGTTGGCTTATCAAAGTAATCCGATCAAAATTCCGACCCTTAAAAGCAAGGCTCCTCCAAGTCTTGGCGACGATTTCCATTTTTTACTTCCTTTTTCATTTCCTCTGGGGATTAAACTATTATCGGTTACCGCTGGATCAAAGTCTTCAAATCAAAACGCAATATACCACTTCTGCCCTTCTCAACCTCTCTCAACGATTAGTCGAAAGAACCAATGCTCTGCAACTTCAACTTACACAGAACCCCGACCAGGCAGTTATTTTTGATTTTACTTCAACGGAGATTAATGATCTTGCCATTCAAGGATATGATAAAGCGATGGTTGCGAACCCTAAGTTAAACTTTAAATTTAAGCATATAAAACCTTCTATTTTTAGCCTTCCTCTCTCGTTTATGGGATTTAGCGGCTACCTCAACCCCTTGACCAACGAAGCCCAATACAACCGTAAAATCCCAAAATTTAGTCAGCCTACCACAATGACTCATGAAATGGGACACCAACTGGGGTATGCTAAAGAAAATGAAGCTAACTTTATGGCGACACTGGCAACCATCCATCACCCCAACCCCTACTTTGATTACGCCGGACATGCTTTTGCGCTGCGCTATTGCCTGGCGGATCTCCAAAAAAGAGCTCCGGAAAAAGCCAAAACACTTCTTGCGGAAATCCACCCCGGCGTTCTAAAGAATTATCGGGAAATCAATGATTTTTGGGAGCAATATGAAAATCCGCTCGAACCCGGTTTTAAACTCTTCTACGGAAATTATCTCAAGGCCAATAACCAACCCGACGGAATGAAGAGTTATAGCTATGTGGTTGCGCTATTGGTGAATTATTATCAGGGAGCAAACGCACTCTAAAAATCATTCGAGGGTAAACAAATGATAGATCGTATTCGTACTCCACACCAAAAACCCGCGCTGCCTACCCTCCCACAACGGACTAATATATTTATCTTTACAACCTGTAAATCGTATTAACTCCCATGGAAAAACAGATTTCGAGCACGCAAAACAAAGCCGTTAAAAACCTGTTACACCTTCAGGAAAAATCCAGAAACCGACGTCGGTCCGGTACCTTTGTGATTGAAGGAATACGGGAGATTAACCGGGCTGTCCTATCAGGCTACCAGCTTCTTGAAATTTATTATTGCCCCGAACACTTACCGGCTTTTGACCTCCCTCTTCCGATTGCAAAAGCAAAAAACAAAATTGAAGTTACCCAGGAAGTCTATCAAAAAATAGCCTATCGCGGAAGTACCGAAGGAATTCTGGCCGTTGCTAAAAGCAAGACTCACGATTTATCTTCTCTAAAACTCCCTGAATCTCCCTTCCTGTTAGTGGCCGAAGCTCCGGAAAAACCGGGAAATATAGGAGCATTACTTCGTACCGCAGATGCGGCTCACGTCGATAGTGTTATCATCGCCAATCCCAAAACAGATTTGTACAATCCCAATATCATCCGATCCAGCGTTGGTGGAATTTTCACCAACCAAATTGCAACGGGAAGCACGACCGAAATTATTACTTTTCTACAAAATAAAAATATCCAAATTTTTTGCGCTACCCTGCAATCCTCCGTAATCTATACAACACCGGATTTTACCGGTTCAACAGCCATCGTTGTAGGTACCGAGGCTGTAGGATTAAGTCAGAAATGGCGGGAGCATTCCACCCAAAACATCATCATTCCCATGAATGGTCAAATCGATTCGATGAACGTCTCCGTTTCAGCCGGAATCCTCTTATTTGAGGTGCGGCGACAGCGGGGATTCAAGATCTAACCTAAAAACGGTCAACCCTATTTAGGGAAGGTCAAAAACTCAAAATCCCCCCATTTTTTAACCGCAGAGCCCGCAGAGAATTCGCAGTGTTCACGGAGTTTATGATAAAATTGTCATCACCCGATTAACAATTGGAAATTTTGGATTTTAAATTTTTTATTGAGGTCCAAGAATGAGCCGCATACAACCCGCTTAATTTGTGAACTGTTTAGCTGTTTAACCGTTTAACCAATTAACCAAAACGGTCAACGCTATTTAGGGAAGCTCAAAAACTCAAAACTCCCCCATTTTTTAACCGCAGAGCCCGCAGAGAATTCGCAGTGT
>CAZBXQ010000046.1:0-26616 GCA_964495935.1 uncultured Flavobacteriaceae bacterium
TTAAGGTATCTTTCGGGAATATTTTTATCCGTTATAATAATATCTACTTTGTCCAAGCCACAGATTCTCCCAAAACCTCTGCGACCAAACTTACTTGAATCTGTAAGAATAATGATTTGTTCGGCAGCTTCAATCATTTTTTGATTGAGTTGAGCCTCCTGCAAGCTGGTGGTCGTTAAACCAAATTCGAAATCTAATCCATCAATCCCGAGGAAAAGCTTATGGCAGGAAAAAGACTCCAGAATCCCCTCGCTATAATTACCTACCACAGAATAGGAACTCTTCCTTAAAACACCTGCCAATTGAAGAATTTCAATGTCTTTATGCTTACTCAATTCGAGTGATACATTCAAGGAAGCCGAGATCACCGTCAATTCTTTTTGGGGTCGAATTTCTTTGGCCAAGGCCAACACCGAAGTACCGGAAGCTATAATGATGGTATCATTTTCTACAAGGAGTTGAGCCGCAGCTTTTCCGATTCGCTCTTTCTCTTCAGCATTTATGTGTTGTTTCTCGCTAATCGGTTGCTCATTGATGTAAGGATTTTTTTGAATGGCCCCCCCGTGTGTTCTAAAGAGGAGCCTCTTATCTTCCAAAAAGCTTAAATCCTTCCGAATGGTAACTTCCGAAACTTTTAATTTTTCACTAAGCTGAGACACATTAACTTTTCCCTGGTCTCTTATCCTATTCAAAATATATTGATGCCGATCAGAGATTTTATACATATAAGCCTAATTTTTTGCCCAAAATACAACACTTCAAGCAATTGTAAAAACTTTCTACGGCTTTTAAGGACGTAAAAATCATCTGACGGAAACAAGTTTATTAACTTTTGAAAACTTACGATATTTACATTTTAACTTATATTATATTTCGATTTAATTAATTTTTATTTATATTTGGTTTCATAATATTTCGATTAATTTTAGAAAGATGGATAGAAACACAGAAATGAAGAAGCTTTCAAAGGATTTAATCTACGATTTCATTGTTATTGGCGGTGGAGCAAGCGGCCTGGGATCGGCGGTAGATGCAGCCAGTCGAGGCTACAAAACATTATTATTGGAATCCCATGATTTTGCAAAAGGCACCTCCAGTAGGAGCACTAAACTGGTACACGGGGGGGTTCGTTATCTCCAACAGGGAAACATCAGCCTCGTCAGGGAAGCCCTCAAAGAGCGAGGACTGTTAGCCAAAAATGCGGCTCATCTGGTGCGCACCTTGGGCTTTGTCATTCCCAACTACAAATGGTGGCAAGGCTATTATTACAACTTCGGACTTTGGCTTTATGATCGACTTGCCGGAAGCCTGAGTTTAGGCAGGACCCGACGCGTCAATAAGGAAAAAACCATAAACCGAATCGGAAACATTGAACCGGAGGGGCTAAAAAGCGGAGTTATCTATACGGATGGTCAGTTTGACGATTCCCGATTGGCCGTGAGCCTGGCGCAAACCATCGTTGATGAAGGCGGAACGGTGATCAATTATATGAAAGTAGTCAATTTGATAAAAGACGATCAAAATAAAGTTATCGGGGTTGTGGCGGAAGATCAACTTGGCAATCAACGTTTTGATATAAAAGCCAGAGCCGTCATCAATGCCACCGGAATCTTTACCGACGAAGTACTCAATATGAACAATCCAAACCATCGTAAGATGATTATGCCCAGCCAAGGCGTTCATTTGGTGATGGATAAATCCTTTTTGGACGGGGATGATGCCATTATGATTCCGAAGACCTCCGACGGTCGCGTTCTCTTTGTCGTTCCCTGGCATCACCGAGTGCTTGTAGGAACCACCGATACCCTGATGGAAGAAGGGACTTTTGAACCTCGAGCCTTGGAGAAAGAAATCAACTTTATTCTGACAAATGCCCAGCAGTATCTCGCCAAGAAACCGAGCAAAGACGACATTAAGGCAGTATATGCGGGAATGCGCCCTTTGGCCGCCCCAAAAGAAGGAAGCAAAAAGACAAAAGAAGTTTCCCGAAGTCATAAAGTGATCGTCGATAAAACCGGGTTGATCACCTTAACCGGAGGAAAATGGACGACCTATAGAAAAATGGCAGAAGATGTGATTGATAAAGCCATTGAGGTTCATCAATTGGAGAGCCACCCCTGTCAAACCGAAAACCTCTCGATTCACGGCAACCTTCCTTCTCAAGAAGTCAATATGAAAAACCACCTGTATGTATATGGATCTGATATTCCTCAATTACGAGCTCTGGAAAAACAGAATCCATATTATGCCAAACGTCTTCATCCCGATCACGACAATACTATCGCTGAGGTCATTTGGGCTATTCGTAAAGAAATGGCCGAGCGTGTCGAGGATGTTTTGGCCCGCCGTACCCGACTCTTATTCTTAGATGCGAAAGCCGCTATAGACGTGGCTCCCAAAATTGCCGAAATCTTCCAAGAAGAATTGGATTGGAGCGATGACAGGGTAAAAGGAGAGGTGCAAGACTTTATCCGAGTGGCTCAAAATTATCTTATTGCTCCCTATCCCCCTAAAGAAAATTAAACTCAATTATTAACTACTAATTCACTTATTATGAACAACCATGAAAAGTTAATTCTGGCTTTTGACCAAGGAACGACCTCCTCAAGAGCCATTTTGTTTAATCGAAAAGGAGAGAAGGTCGCAACCTCTCAAAAGGATTTTAAGCAGTACTTCCCCAAACCCGGATGGGTAGAACACGATGCCGACGAAATCTGGTCCACTCAGATTTCCGTTGCTGCCGAAGCCATCGCAAAATCGGGAATAGACGGAAGGGATGTAGCTGGAATCGGGATTACCAATCAGCGGGAAACCACCATCGTTTGGGATCGGAAAACCAGTAAGCCCATCCATAAAGCCATTGTATGGCAGGATCGAAGAACTTCAAAATTCTGTGACGAGCTTCGCGAGAAAGGTCATGCCGATAAGATTCAGGAAAAAACCGGCCTGATATTGGATGCTTATTTTTCCGGAACTAAAGTAAAATGGATTTTGGATCACGTAGAAGGGGCCCGCGAACGTGCCAAAAACGGAGAACTTTGTTTTGGAACCATCGATTCCTGGTTGATTTGGAAACTCAGCCGGGGCCGAATGCACATGACCGACGTCACCAATGCATCCCGTACTATGCTTTTCAACATCCACGACATGAAATGGGATGAAGATCTCCTAAAGTTATTTGACATCCCCAAAGAAATGTTGCCGAAAGTCAAACAAAGCAGCGAAATCTATGGAGAAACGGCTACCACCCTATTCTCTACTAAAATTCCAATTGCCGGAATTGCCGGGGATCAACAAGCAGCTCTCTTCGGGCAATTATGTACTAAACCCGGTATGGTCAAAAACACCTATGGAACCGGTTGTTTTCTATTGATGAATACGGGAAACGAAGCAGTAAAAACAGAAAACAACTTACTAACGACCATCGCTTGGAAAATTAACGGAGAGGTCACCTATTGTCTCGAAGGGAGTGTATTCGTGGCCGGTGCCGCTATCCAGTGGATTCGTGACGGGTTACGACTCATTGATGTAGCTCCTCAGATTAATGCCCTGGCCGAATCTGTTGATGATAACGGAGGGGTGTATTTTGTTCCTGCCTTAACGGGATTAGGAGCTCCACATTGGGATCAGTATGCTCGAGGTACCGTTGTCGGAATTACCCGGGGAACCAACCGCGGGCATATAGCTCGCGCCACATTGGAAGGAATAGCCTACCAGGTTTACGATGTCGTCAAAGCCATGGAAGCAGATTCAGGCAAGGAAAGCAAGGAAATTCGCGTCGATGGCGGGGCTTCGGCCAGTAATCTTTTGATGCAAATTCAGGCAGACCTCAACAACACCAAAGTAATCCGACCCCAAAATTTGGAAACCACTGCCCTTGGTGCAGCTTATCTCGCCGGTTTGGCCGTTGGATACTGGGATAGCATTGACGACATCCAGTCTCAATGGGTAATCGATAAAGAATTTGAACCCGAGGCCGATCGTAATGATGTCGAAAAAATGATCAAAGGCTGGCACAAGGCCGTTGAACGCTCTAAAGATTGGGCGGAAGATTAATCCACTCACTATTACTTATAACCTTTAAAACCAAAAATCATGGATCCAGTCGTAGCCGAATTTGTCGGCACATTTGTATTACTATTATTGGGTGACGGTTGCGTTGCCAACTCCCTTATGGTGAAAACCAAAGGAATCGGAGTTGGTGCCAACTGGATGCTCATCACCACCGGATGGGGACTTGCCGTATTTGCAGGCGTCCTTATTGCCGGTCCCTACAGTGGGGCTCATCTAAACCCCGCTGTCACTTTAGGGCTTATGTGGGCAGGAGTAGCAGGAATCTCCTGGGGTATGGCCTTTCAGTATATAATCGCGCAGCTTTTAGGAGCAATGTTGGGGGCCTTTTTGATGTGGCTTATGTATAAAGACCACTACGATCAAACCAAAGACCCCGCCACCGTAATGGTCTCGTTCTGTACTATACCGGAAATCAAAAATGTACCTTTAAATCTACTCTCCGAAATCCTGGGAACCTTCATCCTTGTATTTGCCGTTCTTTATATTGGCGTACCCGATTTTGGCTTGGAGCCCAAAGGCGAAAGCCCCGTCGGATTATCCACGCTCGGGGCATTACCCGTCGCCTTTATGGTTTGGGCCATCGGCCTATCTCTGGGAGGAACCACGGGATATGCCATCAATCCGGCGCGAGACCTGGGGCCAAGAATCGTACATGCTCTGCTTCCCATTAAGAATAAAAGAGGTTTCGACGGCTCTTATGCCTGGATCCCCATCGCAGGACCAATAATCGGTGCTGCTGTTTCAGCAGGTCTATTCTTTTGGTTAGGCCATTAATTCGTTTTATAAATCCAAATCATCAGCCCTTTCCTACCATCAATAAATATACCATCGATTCAAAGAAAGGGCATAAAACCTTAAACACACAACCATGAAGTTTAAACCTATTTATATTTTATTATTGGGGGCTGTACTCCTTACTCGTAGCCCCCTCCGGGCGCAAGAGCATGAAACACACAGCATCTTAAACCCCAATCATCTTAGTGGTTCTATCGATCTTCAGAACAATCACCTCTGGCGCGGTTTAATCATTACCGATATGCCCGTATTCATGGCGCAGCTGGGCTATGCCCTGGATAAAAACAAAAACTGGGAAATCGGTTTTTGGGGGGCCTCGGCCATGGCTCGAGACCATGATGGGACACACTATAAAGAGATCAACTACTACATTCAATACTCCAACAATAACTTTTATATCGGATTGTGGAATCTCTTTAATTCCCGGAATATCAATACCGACATTGCCTCGGATGATGTTTTTAATTACAGTAAAAAGAGAACGGCCAATATTCTGGACTTGCGACTGAATTATACCTTTGGTTCCGAATTCCCGTTATATGTTGAAGCCGATGTCATCCTTTATGGTGGGGCGGCAGCAGGAGAAGTTCTATTAAACGCAGACGGAAGTTATGACAAACACAAGCACTCGACTTATATCAAACTCCAATATCCTTTGATGAAAAGTGAAAATTTGTTTGATCTCGATGCTTTTGTAGGAGGAGCCTTTGCCTTTGACGGAGCCGCTCTTTATGGGGATAAAGACAATTTTCAAATTGTAAATGCAGGAGTTGTGGCAAGTCGTGATATCAAAATATCCGATAACTACTCCATCCCCATTCACGCCCAGTTCATGTGGAATCCTACACTTAACTATGCACGAATGCAAATCGGGGCCACCCTGTATTCCTTCTGATAAAGGAATAACGCAAAGAATTACCGCCTCGGAAAAAAAGCTCTCCAAGGCGGTTTTTTTATAAGGCCGGATAGCCCCTACCGGATTTTACATACCCCGACTTTAGTCATCTACTCTCTTCATGATCTAAAAAAGAAAAGAGCCGCTTCAATGCAGAAGCAGCTCTAAATTAATATTGGCACACCAAAACTTATCCAACAATAGATTTCGACATACGTTTGTAAGTACCATTCTCCAGTTTATCGCGAATGGCAGAAAACGCATCAATCGTCTCCTGAGCATCCTCAATCGTATGACTGGCAGTCGGCATAATACGCAATAGAATCATATCTTTTGGGATAACCGGATAGACCACTATGGAGCAGAATACACCATAATTCTCACGCAAATCCTTTACCAAAACCATGGCCTCCGGGATACTTCCTTTGAGATAAACCGGGGTAACCGCAGATTCTGTATCCCCCAGATCAAAACCTTTTTCTTTTAATCCGTTCTGTAGATAATTTACGACCTTCCAAAGTCTTTCCTTTCGCTCGGGCTGTGTACGGATCATATCCAGACGTTTTAAAGCCCCCTCTACCAACTGCATTTGCAGGGATTTGGCAAACATCTGAGAACGAATGTTATATTTCAAATAATTGATGATTTCCTTATCTGCGGCAACAAAAGCCCCGGTACTGGCCATCGATTTGGCAAACGTGGCAAAATAGACATCAATAGCATCCTGAACCCCTTGCTCTTCCCCTGTTCCGGCACCCGTTTTGCCAAGGGTTCCAAAACCGTGTGCATCGTCAACAAAGAGCCTGAAATTATATTTTTTCTTGAGTTCAGCAATTTCTTTCAATTTTCCTTGTTCTCCTCGCATTCCAAAAACACCTTCTGAAATAAAGAGAATTCCTCCTCCGGTCTTCTCGGCCATCTTGGTCGCCCGCTGAAGGTTTTTCTCCATACTCTCTACATCGTTGTGTCGATAGGTAAACCGTTTTCCCATATGCAAACGGCAGCCGTCTATAATACAGGCATGAGCATCAACGTCATATACAATCACATCATCCTTACTCACCAACGCATCAATGGAAGACATCATCCCCTGGAAACCGAAATTCAAAACGTAGGCAGCCTCTTTATTGACAAAGTCTGCCAGTTCTCGTTGTAATTTTTCATGCAATTCGGTATGACCACTCATCAACCGTGCCCCCATCGGATAAGCAGAACCCCATTTCTCGCCGGCCTCGGCATCTACTTTCCGAACTTCCGGATCATTGGCCAATCCCAAATAGTCATTGATACTCCAAGTAATAACTTCTTTTCCTTGAAATTTCATTCGATTAGAAATCGGTCCCTCCAATTTCGGAAACATAAAATAACCCTCTGCCTGATCGGCCCAATTTCCTAATGGACCCTTGCTGTCATACATTTTTTGGAACAAGTCCTTCATAAGCTCATTATTTTTATGGAGCGACAAAAATACTAAATTAAATCCCGATTCTGCGTAATATTGGAGCTTTTTATCCTTTAATTTGTCGATAACATTCAAGAAATCAAATTTATAGTACTAAAACAAGTGTTTTTATAACTATGCAACATTATCTTATCTCTATCACAGGGCCAACGGCCATTGGCAAAACCGGGTTGAGTATCAAACTGGCGATGGCTCTGAATACCGAAATTCTATCCGCCGATTCACGGCAATTTTATAAAGAGATGAGCATTGGTACAGCCGTTCCAACTCAGGAAGAATTAAACCTTGTTCCCCATCATTTTATTCAGCATCTATCAATAAAAGATTCGTATGATGTGGGCGATTTTGAAAAAGACGCCTTAACTACGTTAGATTCCCTTTTCGCCCGCCATTCTTCACTTCTTATGGTAGGCGGCAGCGGGCTTTATCTAAAAGCAGTATGTGAGGGATTAAATTATTTCCCTGAAGTAAATCCAAAAATACGGGAAGATTTAAACCGGCAATATAAAGCAGAGGGAATAGGAAAACTTCAATCCCGGTTGAAACAACTGGATCCCGATTATGCGAGTCGGGTGGATTTACAAAATCACCGTCGTCTTATTCGGGCTTTGGAAATTTGCATAGGAAGTGGCAAAACATACTCTTATTTCCTAAATCAACCGAAAACACCGCGTCCTTTCAAATCCTTAAAAATAGGATTGACGGCTCCCCGCGAGTTCATTTATGAGCGAATTAATCAAAGGGTCGATAAAATGATGGAAAAAGGTCTCCTTGAAGAAGCAAAACGCCTTTTCCCACTACGGCAATATCCGGCCTTAAATACCATAGGTTACCAAGAAATTTTTGCCCATTTAGAAGGGCGGTGTTCTTTGGATTTTGCGGTTTCCGAAATCAAAAAGAACACACGCCGCTTTGCTAAACGCCAATTAACTTGGTTTAAAAAAGATCCGGCCATACATTGGTTTCCGCATGACACTCCCTCTTCTACCGTAATAACCTATATCCAGCAAAAGAAGAATTCACCTTATTCTTCTTCCTTAGGCTCGTCAACCACCAATCGGAAACCTTCTCCGTGAATATTCAGGATATTAACGTGCTCATCTTTCTTCAGATATTTTCGAAGTTTGGCAATATACACGTCCATACTTCTTGACGTAAAATAATTATCGTCTCTCCAGATTCGGGTCAAGGCCAGTTCCCGCGGCATCAAATCATTTAAATGAAGAGCCAAAAGACGAAGCAAATCATTTTCCTTGGGTGATAGTTTTTCGGGTTCCTCGTCCTTATACGTGAGAAATCTCAGTTTCGAATTCAAATGGAAATTTCCAAAGTCAAATTCAAACTGCTTACTATCGGCCACACTGTCAATTGACTTTCGCTGAATGATCGCTTTGATTTTCATCAAGAGTACTTCACTGTCAAAGGGCTTGTTCAAATAATCATCGGCCCCCACTTTATATCCTTTCAGCACGTCTTCCTTCATGGATTTGGCCGTCAAGAAAATAATCGGTACCTCTTCGTTTTTCTCACGAATTTCTTTGGCCAAGGTAAATCCATCTTTATAAGGCATCATGACATCCAGTATGCAGAGATCAAAATCATCTTTCTTGAATTTTTCAAAGCCTTCCATTCCGTTTTTAGCATGCGTTACATTGTAATCGTTCATGCTTAAATAATCCTTTAGTACCGTTCCGAAATTCGGATCGTCTTCTACTAATAAAATCTTTTTCTGTTCTTTGTTATCCATGATAATTGCATTTTAGTTGTTAATTTTCAGTTTTTAATCCTTCGTTTTTAGTTTTAGTTTCAATTCCTACCTCCTATTACCTACTCCCTCCGGATTAGGAGATTGTAGGCAATTTTATGATAAAAGTACTACCCTTTCCTTTTTCGCTCTCTACGGAAAGTTCTCCCTGATGATCTTCCACTATTTTTTTAGAATAAGCCAAGCCCAAGCCATGGCCTTTTACGTTGTGAAGATCGCCGGTATGTTCACGGTAAAACTTGTCAAAAATCTGTTTTTGAACTGATTTTGACATGCCCTTACCCTGATCGCTTATTCTTATTATAAGGGCATTACCTGCATTTTCTGTATGCACATCGATCTTGGGTTCATCCTCTGAATATTTTACGGCGTTGTCCATAATATTAACCAGCACATTGACAAAATGAGAATGATTAGCCAGAATGGCATCCTGTCGGGCCTCAAGATGAGTTTCAATATATCCATTCCGATTTTCAACGATCAATTCGACATGCCGAATCGCTTCCTTCAGTAAATCATTAAACAATAAACGCTCCTTATTTAAATCCAATTCGTTCTTTTCCAACTTCGAGATCCGTAACACATTCTCTACCTGTGCATGCATACGATGATTTTCTGCTCGGATCATCTTTACATAGTTCTCCAATTTTTTCGGATCACTCGATATCTTTGGGTTTTGCATCGCATCCAGTGCCAGATTAATCGTGGCAATGGGAGTTTTAAACTCATGCGTCATATTGTTAATAAAATCAGATTTTATCTGAGAAATACGTCGTTGTTTAAGTAATTGATAAATCGCTCCTGCAAATGCCAGTACAATGACAAGCGTAAAAACCACACTCATTATGACCATCCAAAAGACGGAAGCAAAAATTTCCTTTTTCTTATCCTTAAAATGAATATAGAGTTTGTAATTCGTATTCTCTGAAGGGAAAACATTAACTCCATAAGAAGACGGAGAAGTCAAACTAAAGGGGTTTGTCAACACCTTGGTCGCCAGCCCATTACTAAAAATACCCAAGTCAAAATCGGACTTAATATCGCGTAGGTGTAATTGCTCTTCAATCATCTCCTTCAGTTTTTTCTGATCGATACGCTTATAAATAGGCTCTTTATCTACTTTATCCTGAATTGCCTCCAACAACAATAATTTATCGTGGTCTTTCATTCGCGACACGCGCTCAAAGCGTTCCTGTGCACTGAGCCCCATTTCTTCTTCCATATCTTCCTTCTTCACCAACGTCACCTTACGATTTACCAGTTTCTTAAAATCGATACTGTCGAAATCTGTACCAAAAGCCTCCGATCGAACTTTGTAATCTTCTTGTAAAATACTATTGGTTAAAATGTAGGTCTCATTGTTCAGATCATTTCGCTCCACATGAAAAAGCTGACTAAAACTTGCCGCATTCGGGCGACTCACAGTATCCACCATCGAAGCATATTTAACATAGTAGTCATCTATTTCCTTATTCTTGACCAAATCGGCCACTTTAATCAAACTTCGTCGGGTACTTGAAGAAAACTGAGCCTCTTCGGCCTCCAACGTTTTATCAATCCAATACGCCTGTACAAAGATGATTCCCAGCAGGGAAAGGCTCATCACAATAAGGAGAATAAAGAAAACTCGCTTTTTCATGTAAGCGAATTTAACAGTAGGATTTTTATTAATCTCAAGGATTAACCAAAAATTAACAAGAAGCGCAAAGGAAATTACTAATTCCTTGAAAGAATATTATGAAGTCTTAATACCTGTTGCTGGGTATCGGCTAAATCACGGTTTATAATCACCCAATCGGCCAGTTTTTCCTTCTTTTCATCCGGCCATTGATTCTGCATTCGTTTACGAATTTTTTCCTCACTGGTCGCATCTCTTTTCTTGAGGCGGAAAATCCGTACTTTTTTGGGAGCCGTTACCAAAATGGTATAATCAAAAGTTTTGTAGCCTCCCGTTTCAAATAAAATCGCCGCTTCGTAGATGATATACGGGGCTTTCTGGTTTTGGACCCAGGTTTGAAAATCTTGTGCCACCCGAGGATGCACGAGTTCATTCAATTGTTTTAATAAATCAGGATTGGTAAAAACCAGATGGGCTAAAAAGGCGCGGTTCAACTGCTTTTTTTGATCAAAACTATCTGTTCCAAACCGGTGAATAATCTCTTCTTTTAAAGGGCTTTTGTGCATTAAAGCTCGAGCTCGTTCATCGGCTATATAAGCCGGCACCCCCAATCGTTTAAAAAAATGAAGTACCGTTGTTTTACCACTTCCGATCCCGCCGGTAATTCCTACTTTTATCATCTTTTAATCAAATAATGAATTTTCTTGGGGGAAAGCATGATGTTTTTTACAAAGTCAGGGCGTTCTTGCAATTGAGGAATAAAAAAGTTTTGATCATCACTAAGTTCCGAATAATCGCAAACAACGACAAAATCCTGAGGTTTTACCAATTCATATTTTTTCACACTCACCATAAATATAATTTTGATGGAAGCCGGAAAAAGATTAATATTAGCTCCGGCAGGAGCATTAATAAGGGTGAGGGGAATCTCTAATTTCTGCTCTGTGAATTTTTCAACTTTTAAGCGAAGCTGTACACTCTCATCATACAAAGTCACCTTCGGGTTTACCGACTCTAACCGCACCGTATTGGTCAAATTTTTGTTGATTCCCTTCTTGGTCACCGCTGCCGTATGAACTTCGATAATACTGTCTAAGATTGTTTTGGGACCGCTAATCGTAACGGAATCGGGTACAAAAACGGGAGGTTCTTCAGATGAATACCCCGGTGCATACTCCAGTTTTACCCGGGAGGCAACAGGTACGCGTTTAGTACTCTTCAAATCATAGGGAATCACTATACTCTTATCCAAGAATTCGGCCTTGGTCATATCTATAGAAAGTCGTCGCGCTAACTCTGCCCGGTGTTCCAGTAAATTATAGTATAAGGCCGTACTATCTGCAGGAAGCTCAGACAAATCTACCACCACCGTCGGTTTAAAAAAATTAAACCAAGCCAGTTGAAAGCCATTCTGCTCAACTTCCAGACGAAACTTATCCCCTTTATTTTCAATTAATTTGTCTTTGGGATATTCATCAAAAGTAAGCGGAATTTCTACTACTTCGGTATAGGTTTTAGAAAATTGCAGCAACAGCCACAACACCGTAGAAAAAATCAAAAAGAACAGAAACACCTTGGCGTTTGCCCTTTTAAATTCGGATCTTATGATTTTTGTCAGTCTGCTCATTTTTTTCCAAAAAATAAATTGGGGAAAGCCTCTTCGGGTTTTCTTCCCCGGATGATTACCTGATAACAGGCCTCGAGATATCCCCATCCATAACTATAAAACTGCACAATCGTCGCCCAAACGGCATACCCGCCTATTTTTATACTCTTATAGGTCATCCCACTCCCCACAAAAATAAGAAGAAAATAAAAGATATAAAGTCCTACGAAAAATCGTATTCCAAAAAGGAATAAAATTATCGCGATCACCAGTCCGATACTAAATAATGAAGGGAAGACCGAAAACAAACTAAAACACTTATAACGTCGATCTAAAATAGGGCGCCCCTTTCCAAAATTATATACTTGCCGGCAAAAGGATTTCCACGAGACGCGTCGTTTATGATAAACAAAAGCACCTTCTATAAAAGCGGTGTTAAACCCCGCCCGGGACAATCGAATAGAAATATCGAGATCCTCGCCAACGGCCATCGTAGAAAATCCTCCCGTTTTCTGAAAAGCTCTTTTCGAAATCCCCATATTAAAACTTCGGGGTTTAAATTTCTCTACACTGTTTTTACTGCCTCGAATCCCGCCGGTCGTCAAAAAAGAAGTCATCGAAAAGTTGATGGCTTTTTGTACCGCCGAAAAACTCTTATGGGCTTTATCGGCACCCCCAAAACTATCTATATTATTTTTTTCGAGAAAAACATCGACACTTTTCAAGTATCCGACAGGAAGCCAAACATCACTGTCCAAAATTATAAAAAAATCTCCTTTAGCCCGACTCATTCCGTAATTTCGAGTAGCTCCGGGACCGGTGTTTTCTTTGTAAAAATAGGATAAAGGAAGCCGGTCTTTGTAGGCTCTAATGGCAGATTCACACTTCTGATCGGAGCCATCCTCGACAATAATTATCTCATAGGGAATCCCCTGTACTTCCATTTGCGTAAAACTTCTCAGGAGTTCTGCAATTTCGGCGGGGCGGTTATAAACCGGAATGATAAATGAGAAAAAAGACAATATCAACTTTTTTAAATCGACGAAATATAAGATTTATTTTTATCGGAATTTCAATTTCAAAGTCTCAAATCCCATTTCAAAAAATAAAAATATTTTTCACAGGTACCAGCACTATTTATTAGCCCTTTCAGACTTATCAACAATAATACGAATTTTCTTGTGTATAACTCGCCTTTCAAATCGAACAAACCGCCGTTTCTAAAAGCTATCTTTGAGGGGTTCGAAATAACAAGGACGGCTTTTCTTCGCTGTACAATAGGGGAATCACGTGAGAATCGTGAGCTGTAGCGCAACTGTATGGACATACTTCCAAAGCCAGATTACCTATATCCTCGTTAAATTGAATTTTGTTTTCGCATTAAAAACAAAGTTCGAATATCAGGCTTTAGAATAAAGCTTCTATTCTCTGCTTGTTTTTATGCCTTTGTTTCAACTTTAAATTTATTTATTTATGAGCATTTTCGATAAGCGCATTAATTACAAACCCTTTGAGTACCCCGAGGTAATGACTTTTATTAACGCCATGAACAGTTCTTTTTGGGTTCACTCAGAAATCGACTTTACCGCCGATATTCAGGATTTTAAATCCAACCTCAACCCGATCGAAAAAGAGGTGGTAAAAAGAAGCCTTCTGAGTATTGCTCAGGTGGAAGTGGGGGTCAAACAATTCTGGGGGAATCTCTATCAGTACTTTCCCAAACCCGAGTTCAACGGCTTGGGATCTACTTTTGCCGAGTGTGAATTTCGTCATAGTGAGGCCTATTCCCGGCTCTTAGAGGTATTGGGGTACAACCGGGAATTTGAAAAACTATTGGATATTCCTATTTTTCAAAAGAAATTGGAGCTTATTCAAAACAGCCTCTATGCCGATCAAGATGTAGTGTCCAAACTCCTTTTCTTTACCATTGTCATTGAAAATGCCTCCCTATTTTCACAATTTGCCAATATCCTTTCTTTTACCCGTTTTAAGGGGTATTTAAAAAACACTTCCAATATTATTGCCTGGACCTCTATTGATGAACAAACCCATGCCAATGCCGGAGTCTATCTGCTCAATAAACTGGAAGAAGAAGGTTTTGTTACAACCGAAATGAAGGAAAAAATGGCAGAAGACGTAAAAAATTATATTCACTATGAAGAAGCACTTTTAGATTGGATTTACGAAAAGGGAGAATTGGATTTCTTCAACAAAGAAGACATGCTCAATTTTATGAAAAGACGGGTGGATGACTCCCTGAAAAATATCGGAATCCCCCGACTCTTCAATATCACCGATGAGCAATTCCGACCCATGAAATGGTTTGAAGAAGACGTATTTGCCAACGAACTGGACGATTTCTTTGCCAAACGCCCCACGGCCTATACCAAACACGATAAGAGCATAACCGCGGCAGATTTATTCTAAATCCGAAACGAGGATACAGCCGTACCTCGCAACGAGAAAAAAATGAGACAATAAATACATTAAAATTATACAAGACACATTATGAAAAGACTATGGTGGTTAAATGATGAAAGTGAACAAATTTTAAATCGGGGCTACTTGCTAAAGGGAGAAACCGTAAAAGGGGCTATTGAGCGCATTGCCAATGCGGCCAGTAAACGACTTTACAAACCGGAGTTAAAAGAAGATTTCATCAACCTGATTGAACGGGGCTGGATGAGTTTGAGTTCTCCTATCTGGGCCAATATGGGAACCGAACGGGGACTCCCTATCTCCTGTTTCAATGTCGATGTCCCTGATAATATTGAAGGGATTACCCACAAATTGGGAGAGGTCATTATGCAAACCAAAATCGGCGGTGGAACTTCCGGCTATTTTGGTTCCTTGCGAGGCCGGGGCAGTGCCGTTACCGATAACGGACAAAGTAGCGGAGCTGTTTCTTTTATGAAGCTTTTTGATACTGCCATGGATACCATCTCACAAGGCGGCGTTCGTCGGGGGGCTTTTGCCGCCTATCTCGACATTGACCATCCGGATATCGAAGAATTTTTACAGATTAAAGACATCGGAAGCCCTCTCCAAAATCTATTTTTTGGGGTTTGCATCCCGGATTACTGGATGCATGAGATGATCGAAGGTGATGTTGAAAAACGGAATATCTGGGCGAAAGTACTGGAGTCCCGCCAGCAGAAAGGATTACCGTATCTTTTCTTCAGCGATAACATCAACAGCAACAAACCCCAGGTTTACAAGGACAAAAACATGGTGATTCACTCCAGCAACCTGTGTTCCGAGATTATGCTGCCTTCCAATTTTGAGGAGTCCTTTATCTGCTGCCTCTCCTCTATGAATCTGGAGCTATTCGACGAATGGAAAGATACCAATGCCGTTCAACTGGCGGTTTTCTTCCTCGATGCCGTTTTACAGGAATTTATTGCCAAAACCGAAGATAACTTCTATTTGCAGGCCGCCAACCGCTTTGCTAAACGACACCGAGCCATCGGATTGGGGGCCATGGGCTGGCACTCTTATCTGCAAAAAAATCGGATTCCTTTTGAAGGTCTGCGATCTAAACAACTGACCAATACAATTTTCAGTCACATTCGTTCCCAAGCCGACAAAGCCTCCAAAGAATTGGCTCACATCTACGGCGAACCCGAAGTCTTAGAAGGATATGGTCGTCGAAACACAACGTTGCTATCAATTGCACCAACGACTTCCTCATCTGCTATTTTAGGGCAAACTTCGCCGGGAATCGAGCCTTTTAGCAGTAATTACTACAAAGCGGGGCTTTCCAAAGGAAACTTCGTCAGAAAAAATAAATTTCTTAAAGAACTCCTTACTGAAAAAGGGATTGACAACGAAGAAACTTGGCGCAGTATTATGTTGAACCAAGGAAGCGTACAGCACCTGATGGAATTGACCGAAGAAGAAAAAATGATCTTTAAAACCTTTAAAGAGGTAAGTCAATTAGAGATTATTCAACAGGCCTCGATTCGACAAAAATATATTGATCAATCCCAAAGTCTAAACTTGAACATCCCTTCAAATTTACCGGTTAAAGATGTTAATCGATTGATTATCGAAGCTTGGAAATTAGGTGTAAAAACCCTGTATTACCAACGCAGTCAAAGTGTTTCCAAGGATTTTGTGGTGAGCAACTTGGTGAATTGCGTGAGCTGTGAAGGCTGATTTGATAAATCTCAAGTAGCCTTTACCGGAAAAATCCATTCATTCAAAACCCCTTTAAAAACTCCAATTGGAATCGGAGTCTTTAAAGGGGTTTTTCTCGTTCAATCTCAAAAATTCACAACCCTCGATAATGTCTTTATAAGCAATACATTAACTCCGATATACAATTTCGAATCCAAGAAACCCAAAATCGGGATTAAACGATGTACTTTCTATGGAACGTTACGGTGAAGCAGTTGAAAATTCTAATATCAATCAAACCTATTGAAATCATTATATACTCCATAAATTTCCAATGGCACAAGCAGTTCGCTCCAGATTTAATCGAGTATTTTTCAGTGCCTCTTTCAGCGGTTGCGGCTTGTGATTAATAGGAATCAATACCGGAAACATTGCTCTTAATTTTGCAGAGGGAGTCAACGGAATCGTACCCGCCATACCCATACAGGGAATATGATGTTTTTGAGCCCAAAGAGCCACTCCCATCGGCCCTTTGCCCGCCAGGGTCTGTTCGTCCAGGCTGCCCTCTCCGGTAATCACCAGATCCGCATCCCGAAGATATCTTTCAAATTCAATAATCTTCAGAAATGAGGTAATTCCATCCTTTAAACGAGCATTTAAAACGCCCTGTAATCCGGCCGCAGTTCCTCCGGCTGCACCACCGTGTTTTATTGTAGAAACATCAGAGCCGAAATCCTGTTTTATCAAAATACTCCACTTTTCTAAAAACCGTTCCAAAAATTCAACATCCTTCTGAGTTGCCCCTTTTTGAGGACCAAAAACACGGGCGGCTCCTTCTTCTCCTAAAAGCGGGTTCTCGACATCACAGAGGATTTCCAATTTTACCTTTTTTAAACGGGGGTCAAGATCGGAATAATCAACCCTTTCCATCTTTATCAATTCTTCCGGAACAGGTTTTACATCCAGATCCTCCAAATCTTTAAAACGGACACCTAAAGCCTGTAGAATCCCACAACCTCCATCAACCGTGGCCGATCCGCCTATTCCTAAGATGATCTTTTTCACGCCTTGATCCAAAGCGGCTTTAATCAATTCTCCCGTCCCTATACTACTCGTTTTTAAGGGGTTTTGCTCCTTCGATTGTAAGCACTTTAAGCCCGAAGCATCTGCCATTTCAATAACGGCCGTCTTCCCATTCTCGATCAAGCTAAACCCTGATTCAACAGCCTCCCCAATAGGATTATTGACGGTTTGCACCACCCATTCTCCTTGTAAGGCATTATGAATCAGTTTGGCCGTACCATCCCCGCCATCTCCTATGGGTACCGTTATTAACTCGGCGTTTAACCGGCTTTTTTCCAATCCTCGTCGGATTGCTTCTGCGGTCTGAATCGCATTTAGGCTGTTTTTAAAAGCATTGGGAGCGATGATGATTTTTTTCATTTTTATTCAGGATTCGGTAAAGCTTATCTCTCTATCGAAATTTAGACAAATCAGTAAGATTTCTTATCAAAAATCAGAAAGATTCCTATTTCCCTGCCCCTCCAAATATTCTCCATAAACCACAGAATCCCTGTAAACTTAACTTATTTCCGATTACCACAGAGATTTTTATGTTATAAAGCAAGGTCATTTTCTTTTAATTTCACAGCACTTAGTCTTTTAAAAGGATAAATATTTTATCCTAATATAAAAGATTATCCCGAGGTACATCAATCACAAAAATTCATAAAAAAGCACGTACTATTCATAAACAATTATCGGATTAAAAAATTAAACCCGGAAAAATCAATCTCCGGGTCTTTTTCGAACTATCAGGAAAATTACCTTGATTACAACTTTTTGGGATGTTTTACTTTTTGCTTTAATAAAGCAATATCCAAAACCTCATCCATATTCTTGACATAATGGAAAGTCAGGCCTTTAAGATACTCTTCCTTAATCTCTTCGATATCCTGACGATTCTCATCCGAAAGGATGATTTCCTTGATCTTAGCTCGTTTGGCCGCCAGAATCTTCTCCTTGATCCCGCCTACCGGCAACACTTTTCCGCGAAGTGTAATCTCCCCGGTCATCGCCAACTTGCTTCGTACCTTGCGTTGGGTAAACAAAGACATCAAGGACGTCAGCATCGTAATCCCGGCACTGGGACCATCCTTTGGCGTCGCTCCTTCGGGAACGTGGAGATGAATATTGTATTGTTCAAAAATATCCGGATCAATATCGTATTTCTCGGCATTGGCCTTGATATATTCCAAAGCAATGGTCGCCGATTCTTTCATGACTTTCCCCAAATTCCCGGTAATACTGAGCTTCCCTTTACCCGGCGACAAAATGGATTCAATAAACAGGATATCACCTCCCACACGGGTCCAGGCGAGCCCGGTAACTACTCCTGCCACCTCGTTATTCTCGTATTGATCCCGCATCCGGGCCGGGCCGAGAATTTCCTTAAGATCCCCCTTCTTGACCTTTACATTATATTCTTCTTCCATCACGATGCTCTTGGCCGTGTGGCGAACGATCTTAGCAATTTGCTTTTCCAAGCTGCGTACTCCGGACTCCCGGGTATAACCCTCGATAATCTCTTCGATGATTCTTTTTCCCAGTTTGACATCCTTCTTTTCCATACCATGTTCCTTAATTTGCTTGGGCAACAAATGGCGTCTGGCAATCTCAATCTTCTCTTCCACCGTATAACCGGTCATTGGGATAATCTCCATTCGATCTCGCAATGCCGGATGCAGGGTCTTTAAAGTATTGGCCGTGGCGACAAACATCACTTTTGACAGGTCATAACCAATCTCCAGAAAGTTGTCGTGAAATTCATTGTTCTGCTCGGGATCCAACACTTCCAATAAAGCCGATGCCGGATCTCCCTGATGCCCGCTGGCCAACTTATCGATTTCATCCAAAACAAAAACCGGATTACTGGTTCCTGCTTTTTTCAGACTTTGAATAATTCGTCCCGGCATCGAGCCGATATAGGTTTTTCGATGCCCTCTGATCTCGGCTTCGTCTCGTAAACCTCCCAGAGAAATACGTACATATTCCCTACCCAGACTCTCGGCAATCGATTTCCCCAACGAGGTTTTACCTACTCCCGGGGGACCATACAGACATAAAATCGGAGATTTCATATCGTTTCGCAGCTTGAGAACAGCGAGGTATTCGATAATCCGTTTCTTCACTTCTTCGAGCCCATAATGGTCTCGATCTAAGATCTTTTGAGCCCGTTTCAGGTCAAATTTGTCTTTGCTGAATTCATTCCAGGGCAAGTCCAAAAATAAATCCAGATAATTCCGTTGAATTGAAAATTCGGCGACTTGCGGATTCATTCGCTGCATTTTGGATAATTCCTTTTCAAAATGCTTTTGTACTTCTTTTCCCCATTTCTTTTTTTGGGCTCGTTCACGCAGTTCCTGCATCTCCCCTTCGTTGGTCGTTCCTCCCAGCTCTTCCTGAATGGTCTTCATCTGCTGGTGTAGGAAATACTCCCGTTGCTGCTGGTTCATATCACTTTGCACCTTGGACTGAATATCATTCCGCAGTTCCAATTTACGCAACTCGATATTGATATATTCCAGAGTCTTTAAAGAACGCTCATACAAATCATGAATCTCCAGTAATTCCTGCTTTTCCCTTACCGCAAGATTCATATTCGAAGAAACAAAATTGATTAAAAAGGTATCGCTCTCTATATTTTTAATAGCAAAAGAAGCCTCTGATGGAATGTGAGGGCTCTTTTTTATAATTTCCAAAGAAGCCTCCTTTATAGAATCAATTACGGCTCTAAATTCTTCATTCTCCGAATCGGGTCGGGTTTCTTCTATTTCAGATACGGCCGCCGTCATATAGGGATCTACAGCAAGCATCTTTTCAATTTTAAAAGGCCTTTTTCCCTGAATAATCACTGTCGTATTGCCATCGGGCATCTTTAAAACCTTCAAGATCCGGGCAACCACTCCGGTTTGGTATAAATCTCTCGGAACAGGCTCCTCGATCTTCACCTCTTTTTGGGTAACCACCCCCATAATCTTATCCCTGTTATTGGCCGCTTTGATCAACTCAATAGACTGATCTCTACCCGCCGTAATCGGAATCACCACCCCCGGAAAAAGAACAGTGTTGCGCAACGGTAAAATCGGTAGTGTTCCCGGGATACTCTCCCCGAAGATTTCCTCTTCGTCCTCCGGAGTCATCAGTGGTATAAACTCCGAATCTCCATCGATATCATGCGGTGACAAATTGTCTATTTTAAAATTTCTAAACTTTCCCATAAATTATGAATCCGCCAGTCTGTCAGATTAGCGATCTTTATTCTATTGATTATCAATTATTTATAAAAAAACCTATTATATTTATAATGAGGTTATCTCGTTCTGTGGGTATAAGTCAATTCTTATGCCAATAAATCTGAATAACTGCAGGTTATTAAACCCAAATTCTATCAGACTAATAGAAGCGATTCCGTATGATATTGGATTGTAAACCGATAGCCCCACAATCGGCAACCCGGTGGCAAGGCAGTCTATATATCCGGGAGCTGGATAAAGTGTGATAAAGCGATTCTATTTTTCGTATAACCGCGTTTGGCTCTTATTCTTGTATCGTGAGAAAAGTCACAAAGTCAGACTTCTTACATCCGCTCGGGAACGTCAATACCCAAAAGTGCAAAAGCTGTTTTTATAATACGGGCAACCTGCTTGGAGAGCTGAACTCTAAAAATTCGTTGCTTTCTATCTTCGGCTCCCAGAATACTTACGTTTTGATAAAAGGAATTAAACTCCCGAACCAGTTCATAGGTGTAGTTTGCCACCAAAGCCGGGCTGTGTTGGTGGGCTGCTTGAAGGACGATCTCGGGGAACGTTTCCAACTGCTTAATCAGTTCGCGCTCCTTGTCGTTCAACTCATAATCGGCAACTGAAGCTGTATATTCAAAATCTACCTTTCTCAGAATCGACTGGATCCGGGCGTAGGTATATTGAATAAAAGGCCCGGTATTCCCCTGAAAATCCACGGATTCCTTGGGATTAAAGAGCATTCCTTTTCGAGGATCCACTTTCAGTATAAAATATTTGAGAGCGGCCATCCCGATCACCTTATACAACTCTTGCTTTTCTTTTTCAGAATATCCCTCCAATTTCCCCAGCTCTGCAGCAATTTCCTCAGCCGTATGAGTCATTTCCTGCATCAAATCATCAGCATCAACCACGGTTCCCTCACGACTCTTCATTTTCCCGCTGGGCAAATCGACCATTCCATAACTCAAATGGTAAAGGTTTTGGGCCCAGTCGTAGCCCAGCTTCTGAAGGATTAAAAAGAGTACTTTAAAATGATATTCCTGTTCGTTACCAACGGTATAAACCATTCCATCCAGATCAAAATCTTCCACTCGTTGTACAGCGGTTCCTAAATCCTGCGTCATATAAACCGCGGTTCCATTGGCCCGTAACAATAGCTTTTCATCCAAGCCATCTTGGGTTAAGTCTATCCAAACACTGCCATCTTCTTTTCTGTAAAAAATCTCTTTATTTAAACCTTCTTCAATAATTTCCTTTCCCAAGAGATAGGTCCGGCTCTCATAATAATTTTGGTCAAAATAAACACCCAAATTGCGATAGGTTTCATCAAAGCCCGCATATACCCAAGCATTCATTTTTTTCCATAAATCCAGCACTTCTTTTTTACCTTCTTCCCATTCTTGAAGCATCTTATTGGCTTCTATCAATAGCGGAGCTTTTTTTTTGGCCTCTTTTTCAGCGATCCCTTCTTGTACTAATTGCGCAATCTGCTTTTTATATTCCTTATCAAAAATTACATAAAAACGCCCGACAAATTTATCTCCTTTTTCCCCCGTACTTTCCGGGGTTTCACGATTGCCTTCCTCATCTTTTTCAGCAAATTTTAACCAGGCCACCATACTCTTACAAATATGAATCCCCCGATCATTGACAATTTGTGTACGATACACTTTATTCCCCGCAGCTTCCAAAATTTTGGCAACTGAAAATCCAAGTAAATTGTTTCGTACATGCCCCAAATGCAGTGGTTTATTGGTATTGGGAGAAGAATATTCAACAACGATGGTATCGGCTTCATCGGTCTTCTCTCTGTAACCGTAATTAGCCTCTTTCCGAATCCGATTAAAAAGACGGAGGTAATGATCATCTTCGAAAACGAGATTCAGAAACCCCTTAACCACGTTAAAATCCTTTATTTCCACCAATTCCGTTTTTAAATAGAATCCCAGTTCTTCCCCCAACTGCACCGGATTCATCCGAACCGCTCGCAATAAGGGAAAAACAACCAAGGTAATATCGCCTTCAAAATCCTTTCGCGTAGGTTGAAATTCAATATTCTCTATTTCAACTTGATACGTATCTAAAAGAAATTTTCGGGCTTTCTTTGTTAATAATTCCTGCATTTCGTTAAAATATGATTTTTGAAGGCACAAAGATAGGGCAAAAAAGATAGGAGAGCATTATAATGTTTACCTTTCGGAAAAAATTAGATGCTTGTTAATCTCTCTCAGGACAAAGACTCACTCAAAGAAAAAATAGAAGCTGAAATCGGAAAGCCTTTCGATTTAGTAAAACGGGAGGAATTGGGAGGAATCGACTCGGGGTTGATGGAAATCACCTCCAGTAGCATCGACATCTTTAACCTGCTTATCCTGAATGAGGGAATGAGTACTTGCTCCCTCGAAATGCGTCCGGATGGAATCATTATTCGCTTTCAGGCGGCCTTGGAAACGTATGCTCTTGTAATTCCCTACTATAAACTAAAAATCTACAAAGGACGGGCAAAGGAATATTCCTTATACCGCGATAATTATTTTATTAAGGTTAAAGCCGATCAACAAAAAACACATGATTTTATGCGGAAATTACGTCAGTTTAAAGCGCAACATTGGACGTCGGCAAAACCCTATTAAGATTGTAGCCGGTATAGGCAAAGGTTTTAATCTCTACGGTTATTGAACATCTCTGGCGTGCTCTCCATTCGCGTCGCTTCAGCATTACGTTTGCATGGGGTTAGGAATCCAATCCTTCAAACACATGCTGCAAAGGTTGAATATCGTGAGCATTCATCTTCAACAATTCATAATGTTTTCGCAAAGCCGTTGGCAAAGAAAATTTTTTATAGGGGAATCCATTTTCCTTCGCAAATTTCTCAATCTCATCGGTAATCTCATCATAATAGGCATAATGATATTCGGGAAACAGATGATGGGCAACGTGATAATTAAAATTCCCCAGTACATGACGGATAAACCAACTGTGATGATTTAAATCGTTAGTCACTTCAAACTGGTGGCGAATCCAGCTATACGGGAGTTCATCTTTTTTATCGGGCAAAGGAAATGCATTGTCCGGGAGCGGATGCAGCGGTAACAATACAAAAAGCGCAAAGATACTGGCTACCAAAATTTGGACTGCCCAGGCTCCGACAGCCAACCCCACCGAAACTCCCAAAAATACAATGGGAATCGCAATCTGATAGAAAAAATAAAACAGCTTAAACAGAATCAGTTTTATTTTTTCTTTAACGGGTGCCGGGCCATGGACCTTATAAATCACTCGGCTCTTCGAAAAAAAATCCCGAAAATCCCGAATAAACATCCAATTAAACAAAAAAAGCGGATAAATAAAAGGAACGTAACGATGTTGTATTTTTTGTATTCCTTCGGCTCGGATATGTGGAAAAATCTTAATGGCTCCACTTTGTTCCACATCGGTATCCCAGCCATCGACGTTGGGGTAATTATGATGACTCTCAATATGTCTTTTTTGCCAGATATAGCTATTGGCACCAACGAGATCAAAACCCGATAAAGCCAGTCGGTTTAACCATCGTTTTTTATAGATATTGTTGTGTGCCGCCTCATGATAAACGTTAAGATACAACAAAACCAAGGTAATTCCCATCAGCGCATAAAATCCGATATAAAGACCCGGCTTGTCACCGTTGAATAAAGCTCCAAAATAAGCTCCAAAATAAACCAGATTAAGAAGAACCACCTTAATCTTAAGATAGTTGGTCCGATTCTCGGGAATAGCTCGAATGCGATTTCTCACTCTTCTTCTCAGTTCCCGAAGCAATTGATTTTGGTCTAATTCTCTTGGGTACGAAGGGGCTTGCATGCTTAATTCATATTATATAACAAAGATAGCAAATTCCCATTTATTCAGTTGTTAAGATAAAATTTCAGATAACAAAATAAAAATTTTTTTCGGCAAAAAAGCGAATAAACCCATACAACGCAACCGGTTCTATGGGTTTGCCTCCACAATTCGGAAGAAATAAATTACAAGCGATCTCTACATTTATCAATTCTCCGTTTCCTCGTAATAAGAAAAGGTTTCACCTTCCTTAATCGCCAAAAGTGCCCGATAAATCAATTGAATCACACCCTCGACATCATCTTGATGGACCATTTCTACCGTAGTGTGCATATAGCGTAAAGGAAGTGAAATTAAAGCGGAAGGGATTCCTCCGTTACTATACGCAAAAGCATCGGTATCGGTGCCTGTAGAACGACTACTGGCAGCCCGTTGAAACGGAATATCGTGTTCTTCGGCAGTGGCTATTAAAAGCTGGCGCAATCGGCGTTGCACAGCAGGTGCATAGGTAATTACCGGTCCTTTCCCAATGGCCGTGTCACCTTGTTTTTTAGGATCAATCATCGGCGTTGTCGTGTCATGGCAAACATCGGTAACGAGGGCCATATCGGGCTGTAATCGCTGACTAATCATTTCGGCACCCCGCAACCCTACTTCCTCCTGAACCGAATTGGTAATATAAAGTCCAAAAGGTAATTTTTGGTCATTTTCTTTCAGTAAACGGGCCACTTGCGCAATCATAAATCCGCCCATCCGGTTATCCAGTGCCCGGCACACAAACTTATCTTCATTCAGCACAAAAAATTCATCAGGATACGTGATTACACATCCCACATGAACCCCCAAAGCTTCAACTTCCTTCTTGGAAGTACACCCCACATCGATAAAAATCGTATGCGGCCGGGGAGATTTTTCGCTGCTGCGTTTTCGGGTGTGGATGGCCGGCCAACCAAAAACTCCTTTTACAATTCCTTTTTCGGTATGAATATTAACCCGTTTGGACGTGGCGATCTGATGATCACTTCCTCCATTTCGAACCACATAAATCAATCCGTTCTTATCGATATAGTTGACAAACCAAGAAATCTCATCGGCATGCGCCTCAATCACCACCTTATAATCGGCTTGTGGATTAATCACCCCCACGGCGGTTCCATAGGCATCCGTGATAAAGGTATCCACATAAGGGCTGAGGTAATCCATCCAAAGCTTCTGTCCGGAACTTTCGTATCCCGTTGGAGAGGCATTATTGAGATAGGAGGTAAGAAAATTCATTGATTTTTGATCCAGTGTACTCTTTTTAGTCATAATTTAACAAGATTTGAACGACCAATTTACTGATAATACATTAATGTTACTCTAAATTTATATGGATTTTCAATCCAAGATTTTAAAAACGTGCTGAAATATATTTTACATACCGTAATCCTGCTTTTCTTTTCTTGGGAATTGATCCACGCACAAGTACCCAAAACACTTACTTATGAGCGGATTAATCTCCCCAACCCGGTTAAGGAGGTTGATTCTCCCCCCGTAAGAACCCGACAATATCCCGAACAGGAAGAGACGGATAGCATTCAGCATTTGGACAAAGTAGTAATTATTTCTCCTTTCCGTTTTGATAACAAAAAGGAACGTCGAAAATATCTTATTCTTCGCTATAAAACCCGAAAAGTATGGCCTTATGCCGTTCTTGCCGCCGATCGGCTTAACGAACTACAGAAGCGCTTAAAAACATTAAAAACCAATCGAGAAAAGGCAGCTTATACCCGACGCGTACAACGATACATGGAAAATGAGTTTAAAGAACAACTAAAAAAACTAACCCATACAGAAGGGCAAATTCTGGTGAAACTATTGTATCGTCAAACGGGAGATTCGACTTTTGATGTGATCCGGGATCTACGATCTGGTTTTCGAGCTTTTCGGTATAATTTAACGGCAGGCCTTTTCTCCATTTCTCTAAAGCGGGAATATGATCCTTACGAAGTCAAAGAAGATTATGTGATTGAACATATTCTACAATGGGCTTTTCAACACAACCAGCTGGAATATCAGGCACCGGCTATGGATATCGACTACGAAGAGCTGATGGAAATCTGGGGAAACGATAATCTTTTAGACTAAACCGGCAAGGCTACACAGCACACTTTCTG
>CAZBXQ010000047.1:0-26575 GCA_964495935.1 uncultured Flavobacteriaceae bacterium
CTGCGGAGGAAGAGGGATTCGAACCCCCGGAGGTTTAACCCTCAACGGTTTTCAAGACCGCCGCAATCGACCACTCTGCCATTCCTCCAAGATGTTTTTATACTGCTTCCTGATTATACTATCGAAGCCTTTAATAAAAACGTCCAACATCGCTGCTGAACGGGTGCAAATATAAAAAGCTTTTTGATACGGAAAAGAGATTTTCCGGGAATTATTTTTAGGCTTTTACAGGAAACTGATCCCCAAAAAGATTAAGGCGTATAGAAAGGTGCTTAAAGCCACCTTTTTAAGCTCGGGATCCAGTATTTTGGGGTTCTTGTTCCGGATTACGGTGCGCAGGTGCTTTCCCAAAGGTATAAAAGCAATAAAAAGGCAGAGATTCCATGCTTGTGGATGGGCTGCAATATAAAGAAGGGTAAGGAGTAGGGCTGCTATAATCAGGGAGCCGTGATAACGCTTTGCTCTTGCCAATCCCAGTTTTACGGCCAGGGTATGCTTCCCGGATTTGAGGTCGCTTTCCCGATCCCGCATATTGTTGAGGTTGATGACCGCTGTACTCAATAGCCCGATAACGGCTCCCAGAACCCAGGAAAAGCCGGTCAGAGCCTGCGTATATAAAAAATGGCTTCCCACCACACTGAGTAGTCCGAAAAACACGAATACAAAAAGGTCGCCCAACCCTTGGTAGCCATAGGCTGATTTCCCCACAGTGTATTTAATAGCGGCAATAATGGCCAAGATCCCCAAGGTTAGAAAAACAAACACATAGGTCCATTGCGCAACGCTAAAAGCACTAAAAATCAACAGCAGGGCAATGATAAAAGTGAGGACTGCCGTGATGACAATGGCTTTTTTCATTTCCTGATGAGTGATAATTCCGCTTTGGAGGGCTCGCATGGGACCCACTCGATCCTTGTTGTCGGTACCTTTTATACCATCGCCGTAATCATTGGCAAAATTGGAGAGTACCTGTAGTCCCAACGTTGTAAGCAGGGCCAATATAAAAATTTGCGGATTAAAGGCTTCTTCGCGAACGGCCAATCCCGTTCCCACGATAATCCCGGACAGCGATAGGGGAAGGGTTCGTAAACGGGCGGCAGCAATCCAGGTTTTTATTTTAGAGGCCATTTTTATTGTGTAATCTTTACCAGAAGTTCTTTGTATAAGTCGCCTTCGGTCACAAGGGTACTGCTTTTTACTCCTTTGACCCGGACATCAATGTCGTGCAAAACGGCAATGGCCTGACTGCATTTTTTCATGGGAAAGGTACGGGCACCCTGAACATAATCTTTGACAAAAAAAGGATGAACTTTCAGTTTGGAAGCCACATTTCCTTTGGATTTGTCATTTAATCCGTGATATTTTAAAAGTTGCGAGAAGTAGCGATAGAGCATGGGTAGGGTTCCCAGAATAGGATGGTCCTTGGAGTTCTGTGAAAAGTAATTGATGATTTGAAAGGCTTTTTTAAAATTTCCCAATCCCAATGCCTTTTGTAGTTCGAAGACATTGTAATCCTTGCTGATTCCAATATTTTTTTCGATGATTTCGGGAGTGATTTCAGTCTCTTTGGGAACGACAATTTCCAGTTTATTCAGCTCGTTGTTGATTTTACCCAGATTCGTTCCCAGATATTCTGCTAATAGCTGGGTTGCTTTGTGATGGATGGAATACCCCCGGGAACTGATTTCTTGACGGATAAAATTGGGCACCTGATTGTCATAAATCGTCTTGCTTTCAAAAACGACTCCGTTTTTCTTGGCCGCTTTGAGGTAGGCCTTTCGACCATCTGCTTTTTTGTATTTATAGCAAATTACCAAAATGGTGGACGGCTGGGGATTTTTAAAATAAGATTCAAACTGATGAATGGTACGGAACAGATTCTGCGCTTCTTTAAGGATAATCACTTGGTGCTGCGCCATCATCGGAAAACGTTTGGCCCGTGCCACCACATCCTCGACTTTGACATCCCGTCCGTACAAAATACTTTGATTAAATTCTTTTTCGCTGTCCGAAAGAATGTTTTCTGCGATATAATCGGCAATTAAATCGATAAAATAGGGCTCTTCCCCATGCAGAAAATAAAGGGGTTTCAAATGGCCTTTTTGGATATCGGTAAGGATTCCTTGATAGTTGTTCATCTCCTTTTTGCGGACTTCATTATCTTTGAGGAATGTTTCGAAATCTCAATTTTCCGAGTTATTCCTTCCGCGTCAAAAATAGCGAAAATAAAACGCTCATCTTTGATGTAATCCGGAAAAAGTTTGTGCTGCTGACACCGGAGGAATGGGTACGGCAGCATACGCTTCATTTTCTGATGGATGAGAAGGCCTATCCAACTTCGCTTTTGAGTGTGGAAAAGAAAATTCATCTCAGCAATCGCTGGAAGCGCTATGATATTGTGGTCTATAAACCGAATGGAAACATTCAACTAATCGTCGAATGCAAGGCCCCGGAAGTCCGGATCGCACAGGCCACATTTGATCAGATTGCCCAATATAACCGGATCCTAAATGCGGATTATTTAATGGTGACTAACGGCTTGAATCATTATTTCTGTCAAATGGATTACCAAAAGGAGCAATATCTTTTTTTACGGGATTTACCGAGGTATAAGTAAAATTGGCCGATCGTCGGACGTGTCATTGGGGATCAAAACTCACCATTACCCCCATTTTTAACCACAGAGTCCACAGAGAATCCGCAGAGCTCACGGAGTTTATTATAAAATTGTCATGCCCACGAGCAACGATTAATGATTGTAGATTTTTGATTTCAAATTTCAAAAGGCAAATTTCAAATTTTTTAAAACTCATAACTCATCACTTTTATGCTCTCACTTGCCCGTCTCCATAGACATAATATTTATTGGTGACCAATTGCGGTAACCCCAAAGGTCCACGATGATGGAGTTTATCGGTACTAATAGCCAGTTCGGCACCCACGCCCATTTGTCCGCCATCGGTAAATCGGGTGGAGGCGTTGTGATAAACTGCGGCACTGTCCACCTCTTCCATAAAACGCTGGGCTTCCTCCCGGTTCTCGGTCATGATGGAGATCGAATGCCCGCCGGAATAGGTGTTGATTCGTTCAATGGCATCATCGATATGGTCCACTTCGGCCAGCAAAAGTTTCAAGGCCAAGAATTCCTTATACCAGATCTCTTCACTTTCAATTTCCGGATCTTCTTTTAAGATGGTTTTTATGGTTTTATCGACAATCATCTCAACTTTGGAATCGTTCATAAGTTTTTGAAGGTCTTTCAGTTTAGAAGGTAAATCTGGGATTCTTTTATCAAGTAAAACGTTATCCAGCGCATTACAGGCTGAGGTTTTATCAATTTTAGAATTGAGCAGTACTTTCTTGGTTTTTTCCCAATCAGCTTCGGGGGAGACATACATAAAGTTGTTTCCGCGACCGCTCACCAAAACGGGACAAGAAGCATTTTCTTTTACGAAATTGATTAGACCCTCTCCCCCGCGGGGGACGATAAGATCCAGTTTTTCCGGCGGATCCTGAATAAAGTTTTGCGTTTCTTGACGGGTAAGGTGCAAAAGTCGAATCCACTCTTTTTTGAGGCCATTTTCCTCCAAGGCCTGATGCCAAAGCTTCTCTAAGATCATATTGCTGTGGCGGGCTTCTTTTCCTCCTTTTAAGAGGGTTTTATTTCCTGCTTTGAAAGCTAATACGGCCGCTTCAATGGTCACATCCGGGCGAGATTCATAAATAATCAGGAGGGTTCCAAAGGGAGCCGACTTATTCATGATTTTAAGTCCGTTTTTAAGCGTGTTTTGATACAGAATCCTTCCGGTAGGGTCTTCCTGATCATGTATCTCCTGCAAGGCTTTGACCATTTCGCCAATCTTTTTAGGGGTGACGACCAGTCGATCGTAAAGGGCTTGGTTTTCTTTTTGAAACGCTTTGCGATCCTTTTTGTTTTCCGCAATAATCGCAGCTTCTTCTTTTTTAAGCTTTATGATCATAGAACGGATAACGGCGTTCTTCTGTACAGTCGTTAAAAGTTTCATAGAGAAGAGGTGTTATTTTGAACAACTGAATTCGGTTCTGAAATTAAAAAACGAGTTCCTGTTTTTTTCCCTTTAATAATATCAGTAATAATATGATCTGTTTTTCCACAAGCAATAACAGTTGGGATTCCTTTTCCGGCCGCTTCCTTGGCAATTTTGACTTTGGTTTTCATACCGCCCCGACCTTCACCTTCACCCTTGGTAGAACGTTGAATATATTGTTCTACGTTTTCATGAATTTGAACAGTTGCTATTTTTTGGGAATTCGGATCGGCGGGATTTCCGTTATAAACTCCATCAATATCGGTTAGCAGTATAAGTTGGTCGGCCTGTATTAATTCGGCGACATTTGAGGCTAATTCATCGTTATCACTAAACTTAATTTCACGTAAAGACGTGACGTCATCTTCATTGACAATAGGGATAATGCCCAATGATAAAAGCCCTTCAAAACAGTTGAGCATATTATCCCGGTGTTCTCCCGGAGTAAAATCGTGTTTGGTGGCCAATACCTGAGCACATCGCATTCCGTAACGAGCAAAAATATTATAGTAATAGCGCATGAGCCGGGGTTGTCCAACCGCCGAGAATACCTGCTCCCGAATTTCTTTATGCGGGATCGTATTTTTATAAATCAACTCTTTGCCGGCAATAATCGACCCCGAGGAGACCAATACGCAAATCGTATTATTCTCATACAGTTCTGAAATTTGCCGAACGATTTTTTTTAATATGAAGTGTACCAGTCGTTTATCCCGATTGATCATTACATTCGTCCCTACCTTGACGACAATGCGTTGCTTGTATTCCATAGGATAAAAAGATTGATGGAGCAGTTATCCCTGCCCCAGTTCTTTAGCTCTTTTAAAAGCAGCAAAGGCAGCCTCTTTAATATGTTTGTTAACTTCTCTTTCATTCATCATACGAATAGCGGCTTCTGTGGTGCCTCCTTGGGGAGCCACTCGCTTTATCCATGATTCGGCGGAATGATTAGATCGGTTAAATAATTTTACAGTCCCTTGAAAGGTCTGGCTGACCAATAAAATACTTTCTTCTTGGGAGAATCCCATCTCTTCTCCGGCTTCCAGCAGGGCCTGCATAAAATAGAATACATAAGCCGGCCCGCTACCCGAAATAGCTGTGGAAGCATCGATTAATCTTTCCTCTTCCACATAAAAAGAACGTCCCGTCATATCGATAAGATTTTCAATAACTTTGAGTTCGGCCGCACTAACGGTTTCAGTAGCAGTAAAGATGGTCATTCCTTCCCTTAACTTGGCCGGTAAGTTGGGCATTGCACGAACCACCTTGGAAACTCCCAAACCTGATGAAAGGGTCGTTAATTTGACGCCCGCCATAATTGAAATAAAAATTTGATTGGTATTGATATGAGGACGCATCTCACCAAATAGATCCTCGATTTGATGGGGTTTTACAGCGATAAAAATGATATCGGCATGGGGTAAACAATCGGCTAAGGAAGAATGTGATTTAAGATTCCCCTTTTTTTCCAACTCCAGTAATTTGTGGGTGTTTCGGTCGTAAATATAGAGTGCGCTGTCCTTCAGGAGCGGAGATTTCGACATGGCCTGAGCATAGGGAGCACCCATGTGCCCCGTGCCTATCAATAGTACTTTCATGGTGGTTATTAATCTAAATGATAGATTTTGGTAAAGGTATTAATTTATTTAAGTAGATGGTATTATTAATAGAAATATTATGTATGAAAAATGTTTTTATACTTGTAATTAACTATATTGCTGATTTAATATAGATGCTATATCTAATCATAGAATTAATTCCGAGTATTCATAAGATATCATAAACTAATCATATTGAAGAAACATTTTTATTCTGCTTGGTTTAATTCTACTTCACATTTAATATGTAATTAATTGATAATATATATGTTATGATTTTTATAGGGGTTAAAATGAGTTCAATCAGAATGGATTTTTCAATATAGTATGAACTAAGTAGTGATCTCCCCCTAAATCCCCATTCCTTTAGGGACTTTTCTGTAGCTGTCTCATAACCTGTTTTTCGGAGTAATTTGTCATCCGACGAAGGAGGAATCTCCTCTTTACCAAACTCCTAAGGTTTCTCACTACGTTTGAAATGAACTTTTGAGACAGCTACTCGGGTGGGATGGTTATTATTTTTATAATCAACTGATAACAAGATTTTTAAATGATCAAAGTAGCATTAAGGGGATTCCGTTTGGGGAAAGATTAGGAATCCCCTTCAAGAGTCGATATATTCCTTGGAGTAGGCCTGAAAATGTTCAACCCTCCTTGGTCGATGGCTGCAGCAGAGGTAAAAAGAAGGATTTAATCTTCTGCAACTTGTCGTGAACAGAGGTTTCGGACTTGACCTGAGGGTTGATCTTTTTTACTTTTTGTGCTGAATTAAGCTATTCAGGAAACCGGGTAAATCTGTTTTGGGAGGTTATTTTCACTTTTAAATCTCTATTATAGACTTTTAAAAGCTCTGTATTAATGGAATCAGATTTTATGAATTTCTCCTCCAATCTCGACAGTCGTGAGTTAGACGAAGGGGGCATTTAAATAGTCTCAAGACCTACTTCAAATTCTCCTCAAACAATTTAAAAATCCGTTTGTATTCATCGGTCCAGCTGCTGGACTCGACAAAACCGTGATTTTCGACCGGATAGACGGCCAGTTCCCAATCTTCTTTTCCGAGTTCAATTAGTTTTTGTGTTAGCCGAACGATGTCCTGAAAGTGGACATTGGTGTCGATCATTCCGTGCGGCATGAGCAGGTGTCCTTGTAACCCATCAGCAAAATAAATCGGCGAGCTTTGCTTATAAGCCTTGGGGTCATTTTGTGGCAGATTCAGGATATTTGATGTATAACCGTGATTGTAATGAGCCCAATCGGTCACCGATCGTAGGGCTGCTCCTGCTTGAAATACATCGGTTTTAAACATCGCCATAAGGGTCATAAAGCCGCCGTAAGAGCCGCCCCAGAGTCCGATTTTTTCCGGGTTGACATTAAAGTGATCGACCATATATTTTGCTCCGTCCACATTATCGGCCAGGTCGTTTTTTCCCATGTGCCGGTAAATAGCCGTGCGCCAGTCGCGTCCATAGCCGGCACTGGCGCGGTAATCTACGCTCATTACCGTATAGCCGTGATCGGCCAATAGATTCATAAACATATGTTCTCTAAAATAAGCATCACTCCAGGTATTGGTGACATCCTGTAAATAGCCGGCACCGTGAACAAACAACACGCCGGGGCGAGTGGTCGCTTGTTTTTTCGGTTTATAGACCTCGGCATAAACCTCGTCTCCATCGCGGTTGGTAAAAGTAAAGATCTCGGGTTTTCGCCAGGGGTAGGATTTAAATTCATCAGATTCTGCCTGATTGGTGATTGCTATAGCTTTTGCGCCGGCTTGATTTTTCTGTAAAAAGAGTTCCCAGGGGCGATCAATGGTGGAATGAAGAAAAGCAATTTGCTTACCATCGGGAGAGACGGAAGTTTTAAAGCCGCCTTCTCCTTGGGTAATTCGGGTCAGTTTTCTGTTTTTTATCGATAATTGATAAAAATTGGTTTCTCCCGGAGTTACTTCGTTTGTTGTGATATAGAAAGTTTTATGATCCTGGGAAAGCTGTGCTTCTCGAACTTCAAAATCTCCTTGGGTCAGAGCATTTTTCTGCTTTGTTTTTACATCTACAGTATAAAGATGAGAATATCCGGTTTCTTCAGAATGGAACCAGATCGTTTGGTTATCAATCCACCCCACATTGCCGTTGTAAAACGTATAGCCCATGATTCCGGGCCCTCCAATCCAGGCCTCATCGTGTTGTCGCTCCAATGGCTCTAATGTTCCCGATTTCATGTCCAGACTCATAATCCATCGATCTTTATGGTCTAAGGCATTAATCACTACGAAGGCGTCAGAACCCTCTTTGTTCCATACGGGGGTACCGATATAGACTTTCCGTAGTGGGGGATTTTTTTGGAGCGAGTCCCATATTTTGGGATAATCTTTGTAAAATTCAGGAATATCATGAATTCCCGGGATTTTTGTTGTCTTAATGAGATGAGATTGGCCGGTTTTTCGGTTTAGAACGTAGGAGGTATATTCATTTTTGGGAGTTCCAACTTTAGGCCGGGAAGTTATATTTTCAGGATGTCCACTGGTGGTGATATAGTTTGGTACTTCGGTGTTTTCCGGCTTTTCACCTTTTGATAATTGATAATATATAGTTTCTCCGTCCGGACTGATCGATAAGTTCGCTAAGTTTTTGCCTTTTAAGTAAATTGGAGCCGGGAGATCCTTTAATGATTCATGTACCTGTTTTTGCTTTTCTTTTCGCTTTGTACGTTCACTTAAGATTTGAGAATTTTCCAAGGCATCGTCACGCAAGAATTTCTGTTCATCGTTTAGGGTAGGATCTTCCTCCTTATTTCCGGGTTTAAAATTACTAAGTTGGTGTAAGCCCCCGCCTTTTAAAGAGATTGAAAAAATATTATTTCCTCGCCGATAAGCGATTTCAGTATCATTCTTAATAAACCGGGGTTGTGAGAGACGTTCTGAAGTTTGAACGATTGCCGTTAAGGAATTATCCTTGAGGTCGCGGAGATAAAGCGTGGTTCCATTAATAAAGGTACGTTTTGTATAATCAGCATTCCAAACTCCCCGATTTTCTGCGCGGGCAATTTGAGCCTTTTGCTGTGATACTTTTTTCGGAATTGGTTGAGTTAAAGTAATACGATAGAGCGAATCGGCATCCGCTTTTTCCGGATTCCAGTTAAAATAAAGGGTATGGCTATTTGAACTCCAGAATACGTGGGAAGGAGAGGTCCCGATCCAGGAAGGATCACGCATGATTTTTTCGACGGTGAGGCTGTCTAATTGTTGTGAAAAAAGATAGGAAGGCAGAAGAATAAAAAGGAATAAAATTCTTTTCATGGGAAAATAATTATTTGAAATCTCGTAAAACTACAAAAATTAGCTTAAAGTGAGGCCAAAAATTATGGAGCAGCCCCCCATCTGTGATTTCTAAAAATCGATAAGGATTGTAATGATTTATGGAATAAAGATTTGACATTATTGCAAAAACCATCGAATCTCCGTATAAAATTTGTTTATTTTTGAATATCTCCATTAACCGGCTTAATTCATGAATCAAGATTTTTTTAAAGAAGAACTGGTACAACATCATAATCAAGGGATGGCTTTTCTACCCCTTTCGGAAATGCTCAAAGAAATTGATTTTGACAATGCGGGGATTCGACCGGAGGGCCTGCCGTATTCATTTTATGAACTCTTCTATCATGTTTTTTATGCACAACGAGATATTCTTGATTTTATAGTAAACGACTCTTATGAGGAACGCAATTGGCCGCAAGATTATTGGCCGGATAAAAAACAACCGGAATCACCGGAGGCTTGGAAAAATTTAGTCGAGAATTATCGGAAGGATAATTTGAAATTAACGGAATACTTGAGTCATTCTCCGGTAGATTTAAGTCAACCGGTTAAAAATGCCACCCGGAACAATCAGACGCTTTTTCGGGAAATTCTTCTTGTTCTTCGCCACACGGCCTATCATACCGGACAAATGCTGGTGGTTTTGCGATTATTAGGGCTGCATAAGGAATAAATTCATAGCAAACGGGTGTAAAAAGGAGTTGTAAACCGGCCGTAAAGTTGTAAACCGGGTATTTTGTATAAATGAAATTGGAAAAAAGGAAAAGAGAAGTTATTGCCGGTGCTGTCTTTTTGATGGGGCTTTCGGCCATTGGTCCGGGTTTTTTGACGCAAACCACGGTTTTTACAGACGAGCTCAGAGCTGATTTTGCCTTTGTCATTCTTCTTTCTATTGTTTTAGATATTGGAGCTCAATTGAATATCTGGCGGATTATTACCGCTTCTAATATGCAAGGACAGGCTATTGCCAATAAAATTGTCCCGGGACTTGGTTTTGGGATATCGTTAATCGTAGTGTTAGGGGGATTGGCTTTCAATGTGGGAAATATTGCGGGAACGGGAATGGGGATCGAAGTGATGACCGGGATCCCGGTAAAAGCCGGTGCGGTGATCAGTGCCGCTATTGCAATCGGAATCTTTTTGTTTAAGGAAGCCGGCCATATCATGGATAAATTTGTTCAGTATGCCGGTATTTTGCTTATCCTGCTTATTGTTTATGTAGCGGTTAAATCGTCTCCTCCGGTGGGTGAGGCAGCTCGGCGAGTATTTGCTCCCGAACGGATGGATCGGGGTTTAATTTTTGCAATTGTGACACTGGTAGGGGGTAGTGTAGGCGGATATATCACTTTTTCGGGTGCTCATCGTTTATTGGATGCCGGGGTGTATGGAAAAAAGATGGTAAAACCGGTTTCTCGGGCTTCATTGATGGGGGTTGGGGTAACCGGAATTATTCGTATTGCTTTGTTTTTAGCCGTATTGGGCGTGGTAAGTCAGGGGTATCGGTTGCTGGATTCCAATCCGCTGGCTTCGGTTTTTGAAAGTGCTTCGGGGCGAGCGGGTTCTTTTATATTTGGAGTGGTATTATGGGCGGCGGCAATTTCTTCGGTTATTGGGGCCGCATATACTTCTGTTACATTCTTGCGTATCTTTAGTCCGAAGATCGCGGAGTTGCAGAATATACTCATAATCGCCATGATTGTACTTTCGACGATTATTTTTTTAACTGTAGGGCGGCCGGTGCAGACCTTAGTTATTGCGGGTACACTCAATGGTCTGGTTTTGCCTTTAACATTAGGCCCCATGTTGATAGCCGCTTATAAAAAGAGTGTTGTTGGGGACTATCAACACCCCAAATGGCAGGCTGTTTTTGGAGGAATTGTGGTTTTGGTGATGGGGTATTTAAGTGTTTATACAATTTACGGATTTCTAATCCGTTTATAATGAAGTGATTTAAACTTTTCGTTTGTAAGGTGGATTGACGATCCGTTGGCTGTGAAATGGTCGTTCATATAAAGAGGCAGGAAATGCAGTTGAAGCCTAAAAGACGAGGACTATAAATCAATTTTAGAGCCCTTCAAGTGCATAGGAAATTGCCTGCAACTTGAGTTGGAGGGCCGTAGTAGAAGGATTCATAGAATTGGGGGTCAGTTCTATAAATATGGATGTTTTTAAAAGTCCATAGAGCGATTTAAAAGTTTTAATGACCTGAATAATTCGGTTTAATCTTAATTATAAGAAGTGTGAAAAAAAGTAGTATTCTATTCCTTTGGGTGGGGCTGAGCGTTCTACTGTTGGGTTGCTCGGAAAAGCAAAAGGAGGAAATCCCTAATCTTCGGAAAGGCGTATCGCAAGAATTGGCCGAGTATCGGAAAACTGTTATTTCAAACCTGAAATATCAGCTGCATTTTGAAATTCCGGCGGATAAGAGAAAACCCATAACGGGTAATTTGGTGGCTCGTTTTGATTATGCTAAATCAAAATCCTCACAGAGCTTGCTGATGGATTTTAAGGGAGATTCATCAAAAATAAGGACTATTATCATCAATGGTAAAGAGGTCGATTTAAATTTTGAAAAGGAGCATGTCATTTTATCGGAAGACCTCTTAAAAGCCGGTAAAAACCAGGTGGAATATGAATTTACGGCCGGGAATGAAGCACTGAATCGTCGGGAAGAGTATATGTACACCCTCTTCGTTCCCGATCGGGCGCGATCGGCTTTCCCTAATTTTGAACAGCCTAATTTAAAAGCCCAATTTAAATTGAGTCTTACCCTTCCCCAAGACTGGGAGGCCATCGCGAATGGGAAAGCCGTTGATACCCTGGTACAAGGAGAAATGCGAACCTTCCGGTTTGCAGAAACCCGAAAATTGCCTACTTACCTGTTTTCATTTGCAGCCGGAAAATTTAAAATTGCCACCCGGTCCTGGCGGGATAAGGAGATTCAGCTCTTTTATCGGGAAACCGATGAGGAAAGGATTAAAGCCAGTTTAGACCCTATTTTTGAGAGTTATAAGAAGGATATTGAATTTTATGAGAAATGGACGAAATTATCTTATCCTTTTGAAGAATATGGTATGGTGGCTATTCCCGATTTTCAGTTTGGCGGGATGGAGCATCCCGGAGCGATTTTATTCAAGGAATCAACTCTTTTTTTGCCGAAGGAGGCCACACAGAATCAGCGGGATGCCCGGGCGCAATTGATTGCTCATGAAGTGGCTCACCAATGGTTTGGCGATATGGTAACGATGAATTGGTTTGACGATGTTTGGACCAAAGAGGTATATGCTAATTTTATGGCGGCGAAAGCCACGATGGATTCAACGGATTTGACGGCAAGTAATCTCAAATTCATAGTGGAACACTTCCCCGGTGCTTATGCTGTTGACCGAACTTCGGGAGCTAATCCGATTTACTCGAAATTGAAAAATCTGCAAAATGCCAATAGTATGTATGGTGCTATCATATACCAGAAGGCACCGATTATGATGCGTCAGCTGGAAACCCTGATGGGAGTCCAAAATTTTCAAAAAGGAATTCAACGGTACTTAAAAACCTATGCTTTTGACAATGCCACCTGGGAGGATTTAATCCAAATCCTAAATGAGGAAACTCCGGAAGATTTGATAACTTGGAATAAGGTTTGGGTAAATACTCCGGGACGCCCCATTTTTAAGGACTCTATTCGTTATGAAAAGGATAAAATTGAAGAATTTTCATTGAGGCAAGTCGATCCGGCAGGGAAAAATCGGGTTTGGCCACAGTCTTTCGATATTATATTGCAGAATGGGAGCACGGACAAGAACCTCACCGTTAAAGATACCATGTCGATACAAACACTGGAAAAAGCTACAGGATCAGACCGCCCGGATGCGATTTGGTTTAATGCCTCCGGGATGGGGTATGGCGTGATGCCCATCGATGAACAAGCCCTTTCAAAGATTGTGGAGATCGATAATCCGATTACCCGGGCGGCACAATATATTGCTCTTTACGAAAATATGCTGGAGAAACGCTATTGTACTCCGCAGGAATTATTACAGGTTTATGTTTCGGCATTAAATGCAGAAGAAGAGGAACGTAATTTGAGCTTGCTGGGGCGTTATATAAATACTATTTATTGGGTGTTTTTAGAAGAAGAAAAACGTCATGATAAAACAAATGAAGTTGAAGATCAGGTTTGGGAAGCTTTAGAAAATAAGAACACCTCCAATGTCAGGAAGGAACTGTTTAAGATCTATGAAAATATTTTTGAATCAGAAAAGGCCCGTGACCGATTATATGCTATTTGGAAAGATAAAAACCCACCGCCAAAGGTGCATTTAAAAGAAGAAGATTATACGCGACTGGCTTATGCTTTGTCTCTTCGTAAATCGTATGATGGATTATTGGATAAACAATTTGAAAGACTGAGCAATGCCGATCGAAAAAAACGGTTTAAGGTGATCAGGCCCGCTTTATCAAGAGATCGTTCGGCTCGGGACAAATTTTTTAGTAGTTTAGAGGATACAGAGAACAGAGCTGATGAATCGGCGATTTTAGAGGCGTTAAGTTTATTTCATCATCCTTTGTTACAAGAGGACTCCCATGAATATTTACGAAAATCATTGGAGTGGTTGCCGGAAATTCAGCGAACGGGATCTTTGTTTTTTCCCGAACGCTGGGTGCAGGCTAATTTTAGTCAGTATCGATCAGCGGAAGCCTATCAAATTGTTCAGCAATTCCTGAAAGCGCATCCTGATTTTAACCCCAAATTAAGAGAGAAAATTGTACAGGCCACCGATAATCTAAAAAGGGCACGGGAACTATAAGGAATAAAGATTTCAAAAGTCTTAATCCGAATAGAATGATAGGAGAGGAATTTTAGCTGATGTAAAGGAGCCCGAGTCCCGGTAAGATCATCGTATCAAAAAAGAAAATCAATGAGAGATACCATCCATATAAATTGTGATTTAGGTGAAGGAGGCGGATTCGACGATCAACTAATGCCTCTTATTTCGGCCTGTAATATTGCTTGCGGCGGGCATTATGGCGATCGGGAATCGGTGCGGGATACAGTTGCTTTGGCGGTTCGAAATAAGGTGCAGGTCGGGGCGCATCCATCGTATCCGGATGTGGAGAATTTTGGAAGGAAATCTATGGAAATCGGTTCCGAGGAGTTGAAAAGAACGCTGAAAGAACAGATTTTACGGGTTAAAGATGAGATCGAACAAAAGGAGGGAACCTTGCACCATGTTAAACCTCATGGAGCACTCTATAATGATATCGTAAAAGATTGGGAAAAAGCAGAAATAGTAGTAGAAAGTATTCTCGAGATTGATACTCGCTTGATTCTTTTTGTCCCTCCGGGATCAATTGTTCAAAAGGTAGCCAGGGGGCGTTTAAAAACCTGGATGGAGGGTTTTGCCGATCGCGGTTACCATGCCGATTTTACATTGGTCTCAAGATCTCAACCGAACGCCGTTTTAAAAACAAAACAAGAGATCTTTGAGCGCGTTTTTTCAGTTGCCAAAAACGGAATAATTAAAACGGTTGACCAAAAGGAGCTGAAAGCAGATTGGGATACGGTTTGTCTTCATAGCGATACTGAAAACGCTTTAGAAATTTTACGTTATCTCCATGCAGAATTAAAGAACAATAAGATTTATATTCAGGGATGAAAAAGTTGGCACCCCCCCATATTGAACAGTTTGGTGAGCGGGCAATTCTGATGCATTGGGAGGCTTCGATTTCCAATGCGGTGTTGTATGCGATATTGAGCATAAAAGAGCAACTGAAGAAGAAGTTAAAGATGGATAACCCGGAGATTATTAATACCTATAATTCGTTGCTGATTAAATATCCGAAGAAAATTCGGGATTTTGATAAAGAACGGGAAGAACTTTTGCAATTTCTGTCGATACCGCGAGAAGAGAACGCATTGAAGGTTCGTGTTTTTACGCTTCCGGTTTGCTACCATACCGATTTCGGCCTTGATTTGGAAGCAGTTGCCCGGCAGAAAGGATATACAGTAGAGGAAATTGTGCAAAAGCATACGGCACCGACTTACACTCTGTTTTTTCAGGGATTCTTACCCGGATTTCTATATCTCGGCGGTTTAGATTCAGATTTGGCGATTCCGAGGAAAAAAGAACCGCGATTAAAAGTACGGCAGGGAGCCGTAGGCTTAGCAGAGCATCAAACGGGGGTATATCCACAGGAATCGGCCGGAGGCTGGCAAATTATCGGGAACTGCCCTGTGAATTTATTAGATCCGGAAAAAGATCCGCCATCTCCCTTTTGTCCGGGAGACCAATTAAAATTCACCGAAGTATCTCTACCGGAATATAAAACCATTAAAAAGGAAGTGCAGGCGGGGAAATACGAAATAGAAACACAATCCTACCAACTATGAGCATACGGGTTCTTTCACCGGGATTGCTTTCCTCAATTCAAGATCGAGGGCGTTTTGGATACGCTCGTTTTGGAGTGCCGGTAAGCGGAGTGATGGATCGATACAGTGCGGGAATGGCCAACCTTTTGGTGGGAAACCCCGTCGATTCGGCAGTTTTGGAGGTCACGGTGCAGGGACCAAAACTATTGTTTCAGGAGGATACGTTTATGGCCGTAGGGGGTTTGGATGCAAAAATCACTATCGATGGAAAGAAGGCCTCGATCAATGAATCTTATGTCATAAAAAAGGGTCAAACGCTACAAATTCAACAAATTACCGAGGGAGTTCGGGTATATCTTGCCGTAAAAAATGGATTTCGAAATAAGAAAATATTAGATAGTCGTAGTTTTTATACAGCTATAACCGGGAAAAACAAAATTGAAAAGGGGGATCTGTTGCCCAGCGAAGGAACAGAACGAGGAGGAAGCGATAAGAATGCGGTGTTGAAGTTTAAAAAAGCAAAATATCACACGAATAAGATACAGGTATATCCCGGCCCTGAGTGGAATCTTTTACCTTCTGTGATGAAGGAGGATTTGCTAAAACACACTTTTCATATTTCCAAGAGCAATAGTCGAATGGCTTACCCGTTGGAGGAGAAAATAGAGAACAACTTGCCGGGAATCCTGACACAACCGGTTTTGCCGGGTACGGTGCAGTTTACGCCGGCCGGAAATCTTATCATCTTGATGCGAGACTGTCAGGTCTCGGGCGGTTATCCCAGAATTTTTCAACTTGCCGAAAACAGTATAAATAACGTGGCGCAAAAGAGAACGGAAGCACCGGTTAAATTCGAATTGATCTCGTATTGAGTGGGTTTTTTAGCGATGTCAGCCTTAAACGACTGTGCAAGTGTCAGCCGAGGGTAAAAGCTTGATGAGATACCGACAGGAAATGGTAAACAGTTTTTATCTTAGCGATCTGTTTTAGCGTTCCTGTAGTTTTTTCGGGAAGGTCTGGAATAAAGTTGAATGATTCATTTATGGCACTTTTGCAGAAAGGTATAACAAAAATAAAAAAGGTGATTCATCATCCACTACCTTTTCCGTTGATGATGATGCAGTTATTTCCATTTCTGACTTCAGATCGGTTTTTCCTGAAATTACTGTTTCGGCATAAATTGGGGATGAAATTGAATTTGACTCACCCGCAGACCTATAATGAGAAACTGCAATGGTTGAAGTTGAATTATCGAAAGCCGAAAATGGTTTCACTTGTTGATAAATACGAAGTGAAAAAATATGTAGCTGAAAAAGTAGGAGAGCAGTACATTATTCCCACTTTGGGGATTTGGGACAGTTTTTCTGCTATAGATTTCGAAAAGTTACCCCATAGTTTTGTTTTAAAAGCGACTCATGATCAGGGTAGTGTGCTAATTTGTAGGAATAAAAATAAATTTGATTATAAACAGGCCAATGCTTTTTTGTCGAATCGATTACGGAGAAATTATTATCATTTATATCGGGAGTGGCCTTATAAAGAGATAAAACCACGAATCATCGCCGAAAAAATGATTGTCGATAAAAGGCAAAATGACTTGAAGGATTTTAAATTTTTTTGCTTTCATGGAGAGATTAAGTTGATTAGTATCCATCGAAATAGAAATAATAAGGATCTTGATACCACGCGGGATTTTTATAATCCTGATTTACGTCATTTGGATATTACCTTAGGCTATGAACAAAGTGGTGCGGAGTTTGAAAAGATGGATAATTATGAGGAAATGGTTAAAATTGTTAAGGAGCTGTCTCATGGATTTCCGCATATTCGTATAGATCTGTATAATACCGGGAAACGTATTTATTTTGGAGAAATGACTTTTTATCCGGCTGCCGGGCTCAAGCCCATCAAACCGGAGCAGTGGGACTATAGGATGGGTTCCTATATTGATTTGAATGGGATATCGAAGAGTTGATTTGTAGCTGTTTGATGCATTGGTAGCAACCTATAAAAATAAATTCTGATTATATTCGAGAAACTAAATCAGGATGGAATTATGGATATGGAAGCACAACCATCATCTGTAAGAGTTTCTAAATGTTGATAACGAAAAAAGAATCAGACGTGCAGTGGAAGGGCTGTTGCGTAATAAGAAAATCGAAAATTTGGAGTCCAACTTAAAGCCAATAACAATAGAATGTTATAAAAGGGAAATCGAAGCGCGATTAAATGAATGATAACTCATAGATTTGGAAGCACACAAAAAACTGCTTAGCATGAGAATAGTTCTAAATGGCAGCATGCAGTATCTTTGCCCAGCCCTGCGTCAAGCGATACCCTGTTTAATAGTGCAAACACGAGATTTATGGATTTTGTCTTAGCTTGGGTGGATAATCAGGATCCCCAATGGCGTGGTGAATACGAGCAATATAAAAAAGAGATCGATCAGGGTACGCATAATGCCCGTTTTCGGGATTGGGAAAACCTGCAATACTGGTTTCGCGGGGTGGAGAAATTTGCGCCTTGGGTAAATAAAATTCATTTTGTTACGTATGGTCACCTTCCTAAATGGTTGAATGTTAATCATCCAAAATTAAATATTGTCAACCATTCTGATTTTATTCCTGAACGATATCTGCCTACTTTTAATTCGAGGACGATTGAGCTCAATTTTCACAGAATTGCCGAACTCGATGAAGATTTTGTCTATTTTAATGACGATATGTTTTTGATCGATAAGTCTTTGCCGGATTTTTTCTTTAAAGACGGGAAACCTTGTGATCGGGCTATAACGTTGCCGATAAGTGGAGTACATACGTATAGTCATACATTTTTAAGTGATATTTTGATTTTGAATAAACATTTTAACAAGATAAGTGCTTATCGTGAAAAACCTTCGAACTGGCTGAATTGGAAATACGGTGCCAGTAATCTACTTAATATTCTATTACTGATAGTCAACAAGAATTTCTTCCCGGGTTTTGTTAATTATCATTTGCCGCAAGCCTTTAAGAAAAGTCTATTTCAGCTTTTGTGGGAAAAGGAACCCGAAGCTATGGATCGATCTTGCGTGCCAAAATTTAGAGAAGAAGCCAGTGTCAATGCCTATTTAATTCGATACTGGCAATTGGCTTCCAATAATTTTTATCCCGTTAAACTCAAGGACAGGGGGATGCGATTTTCTTTTCGAACCGATGAATTTCCGGAAGAAGCTCGTTCCTTTATCCTAAATCAGAAGAAGCCCTTGGTGTGCTTGAATGATTATGAGACGCTTCAGGCCTTTGAAGAATTTAAAAGGAAGATCAATGAGGCCTTTGAGGCCCTTTTGCCGGAAAAATCGAGTTTCGAAATTTGAAGGGTACAAATGAATAGTAAAATCAAACAGTTCTTGAATTATGGTGCGAGTTTCCTCTATGGAGTGGGAAGTCATCTGGTTCCTAAACGAAAAAACTATTATGTTTTTCGATTGTTTCACGACCCCAAACATTTTTCAGGGAATATTAAGGCCTTGATACTTTATACCCGGAAGGCGGCTTCAGAGATTGATGTCGTTTTATTGTCTCGTGATCGGGAAGTCATTCGCGAAGCCCGGAAACGGAAAGTTCCGGTTTGGGTTTCAAAAATAAAGCAATTCTGGGCGACGCTTCGAGCCGCACATGTCATCATCGATTCATACACGGGATTGTATCGGTACGGGAATTTTTCGGTGATTCAGTTAGGACACGGAGCGGGTTATAAAAACCTCGGACTGCTACGTGATGAGATAAGCACTTCACGCCGAAGACGATTGCGTAAGATCTATCAGAATTACAAATTGGTGATTGCCACTTCTGCCAGTAATCTAAAGAAGAAAAATATGTCTTTTGGCGTCTCAACAGGAGTGATTACTGGGCTCCCCAGGAATGATATCTTTTTTGAAAACAATGAAAAATTAGTAAATAAGTTGAAGGACGATCATGTGCTTAAGAATTATAAGAAGATTGTGGGATATGCCCCCACATTTAGAGATTATCAGACGGTTCCTCCTTTTACGTTGACTTTTTGGGAAGACCTTCAACAGGAATTGGAATCTCAAAACACGGTTTTTCTTGTTAAAAAGCATCCCTGGGATAGACTTCTTACCGTCCCCCATCAATTTCCCAATATAAAGGAAGTATCAGAGAGTCTCCATGCGGAAGAGATGATTGTATTATCCGATTGGCTAATTACCGATTATAGTAGTATCGCTACTGATTTTGCGTTAACCGGAAAACCTATTTTGATTTATGCGTATGATTATGAGGCTTATAAAAACAATTGTCGATCGGTTTATTATGATTTGAAAGAAGTTCTTCCCAAGCCTTTTCTAACCCGGGAAGATGAGGTTTTAGAATATATAAAAAACCCCCATCTACTGAAAAACAATGAGATAAGAGGCAGTTATAAAAAGTTCCAGCAGGAGTTTCATCAGTATTTGGATGGTCACTCCGGTGAACGAGTTCTTAATGCAATCCGTAGGTTATAGATTAATCCCTACCTTTAAAGCGGAGAGCACAGAAAACCATATTATGAAGATTGTAATTTTTGGAGGAGGAAGTTTTGGAACGGCATTAGCAGGTCAATTGGCAGAAAACCCAAAGAATAAAATCACTATTCTTTTACGCGATAAGCAGGTTCGAGATGCTATTAATGAGCATCATGTCAACACCCAATATTTTCCCGGGCGTCCATTGCAAAGTCAGATTCAGGCCAGTTGTAATTTTGAAATTATTCGTTTGGCCGATATTCTCTTACTCTGCGTGCCTACCAAGAGTATTCCCGATAATATACGGAATCTCGAGAAGAACCTCACTGCCGAGACTTTGGTGGTCAATCTGGCCAAAGGCCTGCTGGATGACGGTCAATCGATTGTGGAATATTTTAAAGCCCAAACCGGCCATGCCGATATGATTAGCATGAAAGGTGCTTCCTTTAGTGCCGAGATGGTCAATAACCTGCCGACTTTATTTACCGTCGGTTTTGAGCGGAAACACCAGTTGGCAAAAATCTTGGAGATGGCAAAAGACACCAGTATCTTTTTAGATTTTACCAATGATATTCGTGGCGTGGAAGTCTTAAGTGCTCTAAAAAATATTTATGCTATCGCCATAGGAAATGTCGATGCCCGGTATAATGCGCTGAATACGCGATTTATGATTCTGACGAAGGCAGTCGAGGAAATCAAGATTATCCTGCGGAATATGGGCGGCCGGGAAGAAACCATCTTCCTGTGTTGTGGGATCGGGGATATTGCTTTGACCGGATTGAGCGATTTAAGTCGAAACAGAACGCTGGGGCTCTTGATCGGAAAGGGTTTTTACAGCCCTTCGTTGTCTGATAACCTTGTGGTTTTAGAAGGTTCCAATACGCTCAAGATTATCGATGAGACACTCTCTGCTAATTTGAAAAAACGTTTGCCGCTCTTTGGCAAAATAAAAAGACTTTTAGCCCATCCGGAATCCAGCTATTATGATTTTCATGCTTTGTTCAGGAAGAAATACAAAACGGTTTTGACGTATGGAACCTATGATTTATTGCATTTTGGGCACTTGGAGATGTTGCGACGAGTTCGTGAAATGGGAGATCGGGTGATTGTGGGATTATCCACAGAGGCCTTTAATCGGGAAAAAGGGAAAAAAAGTGTAATGTCCTATGAAAAACGAAAACATTTGCTCGAGGTACTTCGCTATGTAGATCTTGTTATTCCCGAGGAGAGCTGGGATCAGAAAATTGAGGATGTTAAAAATTATGATGTCGATGTTTTTGTCATGGGAAGTGACTGGAAGGGCAAATTTGATTTTTTAAAACCTTATTGTGAGGTACGTTATATTCCGCGAACTGACGGAATTTCAACGACCAAGGTGAAATCGATTTTAAAGCAATGAGAGGTAGGAAATGGTTGCTAAAAGTCGGAAGTATCCCGTATAAGGGGCTTTATAATTTTTTGAACTTTTGGGTTCCCAAAGAAAATAGAGCGGTGGTTATCAGTAATGCTAAGGCCGAAGATAATGCGATTGAAATGGCCAATTTTTTGGCCGTTCATTTTGAAGGAAAAGTCGATCTTTTGCTGCCCGAGGATGAAATTGAAGGGATGCGGCAGTTCCTGCATCCGGAAGTCCGGATATTTGCAAGCCCTCGGTATATGCCGTTGAAATGGGCAGATTTTAAACGGATCAACCGGGCACGCTATATCTTTTTGACCCATCAGTTTTTGTATGCCTGCGCCCCTCGGAAACAGAAATATATTAATTTGTGGCACGGCTTGGCCTATAAAAAGATTCAAAGTTTACGACCTTATGACGGAATCCCGGCGCAAGCCGATTACACCATCTCCGGATCGGCAATGACACAGCGGTTGAACGCTAAAATTTTTGATGTTCCCGAGAAGAGCGTGTGGATTACCGGATTGCCCCGAAATGATGTGATGCTGCGATCGATGAGGCAGAAGGATGACCTTATGTCCAAAATCGATATAAACTTTGATGAATATACGAAGGTGATGATCTGGATGCCTACATACCGACGTACCGATGAAAAAGCGAGTATTGAGATACAATCAGACCGATTTGACCCGTTTGGGATTGGAGATTTTGATCTTCATGCCTTTAACGAGATCCTTCGGAAAAACAAGGTATTGTGCCTGATGAAGACCCACCATATTCTCAAGCCGAAAAATGAGGTAGAAAGCTACAGTAATCTATATAACATAAATGATGCCTGGCTGGCAGAGCAAGGGGTTTTGCTCTATCAGTTATTAGCTTGTACCGATGCTTTAATATCTGATTATTCTTCGGTGATGATTGATTATATGTTATTGGATCGGCCGATTTTTTGCTTGGCTACCGATCTCGAAAACTATAAAAAGACGCAGGGTTTAATTTTTGAGGATTATGAGCGTTGGGTGCCTTCTAAACTCTATACCGATCAGGATGATTTTTTTATGGCATTGCGTCGGTTCCTAAAAGAAGGGGAGGACTCTTTTCGGGAGAAACGACGAAAACTTGTTCCTGAGTTTTTTGAATATACTGATGATAGGAGTGCACAACGGATTCTTGATTGCACCTTGGAATTAAAGTAGGAAAAGAGAGTCTGTTACTAATCAGTTTATCTTTTTCCTGAGTTCAAAGAATAATCCACTAAGCAGGAGTACGCCGACCAGAATTCCTGTCGAAAGCGTAATGATGCTTCCGGTTTTGATTACCCGAGGGGCATAATTAAAAGTAATTTCATGTTCTCCTTGCGGGAGTAGAACTGCCCGCAATACGTAGTCGGCTCTGGAAATAGGGACCTCCTTTCCATCGATTTTAGCATGCCATCCGTAGGGATAGTACATCTCAGAAAATACTGCTAATCGGTCTTCATGTATAGAATAATGATAAACCTGTTCGTTTGTCTTTTGCGTTTTTAGATAAATGGTATCCCCGGGATAATGTTCAAAATTTGTGTTGGGGATTTCGGCCTTAAATTCCTTTTCGACAACGGCCTCTGTTTTTGTGTTTAAATCTTTTAACGCCGTGATGGCAGCATTGGCAGTATTAACAAAATCAACTGAATCTACTAACCAGGCATTTCCATTGGTTTCATAGTTTTGATGAATTTGAAGATGGCCGTCTTTTTCAAAGATGATATATTTGGTATTAAGCATATTGAGTACCCCCTGGTTTAAGTCTCCGATATAAAAATCGAAAAGCTCTTGAAACCGACCGGGTTTGGCACCGTGATAACCTCCCAGTGCATTATGAAAATAGGCTGTACGTCCTGTATTCATAGGATTGACCGATAAATCCAGAACGCGGTAATGGCTTTTGTCTTTCATAATCTCTTTATCGGCTTCGTTGGGAGTAAAGGGCCGGGAGATTTCACTTTTGGTCATCCATTGGCTTTTGTCATTACCGTCATTCGTCACATATTTTAAGTCGATGGGAACGAGATCAATAAGAATGAGAATTCCCATCATGGGAATGATCGTGTTTTTCTTTAATTTTCTCTCGAGATAAGCCCAAAGTAAGCCTGCCAGAAGGAGGACAAAGATGAGGGTTCTAAAAGAGTCTTTGGTAAGCATTGCTTTTCGATCGGCTCGCAGCGCATCTACAAAATCAGGCCCCAGATTTTGAAGGAACTGACGATCGTAAACGGAAGAAAAATCGAAGAAGAAGTTTTTAAACAGGATAAAAAATAAGGCGACGCCGCCAGTGATGAGGGTTGTCCATTTTAAAGCTGTCAATTTCTTTTCTTTGGTAATTTTATCAGAAAAAAGACGAGTGAGTCCCAGAATACCAAAGAAGGGGATAAGCATTTGAAGAATCACTTGAATCATCGAGACCGTTCTGAACTTGGCGTATAGGGGAACGTAGTTGACAAAGAATTTAGTGAAAAAATTGAGGTGGTACCCCCATGATAGGAGAAGAGCCAGAATACTGGAAATAACCACCCACCATTTTAAAGGGCCTTTAATGAGATAAAGAGCCAGTATAAAAAGAAATATAACGGTGGCCCCAATATAATTAGGCGAAGCGACAATGGGTTGCTCCCCCCAATATGTGGGAGCGTTATTAATGAAGGAACGAGCTTGCTGTACGGGAACCCCTTGATGTATTAAAGCCTTGTAGGTGTGCGAGTCGGTATCTAATTGTTCATTGCTTGCGCCGCCTGTAAATCGGGGGATAAAGAGATTAAGCGTCTCAGCAAAACCGTAACTGTACTGAGTGATATAATCATAGTCCAGCCCCTTGGTTTTTTCTTGACCGTCTTTGGTAATCGTCAGTCCGGTATCGCCTCGTGTACTAAACTGGGTGTATTGCTCGGTGGTAAGAAGCTTGGTTGCATTGGCGGCTACCCCAATGATGGCGGCCAGAAACATAACTCCAATGCTTTTGAAGAATCGAGGGAGCCCTTTGGTTTTGTAGGCCCGGTATAAATACACGCCCCCAATGATCAGCGTGACCAACATCAAATAATAGGTGATCTGGTAATGCCCCGTAAAAATTTCGAGTGCCAGACTAACCGCTAAAAGCAATCCGCCCCAAAAATAATGTTTTTTAAAAACCGAAAAAATTCCGGCCAATACGAAAGGCATATAGGCGACGGCGTGAACTTTAGAGATATGCCCCACCCCGATAATAATAATCAGGTAGGTGGAAAAACCAAAGGCCAGAGCACCGAGGACTGCCAATTTATAATCCACTTTAAAAACCAGAAAGAGAATGTAGAGGCCTATAAAATAAAGGAAAAGATAATCTGCCGGAGCCGGTAAAAAACGAAGGTTTTGATCAATAGCGCGAACAAAATCATGGGGGTATCGGGTACTCGGTAGGTATAATGGCATCCCGCCAAAAGCATTGTTGATCCAGTAGGTTTCTTTATGATGCTCTTTCCGAAAATCGGTCCTTTCCCTGGTCATTCCCTTGGTTTGCCGAATGTCGCTCTGAACCATTTTTTTACCCTGTAAAACCGGTTTAAAGTAAAATAGAGCCACCAAGATAAATCCGATAACAACCAGAAGATGCGGTAGTACGCTTTTAATTTTTATGTCCATAAACCTGTTAAAACGATTGCCAAAAGGGGATAAAGCTAATCAATTTCTTCATAATCGATATATTCACCATCATTGTCTTTTTTTGTGGAAGATTGGCCGGGATCATAGGCAATGGTGGTTTTCCCTTCCTTTGGAGGGGCATTCTCCTGTTTAAAATCCTGAAATTGCCGATTCATTTTTCGTGAAAAACGTTTTATCAGAGCCTGTAGAATATATTTACCAAAAAGCCTGAGGATAAGCCATATTGACAAACAAATGATTAAAAAAATAAGAATTAGCTTTCCCAGACTGTCAAACAGCGACTCTAACATATCAGCGGTGTTTTTCGCAAAACTATTGAAACCCTTTTAAATAGAAGGTTGCAGAAAACTTAAAATATCTATCTTTGGGCATTAAAAGACGGATATGCGTTATATTTTTTTTCTTGCTGCTTTAATGACCGGTTTTTCCGGGTTTTCACAGTACACGGAGGTAATAAACTCTAATCATCCGGGAGAATCACAGGGGGCTTATGCCGTAGGAACGGGCGTACTGCAATTTGAAGGGCGGGGACATTACGGTGTTGATGATCATAAGCTCACGAATACTAAAACGAATATAGCCGGTTTAAATTATGAAGTCCGTTACGGATTTTGGAAAGAGCAATTGGAGATTAATCTCAAGGGAGACTTTATTTATGCGCGGCCAACCTATCCGATCGGAGGACGAAAGGAGTCGATCTCTTTAGCCAATTTTAAATTCAATACTTTAGGGATAAAATACCTCCTCTATGATCCCTATAAAAGATTACAGGAGGAGGGGCCCAATCTGTATAGTTGGCGAGCCAATAACATTTTTCATTGGTCCGATTTAATTCCGGCGGTATCTATTTATGCCGGGGCTAACCTGCTTTTGGGAACGCGTCCCGGAGAGTATCCCTTTTTTGGTGATGAAATGTCTTCGGTTTCGCCAAAAGTAGTTTTGATCACCCAGAATAATTGGGGTGGAACTGTTTTGGTGACGAATTTTGAATTTGATTATCTAACCGAAAAACACAAACGGTTTTCGAGTATATTTACACTGACCCAGAATTTAACTCCGCGATTTTCGCTGATGGGAGAATTTCAAATCATTAACAACCATTTTTACAGTGATGAAATAGTTCGTTTTGGGGCAGCTTATTTGTTGAGTAAGAACTTTCAAGTAGATCTTTCCGGACTGACCAATTTTAAAAATACGCCGCGTCGGTGGGAAGTGGGGCTTGGCATCTCTTATCGGTTTGACCTGCACACCGATGAACTTCTTAAAGATAAGAGCGGGCGAGATAGAAAGAACAAAAAGAATGAAGTGAGACCGGAAGAAGAGGAAAGCAATAGAGAGAATAATGAGCCGTAAAGTGGATGTCGTGGAGTAATGAGGTATTCATAACGCGTTTTTCTGTCGATCTTTAATCGGAGGAATTTGTAGCGGTCTTATACCTTTTTGGGGGATTTGTCATTTTATTCCCAATACCGGGATATAAACCTATTGTTTATCGAAGGGTTACTATTTTTTATCGTGTTACCGAAATGACAATTTTTTGAGACAATTGCCTTTGCCCGGAAAAGTTTGAAAGAATGAAAGACTTTTAAAATAATAAAATGTTTTTCTCAGAATGCTTTACAGGCTTGTCCCGATGTAATTTAT
>CAZBXQ010000048.1:0-24341 GCA_964495935.1 uncultured Flavobacteriaceae bacterium
CTTTAAGTACTCCGACTAATGTGCCCACAAGAAAATCTGAAAGTTGAATACCTACGCTATGATGTGAATACTCAAGATTGAGACTATCTTTTATGCTTGAGTAGTTTTCAACAAAATCTCCATTTGTATAGATTTCGTGATATATTTCTCTTAGTTGTTTACTCTTTTTATTGTTAAGAGGATCGAAAAATAGAACGGACAAATTATTGGTATTATTTTGGGTTTCATATTGAACTCTTTGCAATAGAGTCGTAATATGCATTTTAAATAAAGCCTTTTCGGATATTTGAAGGTTCGTTTTGTTATTCGTTATCGTAAAAATGGTTTTTGCCTTCACTTTTTGTAATAGCTTCAATGAATCTTCCGCAAAGTCTATTATTTTATGATAATCGATATCTTTTAGGAAATAGAAGTCTCTTGATTGTTTGGGAGTGGTTCCGTTTTTTTGACAACTTCTCAAAGACCATATATAAGACCATTTTATTTCTTCCTTGCGGAAACCCAAACTTCTTTTTAAGCCATTGAACTCAGTTGTTAAATCTTTATACTGATCTGCGTCCATTAAAATCAATCCCCTTACATAATAGGGATGGATTTTCTTTTGTCTATCACTTCTGTTTTTATTATAAGTTCCACATTCATCACAAAATCCGAATTTTATTGCCATTGTTTAATTTATTCATTGCTCATAAATAACCACAACTTACAACTATTTACGAGCAGTTAATAACCATAATTACGCTAAGCAATATAAGAATTTATTAACGATATTTAACTAACCTATAAGTATGAGTTCTTTTGGACTATTCATTGATTAATCTAATAATCCATTAATTCAGGGAGGGATACTTTCAATAATTTGGCAAGGGCAATGAGGGTTTCAAATTTTGAATTTGTTTCTCCTCTCTCTATTTTTCCCAAAGTTTTTTTGGTAATAAGAGTTGTTTTATCCGTGATTTCTTGTTGCGAAATAGATCTTCCTGCGTAATCTGTACTTTTAATTTCTAATCCAGATTCCTTTCTTCTTTAAATTTTTCTATTTTAGAATATTTAATACTATCATAAACTACAGCAAAATCCTGAAGCCCATACCCTAATGCCTCAATAATAGAAATTAAAGTTACAGAGTTCGGTATTGATTTTCCATTAAAAACATTAGAGACAGTTGCCTTTCGAATATCAGCAATTAATGCAATCTGATTGTAACTTTTAGCCTCCGTTTCATCTTCTTGTTTTTTAGCTTTATTACTCACCAAAAGCTTGTTTAGTGTAATTGCAATCTTAATTTTTATATTTTCTTCTATCCTAACATCCATAGTTGCAATTAACTACATCCAAAAATATTTATCGGTACGCTTGGAAGTACCGATATTTAGTTTTATATTTGTCCAATGTTCCAATTGAAAATTGGATACATTTTATAAATTGCGATAGCATTTCTGTAAAACATTATAGAAGCATTCGCTTAGAATCTCGCTTTTGAAAACTGGTAATTTTTAATTGAGACGGGATAATAAGCAGGGATGCTCGCGACCATGGCGTGAGCTCCTCTTATTCGTCTCAAAGGTATACCAGTACCTCAAAAGCGGTAAGTAGGAGTTTCACGCTTCTTTTTTAAGAACCTCCTCTTTCTTAGCCGAATTTCTTCTTACTGAAAACTTCGCGATGGTATTAACACGGATGTTCAATAAAAGATTGGAGCATTTACAACTTCAAACAGGATGAAAATTAGGCGCGACCATGTTGCTTCTTTATTGAGGCCCAAGATCACCCAACCCCAATACAATGTGGTTTTTACCATCTATTTTATCCTGTTTCCCAAAAAACCTAAATGCCCCATCTAATGCTTTTATTAAGGGAGTAATTTATTTCTCTTCCACGATAGGTCAATATAACGACGTCTATTAAGGAAATTCTTGTACAGTTTACTTATAACTGTATCCGGTACTTTTAAGCTTTTCATCTCCCTTAATCTCTTTTTACTTCTGTCATGGTATCCGGCCATGTTTTTTAAATACAAGTTTAATGCTTAAACAGCTATGCGCCTGAATAACGGGGGGTACAGTTTGAGCAGCATAAGAAAACTATATCATTTTTTAACCTTAAGAAAGAAAGATGCTATGAATAAAAGTCCGCCTAAACCAACAATAAAAAACCCTCCAAAACACCGTGAGAAGTCCTTTGGAGGGAGTCATTTAATTAAAAACATATTCAACTAAACGATTTTCAAAACTATGAAAAATTATTTTATTAACAGGATAAAATTTGCTCTTGTCCTTCTATTTTTAATTTATCCGTTCTTCCACCCTTCGACTTGGGCCCAGTCCCCTCCGCCACAAAATGACCAAGACCAACAGCAGGAAGTCAGCGGAATGGTAGTCGATATCAACGAAGTTCCCCTTCCCGGCGTTCCTGTTGGGGTCAAGGATACCCGGCGGGGAACGGTGACCAATAGCGAAGGGGTTTTTAAACTTGCGGTCAAACCCGAGGATGTTCTGGTGATTAGTTATATGGGATTTCAAACCGTAGAACGCCCCGTGGGCACCCAAACCGATTTTTTTGTAGTCTTACAGGAAGAACTCACCAGCTTGGGGGAAGTCACTCTTAATGCGGGATATTATACGGTCTCTGAAAAAGAACGTACCGGAAATATCGTGAGCATTACTTCGGAGGATATCGAACGGCAGCCGGTCAATAACCCCCTGGCAGCCATGCAAGGTCATTTGTCGGGGGTGAATATCGTCCAGACCACCGGAGTCCCGGGCGGGGGTTATGACATTGAAATCCGCGGCCAAAATTTTATCAATGGGAATACGCAGCCACTTTTTATCATTGACGGGGTACCGTATGATGGAGGGTCATTAGAAGATTCTACTATTGGTGGAGAAATAAACAACGGCAATATAAGCCCATTAAACGCCTTAGATCCTTCTATTATAGAAAGTATAGAAGTATTAAAAGATGCCGATGCCACAGCGATTTATGGATCACGGGGAGCCAACGGAGTGGTATTGATCACGACCAAAAAAGGAAGATCCGGAAAACTTCAAGTAAGAGTTAACGCCAATCATTCTCTGGGTAAAGTGACTCACTTTGTAAAGATGATGAATACGGAGCAGTACTTGGAAGTTCGGAAAGAGGCGATGATAAATAGTGGATGGGATTACACCAACCCTCCAGTTATCATATCTTGGCCGGATCTTAGTGAATGGGATCAAAATCGTTATACCGATTGGCAACGAGAACTTATTGGCAGAACGGCCCATCGTAGCAATGCCAAACTAAGTCTTTCCGGAGGTAGTGAAGAAACTCGGTTTTTGGTAGGCGGTTCTATGATACGAGAAACGACCGTTTTTCCGGGAGATTCCCGATACCAAAAAGCCTCAATATTTAGCAATTTAAATCATTCCTCACAGGATGAGCGGTTTCATCTCAACTTGTCTATGAATTATACCCATGATAACAATAATTTACCTCGGCACGATCTTACCAATCAGGCTTATTCTTTACCCCCAAACGCTCCTGATCTTTATAACGAAGATGGTTCCCTTAACTGGGAGGGAACCACTTTTGAAAATCCTGTGGCGTATTTGTTACAAAAATACGGGGCAAAGTCTTCCAATCTACTGCTGAATTCAAGTCTTTCCTATAGATTTTTTACCGATTTTCAAGTTAAAACAAACATGGGGTATAGTAAATACCAACTCAACTCTGACCGTATTTTACCCAGTAATGCCAGAAACCCAAGATTCTCATTTACCCCTCAGAGCTATTCGTCCATCAACATAAATGATTCTAATCGAGACTCTTGGATTCTTGAGCCCCAGCTTAATTGGGGGCACCAATTCGGAAAGACCAAGATTAACGCCTTAGTCGGAATCACTTTTCAAAGTCAAACCACCAATCAATTGGCCATAAGCGGTAAAGGATTTCCGGATAACAGTTTAATCTATAATATTGCAGCAGCCAACACAACGAAAATCCTTTCTACGGCCAACAGTCAATATAATTATCAGGCGGTTTTCGGCCGGGTTAATTTAAATTATGATAACAAATATATCCTAAACCTGACGGGGCGGCGAGATGGCTCCTCCCGATTCGGACCCGGAAAACGCTTTGGGAACTTTGGGGCCATCGGAGCGGCATGGCTCTTTTCGGGAGAAGATCTTTTTAAAGAAAGCTCCTTTCTGAGCTTGGGAAAGCTCCGGGGAAGTTATGGAATCACCGGGAGTGATAATATCGGCGATTATCAGTACTTGAGTACCTATCGAATTACCGGAAGGGATTATAACGGGACGACCATTATGGCACCTACCGGAGTCTTTAACCCGGATTTTGGTTGGGAGAGCAATAAAAAACTGGAATTGGGATTAGAGTTGGGCTTATTAAACAACCGAGTTCATCTTAATACCTCGTGGTTTCGAAACCGTTCTTCCAATCAGTTGATCGGAATCCCTTTGGCGGCTACAACGGGGTTTAGTTCGTTAACGGCCAATTTTGATGCGACCGTTCAAAATACGGGTTGGGAATTAGATCTTAAATCTATCAATCTCGATAAAGAGTTAAAATGGACGACCTCCTTAAACCTTACCCTTCCCAAAAACAAATTGGTGGCTTTCCCCGGGTTGGAGTCCTCTACTTTTGCCAATCGGTATATCGTTGGAAAGTCATTGACGATTCATAAACTCTATCATGCTTTAGGAGTGGATCCCGAGACCGGAATCTATGAATTTGAAGATTATAATGGAGACGGAGAAATTACCAGTCCGGAAGACAAGCAATGGATTGAAGATTTTGCGCCTAAAGTCTATGGCGGTATCCAAAATACCTTCTCCTACCGCAATTTGTCTTTAAAGGTATTCTTCCAATTTAAAAAGCAGCAAGCCTATAATTTTAAAAACACTATGGCTAATACGGGTACAATGAGTAATGGGTATATAGGTTTATTAGACCGCTGGCAAAACCCGGGAGACCGTGCAAAAGTGATGCGCGGAAGTTTTGCAGAAGGAGGAATCAGCCAAGCCATAAGCAACTATAAGTCCAGTAATGGTGCTGTGTCTGATGCCTCTTTTATTCGATTACGCAATATTGATCTATCATATCACTTACCACTTGCTCTAACCGGAGAGGATTTGGGCATTACAATGTATGTACAGGGACAAAATCTATGGACAATAACCGGATTTAAGGGGCCTGACCCCGAACAGCCACTTTACCATATTTTACCCCCTCTTCGTCAAATCACCTTTGGAATAGAACTCGTTTTTTAATTGTTAACCTCACTAAAAATAAAATCATGTTATATCAACACAATAGAGTGGTTCAAAGAATATTATTTGACCATAGTAAAAAAGTAATTTGTTTATTATTCTGTATAATCTTTTGTCTAACCTCCTGCGAAAACTTTGTAGAGGTAGATTCCCCTCGAAATCTTTTAGATACCAAAAAGGTTTTTGAAAATAGTGCCACTGTAGAATCAGCTTTTGCCAATATCTATACAAACTTAAGGGATCAAGGAATACTTAGTGCTCCTCTCGGTCTGAATACCTTAATCGGCGTATATGTTGATGAATTGGAGTACCATCAGTCTGATTTGAGTATCTCAGAATTTGAACAGCACACTATAAATTCAAACAATCGTCGAATTAGAACTTGGTGGAGCCAAGCCTATAATGGGATTTATGCCACAAATGATATTATCGAGGGTTTAGAAAATTCAAATACGATTACCGAGGCAGATAAAGACCCACTAATAGGTCGGGCTCTTTTTATTCGAGCTTATCTACACAGCTTATTAGTCAATCTCTTTGGCGATATTCCCTATATCACCACGACGGATTATTTAGAAAACAATGAGGTTACAAAAGAAGATATAAGCACAGTTTATAGTCTTATTATAGCTGATTTAAATGAGGCTATTGAACGTTTAGCCCCACGGGACCCCGGGGTAGAGCGTGTAGTGCCCGATCAAACTACCGCTCAAGCCCTTTTAGCCCGTGTCTATTTATATACCGATAGTTGGGAGGCTGCGGCTGAATTGGCAACCCAAGTCATCCAAACGGCAGGATATGAGTTGGAATCAGACCCGGTTAAAGTCTTTTTAAAAGAGTCCTCGGAAGCGATCTGGCAATTTAAACCGGATCTGATAAATAATTGGAATTCAGATATAGCAAATACCTTTCTCATAAAATCTCCTTCTACCGTGCGTTACACTATCACCAGTAATTTAATCGATACTTTTGAAAGTGGAGATTTAAGAAAAGAACATTGGATAGGAAAGCTTTTGGATTCTGATACTGGAAATATTTTTTACTTCTCAAGCAAATACAAAGAAGACTTTAATACAAAAGAATCTTTAGAATATTCCATTCTCTTCCGTTTAAGCGAGCAATATCTAATTCGTGCCGAGGCAGAAGCCCAATTAGGGCAAGTCGATAAAGCTCAAAAAGATCTTAACATTATCCGAAATCGCGCTGGATTGCCGGATACAGGAGCACAAACCCAAGCGGCCTTGTTGGAGGCCATTCTTCAGGAACGTCGGGTGGAGCTGTTTACCGAATATGGCCAACGTTGGTTTGATTTAAAACGAACCGGAAAAGCAAGGGAAATACTGAGTCCGCTTAAGCCTAATTGGGCAATAACTGACCTCCTACTACCACTTCCGGAAGACGAACTGGAGTTAAACCCTAATCTCCGACCCCAAAATGGGGGTATTAATTAGAACTAATCTTAAAATATAGTAAAAAAAATGAAACCTAAAATGTTTTACAAAATAGGGTTATTGCTCTTAGCCATACTTTTAACTACATCAATAGTAAGATGTCAAAAACCAAGAAATAACAATGAAACAATAAATAAAATGTCCCCTATATCCCATAAAGAGCAAGAAGATTGGAAAGATTTAGATATAAATAAAACTCTTTTCTGCGATTTTCCGGAGGAGTGTGAAAAGTATGATAATGGTACTTTTTGGTACCAACGAAAATTTGAAGATAGCGTCTTTAAACATCGAGTAAAATTAGCCTTAAATTTTCTAAACAATTATCCGGAAAGTAATCACTATGCCGAGGCATTAAAGATTTTTTTAAGCCCACTATTTGAACCTTGGTTCTTAAAAGATATAGATGATGAAGAGACAAAAAGCCTTCTTGAACAAAAACCAATAATCAAAAAAGGAGATAAAGCTGATTTTTACAAACAATTGCGTAGCATGCCGTTTGACATCGAAGCCAGAAACCAATGGCTAAAAAAAGGAGATTCATTGGTTAATAAATTTTTAGAATCTAACGCTTTAGATATTGAAAAAGCTCAAGTCGAGGTAGGGCTGTTAGGACGGTATTTGCGTCAAGCGAAAGAATTATTTGAATTCCAGTATCTCAATAAAGATAAAAACGAATCTGAGTTTTGGTTTCTATACGACAAATATTTTTGGAAGACATTTATCAGTCGTTTGGATGAGCTTATATATAAATACCCAAAATACTCCAGATGGCCTATCCTGATAGATCAATTCATTTCATTAATAACTGAAAATTACCTATCCCCGGAACTTGGAGTGCCTTATTGGAAACATTTCCGTGATATTACTAATAAATCGGAATTATTTGAGAAATATCCTGTAATTGCTGAAATACATAATAAAGCAAATGATAATCTCAGAACCGTGGAAGAGTTAAATAAAACTGATAAAAATGCCCCTTTACAAATGGAATTCACCTCGATAGATGGGGAAAAGATTAACTTAAAAAATTATCGAGGAAAAGTTGTATTAATAGATTTTTGGTCAATACGCTGTGCTCCTTGTATTCAAGAAATGCCGCATATAAGAGCAATGTATGATAAATATAAAGATCAGGGTTTTGAAGTGATTGGTATCTCCGCTGAAGGTGATGCCAGTAAGCAACGTGTGTTAGATATTATTAAAAAACAGGGTGCTAATTGGCCACAGTTGCTGGATAAAGGAGATAATATAACTGTTAGCTATCATTCTTTACACGCAATTAGTAGTTGGCCTACAGCATGGTTGTTGGATAAAAATGGGATAATTGTAGATAAAAATGCTCGGGGGGATCGGTTGGAACCTTTAATCATAAAGTATCTTACAGATGAGTGAGTCAGCCTTTAATTGAAAGGGACAACAATCATAGTGAATCAAAAAAGGGTGCCTATACAGCACCCTTCATCCTAAATTAAAAATTTTCTTATTGTGAAGAAGACTTTTTCAATTCAGTGTCAAACTCAGGTTCTGCATAAACCTGAATTCCTTCAAACTTACATAGTTTATCAGTTGAAGAATCACAATCCACATTAATTTCCTGTGGTTCACCAGTCACCGGATCTGGATAGTAGCCAATTCGACTATTATCTTTGGTACCTGTAGCAAACGCCAATCCCATGGCCAAAATAAAGGCAAAGACCGGCATAACGAATTTTAAAACTTTTGTTTTCATAGCTTTATAATTTTAAATAAGGCCTACTCGGTTTAAGGTTTTCGGCTTCCCCTTCTCAATCGCGCAATCAAGATTTTAAATGTCTTTTAGTTTCTTATGATCTCTTTTTAAACTGTGGCTTAAGCCAATTCCCAACGCTCCCAATACGACAAACCCCAGGTTAAACCACAAATGCTGCTTCCACCCCAAACGCTCGATAACCCCGCCGCAAGCGCAAGGCACATATTCGCTAAACCCAAGGATATAAACGATATAAAGCGTGAACAAAATCATTAATCCGGTACCGGCATATAGGCCGTGCAATTTATAGTGGGGGAGGAGAAGGATGGCGGCTATTGCCAATTCGATCCCCGGGACGACCCGGGCCATTACTTTTCCCACAACAGCCGGCCAAAGTGGGGATTGGCTCAGCTGTCGGCTAAACCGTTCAAAATCCAAAATCTTGACCAGAGCCGCATAGACCAGAAGCAGAATAAAAAGCAAGCCAATGAGTTTCGCAATCGCCGTTTTATAATTGAGGGGTTTCATTGTTTGGGATCGTTTTTGTTAAGTGTGAGAGAGTTCAATGCTATTAATAAGTGGGGTCGTTTTTTTCTAAAGTAAAACCTCATTACCTATCGCGTATTTCTCTCCTTCATCAAGTACATATAAAGACCTTCATCAAGTATATATAAAGATAGGGGCCACGACCTTTAATTTTGTTCGATTCCCTACGAGTTTTGTTCGATTCCCTCCAGTTTTTGTACGATTCAGTACAATTCAAATAGAAAATAGAAATGTAATTCCTTGTATTTAGGTTACAGGAAGAAATTTATCTTTTTTGATAGCCAAGTTATAGAATCGTCAGGTCTGAAAAGAACCCCTCTATAAAATCATATCGACTTAGACATATGGTTACTAATTTTACCATCGTATATACAGGGTCTTAAGTGCTAAGAAGATTGATGCATGCTGTAATTGGATACATTTTCAAAGAAAATAAAGGCCAAACTTAAAGTATTTCGTCATGTCGATTTTTTGCTTCACTCCCTTACATAAAAAATACTCAAGATGACGAAGAAAATATTCTTATATTTTACTGTAAATCATACAATGATATAAAACATTTTGAGTTATACGTTTATTTATTTTATTTAGATAATTGATTTACAGTAACCTATAAATAGTATTCCTCTTTTTATGGCCATCTTTTCGAAAAGAATAATGTAGTTGAAAGGGCCTATCTAAAAGAATATTGAAAATCAAGGAAACAGCGTTGGCCTGAGGATTAAAATCTGTTCGAAGTCGACGGCAGGAGACAAGTTATTTTAATCCAGTGGCTGGTGGTTCCGTAGTATTTTCTTATGTTTTTTTAGTAAGCCTAGCGTTTTTTGGTCCTGGCTCTTGCCCCGAGCATAGTCGCGGGGTGCGCGATGCAAAAAAGAACAGAGAGTATATGAACAACTCAAAAAATATTAATGATAGTGGCTTTCCATGCTTTCGCCATCGTTATAACATGAAAACCCCTCCGAATTGACGGTGTACATTAATAGATATCTTTTTATTTTAGTCGTAATATTAAAGTGTTTAAATCAAAAATCATAAAAGACCGGGATCTTGATAATTGGCTCGAAACTCAGCAGGAGGCATCCCAAAATTATTGAGAAATAAAGTGTATAAATGAGACCGGCTCTTAAAACCGGACTCCATAAACAAACGGGATATGGAATGATGAGAAGAGAGGAGCTCTTTTTTAAAGTGTAGCAGCCGATGATCTCTTCGTACCGTATTGGGAGAGACACCTACGACTTGTTTGAAAATATAGAATAAACTACTGATTGACAGTGGTTGACTTTGGAGTTGTTCCTTGATGGTCAAATCTTCTTCTTTGATTCGAGTTAATATATAATCATACAGTTTATATCCAATCTTTTTATGGTAAGGAGAGATTTGATGATAAGGTTTTAAGCGTTTCTGATAGGGGTGAACCCGTAGGAGATTCAACTTTAAAATAAATTTAGAACCCGGTTCCAGCACATCGAGATGGCCTTTAGTATGAAACCGTTTCCGATTTAAATAAATATATACAGAAGGTCTTTTATGGGAGCGATCATAGAGTAAACGATACGTTAATTGGGGGAGGGAAGGGTGGTCTGCGATGTTTAAAAGTCGATAGATTAATTTTGGGATTTCCTTTTCTCGCAGGAATCGCAGTAAGGGCTTATAGTTGGTCTCTATGTTGGAAATGTAAAGAAGATGGTTAAAGTAAACACGAATAAAAACCGGTTTTTTAAAGAAAAAGAATAAATAGTCCGTCTCTTTTGAAGGTTCGTTTGGGGTATAAAAAACCTCCTTTTTATCTGGAGTACGGACGCTGTTATGTAAATATGTACCATACATATAACACTGAATATGATGGTGTAACTATAAAGTTAAGCAAATTTTAGGAGTTCCTGATGTTTTATGAGATTACGCCGTACCCCCTGATAACTTTCTGATGGTACTAACTAAGGCAGTATCAGGGTAGGGGGGACATCCGTTGTCGTTCATTGAAGGAATATTCTCCTTTTCTGAGGCTATACGTACTACGAAGGAGACGGAGGGGAGCGTGTTTTTGGGGGGAGTGACTCGTGAATCGCTGTTTGGTGGAATGACTTTTATATTAAACTCCATGAACCTTTACAGGGATATTACGGTGAGGCATGGTAGTTGGGATGACAAACCATTGAAAAACCTCTTGATGTTTGTGGTCGTCAATGTCGGTAATTTGATATCGGCCAATAAACTGCAATTTGTTATTGAGGCAAAAATACCGCTACGGTTCAAGAATATGTGACTTTTTTGGAAGATGTATTGGTGCCCAAATTTGCCTATTCCTATAAAAAACAATTGGTGAGCCTCCGGAAGGTTTATTTTATCGATAAAGGATTGCAAACCGCTATTTCCCCTTCTTTTATCAAAGATGTGGGGTGCAAATTTGAAAATTTTGATTACTTCATATTTTGCGGAAGAATAAATAGAGGCCATCTTAGACTCGAGTTTTGAGTTGAAGGAAGATGTCATGTCGTGTTTTTCGAGGTACGAGATCCCGAAAGCTTTCGGGAGTATCGAGACCTCTTTTTATTGTTAAAACCCTCGATATGTTTTTTATATCACGCTACGCTATAAAAAATATTCGAATTGATAACATTTCGTTAGGTTATAGCTTTAGGTATTAAATTCGGCAACCATTTTGAAAATTTAGTGTTTTGGGAATTCAGACACTATTCCGTAGAAATTTATTACTTTAACGAAAACACGTCAGAATGTGATTTGTAAAAATCGTCACCCCATAGCACTTGTCCAAGTTTGTGCGGAACTGCATGTGGATAACCGACTAAGAGAATAAGTTTTAGGCTTTAGAATTGCTTCTATTAACGACCATTTTGCAATAAACTGATTGTCAACTAAATTTATAAATAGAAAGATTTGAATTACTTATGGCATATACTCTTGACAAAAAGATAACAGAGGTTTTTAATCCCGAAGTCTAAAGCTGGTTTCTTACGAATACTGTGGTAATTTCAGCATTATATGTAACTTTCCCGGCTAAACTTTCAAGGTTTTTTGGTCAACGATTAACAGCTCATCCATGCTTAACAAGCTTCGACTTCTTTATCATACGGTAAAATATCTTAAACCAATACAGATCAAGTATCAGGTTTTATATCGATTAAGAAAGGTGGGGAGCCTAAAGAGCTATCAAACGGAGATCGATACCCATTCGGTGGAACGGCTAAGCTTTCTGATATCCCCTCCGGTGTATCCTTCTTATTGGGGAAATAATAAGTTCGTATTTCTCAATAGGGAAAAGGATTTTGAGAGGGAAATCAATTGGCGGTTTCAGGAATATGGAGCTTTGTGGAATTATAATCTGCAATACCTGAATGTATTGTTGGAGAACAATATTGAATTAGAAGAAAAGCTCCGGTTAATAAATTCCATTTATGGTTCGGGAATCATTCTGGAACCTTATCCGGTTTCGTTGCGTTCCATCAACGTGATGCGCCTGATCAGCAATGAAAATATTCAGGATACGAAACTTTTAAAAAACCTGTATGCCGAGCTGAATTTTTTAAGCGACCGATTGGAGTATCATCTTTTAGGAAATCATTTGTTGGAAAATGGTTTTGCCCTGATGATGGGAGGGGCTTTTTTCCAAAATACAGAATGGATAAAAACAGCTCAGAATCTTTTGGAAGAACAGTTAGAAGAGCAAATTTTAGCTGATGGGGCGCATTTTGAATTGAGTCCGATGTATCATCAAATCATATTTTTTAGAGTCTTGGAGCTCATCGATTGGTATTCTGATTGGAAAGAGAAGCAGCTTGATGTTGAAGATTTTTTAAGAAAAAAAGCCGCAAAGATGTGGGGCTGGCTTCGGAATATGACTTTTCAAAATGGGGATATCCCTCCTTTTAATGACAGTGCCTTGGGCATTGCCTATTCTACCCCCTGGTTGAGCAATTATGCGGAAGCATTAAAGATAAAGAAAGTAGAATTGCCCTTGGACGATTCGGGATATCGTAAAAAGGATACCGCAAATTATGAATGTCGGATCGATTTTGCGCAGATGGGTGCACGGTATCAACCCGGCCATGCGCATGCCGACGCTCTGAGTTTTATTTTATACCGTGACCAAAAACCTGTATTGGTGGAGCAGGGGACATCTACCTATGATATTGGGAAAAAACGCAGTGAAGAACGCAGTACCCAAGCCCATAATACAGTAGTGGTCGATAGCCAAAATCAATCTCAGGTATGGAGTGGTTTCCGCGTAGGAAATCGGGCTGTAACCCGGATTTTAGAGGATAAAAATAATTACCTGAAAGCCGAACATGATGGGTATAAAAAGTTGGGTACCCTACATCGGCGGTCTTTTTTATTTGAGGAAGAAAAAATAGTGATAACCGATGAACTGACAAATCGAGCTTTGGGAGTTGCCTACTTTCATCTTGCCCCTTCTTATACTCCTAAAAAAATAGCAGGAGGTTTATACGAAATCGGAGACGCGGCTCGTTTTAAATTCACTAATTTTGCTGAAATTCGAATGGAATCCTATGCATTGGCTGATGGATACTATCAATATCGGCGGGGAAAACGATTAATGGTATTTTTTACCGGTAGTCTTGTTACCGAAATCACTGTTTTATAATTTATGAAGGAAATACTGTATCTCTCTTTTTATTTTGAACCTGATTTGTCGGCTTGTTCTTTTAGGAATTCTCCTTTGGTTAAAGAACTTGCCGAGCAGGCTAATGGGAAAGCCCGTATCGATGTCGTGACCACCTTGCCTAATCGGTATAATTCTTCAATCACCGAAGCGGGGACTCCTCCTGTAGAAGAAAGGGATAATTTTACGATACATCGATTTAAGGTTCCTGAAAATAAGGGAGGAATGAAAAGTCAAGTGCTTTCTTACCAGGCCTATTACAGAGCCGTTCGAAAATTTGTCAGAAAGAAAAAATACGATCTGGTAATTGCTTCTACGGCAAAGCTCTTTACCGGTTATCTGGCGCATAAAATAGCCCAAAAGCAAAAAGTTCCACTCTATTTAGATGTGCGGGACCTGTTTGTTGAGAATTTAGGTGATTTATTAAATGAGGGTCTTTCGAAGAAGGTGGGCGTGCCTTTAATCAAGTGGATTGAAAGGAAAACCTTTTCCAATGCGGCCCATATCAATATTATTTCCGGAGGCTTTAAATCAAATTTTGATAGGTATAAAAAGCCTGATTATACCAATTTCACAAACGGAATAGATGATATGTTTTTAGAGCATAAAACGGATTTGGAAAAACCCAGAAATCATCCCATGCAAATTGTTTATGCCGGAAATATTGGGAAAGGGCAAGGACTGCACAAAATAATACCGGAAGCCGCAAAACAGTTAGGGGAAGACTATAAATTCATTGTTATTGGAGATGGGGGAAACCGGCCCACCTTGGAGGAAGAGATCGAACGGCTGGAAGTACAAAACGTGGAGTTGTGTGAGCCCATTAAACGCCGTGAATTGCTGGATATATATAGTGCCTCGGATTTTACTTTTGTACACCTCAATGATTTCGATTCCTTTAAAAAGGTTCTCCCTTCAAAAATATTTGAACTGGCCTGTTTTCCACAGCCTATGATTGCGGGGGTTAGTGGTTTTGCTGCTGAATTTATTGCAAAAAATGTAGAAAATCATATCCTGTTCCATCCCTGTGATGGAGATGATTTCGTTCGCCAACTGAAAGATTTCAATTATAAAAAAGTAAAGCGTTCTGAGTTTATGGGAAAGTTTAAACGCTCCCGGATAAATAAGGAAATGGCAGAGTCGATGTTGGGGTATTTGTGATTTGATGTGAGGCAATTAGCTGTTGGCTATTGGCAATTAGCTATTGGGTTGGTGAATAAAATAACTAAAAATTGGAAAAATGCTTTTTTGAAGGTTTATGGTAACAAGAATTGAAAAAAATTAAGGAAATGAGAGATTTTAGAAAATTAGAGATTTGGCATCTTTCTCGGTCACTGGTTAAAAAGATCTACGAGATTACAGCAGAGTTTCCGGATACAGAGAAGTATGGGCTCTGTTCTCAACTTCAGCGAGCTGTTGTTTCCATTGCTTCCAATATTGCAGAAGGCAGCTCGCGAAATTCTGAAAAAGGTTTTGCAAGATTTCTGGAAATTGCCCAGGGATCAGCTTTTGAAGTAGAGACTCAGCTCGTTTTAGCCAATGATATTTCTTATTTGACGGATGAATCACTGGAAACCTTGTTGGAAGAATTGCATGTTTTACAAAAAAAGATTAATAGTTTAATAACCGTTATAAGAAAGGCCGTTAGCCATTAGTAAAAGCCAAGAGCCAAGAGCCAAAAGCCAAAATCAATAAAAACATAAACACAAAATATGAACATCACCCTAATCGCCGCTGCGCGGCCTAATTTTATGAAAGTAGCACCCATTATTGAGGCGATTAAAAAACAGCGCTTCGACTCCGCTCAGCGTTTCGGGAAGGACTTCCATTACCGATTGGTGCATACCGGGCAGCATTACGACAAGAATATGAGCGGCAGCTTCTTTGAGGAGTTGGGGATTCCCAAGCCGGATGCCAATTTGAATTGTGGCGGGGGAACCCAGGCCGAGCAGACCGGAAATGTGATGATTGCCTTTGAAAAGGAATTGGAAGAACATCCGGCCGATCTGGTGATGGTCGTTGGCGATGTCAATTCAACGATGGCTTGTGCGATTGTTGCCAAAAAAGCCAATGTAGCTCTGGCCCATGTGGAGGCGGGAATCCGATCTCATGACCTGAGCATGCCCGAAGAAATCAACCGGATGGCCACCGATGCGATTACCGATTATTTCTTTACCACTTCAGCATTGGCCAATGATAATTTGCGAAAGCTGGGTGTTGCCGAGGATCGAATTTTCTTTGTGGGAAATGTGATGATCGATACCCTGCTCAAAAACAGATCGCGTTTTAATCAACCTCCGGTTTGGAAAGCATTGGGGCTAAAAGAGAAAGAATATCTGGTGATGACGCTCCATCGTCCGGCCAATGTGGATGAGGAAGAAAAATTGAAGGCTTTTATGGATGAGCTCATCCAATCAACCGACCCATTACCCTTAATTTTTCCGGTCCACCCACGAACGGCCAAAATATTGGAAAACCTGGGAATCGATCATCCCCGGCTGCATAAGATTACCCCCCTCGGATACTTGGAATTCAACTATCTTGTAGAACGTGCCAAAGCCGTTGTCACAGATTCCGGAGGGATTACCGAGGAAGCTTCGATCATGAATGTCCCCTGTCTGACCTTACGGGACAACACCGAACGCCCGGAAACCATTGAATTAGGAACGAATGAATTGGTGGGAACCGATCCGCAAGCCATCGCTCCCGCCATTGAAAAGCTCCGCTCCGGAAACTGGAAGCAATCCCGTAAAATTCCCCTCTGGGACGGCCACGCCGCCGAGCGGATAGTGGAAAAGCTGTTGGAGGTAGGGAGTGGAGAGTAGAGTAGGTGGTAGGGAGTCTGTTTAGAAAAAAAATTTGAAATTTGAAATCAAAAATTGTGGCTTGGGGGATTTTATAATAAACTCCGCGAACTCTGCGGATACTCTGTGAGCTCTGCGGTTAAAAAATGAGGAGAGTGATTAGTGGGGAGTGGGGAGTGAATGACAGAAATTGAAATTGAATTTGAACTTGAGAAGGAAAGATTTTTAGTGATGAGTAATGAGTAGTGAGTGAAAAAAAATTGAAATCACTAATCGTGACTTGTGTCTTGGGGGATTTTATAATAAACTCCGCGAACTCTGCGGATACTCTGTGAGCTCTGCGGTTAAAAAAGTGGGAGATTCTGAATAAATCGCTTGTCCCTCGCAATTTTCCAGATGACAAAATAAGACGATGAGTGGTGAGGGATTGAGCTCGTATGGGGCAGTAAACCGTTAATACATCAGATCTGGCTCTGCAAAAGTAAGCTTCATTTGTGCCTCGTATAACTATAATGATCTCGCCAAATTCGCATTAATATGCAAATTTTTCATATTTTTGGTGTGAATGTCTACAATCATGAGAACGATAGAATTGAACATTCCGAATGAGGTGGATATCAATGATTATGAGCTTTCCATGATCCTTGCCGCTCAGTTATACAAAAATGCCAGACTGTCTGCCGGTCAGGCTGCTAAAATGGTAGGCCTTTCAAAACGAACATTTCTGGAGTTGTTGGGGAAGTATAACACTTCTGTTTTTAGCAATTCTCTGGATGATTTACAGGAAGATATAGAGAATGCCTAAAAGCATCCTTACCGATACCAGTCCCCTTATCCTTTTTGATAAGATTGGAGAACTCAATTTATTGCATAAGGTATATGGAGAATTGAAAATAACCCCGGAGATTCAAAAAGAATACGGAAAACCCTTGCCGGATTGGTGTAAGGTTACGCCGGTTAAGGATAAAAAATATCAAAATCTTTTAGAGACTCAAGTGGACGAGGGAGAAGCAAGTGTTCTGGCATTGGCGATGGAAACTGAAGATGTCTTACTACTCCTCGATGATTTAAAAGCCCGAAAATTAGCTAAACAATTAGGATTTAAAATTACCGGAACATTGGGAGTTATTCATAAAGCTAAAGAATTGAATATCATTAAGAAAGTTAAACCCATATTGGATAAATTGGAAACTACAAATTTTCGAATCGCAGATCATATCATTCAGGAAATTTTGAGGTTAAACAATGAATTGTAGACTTTAGCTGGTGAGTTAACAGATTAAGGTGGATTTTGCGGTTAAAAAAATGAGGATGGTGATTAGTGGGGAGTGGGGAGAGAATTTGAACTCGATTTGAATTCGAACTTGATTTCTATGACAAAGAAAAGATTTTGAGTAATATAAGTGAGTGGTGAAGTATTGAGTTATGAAGTAGTGAGTGAAAAAAAATTGAAATCACTAATCGTGACTTGTGTCTTGGGGGATTTTATAATAAACTCCGCGAACTCTGCGGATACTCTGTGAGCTCTGCGGTTAAAAAATGAGGAGAGTAATTAGTGGGGAGTGGGGAAAGAATGACAGAAATTGAACTTGAACTTGAATTTGAACTCGAAAAAAGAAGATTTTGAGTAATAAGTGAGTGATGAAGTATTGAGTAATGAGTAATGAGTTGAAAAAAAATTGAAATTTGCCCTTTGAAAAATTAAAATCCAAAATCTACAATCGTTAATCGTTAATCGTAACTCGTTGTTCGGGAGGATGGGAATTTTATAATAAACTCCGCGAACTCTGCGGATACTCCGTGGGCTCTGCGGTTAAAAAAATGAGGATGGTGAGGAGAGAATTCGAACTTGAATTTGAATTTGAACTTGAGAAGGAAAGATTTTTAGTGATGAGTAATGAGTAGTGAGTGAAAAAAAATTGAAATCACTAATCGTGACTTGTGTCTTGGGGGATTTTATAATAAACTCCGCGAACTCTGCGGATACTCTGTGAGCTCTGCGGTTAAAAAAATGAGGGTAGTGGGGTGTGAATGACAGAACTTGAATTCTATGACAAAGAAAATATTTTGAGTAATATAAGTGAGTGGTGAAGTATTGAGTAGTGAGTTGAAAAAAATTTGAAATTTGCCCTTTGAAATTTGAAATCAAGAATCGTGGCTTGTTGTTTGGAAGGATTTTATAATAAACTCCGCGAACTCTGTGGATACTCCGTGGGCTCTGCGGTTAAAAAATGAAGAGAGTGATTAGTGGGGAGTGGGGAGTGAATGACAGAAATTGAAATTGAATTTGAACTTGAGAAGAAAAGATTTTTAGTGATGAGTTATGAAGTAGTGAGTAATAAAAAATTTGAAATTTGCCTTTTGGAATTTGAAATCAAGAATCGTGGCTTGTTGTTTGGAAGGATTTTATAATAAACTCCGCGAACTCTGCGGATGCTCTGTGTGCTCTGCGGTTAAAAAAATGAGGATGGTGAGGAGAGAATTCGAACTTGAATTTGAACTTGAAAAAGAAGATTTTGAGTAATAAGTGAGTGGTGAAGTATTGAGTAATGAGTAGTGAGAGAATGACATAAAAACAAAAAAACTTCCAATCGTTACTCATAGTTCGGAGTTCGTGGATGACGACTTTAGAATAAACTCCGCGAACTCTGCGGATACTCCGTGTGCTCTGCGGTTAAAAAAGTGGGAGATTCTGAATAAATCGCTCGTCCCTCGCAATTTTCCAGAATGAACTGGGGGAGGGTAATTTTCCAGAATGACGGAGACCAAGGTTGTTCGTGTGGATTCCAGATTTAGTTCTCCACCAACAATTCAATAACCGTAGTATCCAACGCTGGATATTCCGGTGATGCTGCCCCCCTTAGATTTTTAGGTCAAAAAGACCTGACTGCCGTCAGGCAAGTTAAGAACATGACAAATTTTACAGTTTTTTTCTTAAGGATTCTCCTTTTAATTCTATTCGGGAAGGCTACAACGGCAACCTGTAAAAAATGAATTCTGAAAAAGTTTTACTATATTTGATTAAATAAATCATAGCGGAATTATGGGTATAGAAGCGCGTAAAATATCACTTGTAAAGGAGTTTCTAAATATTGACAATGAAAAAATCATTTGTGCCATAGAAGAACTACTGCATAGCAAAAAAGTCGAAAACTATGAATCCGACCTAAAACCAATGACAATGGAACGTTATAAAATGGAAATTGAAATGGCTATAAGGGATGAGAAAAATGGGCGATTAATTAAAGCGGATGATTTAAAAAAGCAAATTCAAGAATGGGATTAGAAATTTTTTGGTCAGAATTTGCCAAGCTTAAATTGGAAGAAATATATCAGTATTATCGATTAAAAGTCAGTAAAAAAGTAGCGAAGAAAATAGTAAATGGAATCGTTGACCAAACTATTGATTTAGGCAAAAATCCTGAAATCGGACAAATTGAGAGTTCCTTAAAAGATAAAGTTCGTGAGTTTCGTTATTTAGTCAATTCAAATTATAAAATAATCTATTACATCAATAGAAAATCCGAATTAATCATAATAGCAAACGTATTTGACACAAGACAAGATCCAAATAAAATAAAAGAGTCATAAGACTTGTACCCCCTCCCTAATAAATGCTTCCTACGTCAGGGTTTTTCAGAACCAGACTTCCTTTCCTTGTCACCCTGAACCTGATTCAGGGTCTTTAAAATACCGTCCCCTTATGTATGTCATGCTGAACTTGATTCAGCATCTCTGCGCCTGAGTAAACCTGCGTCTTCCTGCTTCGGAGCTTCTGAGTAAATTGTTCGTACCTCACAATTTTACAGAACTGAGGGGAAAGCAATTTTCCAGAATGACGGAGACCAAGGTTGTTCGTGTGGATTCCAGATTTAGTTCTCCTTCAACAATTCAATAACCGTAGTATCCAACGCCAAAGCAATTTCGTTTAATAGTAAAATAGTGGGATTAACCTCTTTATTTTCTATAGGGTTGATTTGTGTTCGGGAACATCCGGCTCTCAAGGACAACTCAAATTGAGGAACATGCTCTGATTTTCTCAAACGATTTATGTTTTGTACTGCAACATTAAGAGGTGGTTTAAACTTTTGGGATTGAAGCGAAACCTGCCTGCCGGCAGACACGGCTTGATTCAGGGTCTCTAAGCCATAACTCCTTATTTTACTCGGGAAAAAGAATTGGGGGGCTTCTCCAGTTCTATACCTTACGGGTTTATAAAAGGAGATCCTTCGCTGCGCGAGGATGACAGGAAAACATCAAAGCTGGTTAAAGGGAGGAATGTCATTTCGCTGCGCAGCGAGGAATCTTTATAGCTGTAGATTCGATGAAGAAAGAGATCCATCACTGTGTTACTGGATGACAAGAAACATTAAAGCTTATTATAAGATGATATATTGATTTATCCAATGCAGAGCAACGATCAAAAATTGATAGTGGCAGCAGGGTAAAACCTCATAATATTTTTCTACCTTAAGCCTTTCTTAACAGGGAACAAAAAATAGTTTATAATGTACCGGATTTTATTATTTGCTGCCGCTATACTCTTTAGCTTTCAATCCTTTTCTCAAAAAATTATTAATCGAGACCCGGAAATTGCCGAGATGATTAGTGAGATTTCAAGGGATTCCCTTCATGATTATATCGAGCATTTGGTCAGTTTTGGAACCCGCCATACCTTGAGTACTCAAACGAAAGAGAGTGAAGGTATCGGGGCAGCTCGAAATTATGTTTTGCGTAAGTTCAGGCAGTTTGCAAAACATTCCGAAGGACGTTTTAAAGCCTATATTGACACAACTACCCTGCAACCGGATGGAAATCGGGTGGACCGGCCAGTGAAGTTTGGCAATGTAATGGGGGTATTAAAGGGAACGAATCCCGAAGATGACCGAGTTTTGATTATCAGCGGACATTTAGACAGTCGGCGAACGGATGTAATGGACTCCATGGGAGTGGCTCCCGGGGCCAATGACGATGGAAGCGGAACGGCGGCCGTGATTGAAATCGCCCGGGTGATGAGTCAGCATGAATTTGATGCCACCATTATTTTTGTGACGGTCAGTGGCGAGGAGCAGGGACTTCTGGAGGCTAAATTCTTGGCCGATAAGGCCAAACGGGAGAACTGGAATATCACGGCAATGTTGAATGACGATATGATTGGAAGTATTGACAGCGACGGCACTTTAATCCGGGATAATACCAAGTTTCGAGTCTTTAGCGAGGGAATTCCACATTATAAACCGGAAGAGGAGATTCAGAAGATCATCGGTCAGGGGCTGGAAAATGATGGTGCCTCACGCCAATTGGCACGCTATGTAAAAGAGGTGGGAGAACGTTATGTGGATAATCTGGAAATGGTATTGATGTATAGAACCGATCGCTTTCTGCGAGGCGGGGATCACTTGCCCTTTTTACGAAACGGATTTACGGCAGTTCGCCTGACGGAGATGTATGAGAACTATCCCCATACCCATCAGGATATCCGAAAGGAAAACGGAGTCCAATACGGGGATTTGATCGATTTCGTCGATTTTGAATACTTGCGGAAAAACTCCGGGATCAATTTAGCAGTTCTGGCCAATCTTGCCGATGCACCCGGAAAGCCGCAGAAGGTCCGGATGGAAACCAAAGAACTTACCAATTATACAAAGCTACAATGGGAGAAGCCAAAATATAAAAATCCGAAAGGCTATTATATCCTGATGCGAAAAACACATTCTTCGATGTGGGAACAAAAAATCTTTACAGAGAATACGCACATTAAGCTCCCGTTTTCTAAGGATAATTACTTTTTTGCTGTTCAAAGCGTCTCGGAAGAAGGCAATGAAAGTTTACCGGTGATTCCCAATCCGGGGGTGGGGGAGTCGTTTTAGGAGGATTGGAGATTGAACTTGAATTGAACTTGAATTGTTAGCAGATTTCTTAAGGGGCTCGATTCAGCATCCCATGCTTTGGTGAAATTGCTTACCTCGCCTTTACACCTATTTTTCTACGCTATGAAATGCGCCTATCACAGTTATCATGTCTATATGTTAACCAATAAACCATAAGGAACCCTCTATATCGGGGTGACCGGCGGACTCAATGACCGAATGGAGCAACATCAGAATCGGGAGGGTAGCAAATTTGCAGCCAATTGGAGGGGGAATTGCTCGGGGTCGATAAAAGCCTTATAATTTAAAGAAACAACCTAAAAGAAGTCCTAAATTCTTTGATAAAAGACCGGCTACACGCTAATTTTGTGGGAAATTTAAAATCACGAAACAAATTATTACATCTAAAACTCCTGTCGTAAAAGAAAAAGATATCGCCTCAATCCCGGAATTGGAACAGCCCCAAAAGACTCCGGGAATCAATCGGGCGGTTGTTTTTATTGTAGTTGCAATTTCATTGCTGATGACTACGGTAGATACCACGATAGTGGCTACTGCTCTGGATACCCTGCAAAAAGAATTTGATACCAGCGTAAACTGGATTGGCTGGACCATGACGGCCTATTCTTTTGGCTTTGTATTGATGCTCCCACTAAGTGCAAAGCTCGGGGATATGTTGGGGTCACGCCGGGTTTTTATTTCTTCCATTGCAGTATTTACAACGGCTTCCCTGCTTTGTGGACTGACCATGCAAATCGAGTTACTCATCGTTTTACGGGTGATTCAAGCCTTGGGAGCCGCGGGGATCACCCCTTCGGTAACGGCCATTATTGTCGATCACTTTGGCAGTGCCCGGGATCGGGCGGTCAGTTTGTTTGGTAGTATTTTCCCGATTGGAGTGATGATCGGTCCTATTTTTGGTGGATTGATCGTGACCTATTCGACCTGGCCCTGGATATTTTTTGTCAATGTGCCTTTGGGAATTATTGTTTTGGTGATGTCTTTTATTTTTATTCCGAAGGATACGGTTGTCAAGCAAGCCCGTTCCAGGATGGACATAGGAGGGATGCTTTGGCTGGGCTTGGGGATTCTGGCGGCGATGTTTGCCGTAACCTATTTGGGAGAGGAAAGTGCAAAACTGCTGTCGTTTACTTTTATCGGTTTAATAATTGCTGCCGGTATAGGGCTCTGGGGTTTTGTACGGCATATTAACCGAGTAAAAAAACCGTTTGTAGCTCCGCTTTTCGTGTATGGGAAAGGCTTTGGAAATGTCAATTTCCTTAATATTCTCTATTCCGGAATGACCCAAGGCGTGATTGCTCTGGTGCCGTTGTATGCAGCCAACTTATACGGTATTCATGCGATGGATGCCTCTATACTTTTAATCTCCGAGGGAATTGCCTCAGTGGTATTGTCAACGGTGATGTCCTTTCTGCTTCGACGCACGGGATATCGACCACCACTTTATACGGGTGCGATTTTGATTATTGCGGGAACTCTATTACTGGCCCTTGATCCGTTCGGAATCAGTTCGCCGTATTATTGGATGATGGGAGCTACCTTTTTAATCGGTTGCGGGATGGGAATTATCAGTCCGCCGGCTCGGAATGCCGGATTGCAATTGGCTCCCAAAGAATCGGCTACGCTTGCAGCTCTGCGTTCGTTGTGTATCCAGTTGGGATCGATTATTAGTATTGCGGTCGCTGCGGCTATCATTTCCGGCTCGGCTTATCCCGGAAGGGTACAATCCTATATTTACATAGGTATCGCTGCCTTTTTTGCGCTGATGCTGCCGGTTATTCGCGGTGTTCCCGAACATAAAGGGGCATGGTGAGTGAGGTAGTAGGTCGCGGGGAGAGGTTAGTGGATAGTGGTTAGTGGTTAGTGGTGAGTATTAAGTGTTGGGTATTGAGTATTGGGTATTGAGTGTTGGGTATTGAGTGTTGGGTATTGAGTGTTGGGTATTGAGTATTGGCTATTTGACCTTTCCTAAATAGCGTTGACCGTTTTGGTTAATTGGTTAAAC
>CAZBXQ010000049.1:0-24247 GCA_964495935.1 uncultured Flavobacteriaceae bacterium
AAGGTAAAGATTTGAAATTTAAAATATCACTCCGAACTATTAAGGGGCTAAAGTACCATAAATTTATCATTTTGTTCCAAAAGTGAAAATAAACTATCTATTTTTTCACTTTTGAATGATTGAGCCGAACTAATTGTTGCAAAAAGTAACAGTATAAAGGTTGTTAATGAATTTTTCATATTTTCTATTTCTTATTGATTTTACGTTTTAGTTTTAAGAGGAAAGTGATGATGAAGTATGAGACAATTATTGATAAAACCATACTTGGGATAAACCAGTTACCCAAGACTTCTGTAATTGCTGCGTTGTTTAAATTTTCTTTATTCATTTTACCCAAAACCATAAACGAGTTATTATTAAGGAATAATCCCACTTCTTCTGGATTAACTATTTTGGCATATATGAGATAAACAAACCCGAATAATAGCAAATACAAAACAAAGAAAATAAGGTATGAGATTCCATTCGTTATATTTAATGCCAATGCTCTTATTATATGCAATGGATTAAAGGTTTTAGTTGCTTGTTCTAGTTTTTTGTCTGCAACCAAAGGTTTTAATACTTCTTCAGGAATACCCAACTTATCTAAAATGTCTAATAAATGGTCAATTTCTAGACTATCCGTTTTACGTTGTAAGCCCTCGTAAATATGGCTGTTGAATTCCAACAAAATTTCCTTTTGGTCTGTTGGCGGCAATTGTTTTACTGTTTTTTTTATGCGCTTCATATAACTGTCATAGACACGTTTTGAAGCAGTTTCTTTAAATTCTATATTCTTTACTTTCATTTTGAAATTTTCTTGATTGATGATGATAATTCCGCCCAATATTTTTGCATTTGCTTTAGGATTTCCTCGCCAGTATTGGTCAATACATAATATTTTCTTGGTATTCCCGATTCTTGTTCTACCCATTTTGATGAAACCAGCCCTTCCTTTTTCAATCGGTTCATTAATGGGTAAAAAGTTCCTTCCGCAATTTCAATTGCTGTTTTTTTCTTGATTTCCTCTATGAACTCGTAGCCGTAGAGTTCATTTCCTCGAAGCACGTTCAAGACAACGAACGTTAACGTTCCTTTCTTTACTTGTGATTTCCATTTGTTTAAAAAGTTTTCGTTCATAGGGCAAATGTATAACAAAATACATTGTTATACTATGTATTATTTTAAAATTTTTTATTTTTAGTTTATGCGGTTGATTATCAACGTTATTTATTGTAATTCGCCTGTTCTTTTAGCTTCCACATAACAGACGAATTAACGCAGCTCTCTCATAAATCCATGGCCTATATATTCCATTTATAAGAGGTGATCGTTAACCGTCGACATTCCTATTATGGCTAAAGTTAAACGAACCAGATATGCCTTTCAAATGAATCCTTAATATTTTGTTATTTCATCTTAAATTACTCCAAAACACATCGAATATGTCAAGTATCCATTTGTTTTTATATCACATAGAATGAAAAAATGGCCCTCTTATATATGAGGGATCGTTGGTGATTACCGGTTTTATAACTCTTCAAAAAGAAAACAAAAGTGAGATTACGCTATCAGTTAACCGGGTAGTAAGTTTTTATTTAAAGTATTCCTGAGCGATTTTGGCCGCTCCGGTACTAAAATACTTCTTGTTGTTTAGTACACTCGTTATGGCATTTTTAAAGTCTTCAGGATCACTGCCAAGGAGAAGATAACCATCAATTCCAATGGCCAAAAGGGAAGTTATTGTTTTTTCAGTGTCAATATCGCTATGTGCAATTAGTTTAAGCTCTGGATACCTCGTTTTCAATTCTTGGAGTTGAGTTAATACACTATTGTCGTAAAAATCAAGATCTATAATACAGACTTCCGGAGTTTCTTGCACTGTGGATAGCTGAGTTAGTCCGTCTTGTATGTTTTTTGAACAGAACGTTACTGTACCTCCTGCGTCTAAAAAATTATCACAGATGTGATCTATAATTACGCTTTTATCATTGATAAATGCAATGCCAGACGATTTGAAGTTTTTTACAGTATCCATTATTACCAGTTTTTTGGGGTCCTATCTAAAAAAGGAAAGCGTAGGCAACTACACTTACCGATACTGAGGCACTGGTATGCCTAATCCCCGAATAAGCGAGCGCCCACGCCTATAGCGTGAGCGTTCTTACTTATTGTCTCGGGGATACAAAAATTACCAGTTTTCAGTACCAAGACTTAAAGCAAAAACACTTTAAGTATTTCTCATTATCAACTACAAAGATACCAAACTCATCGAGATGGTACTAACCCGGTATAATTTTAATTCTATTGAACTTCTTTTTTATCGGAATAATTCCTTTCCAAAATATACTTAATATCACTCTCCTTATAGAGAATCTTTCCTTTAATCTGAATGTAAGGGATGACACAATCATCTCGATATTGTTGTAGGGTTCGCTTACTTATATGGAGCAATTCGCACACATCTTCCCCCGATAAATAAATCTCTCCATTCATTACAGGTCTGTAGTTATTAAGGATTTCTTTAATACGGTTTTTTAACAACTGTATTATTTCTTGGGAGAATATTCTAAAGAATGCTTTGCTATTTTTTCGCAAAATAGCCAGAGTCCATGGATGATTATGTACTTGATACACGGCTTAAGGACATTGACCAGCTCCGGATTTAGGATGATCTTATCTATAGCCGACCAACCTACTCTTAGAGATCCCATTTTTTAAATTGGATTCTAAATAGTTCTAAGAAATCGATATTTTAAAACATTTTCTATTTTATCACTGTTTACGGTCTTGCCTGTTGATGAACTGTCTTGTTGAAATTGAGGTGGTTTTAGCCCTACTGTTTTTGCCACTCTTGTATAGTATTCTTCCCTCGTCGGGTGATTAGGGGCAACCCCATTAAAGATGTCATCCCAACACTTCTTCTTTAGAATGATTCTTATAATATTGATACAATCCTCTAAATGGATAAGGTTGATGGGGGCCTCAGGATCTTTTAGGTTCTTTTTCCCTGCTAAATAATTCACCGGATGGCGATCGGAGCCGATTAATCCACCAAATCGTAGGACAGTGGTTTTAAAATGTGCGTTGTTTTTTAAGAGGCATTCAACTTCTACAAGTTGCTTTCCTGATTCTGTTTCAGGTTTTGGTACGGTCTCTTCCGTTACCACAGTCTCATCATTTCCATATACAGAAGTAGAGCTGATAAACAGCACCTTTTTAACACGGGATTGTTCGATAAAGGGCAATAAGTTTTTAGTCTTCTGGACAAAACTATCCTCAGGATTTTTTCTTAATCCGGGCGGAATACTGATGATTAAAGTTTCGGAATCCTTTAAAAATCCGGAAAGATCACCGACTATTTTCTCGCTGCCGACATTTAAAATATAGGGGTTGATGTTTGATTGCTTCAATTTATCCGCATCTTGCTTCTTCCGAACACTTCCTTTTACGGCATATCCCTCTCTGATAAGCTGTTGGGCTAAGGGAAAACCCAACCAGCCGCATCCTAAAATTGACAATTGTTTTCTATTCCTCATTTCATTGCTTTTTTATAGGTTACTAACGCTCTTTTTCGGGCTTCTTGATGATTGACTATAGGTTCGGGATATTGCTTTGTATTCATTTCTGGCACCCACTTTTTGATGTATTCAAAATCCTTATCGAACCTTTTTATTTGGGCAGTCGGATTGAAAATTCGGAAATAAGGAGCTGCATCACAGCCACAACCAGCAGCCCATTGCCAATTTCCATTGTTGGAAGCCAATTCGTAATCATTGAGTTGTTGAGCAAAATAGGCTTCGCCCCAACGCCAGTCAATCAATAAATCTTTGACCAGAAAACTGGCAACAACCATTCGAACGCGATTGTGCATATAACCGGTTTGGTTCAGTTGCCGCATTCCGGCATCAACCAAAAGAAATCCCGTTTTTCCCTGACACCACAATTCAAATTCTTTTTCATTATTCCGCCATTCTATTCGGTCATATTTGGGCTTAAAAGAATGGTGAACCACTTTGGGGAAGTGATAGAGAATCTGCATAAAAAACTCTCGCCAAATGAGTTCCGATAGCCAAGTTTGGTTGTGTTTCAAGGCGAAAGCTACACATTTTCGAATACTGATGGTGCCAAAGCGCAGAGCAATTCCCAATCGAGTGGTTCCATTTTTGGCCGGAAAATCCCTTGTCTTATCATAATCGTCAATGATACTCCTGTCCAAAACTGGTTTTACATAGTTCATATCCGTTTTTTCAAACCCAATATCTTTTAGAGAATGTATCTTTTTGAAATCTTGTTGTAAAAGGTTTTCCCAATTCATTTTGATTGACTGAACCTCCTTTTCCTGCAAAGTCTGACGCCATTTATTGGCATAAGGCGTGTAAACTTTATAAGGAGCTCCATCGTTTTTAACGACTTCACTTTTATCAAAAATCACTTGATCTTTATAGGCCTTAAAAGGAATGTTTTTTGCCTTGAAATATTGATAAATTGCCGTGTCCCGTTTGATGGCTTCCGGTTCATAATCTCGATTGCAATAAACGGCTTGGATGTCATATTTTTCAGACAGGGCTTTAAAAACAGGCATTGGCGCATCAAAAAACGTCGTTATTTTTCCGTTCTTTTGCTTTAATTGTTGATTCATTTGCTGTAAAGCTTGGTGAAAATAATCCACCCGACGATCTTTCTTATTTTCCAGTTTTTCTAAAAGGTACGTATCAAAAATAAAAATCGGCAGTACAGGAAAAGAGGAATTTAAGGCTCGGGACAATCCAACATTATCTTCCAAACGTAAATCACGTCTGAACCAAAAAATACTGACTTTATTTCTTTTCGGCATACGGATTGGTTTTGTCTTGGTTGACCCAAATCAACTTCGAGGTATCATACCCCACTTCTTCGGCGATTTTCAAATACTTGGATTTGACGTCTTCGGGAATCGTTTTGGTACGGGATAAAATCCACAGATAATCTAAATTTTTCCCTGCGACCAAGGCATATTGATAGTCCTCGTCCAAAGCAATGACGTTATATCCGGCATAAAACGGCTTAAAAAAGCTTACTTTTAAAGCGGCGGTACCTTCGTCTTTCCGAAATTTGGCAATACCGTCAGCCGAGGTCCACTTTTCCTTTTTAGTATTATAGCCGCTGTTGAGCACTTTTACATTTCCCTGATCATCCAGACTATATTGAGCAATCGCATTATCAATATGCCGTTCAAAACGATAATCAAAACGGGCGATTTCATACCAAGTCCCCAGATATCTTTTGACATCGAAATCTTTCACCGGTGTGGCCTTTTTCGGAATGGCGGAACACGAAATTAACAATAAAGCTGCAGCCCCGCCCGCAAGCAACGCCGAACCTATAATGATTTTGTTCTTCTTTTTCATAATGAATTGATTTTATGGATTTCTATAAGGATTCTTTCGTTTGATTAATTTGTAAAAACGGGTTACTCTTTCGGTTTTGATAACCGTGTATCGCTACATTAACAAAAATCACTACACCCGTAAAACCAGCAGTCCAAACCACTACTGTTTCTCCGCTTTTATTAGCAACAGCGATGGCAATCAATGACCAGACCCCCACCAAAGCAAATTCCCGCATATTGCGATTCCAGATCATAAAAATATTGATGACTCCGGCGATCAAGGTCATCATCATAGCCCAAACGGTTTCTGATAATCCAAATACGTTCCAACCGATTTTTGTAAGATAGGCAGCGATATTGGCAATCAGCGCCACAGATACCCAGCCAGAATAAAGGCAGAACGGCCACCATAGGAAAAGGAACTTTTTTAATGGAGCATCGTGCAATTCCATTTCCGTATTAATGACGATTTTCAATAAAGAAAAAAGTAAAATCATCATAAAAAAGATAGAAAGCAAGATGTAATCATACGGCCAAGCTATTACCCATAACGAATTGGCAAGACAGGAAATGATAAACCACCAGCCGACTTGTTGAATAACTGGGTCGGCTTTCTTTTGAGTACTGAATAAACTGCGGCCATAATAAATGGCGAATCCCAGCACCCCCAAATAAATGAGTCCCCAGATAGAGAACGCATAACCGGCCGGCGTAAAAAGATTCTGGTACTTTGTGGAAACATCGGCCATCGTATTTCCGTTAAAAATGCCGGTATTTGAGACATAGCCCATCGTTATGGTGATTACAGCCGCAATGATATTTAAGATTCGAAGTGTCTTTTTCATTTTGTCATTTATTAAATAGTTGCCGGGTGTTTTCGCTTTGAAATAATTTAAAAAAATAAAGAACGAGTAAAAATTGAGCATAACCGTATACGGCATCTTCCACCGGAATACTCCACATTCTAATTCCTAAAAAATCATTCGGATTATAATTTACAATGGGGGATTCCAAGCCGGTCCCTGTTAAAATTCCGTTGACCGGGAAAAAACCCAACAGTAATATAAGATAAACGAACGAAGCCTTGCCAATCCACTCGGTACTAACAATAAAATGCAAATAAATAAGAACGGATATGGTGAGAAGTGCCGTTATAAACGTGTAGATTTTACCATAGAAAAGCAAAGCTCCTAAACCTAAAAGGATAACACCTATAAAAACCAGAGTGTTATTGAAAGCGGCAGCCCAGTTCATTTTAAAGAATTTATCAAAACAGAAATAAGTAAACACACAGGCGAAAGGAATACAAAGAAAGAAAAGCCATTCCTCTATGGGCAAACCCAAGATATCCCAGCCTAAGGTATAATCGGTATTGAACCACCAAACCCCGTATTTTGTAAACACGATATCCCAAATAATAAAGGGGATCGCCACCAAAACGGCGGCTTTTAAGAAGGTAGAAAACTGTTTGTTGAATTTTATCTTCGGATGAAAAGAAAAGACGAAACAAACAATAATGGTAAAAAATTCAACCAATATATAGGTGTATGGTATCATCTCTTCTTCTGATTAAAATACTTTCTGAAATATTTGATAGGAACAAATAGGAAACCAAAACATTCCCCATCTTCTTTTCCCAGATGTTTGTGATGCTGTTTGTGTCCGCGGCGAATGGCCAAAAAATAGGGGTTTTTGGTTTTGCGAAAAAAATGCAACCGCTGATGGATAAATATGTCGTGTACCAAAAAATAGGTGATACCGTATAACGTAATTCCCAAACCAATAAAAAACAGATAATTAAAGCCTTTCAGAGAGCCAAAATACATCAAGGCGATAGCGGGCAGCGCAAAAATGACGAAGAAATAATCATTCTTTTCCATCGGCCCTTCATTGCTATGATCGTGGTGATCTTTGTGCAAGACCCATAAAAAGCCGTGCATCACGTATTTATGAATAAGCCAAGTAGCTCCTTCCATTGCCGTAAAAACGACGATAACAATCAAAATATTCATCTTTCCTGCTTTTGAGTATTAAATAGCTCTTCCAACACCTGAAATCGGTAATCGAAAATTTCCTTTACTTTCTTTCTCACCATTAACGAATGCACTATTTTTCCTAAAATTCCATAAGGCATTTCATACGTCAGATGATCTTTCATTAACACCCCGTTTTCGTTTTCCACGAATTCGTGATGATGGTTCCATAATTTATATGGTCCTTTTTCCTGAAAATCAGTAAAACTTTTATAGGGATCGATTTGCGTGATTTTTGTTTTCCATTTCATCGGAATACCAAAAAACGGAGTTATTTTATAGTTGATTTCCATTCCTTGGTGCATCGTTTTATCTTGTAAATCGGAAAGCACAATAAACCCCATATCTTTCGGTGTTATTTCCTTTAAATTATAAGGAGATGAAAAAAACGCCCAAGCGGTTTTGATATCACAATTTAGCTGCTGTGTCCTTTTTAAGTGATGCTTCATCCCTTTAATAAATTTTCTATACTATCTTTTAAATCTTTATCGGTCAAATTATCGAGGTGACCCTTTAATAATTCTTCATCAGAGGCGATTGCTCTGTTATATCCCAGAAATCCCGGGGTATTTTTCTGAACCGACAACCGTAAATAGCGGGTTTTGGGATTATCCGGTTCTCTTTTAACGGCTTCCTCAATTTTTTCCTTACCCTTTTTGAAAGCACTCCATTTAGAAAATGGGTTTGAGGTGTACTTGGCCCAGATGGTCTCCAAAGCCCCCAAATAAGCCAATTCAACATTATTCAGCTCCTTCTTATTTTCCAACTTTTTAATTAGGGCTTGACAAGTTGCTTTGTCTGTACTTGCTTTCTCATATTGATCCCAAATATTTTTGAGATCCTGACCATTAACGCTTTGAAAAAGCATTGATAGACAAAAAATTAAAGAAAGGAGAGTGGGTTTCATCATCGTAGATTGTTTATAAAGTAAGATTTTCTTAAAGAAAAAATAAGCTTTTCCGTTTAATAGCATTATTTATAGACTATCTGACGAAAAAGCTTAAATACCGGTCGACTTTAAGGAAGTAGAACTCGGTCAATCACGTGAACTACACCATTAGTTGTCACTATATTAGCCATTACTATATTAGAACTCTCATCATTATTCATTCCCTTGATTGTCGGCGTTTCATCTAATCCAATGGTTGTTGTTTCCTCATTGAGCATTGGAACTTCCTGATCATCCATAAGGTCAGATGAAAATACACGGCCATCCACAACGTGATAAGTCAAAATAGCGGCTAAATCATCTGGATTGGCATTTTGGATATCAGAAATAGATTCAAAACCAGCATCCATAAAAGCTTGATTTGTCGGAGCAAATACAGTAAATGGGCCGTCACTTGAAAGAAGTGTGGCTACGTCTGTATCGCCTTCACTGGCTCGAACAACCGCCGCTACCAAAAAGGATAAATCATCATTTACCTGTGCCGTCTCCACAATATTACCGGAAGGTGGCATCAATACATTGCTAACGACGTGGATAACCCCATTACTGGCTTCAATATCAGCCTGTTTTACCATAATACCATTGACAAAAACACCTTGATCATTGCTGGTGAGATAAACGGAATCTTCATTCATTGTTTCAACCGCAGCATTAGGTCCGGCGGGAACATCAGAAGCTTTTACCTTTGAATCTAAGGTATGGTATAAAAGAATGTTTTTTAAAACTTCAGCAGATAAGTCATTTAAGTCCGAACTGCCCAATCCAGCCGCCTCAAAAGCATCATTGTCAGGTGCAAAAACAGTAAAATGTCCCTCATCATCCAGCGTTTCAGCAAGGCCGGCTTTTACAACTGCATCTTTCAATATACTAAAATCTGGGTTGCTTGATACGATTTCAGCAATGGAAGAATCTTTTTCCGGCGGGGGTGCATCATTATCGTCATCACTACTACAAGATGTAAATAACACCAACCCTATGCAGAGCATCATAATCATAGACAATGGTTTAAGTATTTTATTTGAACTTTTCATAATATTTGTTTTTTAAGATATTCAACATTAAAGTTTGATTTTGCTTTTTAATATTTATATAAAGATGCTATATATTAGGTGTAAACGGTATAATTATAAATGACTATTCCCATTGAGAATATGTTTAAAACAAATTTTTGTGTGGCTGATATGTTAGATTTATATTTTTTCATTGATGGCTAATTTTATAATGTAAATAGGCGTTCAGTGTGACGATAAGTTTTCTTGCATTGGGAATCCGAACACGTTTTTCCAATATTTCTTTTGCCGGAATACTTTTGATTTTATGAAACAACGACAAATAATACCGATAGGCCAAATACACGCCAAATCGAGCGCATTCCGGCAGCATTTGAATACCAACCAAAGCTTCCTTAAACTCCTGTACAATTTCCTGTTCTATTTCATTCTTACTGACCTTATCAAAATTTGTCATATCCACATTTGGGAAATAAGTGCGTCCCAAGGTTTGATAATCGTCTTTTAAATCCCTTAAAAAATTCACTTTTTGAAAAGCCGAACCCAGTTTTTGTGCGTAAGGTTTTAATTCGCTATATCTCTTTTTATCTCCCTGGACAAAAACCTGCAAACACATCAATCCAACCACTTCGGCCGATCCGAAAATATATTGATCATATAAATCCGAATCATATTCCACCGGGTGTAAATCCATTTCCATACTGTCCAGAAATTGATCAATTAACTTTGTATCAATATGATATTGGTTCGCTGTTTCCTGAAAAGCTTGCAAAATGGGATTGATGGAAATCCCTGCTTTTATGGCTTGGTGAGTTTCCGCTTTAAATTGTTCCAATAAACCGGCTTTGTCGTACTCGTGGAAACTATCGACAATCTCGTCCGCCAGGCGAACGTATCCATATACGGCATACACGGCATTTCTTATCTCGGGTTTTAAAGCTAAAATGCCCAAGGAAAAGCTCGTGCTATATTTTTTTGTCGTCCGCTTGCTGATGTCGTACGACAACTCATCATACAATTTTTTCATAGTGAACAGTTTTAAGTTTATCGACTTCCTTGGCAACTATTTTTCCCGAGATAATCGAAGGGGGAACTCCCGGGCCGGGAACCGTCAGCTGACCGGTATAGAATAGATTCTTTAATTTTTTGTTTTTGATTTTGGGTTTTAATACGGCGGTTTGCTTTAGCGTATTCGCCAAGCCGTAAGCGTTGCCTTTGTAGGCGTTATAATCGGTGATAAAATCTTGTACACAATAACTTTTTTTATAATCTATCTTTGAAAGTAGAGCACTATCGGTGTGTTTTTCCAATCGCTTTATCATTATTTGAAAATACTTTTCTCGTATTTCTTCCGTATCTTTTAGTCCGGCGGCAATGGGCAATAACAGAAACACATTTTCGTGTCCTTCGGGTGCTACATTTGGATCGGTTTTGGACGGACAACACGCATAGAATAGAGGATTATCCGGCCATTTTTTAGATTCATAAATAGCGGAAATGTGCTTATCAAAATTTTTATCAAAGAATAAAGTATGGTGTTGAAGATTCGGAATTCGTTCAGAAATTCCTAAGTAATAAATCAAGCAGGAAGGGGCAAAGGTTCTTTTTTCCCAATAGGACTCCTCATAATTTCTGTATTCTTTCGGTAATAAATTTTCAGAATAATGATAATCTGATGAAGCAATAACGGCGTCAAATTTCTCAATTTTTCCATTGATGCTCAAAGCGGCAACTTGGTTATTCTCAACCTTTATTTTTTCTACAGGCTGATTAAAATGAAAAGTCGCACCTTGTTTTTCGGCCACATCTTTCATAGCTAAAACCAACTGATAAAAACCGCCCATCGGATATTTGGTTCCCAAAACATATCCGCCGTAGTTCATCAAACTGTACATCGCAGGGATTTCTTTCGGGGAGGCCCCAAGGAAAATCACAGGAAATTCCATTAATGCACTTAATTTCGGATTGGAGAAGTATTTGGAGATATAGCTTCTGAAATTTGAAAGCAGATTCAATTTAAAAGCACTACCGGCCATTTTTGGCGAAATAAATTCAGACCAATGATGACAGGGTTTGTTCACAAAATCGCGCATCCCCACTTCGTATTTATAGCGCGCCGATTGCATAAATTTTTCCAGTTGCTTACCGCTTCCTTTTTCAATCCTTTCAAATAGGTTTTTTAATTCATCAAAAGATCGGGGAATGGTTATTTTCTCATCTGAAAAAATCATTTCGAATTGCGGGTCGAGACTTTTCAGTTCGAAAAAATCGGCTGTTTGAACATCAAAATCTGCAAAGAAATCATCGATGATATCCGGCATCCAATACCAGCTTGGCCCCCTATCAAAAGTATAGCCGTTATCCGTCGTAAATTGACGGGCACGTCCTCCCGGTTGAGCGTGTTGCTCAAATACGTGGACTTCATTTCCGGATTTTGCGGCATAACTTGCCGCAGAAAGACCTGAAAAGCCCGCACCGATAATGGCTATCTTTTTTGACATATTATTGCGTTAAATAATTTTTGGTGACGGTTTCCAATAATTGACTCGAATCGATATTCTCATCGTAAATATCTTGATGGAAATCATCGAGTTTTTGCAGCAATCGTATTAATTCCAATTTTTCATCATCTTCTAAATTACCTGCCACTATGGTAGTTGCCTCCCGTATTCTTCCCATTTGTTGATTCAGGGCTTTTCTTCCTTTTTTGGAAATTCGAATAAGTTTACTGCGCCGATCCTCCTTAGAATCTCTTTCTTCTATCCATTCACGTTTTTGTAGCCGACGAATAATGAGCATTCCTCCGGATTTATCCTGAACGTTTCTTTGGATTAAATCCATCTTACTCATTTCGCCAAAAGCTTTTAAATTGATGAGATAGATAAAATCTTCTTGAGTGGAAAATTGGGAATCATAAATAGCCGCTTTGCTGTAATTTTTTGCATACCGATTTAGATGAACGATAAGGGTATTAATGACACTTTCGGGGCTTCTACCTTCACTTTTTCCTTCCCAATCGAGGTCATCATCTCTTGTTTTGTGCCGAAAACTATCGTTTATCCACTGTTTAAAACCTTCGAGATTTTCAGTGTAATTTTTGCTCTTAGCATTTTCTTGTTCAAAAGTCTCTACTAAACCAACTGCTTCTTGAATTAATTTATAGTTCATCTTTGCGGCAAATAAAATTATTATAGTTCATAAATATACTAATTATAAATAAATAATTCATATATTTCATTTAAAATCTAATACATAGTGTATAAATATTATATATTTGAACAAAAAAGATATGAAAGGTGTTTTATTAGTTAACCTGGGTTCGCCCAAGAGTACGGATATTAAAGATGTAAAAGCATACTTGGATGAGTTCTTAATGGATGAAAAAGTAGTGGATTATCCCTATTTACTGCGAAAATTTATTGTGGAGGGTATTATTTTAAATACACGTCCACCTAAAACGCAGGCTAATTATAAACGAATTTGGTGGGACGAAGGGTCACCATTGATTGTTTATACTGAGCGTTTGCGGGATAAAGTGGCAAAGGATGTGGATTTTCCGGTCGTTATGGCGATGCGTTATGCCGAACCCTCGCTACAGCAGGGCTTAAAAACTTTAGCAGAAAAAGGGGTTGATGAAGCTTTGGTGATTCCTTTATTTCCCCAATTTGCAATGGCCACGATAGAAAGTGCTTCCGTAGTTTTGACCGACTTGGCTAAAAAGCACTTTCCTCAATTAAATATTTCTATTTTACCTCCATTTTATAACGATCCAGATTATATAAACGTAATGGTAAAAAATATTGCGGAGCAAATCACAGACGTGGAGTACGACCATCTTCTGTTCAGTTATCACGGTATTCCTGAACGGCATATTCGTAAGTCAGATGTTACCAACGGGCATTGCAAAATGAATGACACCTGTTGTTGTACGCCATCGCCGGCCCATGAATTTTGTTACCGTCATCAATGTTTGGAAACCACCCGATTGATTGCAGAAAAATTGGAGTTGGAAGAAGGTACTTACAGTAATTCATTTCAATCTCGTTTGGGCCCCATCCCTTGGCTTAAACCCTATACAGATAAACGAATCAAAGAGTTAGCAAAAACCGGAACAAAGAAATTGGCCATAGCGTCTCCTGCCTTTGTGGCTGATTGTATTGAAACAACTGACGAATTAGGTCGTGAAGGCCGAGAGGAATTTGAGGAAAACGGCGGTGAAGAATTTCATTTAATTTCCTGTTTAAATGACCGTCAAGATTGGGCAGATGTTTTGATAAGTTGGATAGAAAAATGGGAGAAGGGAGAAAATAGTATGACTGCTTATTGAGCCGTTACTGGTATGTTGGCAGATGATTTATCTCGCAAACATCAATTAACATCACTAAAAGCATGTAAGATTTCATTAAATAAAAAAGCCGATTTTAAATCAAAACTGGCTGTAAGGTCGGCTATAATCTAGGTAGCTGACGGTAATCAGTCGATATTGTAGAGAGAGGAGGGCTCGAACCCCCTTTACCCTCTATCCTAATTAAGTTAAGCTTGATTTTTTCAAAGCAAAGGCTCCATTCTTCACACGAGGGCTGCTTCACGATTAATCATTTTTAATTTGTCCGTAATTACAGATTTTACAAATTCTACAAACATTATTGCTAAAGTGTAGAATAGAATATTACTGAGGTCAAATGCATAACTGATTACTGATTCAACTTCAACACATAGGCTCTTGAGTTTTTTTATAAATACTTTCACTAGTGTCCCATTAAAATCAGGACGTTTTAAAAATTAAATAAATTTGGCCCATTAAGGTCCGTTCGTTCTTTGTCATATTGAAATTTAGTTTTGCTAAAGAGCTCTCTCAGGTCGGTTTTATCGGTCAGGGAGATACTTAATATCTGCAGCACTTCATAGGTGCTTCTGTCCAGTTTCATGTCGTGCTGAACGATGGCCACCAGACAGTAGGTGCAGATGGCGGCGTAGACCTGGATCCGGACGGCATTCTCGGTAGTACCCCAGAACTTTTTGATTTTAAGGTGCTGTTTCAGCCACTTGAAGAACAGTTCCACCTGCCATCGGTTCTTATAAAGTTCGGCCACTTGTAGAGCTGAAATGTGAGTAGCATTGGTCAGAAAGGCGAACTCTCTTTCTTGCTGTTCATCCCAGTATTTGACCAGTCGAAGTGTTCCGGGATAGTACTGTTTCGGATAAAAGCCGGTCAATCCGATCGTCAGGTCTGAAAGCACGTTTCTGGGCAATCTGCGTTTCCATTTGATGGTTTTGTACTGCAGGTTAGTCTTTGCCCTGATCACGAAACAAGCTCCTATTTGATGGATCTTATACAGCATCTTAAAGTTGTTGTATGCCCGGTCAAATATGTAGTATGACCCTGATTCATAAGGAATTTCTTTCATAGCCTTTGAATCGTGAACGGACGCTTCGGTGATATGAAAAAATGCCGGTATCTGTGTTTCCACATCATACAATGTGTGTACTTTGATACCACCCTTTCTCCTGCGGAACTTTGCCCACCAGAACACGGAAAGGCAAAGATCAATCGTGGTAGAATCGAAAGCATATACGTTGCCGCCCAGATCGAAGATGCTGGTGGCTCTGGTTTCTCTGGCCCGATTGACCAAGTAGTAGGCGTACTCCTCAAAGATGTGGTAGTCCCTATCCTGATTAGCTCTGGCCAAGGATGATCGGGAGACATTCTTGCCCATTCCCAGATGATAGCATTTGGACCGGTGGGCATCAAGTGCGATCACCAGATCCCGCAGACTTTCACGATTGGACAGCTGGCCGAACATCAATGAAAGCAACTGGTTCCAGCAAGTGAAATGCTTCACATATTTGTCGCCTTGATAGGTACGAACAATATAATTGAACTTATTCCTATCCAAAAAAGTAACAAGCTGCGAGAAAACGAATTTGTCTTTATGCATTGCAAATCTATGTAGAGTTGCAAATGTTGGAATTGAAATCCGTTTAATCGAAAAACATCTGTAACTAACTATATTTCAAATATTTCAAAGAACAATTTTAGATTTTAATGGGACAGCAATGATAAATATTGATATACCGTGATAAAAGTCACAAATAAATATACCTCATTTTTTCAACGATTATAACGTATTGTGCAAAGAAGGGGGTAATTGACTTTGGCGAACCTTTTTATTTCTTGAAAATATAAATTATCTTCAAGTAGAACATGGGCTTATATTATTAACGAATAGATTAAAAATGTTAAGTATTTTTTAATTGTAATCTTTATTACAAGCTAATTGAAGTAAAAGTTACAGATTTGCGGTAATTCATTTTTGAACACCCATTCTTTAATTTTAAATGATGCAACGGCTACTTTATATATTTTTCTCGCTGTGGATGGTTTTTGCCAATTCCTGTGCTCTGAAAGATATAGCTGTACAACAATTGAATGGAGAGGCCACCTTTCAGCAAGTACATCATTCTTTGGGTCATCCTATTTCAACGATCCAAAATTCTACAGAACAATGTACGGTGTGTGTAGAGACTGATACGGATCAATTTGTAACAACCGCTGAAGCTTCTATTAAATTATTACCAGACTTACCAAATTTAAATTTCTTATTTGCTTTTTTTCTACCTTTTTGGATAGGAAAACCTATAAAGCAAAATTTTGAGAATGATGCGTTTTCTATTGCCCATTCCTCTAAACTTCCCTTGTATCTTCAGTTTAGTAAAATTCAACTTTACGCCTAATCAATAGCTCTTGAGTTGTGGGAAAGTGATTTGTAATCTCAGTAGTACCCAATCGACAGCTTGAATCCGATTATTTGGGATTTTTAAGCTTATGCTATCTTCAGGTAATACGACTCTCGTATAACCGAGTTTCTCATAACTCAACTTTTCTTATCGATCAATGGAACACGGTCTTACTCTCAAAGAAGGAGATATAAGGCACTACCATTGATTACTCTACACTCAAAAGTTGAATTTTTATTCTTACAACACTATGAAAAAATATATAGGGACTTATGTGTTCCTCTTGGGTGGGATCTTAGCGGGTTTTGCTCAGGAAAATACTACTCCTAAATTATCGGTACTTTATAGCGAAGCAGCGGTTTATCCAGGATTAAAAGCTCGTGATGCCGAGGTTAATTCCGCCTATTTAGAACACAAAATAACGAAAAGAGAGATTTGGCCTTCTTTGGACTTTCAGGCCCAAAATACGTACGGAACCTATAAGGGCTTAGCCGGAGCGGTTTTTCCCCTGGCGGGGAATTATAATGTCAGCGGGCTTGAGAGCTCGGGAACGGCGGTAAATGCTTTACTCTCGACGACCCTTCAATGGGATATTATCCAGTTCGGAGAATACCGTGATCAGGTTAAGATAGCCGAAATTGGAAAAGATCAATCCGAGGTTTCCTATGAATTGGAGGACCTAAAGCTCAAAAAGAGAATCACACAATCCTATGTCAATTGGATGTATGCTAAGATGATGCTGGAGTGGGCACAACACGAGGCCGAACGTCATATGGGATTATTTAAAATAGCAAAGGCTCAAGCCGATGCCGGACAGAGTTCTGCGGCGGATTCACTATTGGTAAAATCCCAATATAAGCAAGCTTTAGCCGATGAGAAAAAGTGGTTGGCTCAAACCCAAAAGACAGAAAATAAAATACGCGAGTTTACCGGAGTCTCCTTTCAAAACTACAAAGTCTCGGAATATTTTTTGGAGACATCGCCTCAAGTACCCCTTTCTGAAGATATCGAAAAACATCCATTATTAGAGGCAAAGGATAATGAAAAGCTGCAATTAGAATGGGAGAAAAAACGAATCAATCATCGGGTCCTGCCCGATATTTCCCTCTTGGCTTCTGGAATGTTCCGAGGTGCAGGATATAGCGGTGAGGATCAGTGGGGAGATCCATATCGCCTGCCCGTAAGCAATTATCTGGTAGGATTGGGATTGACTTGGAAGTTGGATGGTTTTTATGATAAAGGCTTAAAAAACAGGAAAAATATGCAGGAACAATTCAGGGTGGAACAAGAAAAAGAAGTTTTACATCGATCGCTTAACGAACAGGAAAATTCACTCACTTATCAACTCTCCCAAGCCGAAGAGGAAATTGATGACACAAAGGAAAGTTATAAGGCAGCTCGCAGATCATATGATCTTTTTAAAGTGCGTTATGAAAGTGGATTGATTGACTTACCCACTCTTTATCAAATTGAACAGAGCCTGCAATTTGCGGAGCGTAGCTTATTAAAAGCGTATCACCAATACTGGTTGTATTGGAAGGATTATGCCTATGTCAAAAATGATTATTCCGTATTGATAGAGGCTTTTAACTAATTCTAAAATAATAAATCTATGCTCAAACTTATTCGATTTGCTTTACGCAAACCCATTTCAACAATAGTCGTCGTACTAGCGATTATCTATTTCTCGATTTTATCCATCAACAAAATCAAGGTAGATGTTTTTCCTCAGGTCGAAGCTCCGGCCATTTATATTGCCATGCCTTACGGTGGACTTTCGGCTTCCTATATGGATGGATTTATGGCCGATGGTTTTCAGAAGGTTCTGGTCTTTGTCAGCGGAGTGGAAAACCTGGAATTCAAAAGCGTGCAGGGATTAACCTTAATGAAACTTAGCTTTACGCCAGGGACTGATATGGCGCAGGCACAGGCCGATGTGGCCACACAGGTCTCCCGTGCAATGGCCTTCATGCCGCCCGGGGCTTTGCCACCTCAGGTAGTTCGTTTTGATGCCGATGCGCAGCCTGTAGGCCAACTTGTTTTTGAAAGCCCTGACCGTTCTATCGGGGAAATCCAAAATATGGTAACCTCCATTATTCGTCCTTCTTTTGTGAATATAGATGGGATTAGCGCTCCCGGACCATTCGGTGGCAATATTCGCTCTATGGTCATTGATTTAGATGCCAAGGAAATGCGAGCAAGGGGGCTTACCGCTGATGATATTCTGGAAGCCATGGGGAAGAATAATTTCCCTTCTCCGGCCGGAAACGTAATTATTGGAGAAACTAACTTTATGGCGCCGGTGAATACACTGCAGTTGGATAGTGAAGATTTTATGAATACGCCCATCACAACTGGAACCGGGTACAATACCTTTATTCGCGATGTAGCGACAGTACAAGACGCTGCTGATAAAACGACCGGATATGCCTTGGCCAACGGAAAACGAACAGTATATCTTCCAGTGATAAAGAAGTCTTCCGCTTCAACGCTTTCTGCCATTAATAATTTGAAAAAAGCTTTACCGGATTTGCAAGAGCGATTGCCGGAGGACGTATCGATGAAATTTGTCTTCGATCAATCGGATTATATCATCAATGCTTTAACTAATTTGCTGACAGAAGGTGCTTTAGGGGCAATTTTAACTGGCCTGATGGTCCTCTTGTTTTTAGGTGATAAACGGGGCGCACTCATTGTCATTATGACCATTCCAATTTCACTACTGACAGCCGTTATCGCCTTATTCTTAATGGGGCAGACCATTAATATTATGACCTTGAGTGGGCTGGCTTTGGCGATTGGAATTTTGGTCGATGAAGCAACCGTTACCATTGAGAATATCCATCAACATTTTGAAAAGGATAAAAGCAAGCAACGAGCCATTTTGGATGCGCTGTTTGAGATATCGGTTCCAAAACTCCTAATCTTACTGTCTATTTTAGCGGTACTCACGCCGTCCCTGATGATGGTGGGAATCCCCAAGGATATGTTTATGCCGTTATCGATTGCGGTTGGGGCAGCAATGATTGCCTCATTTCTGGCCTCCCAAACCTTTGTTCCGGTTATGGCCAACTATCTGATGAAACACGATAAAAAAGATGAAGGGGAACCAAAAGAAACCAGGTTTGATCGATTTAAGGCTCGATATCTCGGTTTTATCAGTCGGAATGAGCGCAAGGGAAATTGGATTTTTATCGTTTATATTTTTGTTGTAGCACTGCTGGCGGGGGTTTTATTTAAAGGAATTGGTACTGATATTTTACCACCCAGTGATTCCCGGGATATTCAAGTCCGTATCAAAGCTGAGGATGGAACTGATTTGGATAAAACAGAAGAGTACATTCTGGCAGTAGAGGATTATATCAAAGATAAGATTGCTCCCAATAAGCTGGAAGTGACCTCTGCTTTTGTTGGTTTTCATTCACCTAACACACCCATCAACGGAATCTTCCTATTTACCAGCGGATCTCATGAAGGGGTGTTGCAATTCACTTTGCCTAAAGACCTAAAAGAATCAGTCGGTCGTTTTAAATCGGACCTACGAGAGGATTTAAATACGGAATTCCCGGATTTGGAATTTGTTTTTGAGCCGATGGAATTAGTCGAGAAGATTATGGGACAAGGTCACGACACCCCGATAAATATTGAAGTTTTAGGAAAAGACTTGAAAGAGGTAAAAACCTATGCCGATAAAATCAAACAGAATTTATTGAAGGCGGATTACCTAACGGATGTCCGAATTAATGAGCCGGTCGATTACCCCAGTCTTTCCATTCATATTGATCGGGAACGGGTTGCTCAATTGGGACTGAGTTTAACCGATGTCAGTTCGGTGCTAACAACGGCTACTTCCTCATCTCGGTTCGTCAATAAGAATTTATGGGTAGATCCGAATTCGGGATTGGTTTTTCAGGTGCAAGTCCAGTTTCCCGAATATGCGGTGAATTCATTAAACGATTTAAGAAATCTCCCGCTAACCTCAGGAGATAAAGCCCCGATTCTGGAAGATGTAGCCACGCTGGAACAAACCACTGAACCCGGGCAGGTCAACCGAAAAGGTCCGAATCATTTTATGACCGTAAGTGCTAATTTAAATCATTCCGATTTGGGGTCTGCTTATCAAAAAGTACAGAGCACCTTAGATCAGATGGAGAAACCGCCCCGGGGGTATAACGTTAGAATGATTGGGGAGAGTCAGCTTTTAGACGAGACTTTATCGGGACTGGAGGCTGGTTTAGTAGTTGCTATTGTGGTGATATATCTCCTAATGACGGCCTATTACCAGTCTTTTCGAACCTCCTTGGTCATTATTTCAGTGATTCCGGCTGTAGTAGCAGGAAGTTTGTTGAGTTTGACGCTTTTGGGGAGTACCTTAAATCTGCAATCCTATATGGGGATGATCATGGCCGTAGGCGTTTCTGTCTCCAATTCGGTGTTGATTATTGATCAAGCCGAAATTGCCCGGCGAAAATTGTTTAAAACCTCGTCTTCCTCTGCTTTATTGGCAGTCAAGGCTCGGTTTCGACCTATTTTAATGACCACTTTAGCGATGACTGCCGGAATGATTCCGATGGCACTGGGATTAGGAGAAGGAGGGGCACAGGTAGCTCCTTTGGGGCAAGCTGTTATTGGCGGATTGCTATTTTCCTCTTTGGCGGCACTGTTAATCCTGCCCTTTACCTATATGATGACTTTTAGGAAGAGTAAACCTCATAACGTGTCTTTAGATCCGGATGACGAGGAAAGTCCTTTTTATGAAAAGCCGTTATTGGATTAGAGAAAACAGTCAGACTCAATCAGATCTGACAGGTTTCTAAAACCTGTCAGGCCTATAAACCAAAATTTATCACATCAAATTAAGAAATAAAAAAAATGAAACCTATAGTCAACATATTTAAAATAAGCCTGTTAAGTCTATTATTCATCGCTTGTGGAAAGGAGGAGAAGCAACAGGAAACCGCACCCGACAAGCCCAGTTTTACAGTTGTTAATCTAAAAGCTGATACCTTAAACTATGATTTAAGTCTCCCCGGGGAATTGAAGTCCTATGACCAAGTTACCTTACATGCGAAAGTGGAAGGATTTATTCGGGAGATTCGTGTAGATCGCGGTGATGAAGTCCAAAAAGGGCAAGTTTTAGCCGTGATTGATGCGCCGGAAATAGAGCAACAATATTTGGCCGCTAAAAGTAGAGAACGCGAGATTTTAGAGCGATTGAATTTCAGTAAACAAAACTATCAATCTCTGAAAAATGCCTCCAAAACGGAAGGAGCGGTTTCGAGGATTGAATTGGAGCAAGCTAAAACGAGGTTTGTAGGTGACAGTGCCGCCTTAAATGCTGCCAAAGCCGAGGTCTCTGCTGCCCGGCAATTGAGTGAATATCGAACGATTTCTGCGCCTTTTAAAGGTGTGGTGACACAACGCATGGTATCGCCCGGAGCTCTGGTAGGTCCGGGAAGAAATGAGTCCCTATTTCACATTTCTCGCGAAGATCAATTGCGGTTGGAAGTAGCCATTCCCGGAAAACACGGGGGTTCGTTGCCCCTGGGGTCTGAAGCTTCTTTTCGCGTCAATGATCATCCCGGTGAGCGTTTTCCAATTACCTTGTCTAGGAGTAGTAAAGTGCTCAATCCAGAATTACGTTCTCTGATTGTGGAATATGATGTGGAGAATTCCAATTTAAAATTGAATGCCGGATCGTATGTGGAAGTAGATATGAATTTACATCGATCTTACCCTACTTTTAGTGTTCCTCAAAGTAGTGTAATCAGAACCCGGAAGGAGCGTTTTGTTGCACGGGTAGCAGAAGGAGTCGTTCAATTGGTTCCGATAACCACGGGTGTCATTACACATCAACGTATTGAAATTTTTGGAGATATACAGGAAGGGGACCAAATTATTAAAAAAGCTAATTCTGCCATTCGTGATGGCGTTGAAGTGGAAATTGTAAAGGAGGGGTGAAATTCGGAAAAAATAAACCTCCAGGATTCTGAGATCTTGGAGGTTTATTATAAAACTTCCTGATGTCATTAATTAAATTGCAAACTTTTCTTTGCATTCATAATGGTGTCAATTACATCTCCGGCATTGATGACTACGGCCTTATCAATTAAATTTTCCTCTTCTACCTTGTTGGAAACCATACAGCCTTTACAGACTTTCAAGGTTCCACCATTTGTGATGAAATTGGATAATAATTCGCTGAGCGGATCAAAAGGCTCACCAATATTGATTTTATCTGCATAATCTTTTTCGGCTAGAAAAACCGATTTGGAAAAGAGGATCATGTCCACGCTATGACCTTTCTCCAAAGCCTTATTGGCCATTGTGAACCCAATGGTTACGTCAGTACTGTCTTCTTCATTTCCTGTTAAGGTTACTACTAAATCTGCCATTTTATTTTGTTTTTAGTTTTAATAAAAGTAATTAATGGTTGTGAGAATTAAAATAATATAAACTTAAGTTAGCCTAAAAAGGGCCATATCTTACATAAATGATAGTTCCAGATAGATACGATAAATACTTTGCAGTATATTATCACTTTTCTTCATTTCTATTTTTTAAAAGGAGATTGCTTTATTTCCTTTGAAACATCTGAAGAGAGGCTTTCGAGAAAGCTAACAATGTTTTTTACGTCTTCCTTGGATAGATCCACTTGCGTTTGAAGATATCCCATTATTTCTACAGCCTCCTCTAAATCAGCTACAGATCCATCGTGAAAATAGGGCCCAGTGTGAGCTACGTTTCTTAACCCAGGTACCTTGAAAAAATATTTATCATCAGAATCTTGAGTTACCTCGTATAACCCTAAATCGATAGTTTCGGAATGGGTGCTTTTCCAATATTGAGCATTTAAACCAAATTTCTGATACATTTGGCCACCGAGTGCAACTCCGTTATGGCATGTAATACAAGCAGAGTTGATAAAGCTAGACAGTCCTTTTTTTTCTCGTTTATTGAGTGCAGAGAGGTCTCCCTCTAAATATTTATCAAATCGGCTTTCTGGCATTAAAGTTCTTTCAAAAGCCCCTATTGCATTTTTAATATTCTCAAACGTAATTCCATCAGAACCATAAGCTTTCGAGAACATCTCATTGTATTCCTGAACATTTTTAAGCCGGCTGACCAATTCAGCTTTGTTCTTGATATCATGCTCTATGGGATTTAAAATAGGGCCTTCTGCCTGTTCTTCTACATTTTCAGCACGACCATCCCAAAATTGCATTTTGTGCAAGGCTGCATGAAGAACAGTTGGAGAGTTTCTGACACCAATACTTCCTATGCTATCTCCAGGTGAAAACTGCAAATTATCTACACCATACGTTTTAAGATTATGACAAGAATTACAACTAATATTACCTTTTTCTGACAAGCGGGTATCATAAAATAGATACTTTCCTATTTTTACTTTATCAGGATCCTGTTCTGGAATGTCTATTTCTGAAAGTGGTTGAAAGAAAACTTTCGCTTGGTCTAATAATTCATACTCATCACTTTTCCTTTGTTCTGTATTATCACCTTTAATAATTTGACAGCTTACAAGAGAGACGATTCCAATTGTTAAAACCAAATATTTCATAATGAATTATTTTCATACAAAGCTATTTTAAAATCGTTTATCATGATGTGATTACGATCACCAAGAAACCAATTTTAAATCATATTATTCTGACTTCCGTCTTGAAATTCTCCAAAAGAAAACCAAAATGTCTATCTATTTCGACTTGTTTAAAATAAATATAGCGGCTGTGTGCGTAAAGTCACAAATATTGAATAAGTAGTCCAGTATATTTGCGATATAACGACTTATATGGATGTAGTAGGACTAATTGCTTCAATTTTGATTGGCTTTTCTTTGGGACTATTAGGAGGTGGAGGGAGTATTTTAACTGTGCCTGTTCTGGTTTATCTATTTTTTTTAGATCCGGTATTGGCAACTGCATATTCACTGTTCATTGTAGGAGGAACCAGTGTTGCGGGATCTGCTTCTTACTTTAAAAAAGGGCAAGTTGATTTAAAAACGGTTATTGCTTTTGGAATTCCTTCTGTTCTGGCTGTTTTCTTAACGCGTCGTTTTTTGGTACCTGCATTGCCAGATGTAATTTTTAAAACGGGGCAATTTGTACTTACAAAAGGCCTTCTTCTTTTATTGTTATTTGCTGTTTTA
>CAZBXQ010000050.1:0-22503 GCA_964495935.1 uncultured Flavobacteriaceae bacterium
TAGATATAGATCGCTATTATTCAATAGATTAAAAGTGTTAAAGTAGAATTAAATATATAGCAGAAACCCATATTCATGCTGATTATTTAGCAGGGTCTCGAGAGCTGGCTTTTGCCACTGGTGCTAAAATGTATTTGTCGGATGAAGGTGGAAACGATTGGTCCTACGAGTTTTCTCATGAACCTTTGCGGAATGGAGATGTAATTAATGTTGGAAATCTAAAATTTGAAGTACTTCATACTCCAGGGCACACCCCGGAAAGTATCAGTTTTGTATTAACCGACTGCCCGGCTTCCGATCAGCCCGCTATGATTTTTACAGGTGATTTTGTATTTGTGGGTGATGTAGGCCGGCCAGATTTATTGGAAGAAGCTGCGGGTATAAAAGGGACTTCTGAACTAGGCGCTCAGCAAATGTGGAATTCTTTAAAACGATTTGCAGAATTACCAAATCATATCCAAGTTTGGCCCGCTCATGGTGCTGGCTCTGCATGTGGTAAAGCGCTTGGCGCAGTACCAAACTCCACTGTGGGATATGAAAAGATTCAAAACTGGGCTTTTCAATATGACGATGAGAAAGAATTCACGAAGATACTGTTAGAGGGGCAGCCGGAACCTCCAAAGTATTTTGCCAAAATGAAACAGTATAATAAAAGTGAAAGACGTTTATTACCTCAGGTTCCACAGTATCCCAAGTTGTCAAAGGAACGATTTTTATCAGCCTATAACAACGGTTTGACAGTCATTGATACTCGTGAAAAGGAGGATTTTGCTAAAGGTTTTTTACCGAATACCATTAATATTGTGGGAAATAAATCCTTTTCGACTTGGGCCGGTTGGGTATTGGATTATGACAAGCCGTTTGTGCTAATTGCTCGAGAGGAACAGATGGAAGATTTAACACGAAAATTGATGCGGATTGGGTTGGATAACGTTTATGGGTACTACACCGCAATCGATGATTTGGGGATCCCCTTGGAAGTTGCAGAAATAGTGGATTATAAAAGCGTGAAAGAAGCTATAGGTAAAAATAATGTTCAGATCCTTGATGTTCGAGGGAATGAAGAATACAAATCCTATCATATTCCGGGTGCCGTAAATGCTTTTGTAGGAACACTTGAAGATCACCTAGATAAGGTGAGCCGAGAAAAAAAAGTTATTTTACACTGTCAGTCCGGTACACGTGCCACGGTAGCTTATTCAATCCTCAAAAAGAATGGTTTTATTAATGTTCAAAATTATTCTGCTGGAATGAATGACTGGCAAGATAGATTAGTTGATTAAACATTTGTAGTGAGAGGTTAATAGGAAGAAAGGATTTCCTGAATATCTTTTGTATAATAATTATTTTTGAATCCATAAAAAATAGAGGTCAATTGTAAGCAATCTGAATCTAGGTATCTTATTAATTTTACAAAGTTATTAAGGCACTCCTTAGGTGTAATTTATTTCTAGGCAAAAACTTTAAAATCTCATTGCTTTTTCACGTTAAAAAATATATAAATGAAGTATTAGCTAGTCGCTCATAAACAAATAAAGCTAAGTTTGTATATTGACGATGGGAAAGATTACACTAAATACTTTGGAAAATAATAAACGGTACCTACTGGCAATCAGTGGGGTAATATTGGTATTATTATCGTCATGTGTAATTAAAAATAGCCTTGAGACATTTTTAAATCTTCCCGTAGAAACGGAACAGACTTATCCGAAAGGCGGCCACAGTTTTATAGTAAATTCAAATGAAGAATGTGCCGCTATTGATTTTTTGGATAATCAAATTGTTCAAAATGTTTCTTCTAGTACCGATGATTTACTACCGGCTGTTATCTTTACCACATTCCTGTTCTTAATAGTCTTTCATCCTATAAAAAAAGAAGATAAACACCCTCTTTATAAGGACAGTGGAAAAATCCGAAATAACATTCCTATCTTTCTAGAATACCGGAAACTAATCATCCATCACACTCACTAACTCCCTCCCCTTTTCTTTAATGACTATATAGATCCACTGGTCTAAGTTTTTATTTTTTAAATAGTTATTTAAGCATCTTTTTTAAAAATATGGTGCAATATGATAAAACATATACAGCCATATTACTGGTTTCATTCATTATTTCTGTCTCTACATTATTCGTAGTTAGTCATCAGAACATCCTTTAGATAGCCAGTGGTCAGAAAGTAGTTAAAAAGAAAAAGCTTCACTTATTTGATGTCCTTGAGCGCAACATATTGTGTGATCTTTATAGGGGTTTAGTTCTTACAACTATTGTAGAGGATGGCAAAATAACATCAATAAGTACAGGTCCGTAAGGCTGACTATATGGCGCCAAAGAGCCTGAGCGGCTAAAAGGACTACACATAAAATTCAACAAATAAAAATAATATAATGAAAAGGATACTATTCTTTGTGGCATTCATATTCATAAATGTCGCATCATTTGGACAAATACTAACGCCTGTAAAATGGTCATATGCCTCAAAACAAATCAATGATAAAGAAACTGTATTGTTACTAAAGGCAACAATAGAAGATAGCTGGCATATCTACTCACAAACCGTTCCTAAAGAAGGTCCGGAACCGACAAGTTTCTCATTTTATCCATCAAAAGCCTATGAGTTAAATGGAAAAACAAATGCCCCCAATCCGATTATTGAATATGACCCAACGTTCGATATGGAAGTAGGCTACTATGAAAATTCAGTCGTATTCCAGCAAAGAGTAAAATTAGTTGACCTCTCATCTACGGTAAAAGGAACCCTTACTTATATGGTTTGTAACGATGAGCAATGCCTTCCTCCTGAAGAAGTGACATTCAATATCCCTGTAAATTAGCCTATACAGTATGAGATTGATAACAAAAGTAATAACGATTCTCTTCATTACTGGTTTTACAACAGTCACGGCTACTGCACAAACAGACAGTCTTGTATCCTATGATGATGTGGAATTTACAGAGATAACGGAGGAACAATTTTCTCAGCAGGATAGTGTAAAGCAATCTGCTGATTACAAATCTTCACTAAGTGATACAAATACCATACAAAAGGACAATAGCAAAACAGATAAAAATTCATTATGGGCCATCTTTATTGCCGGTATAATCGGTGGATTTGCAGCATTTCTGATGCCCTGTATTTTCCCTATGCTCCCCTTGACCGTAAGCTTCTTTACCAAAAATGGTCAGACTAAGGGAAAAGCGATAATGCAGGCGATAATATATGGATTGTCCATCATATTCATCTACGTTTTATTGGGTCTTTTGGTAACCCTTATGTTCGGTGCCGATGCACTCAACAGCCTTTCTACTAACGGGGTTTTTAATATAGCTTTCTTCATTCTATTGGTTGTATTTGCCCTTTCCCTTTTTGGAGCGTTTGAACTTTCACTGCCCGCTTCACTTGCCAATAAGCTGGATCGAAAAGCCAACCACGGTGGTTTATTGGGGCTTTTCTTTATGGCTGCGACATTGGCTGTTGTATCCTTTTCCTGTACCGGCCCGATTATCGGGACACTGTTGGTGCAGGCAGCCACTATGGGAGAGCTTTTGGGGCCCGCCGTTGGGATGCTGGGGTTTGCTTTGGCTTTGGCCATACCATTTACTCTTTTTGCAATGTTCCCGGGGCTTTTGAAAAGCTTGCCTTCTTCGGGAGGCTGGTTGAACAATGTAAAAGTTACGCTCGGTTTTTTAGAACTGGCCCTGGCGTTTAAATTTTTAAGCAACGTTGATCTGGCCTATCATTGGAATTGGTTTGACCGGGAGGTTTTTTTGGTATTGTGGATTATCATCTTTACATATCTGGGCTTCTATTTATTAGGGAAGCTCCGATTTCCGGGCGACCCGCCGTCAGCCAATATAGGGCTGCCGAGAATGATGTTGTCCATGCTGGCTCTGGCTTTTACGATCTATATGATCCCGGGATTATGGGGTGCACCGTTGAAATCCATATCGGCGTTTCTACCCCCACAAACAACCCAAGATTTCGATCTCTATACGACTTCGTTTGGCAGAGCGCAAACAAATCTCTCCGAAAACAGTCCGACCCATAAATATTCGGAGATTTTTGAGGCACCATTAAACCTGAATGCTTTCTTTGATTATGAGGAAGGTATGGCGTATGCAAAAAAAGTTAATAAACCTGTTATGCTTGATTTCACCGGACATGCTTGCGTGAATTGCCGTAAAATGGAGGCATCAGTCTGGACGGATCAGGAGGTATATAGGTTATTGAATGAAGAACTGGTCATCATTCAGCTTTATGTGGACGACAAGACAGCTTTACCAACCGAAGAGCAATATACATCAACATTCAGTGGAAAAAATGTACGTACTATAGGCAATAGATGGAGCGATTTTCAAGCAAGTGAATACAACTCCAATTCTCAACCCTACTATGTGCTTTTAAACCCATCCACCGAAGAAATATTAATAAAACCTATTGGAGCGGATTACAATCCAAAAAGCTATTACAACTTTCTTCAGTCTGCAATAGATCAATACAAGAATAATAATTTATAAAAATAAAAATCATTCATTATGAAAATACAGATTAAAAATTTGGCGGTTCGTTCTGGGCTTTTTGTCATTATGGTCATTTTATTGGTGGCTTGTGGAAATACCAGAAATAAGGAAAATGAAAAGGAACAAAATATTGCAACACAAGAAGTTTCGCAAGTAGAGGCATTCCAGACTCCAGATATTACCTTTAGAGATGAAGCTGGCAAAACTGTATCATTACGCTCATTAAAAGGCAAGGTTGTTTTTATCAACTTCTGGGCTACGTGGTGCCCGCCGTGCATTCGTGAAATGCCATCCATTGATGAGCTAAAAGATTCGTTTAAAGAAAGTGACGATATCGTGTTTCTAATGGTCGATGTGGATAATAAAATGGAGAAATCCTCGGCTTTTATGCAAGAAAACGATTATGATCTGCCTGTATATGTCCCAGTAAGTAATATACCCTCCGATTTTTTAAGAGGAGCTATTCCAACTACGGTAATTATTGATAAGAAGGGAGAGATGGTTGCCCGTATGGAAGGCGGTAGGAATTATAGGGATCCTCAGATTATTAAAGCGCTTAAAGAATTGGTGGAAGATGACTAAAAGATAAAAATATAAAGTATGATGAACAATAAAGAAAAATCAACGATAAATGAGCTTTGGCAATATATCCGAAAAAATAGTATTACCATACTGATGGTTATTTTTATCGGAGTAATGTTCGTCAGCCCTGATGCAAAATCATTTATGCTTCGACAGCTAATGACAATAGGACTTTTCAATGCGAGTATAGACAAACAGGCTACAGATACATTGTCTGCCAATGACTTTGATTTTATCGATGAAAAAGGAAGGACTCAGAATACCTCGTCTTTAAGAGGTAAAGTAGTATTTATTAATTTTTGGGCGTCCTGGTGCCCGCCTTGCCGAGCAGAATTTCCCTCAATTGAAAAACTTTATACGCAATTTAAAAATGATCCCAATATATTCTTTCTATCCATTAACGAAGACAAGGATCCAAACAAGGGAAAAACATATCTGAATAAAGAAGAGTTTTCAATCCCAATGTATCAGTCGAATAGTTATATGCCAAAAGAGATTTACTCTGGAGTATTGCCTACAACAATTGTACTGGATAAAAATGGAAAAATCAGGCTTCATCACAAAGGTTTTTCAAACTACGCTTCAAACAAGTTTATAAAACAGATTGAAGAGTTGATAAATGAATGACATGGGAATACGAAGCGTGAGCAGTTGTTTATCGTTAATTAAAAAATGTTTCAAACCCCAAACTCAATATTATGGAATTATCAATAGGATTTATAAATGACGTACACGGTTATCTCGAACCGCATCCCGAGCTGTTTTACAATGAGGATGGAGAATATATAAAAACAGCAGGAGGGTATGCAAAAATCGCAACTATTTTTAATCGGATAAAGAGTAAGAGTGAACATGCTTTATTTTTTGATGGAGGTGATACTTTTCATGGAACCTTGCCTGTGGTGGCCTCGAAAGGAGAAGTACTCCCACCAATTTTAAGGGAGCTTAGTCTTAACGGAATGGTAGGACATTGGGATTTCGCTTATACTCCTAATCATCTTTTATCCTTAGGTGAAAAGCTCAATTATCCGATATTGGGCATTAACATTTATAAAAAAGATGGTGGTCTATTGCTCGACCCATATTCAATAATTGAAGTGGGGAATAAAAAAATTGCTGTAATCGGTATCTGCTCTAACATCATTGATAAAACGATGCCCGGCGCTTTTAGCAAGGAGATCTACGTGACAGATGGAGCGTGGGAAATAGATAATTATATCAAAGAGGTTAAAGAATTGGGAGCAGATGTGGTTATACTTCTTTCCCATAATGGCTACCCCCAGGATATTGAGTTGCTTAAAAATACGAGGGGTGTTGATATATGTCTAAGTGCCCATACTCATAACAGACTTTACGAACCTGTAAAAGTGAATGATACCATAGTCATTCAATGTGGAGCTCACGGTTCTTTTGTAGGCCATTTGAAGTTGTCAGTTTATAACAATAAAATTACTCAACATGAATATAAACTTATAGAAGTAAGTGCAGATATTGATAGTGATGAACATATAGAGAGAATGGTAAATGACATTATGACTCCCTATAGAAGCCTGCAAAAACAGGTTGTTGGAAAAACGGATACCGTCTTACACCGATATTCTACTTTTTCGTCGTCTATGGACAATCTATTATTGGAAGCTATTAGTGATGCAACAGGTGTAGATATCGCATTCTCAAATGGATGGCGGTACGGCCCACCCATTAACATAGGAGATATTACGCTGTGGGACTTGTATAATATGGTTCCGATGAACCCGATTATTTCCATTGTAGATATGACTGGTCAGGAGATAGTTGACATGCTTGAAGAAAATTTTGAACGTACTTTTTCAGCTAACCCCATGGAACAGATGGGCGGTTACTGCAAGCGGTATTTAGGATTACAAATTAAGTTTCATATTGAAAACCCGTATGGCTACCGTATAGAAGAAATCTACTATCAGGGGGAGCGTTTGAAAAAGGAAAAGACATATAAAGCTGTTTATATCACAGAACAAGGTGTATCGGACAAATATGGCAGCAATAGAGTACATATGGAAACAACTACCGTAGAAGCCCTCATTGCTTATTTAAAGGAAAGTGTTGATAATCCGAATACCGACTCTTTATAGAGTAATAAACTTTTAAAGGTTACACAGATATAGTAAAAATGATATGAGGTTTTGCTTATAGCAGTTTTAACCCTAAAATAAATGCTATGGAAAAATACTACGACGAATACATAAGGAAGCTAGAAGAAAAAATCCAGGAGATAGAGGTGGGTAATCCAATTTTATCATCCAAAAAAGTTATTGAGCTCCTGATGGAATGTATAGCCGAGATAAAACGATTTGTGCTAGATCGTGGTTTTAAAAATATTGAAGAAGAGATTCTCTTTTTTAAAAGATTAAAACCAATCATTATTGCAAAGCTGATTTACTATGAAGCTATTTATGAAATTGAAACAGCAAAACCTCTGAGTCGGAAACTAACAAAAAAGTACCTGAAATATAAATTAGAGAGAATGGAAAAATTCCAGAAAGATAACCTTGATTTTTATAAATATTATAGGTCTAATTGTACTCATCGGGATGAGGAGTACTTTCTCCGTGATAACCGTAATATTAAATTAGGTTCAAATGATAATTACTTAGAGACAGAGCATGCGTTCTCAACCTCTCACGATTACAAGGTAGCCAAGATATTAGCGTACGACTTAATACAAAAATATGTCGGAGAAGCTTTATAAAACACCTGCCCAAAAGCAACTCTAAACTCTGAAAATATGATAAATAGCTAGTAAGGAATGGTTACAGATGAGTAACGAATGTAGTTTTCATTAAGAAGAACGTTTTTATATCTCTTAAACTTTTCTTCAGTGCAAGACTTAAATTATTGTTAAATAAGTGTTATATTGCGGAAGCAAAAAATACCTGGATGAAAACATTTAAAACTTCACTTGTTTATGGGCTGATGGTCGTTTTAAAAGTACGATTCTGATTTAAAGCAAATAAAACCTAATTTGAAAAATCACTTGACTTAAACACAAGCTGACCGATTAAAAAAAATGTTTGAAGAACAATTGAATACTTAAAAATATATAAATGAAAAATCTACTAATTGTAATTTTATGCCTAATAAGTTATCAAGGATCTTCACAGATAAATTCAAATAATCAAGAAACAATGAATAAATATTTATTGCACGGGAATTTTACCGCTAAAACAGGATTTGCCAATGAACTTGCAAATATCTTAATAGAAGCTTCCAAACTTGTTTCAACAGAAAAAGGTTGCAGATTATATGTTGTGAGCAGAGATAAAAACGACCCCAACTCGGTTTATGTCACGGAAATTTGGGATAGTAAAGAAGACCACGATAATTCGTTGAAGATTGAAGGAGTAAGAGAATTAATAATGAAAGCAATGCCAATGATTGACGGTCAGCCAAAAAAAGGACAAGAACTCGAAATACTTGGTGGAACAGGAATTTAAAAACCCTTAAAAATAATTGAACGTTCTTAAACACAATTCTAAACGTTTTTTAACCCGAAAATGACTGCTTTTCTGCAACGGTCGATTTAAAACAGAACGACAAAATAATCCTTACCAAAAACACAAACTGAATAAAAAACGACCACCTATCGAGTAGTTGATCCCCGCTTCTAGATAGCGAGACAAGCTTCTCGTACTACTAAATCTACAGGATTTCAATGTCCAATAGCGTAGGTGATTTCTCAATCAGCCACTATATCCCGTAATTTTCTGCGAATAGAAACACCTCTAAAATAGTTCAGCCTCCCTCATTGAATTCGTTTTATTCGCTGGATATGTTTGTTCGATTTTATTAAAATTAATGAATCCCCCTAACATACACCGGTTCTAATTCATCCTGACTCTGCTTTTCGTCCTTTTCCTGCTGTTCATCCTCGACCTCAGTTTCTGGAGTGATAGATATCTGTATTTTACGTTCTACAGCGGCCAATTCAATTTTAAGGTCGCTTAAAGTTTGTTCTTTTGGCCACGAACCGTTGACCACCTCTTGAAGTATGGGCAAGTCTTTTTCAATATCCGTAATTTTCTTTTGTTCGTGTGCTATAAGATCGGGGAGTTTTTCGAGCGCTTTTAAAAAATTCATTGCAGCCAGTTTAGGGTCTTTCGCAATCATTCCATTGTTATAGGTGTATTTGATAGTCCCTTCGCCTTGTATCATAAATCGGTTTAGGCGGATGTCGATGCCGTTTTTCTCTGACATTTCGGTTTTGACCAGTAAATTGAATCCATATAAACTCCCTATTTCTTCATATTCTCCACCGGTACGGGCTTTTTCTTTCAGCTGATTGAGTTTAGCACCGATCTGTTTGATGTTGGCATTAGAGGGCAAACCCTCTAATAAAATAGGATTAGCAATGGACCCATCCGAATGTTTTTGAAGGCGCTGTTGTAAATTATTCCAGTCAAGGTTCATTCGGTTTAAGCGGGATCGAGAACTTTCCAAGGTATACGTAAAATCTTTCAACTTATATTTTGCCACGGATTTTGAACGGTTAAACGCCCGCTTTTCACTTTCCAGTCCGGCTATCTGTTTTTCTATTTTTGCTTTGTCCAGTAAATCGGTATTTCCGGAAAGTATGGCCACGTATTCAGAAAAATTCATTCCTGATTTTTCATCCATACTTCCTTCATCAATGGTGCGTTTCCCCAAGTTATTGGATTTAAGCTGGTCGATAAAAAGCTGCTTGTTATACAACAAATTAAATTTATAACTGTCCAAGGATTGCTCTACCGCATAGATAACCACATCCACCTTATTATCTGCAAAGTGTTTGGCAATTTCATTGCCTTTTCGAATGGCCCGCCCATCGCGTTGAGCAAGATCACTCGGCCGCCACGGCGTGTCCAAATGATGAACGGCAACTGCTCTTTTTTGCGCATTCACTCCGGTTCCCAACATACTGGTGGAACCGAATAGGATTCGGATTTTCCCTTTATTCATTCCTTGAATAAGTTTCTTACGCTGTTTATCGCTTTTAGCTTCTTGTATAAAACGAACTTCGTGTGCCGGAATCCCATAGTCTTCTACGAGTTTTCGTTTGATTTCCGAATATACATTCCACGTTCCCGGTTTATAGGTGCCCAAGTCGGAGAAAACAAATTGCGTCCCTTTCTGGGCTTGATATTGATTATAATACTTCGCCAGATTCGCTGCACAATGAGAAGCTTTATTATCCGGATGATCTTGATAACGGTCGTTTACCATTCGCATATCCAAGGACATCTTACGGGCATAATCGGTGGCGATCAACATCTTGGCTTTTTCTTCTCTTTGAGACAAAGGCGTTCTTCCCAACAAGGTGGCATCGCCTGATTTGGCAAATTGCATCAAGTTTTGAATAAAAACTTCCTGATCCGGCGTAGGCGGTATATTATAAAGAATCTCATTTTTTTCCGGGCGGTCAATTCCGATATCTTTAGCTGTTCGATAATCGGTTATTTCGGAATAAAATTGAGCCAATTCCGGCACTTTAATGAAATAGCGAAAACGTTCCTTAGCAACAATATTATTGGCTACGGAGAACTCGTAATCAGTTGTTTTTCTCGCATAGATTGCTGCCCAAGCATCAAAACAGTTGATGCCTTGCTTTTCTAATGCCCGGGGACGTAAGTATTTAAAGAGCAGATATAATTCTGTCAAAGAATTGCTGATGGTGGTGCCGGAAAGAAAAGTGGCTCCCATATCCCCATCTATACGATCCTGAATGGTTCGGATGGCAAAGAGCAGGTTCAGTGCTTTTTGACTTCCGTTTGAATTTCCCAATCCTGCTACGCGATTGTGCCGGGTGTTAAACATCAAGTTTTTAAACTGATGACTTTCGTCTATAAAAAGATGATCAATTCCCATCATTTTAAAATCCACGACATCATCTTTTCTATTGTCGATATCAAATTGTAATGTTTTAAGCTTGACTTCAAGGTTTTCTTTTCGCTTCAGCACCCCGCGAAGCATTCCTCGTGTGATTTCACTGCCTTGTGCCTGTAAGGCTTCTAAATTCTGTTCTACACTATCGAGTTCGGCTTGAAGGATTTCTGTCTGCATCTCGGGAGACTGCGGAATCATTCCAAACTGGTCGTGGGTAAGGATGATGCAATCCCAATCGTTATTTTTGATATCCCCAAAAATCCGCAATCGTTTTTTAGGAGTAAAGTCCTTTTTCCCCGGAGAAAGAATCTTAGCGTGTGGATAGGCTGCCCGATAGGTTTCGGCAATTTCGTGAACATTGCTTTTTAAACCGATAATCATTGGTTTATGTGCCAACCCCAAACGTTTCATTTCTTGAGCAGCGGTACACATCACCAAAGTTTTTCCTGCCCCTACCTCGTGGTCACAAATCGCCCCGTTGTTCAATTTAATCATCCAAACCGTATCTTTTTGACTTGAATATAGATCTTCAATACCTGCACTTTTCCTATCCAATCCCGGAAAATCCTGATGGCTTCCGTCATAATTGGGTCTGACAAAACAATTAAATGTGTCATTATAGCGCTCCGTTAATTTATTTTTGAAGGACTCGTTCTGTGCGTGGAGCCAATCCGAAAAGGCGGTACGGATTTCATCGATTTTTGCATTGGCCATTTGAATGGCTTCCATATCTCTCACTTTGACTTCTTTGTCGCCGATTTTAATTTTCTTGGTAATGTTGGGGGTCGTGTTTACCAAGGCGTGTTTGAGAAGAGCAATGCCGTCAAAAGTGCGACTTTGGGATTTAACCGCATATTTATTCCAGATATGTACATTCTTTTGGTCACAGCTCAAGGAAAAATCATCTGAACTATCGGAATAATAAACCCGTACATCGGTATCGAAAAGATGAGAAGCAAATCGGGCATACACCTTGGTGGGAATCCAACGTTCTCCAAGATTAAAATCCAATTCTTCAAACTCAATACGGCGGGGTCGAGCTTCTTTAAGAGCAGTCAGACTTTTTTCGGCTTCTTTATCTTCCGGGTGATTGTAAATATAGTTTTCCACGGCTTGAATTTTCTCTATTACATTACCGGAAATCCACCGTTCGGAAATTTCATATTCCTGTTGTAAGGGATTATAGAAAATGCGGTTTTGTAGAGCTTCTTTAAGGCTGTCAATGGGCATACTACTGATCTCTGCCATATACGCTAAATTCACACCTCCGTATTTATTCAAAGAAGCAGCCAAGGCCTCTTCAGGATTATCGGTAGCTAAAGTGGTGGTCGAAAAACTGACCGGGCGATTAAAAATATCGGCTTTATGAACCACCCCGCCAACGGTACGTTCCAGATAGGGAACTTCTTTTCCTGCGCTATCTGTTTTTATCAGTTTATTATTCGCGGCATTGTTGAGGTATCCATATTTTTTGACGTACGCATCATATAGACGATTAAGGTTCTCTCTTTCCTTTTGATGCTCCGTTTGCGTATCGGCTTCCTTTTGGTATAAGTCGAGATAAATATCCCGTAAAGTAATATAGGCTTCGGCTCTTGCTTTTTGAGACGGCAATAACTCCAAAGGATGAAATATTGCTCGGTTCTCCTCTTTATCCACTTCTTGTAAATGGCCAACCCAACCCTTATCCGTAACCAAGCAATCATTTCGGTGAAAGGCTTGCAATGCCTTACCATAAGGAGCCGGATCAGGTTTAATTCTTGGAACAGTTGATTTTGAAACGCCATCTTTACTATTTATTCCCGAAAAAAGATCTCCTACAATTTCTTGTCTTTTTTCGTTGGTCTGTGGAGTTGAATTAGGGGTTTTTCTTACGGAGGAATTGGCTTTTAAAGAAGATACAGCCGCATTAAACAGATTCATCTGACGATTAACAATCCTCTTTCTTTTCTTGGAAATTCGTCTTCTATTTAGCGTGCGCTTTTGAGGTGGAGTAACCGAAGCTGAGGTTTCGAATAAATCAAAAATGCTGAGTTGCTTGTCTTCCGGAGAACGCTCTTTTTTAATTGTGGCAGCACTAATCTTTTGATTATTGTTTTCATTTGGAAGAGCAACAGACACTCCGTTAATTGAACTTGTATTTTGCGGAATAGCCTCTTTGAATGATGTTCCTTGATATAATTCCAAGCTTAGCTTCTGATTAAAATCCTCCAAAAGCATTTGTTTTAAGAATTTAGCCATTCCTTCAATACCATCATCGTGCCTATAAATGAGAGCCGGCTTGCCATAAGGATCAGTCGCTATTTTCTTATCCGTATGGACAATTCTTGTAGTATCCGTAAAAAGTGCATTGTTTGGGGCATTTGATTCCATCAAAATGCTTTGGCAAAACAATTCTTCTCGAGGGCTTAGCCCTTGTTTTCTCGTATCTTTTTGAAGTATTATCAAATCACTGCCTACTTCTGTACCGGCATAATCCGTAAAAAGATTGTTCGGTAAGCGAACCGCTGAAACCAAATGATTGTTCTGCATCAACGCCCGGCGAATAGGTTCGTTTTTGGGACTGTTTAAAATACCTTGTGAAGTGATAAAGGCTAACAAACCGCCTTCTCGAAGCATATCCGTTCCTTTTAAAAAGAAATAATTATGGATGCTTCGAGCCGCCTGTATCTTGGCAGGATCATTACTGCGGGAATAAGAAAGATCAAAAACGGAAGTATCTCCAAAAGGGATATTACTGGCAACAACATCATAGGAGTTTTGTTCCTTTTCAGGTATTTCCTCAAATCCTTTTATTCGAATAGTACTCTGGGGATAGAGCTGTCTTAATATTTTACCGGTTAGTAAATCCTTTTCATAAGCGGTATTGTTTTCTTTTTTAGGAGCTGAAAAAGAAGATAGAAAAGACCCGATCCCGGCGGAAGGGTCCAGAAACTTATGCGTGTCCGATTGATGCTCTTTTAAGACTGATGAAATGGCTACTATAATCGCCGGCGGAGTATAAAATGCAGAAAGAACGGAGCTTCGCATACTGTCCACAAACCTGCGGTATTGTTTTTCATCAGTTGCTTTTTCTTGTAGTAAATGATGAAGTTCCTGAGTTAAAGCAAAAAACGGTCGTTCACTTTTTCGCCATTGATTGATATCTTCAGGATTTTTGACAGGGTTCAAAATAAATTTGAGCCCACCAAATCCCCGGTATTGATTTAACAACAACCTTTCCTCTGCGGTTGCCTCCCGTTTTTCTTCCTCCAATTTAAAAACAACTCGCAGCGCATTGATATTTTGCTCGAGGTGTTGTCTTTTATTGAAGCCCATTTTCATCAATCCATAAAGCAATGGTTCCGGTTATTTCCGTATAGAGGTTTTCAAAATCGGAGCTATAAGCGAAATCATCGGCAAGTTCATATTTGGCAAAAACAGGTTCACATACCGGAAGCATTTTTAAGGCGAATGGCTGTAATTCTTCATCTACTATCAGGGTGTCAAAATCATTGCACACTACCTGAAACACAGTGTCGAATTTTGAGAACTGCAAGTCTTGAAACAGGATATTCTCCGCAATGCGGTTGCACTGGTCAATGGTATTTCCGGCCAAAAAGGCTTCTTCATAAGCCTGGGCCGCCCAAGAGGAACGCTGATGAATGAAATCTTGATCTGTTGCCTTTTCGGGGAAGCTGGTATTTAATAATTCTTGGAGCCGTGATTTGTAATACGACAGTTCTTTTTGTGAATTCTCCATATCTCGTTTTCGTTTGTGGTTGTTTCGAAAACTAAAGCTAAGGAGAGAAAAGCCGGTTTATGGTGAGAAGGTAGAGGTTGGCTTGGAGGGGTATACTTTGGCAGTTGTACTTTTAACTGGCTGATAAGATTTGTAAGTCGCAGTTGTATGCTTTAATCAAATAGCACTTTTCTTAATTTATTGACAGCTGCTTTATGTTTGGTACTATTCATTTTAGAGAGGTTTAGCAATTTCCAACGGACGGAAGGCAGTTGGGCAATTGCCTCACTATTTTCCATATGCAATAAACCCCATTTTGGGTCTTGTTCGATAACCGAGAGTAAAAAATGTCGTTCATCTTCTGTTATTTCCTCTTGTAAGGTATGGATAAGTAATTCTCTGGTTTGTTCAAGATCATTTACGGTTACCGATGTATCGGTCATCTCCGCAAATTCTGATTCGAATATCTCTTGAAGGTCTTTACGATGCGGATCCAAAAGTTCCACCATTGGGCGTTGATGACTGATGAGAAAAACCAAAAAGGTCTTTCGGAGGTCTTGGGTAAAACCTTCATTTTCGAAAAGCAACTTTACGTCAAATAAATCGCGGGGATGTTGTCGATCTAAAGCAGCACATATTTTTCCTGCATATAAATCGGGTAATGCCACTACTTTTACTTCGGCATACCCAAATTCATTTTCCACTTTCTCACATACCTCCATTTGATTCGGAGGAAAAACCGCACCTCGAATAACCGGAGATAACTCTACCTTTATGCGGACTTCTTCCTGTTGAACGATTAGACGGAGGGCATTGCCTTGTTCGTGAGCATTTTGAATTTGTACATTCGGAAAAGCCTTTTTAATCAGACGGCTTAGACGGGTTAATGCGCTGCGAATATTGGTCAATGCCGAATCCCAATCATCAAGAGGAAGATATAAAAGGTCAATATCCACGGAAAGTCTTGGTAAATCCCGATAAAATAAGTTGATTGCCGTTCCTCCTTTCAATGCAAAACACGGTTCACTTTCCAATAACGGAAGAACACGAACTAATAGCTGAACTTGTTTATAATATATCGTATCTCTTCTCATTTATTGTGGATTAAAATCTTTGGGAACAGTTATAAAATATTTTTCATCTAAAACACCTTCTTTAGCAATAACTCGATTTCCCGAACCGAGATTTACAGTTGTTGTATTTAATTTAGAAAACCAGTTGTACTGATGTCTTGACGAGAACCAGAGGAATAGTCGTTTAACCTTTATATTTGTACAAGCTTCCAAAAGTTTTTGAAGCCTTCGTGGGGACAAAGAGGTCATTCCTTGAATCAATTGATCGGCGTGTTCGAATGAAATTTTATCGGGTACTTCATTCAACATTTCAAGGCAAGCTCTTTCAGGACTTGAAATTTTGAGCTCTTCCATCCCTTTCTTCCAAAAAATAGAAGACGTATAATGGAGCGAAGTATTTTCCTCCATCTCGGAAAAAATACTTGTACGCGTATGCCTGATAAAAACAATATCAGCGGACAATTCATTTAACCACCTTGGAAGCTTATCATTACCATACAAATGAATCGTTTCCTTTGTTGAATGGGGAAGATAATGCGAAAAGCCTTTTAATTCCAAAGCAGTCAACCCTCCAATAACAAAATCAGTTTTCATAATGATTTGCAGCGTATAAGCCAGACTCTGCCAAGACAATTGAATATTTCCTCGGGTATAAACGCCTCGCCATAATGATTTTATTTGTTCACTTTTAACCAAATTATCAATAGCGTGTTTGTCTAAATTTGCCTCTTTCATTAACCATTGACGAGTGACAATAAGATTTTCAGGCATTATTTGCTCCAATAATTTTCGTCTTTCAGGATTAAAAGCCATATTTAAGAATATTTATATTGACGGCGTTTATCGCCGTTAAAACAAATATAAGTAAATAATTGGTTTATCGAATCAAAATATACCGGCGTTTATCGCCGTTGATAATAAAAAATATAAACTATTTCTTCTTTTTATTGATAAACTCAAAAGAACTTTCAGCTTGCTCATTCAAAGCGATATATGCATTGAATTTTTTACCGGATCTACTTTTCATTCCTTTGATAAGTGTGGTTTTACCGTGTTTGATTAACCGCTCAATGTCGGCAATCCCAATATGTACACCGCACACTCTGCGAAACTGTTTCCAGTTGCATACTTCATCCGGACATTTGACAATTTTCTCCCGGATAATTAAATGATGTGTCTTACATTTTGGACAAACCAGTTCCGGTAAATTTTCACGGATAAAAGAAGTCTGTAGCAACTCGGTTGTAATCGATGAAGCATACGCTTCCATCTCCTTTTGAAAAACGGCTGCGTCCGCTTGATTGTTTTCAATCTTTTGTAAAGCAAGTTCCCATTCAGCCGTCATTGAAACGTTTACGATTTTCCGATCCTTGACGAACTCAAATACTTGTAATCCTTTTTTTGTAGGGAGTAAAGATTTCTTTTTCCTTTGGATATAGTTGCGAGCAAATAAGGTTTCTATCGTTGCAGCTCGGGTGGCCGGAGTTCCGATACCAATTGATCGCAATGCTTTTCGCTTCTGCGCATTTTCGATTTCTTTTCCGGCATTTTCCATAGCCGATAAAAGCCCTGCTTCAGTATAGAGAGCCGGAGGTTTGGTCTGCTTCTCCAGAAGATTTACTTCTATTATTTTGAGCTTCATAGCTTCTTCTAATTCGGGAAGTTCTTCTGTAGGTTCATTGTCTTCCATAAAACTTCCCTGAACGGCTCGCCAGCCCGGACGGAGAACCTTACTTCCCTTAGCCAAGAAATCATAATGCAATACTTGTAAATCGACTTTACACGTCTCTTTAATGCAAGCTGGTGAAATGGATTCGAGTAGCCGTAGTGCAATCATATCATAAATCACATTTTCTTTTGCACCCAGTGCAGAAGGGATTTTTTCCGTTGTCAATAAGCCGTGATGATCGGTCACTTTAAGGTCATTTACAATCCGCTTATTAAAGCTTCCCCAGCGTAAATTTCCCACGGCGGACGCACAGGTTTCACGGTCTTGTAAGGCTCTTACAAGATCGGGGATTTCAGCCCAAAGATCTTCCGGAATATGCTTGCTGCCCGTACGGGGATAAGTGATAAATTTCTTTTCATAAAGGCTTTGTGCTATTTTAAGCGTCTCATTCGCAGAAAGCCCCAATTTTTTATTGGCTTCTTTTTGCAGACCGGTTAAATCAAAAAGTAAAGGTGGATGTTCTGTTATGGTCTTTTTTTTAACGGATAAAACTTCAACTTCTCTGTTTCTCTGAATGGACCTCAAAGCGTTCTCTGCTTGCTTTTTGTCTTCCCACTTCTTTTCCGAAATACTTTTAAAATCAATAAACTGTTTCTTGTGCGACAGTTGTATCTGCCAGTATTTTTGAGTGGTAAACTGCTGGTGCTCCAAATATCGTTTACAAACTAAAGCCAGTGTAGGCGTTTGTACTCTCCCAAGAGAATAAACGCCATTTCCGGCCGCTATGCTCAAGGCTTGGGTTGCGTTGATTCCCACAAGCCAGTCTGCTCGACTTCTTCCTTGCGCTGCCTTATACAATCCGTCAAATTCCTTACCGGGTTTTAAATCGTCAAAACCCTTTTTTATGGATTTTCCCGTCAAGGAACTAATCCATAACCGATCAAAGGGTTTGTCACATTTCAGATACGCATAAATATAGCGGAATATAAGTTCCCCTTCGCGCCCGGCATCGGTGGCGACAATAATACGTTCGCTGCGCTTAAAAAGCTTTTCAATGATTTTTAATTGTTTTAAAGCCCCGGTATCGACTACGTATTTCTTGCCTTTTTTTATTTTTCGTACACCTAATAAAAATGGATTGGGCAAAATTGGAAGAGAAGTTTTTTGGAATCCGGGGATTCCATAATCTTCAGGCATTCCCAAGCTGACTAAGTGTCCAAATGCCCACGTCACAAAATAACCTTTGCCACTGATATATCCTTCATTTTTCTCCGAAGCCCCTAACAAGGAAGCTATTGCTCTTGCAACACTGGGTTTCTCAGCTATTATTGTATTCATACCATCTTACATTTTTCGCCCTCTGGATTTTACAGGAACTTGAGGTTGTTCCTGTTGAATCTGTTGGTCTTTATTATTTGCTGCTTGTTGTTTAGGTTCCAAAGGTCTCTTGATGTGCTTAGTGGCTTCATTGGTTTTTCCTTCGGAATTGACAGCTGCTTGGGTTTTATGGGCCTCTGTCGGTTGTGCTTTTTTTCGAAGTTTATCCGGGTTTTGGAAAGAGAACTGAGTTTTACCGGTTTCTTTATTGTATGTGATATATCCTTGGTATTTCTTTCCTTTTCTATCCACAAGACCATCCACATAAACGGTTTGCCCATCTCTAAACTTGTGATATTGCTCTTGACTCAACTTTCTTCCCCGGAAAGCTTTTGGAGCTTCTTGGCGTTGCTGATTATTAAAGGATCGTTGCCTGTTATTACTTCTATTGAATAGAAATTCAACATAGCGTTTATCAGCATTAAATTGGAGTGTTGCGCTGAATGGAGTTCCTTTTTTAGAAATCATTCCTTCTAAATAAAGTGGTTTTCCTTCCATTAAAATCTGTTTTTGAGTATCATCCAATTTTACGCCTTTGATCTCTTCGGGAATTTTAATGTATTTACTGCGCAAGGCCACCAATTCATTGGTCATCCTGTCCACACTGACAATAGAAGGAATAGTTTCTCCGGTTTTGGGATTGGTTAAGTCGACTATACGCCCCATATTACCGGTTTCCAATAAATTTTCTTTGTCCTGATCAGTGAACTGATGACCAAAAAAATCAAAAGTCAAATTTGGTGTTTTTCGAATGCCGTGAATGGCAGCAACAACCCTTCCGTCTTTGGTGGGTTGTAAGGATAGGCGGGCATCAGTTCGCACAATGGCCGTGCCCAGATTAACGCTTACAGGAACTAATTCATTGGTTTTATAGCCTTTTAATAGCGGCTCCAACAGGTTCATTTTCTCTAAGCGTTCTTTACCTAATCCAAGGTTGTTCATCGTTTCCCAATCGATTTGTTCCGGACTGTACCGGTACGCATTGGGCTCAGGGGTTGATTGTTTGGTTTCCATTTGATTTTGATTTTTGGTTTGATGCTCTTTTGTGTTTACTTCATAGGCCTTCATTTTCTTTTCTCCTTCAGGTGTAGGATTATCGACTTGCTGTTGCATTTCATCAGCTATTTTCAATGATTTTTCAGCAGGTACCTTGAAAAATGAAAATTTGGTCGGATTTTTTAGTTGTCGGAAAAAATTGAGAAGAAAATTAGAAACAAAGTCCCCGTGTTTATCGACCCGCATAAACTGGCTCTGGTTTTTTTCTGTAGGATCAATGGTCTCCATTTTACCGTTTTTATCGATACTTTTTACCGCTTGAATCCTTTTTTTCTCCTTGTCCAATACTAACAATATCTCCGATAATTGTTCAAGGGTTTCTTGTTGGCTCTTAACATCGTTGTCCATAACTTTAGTTGTTTATAGTTTTAAAACAAAGGTAAAAGCTGGGGATAGGGACGCCGGTATAAATGTTGTGCTTGGCAGTGGTTGTCATTTCTTGGCACTTGTTTTAGATACTGGGGCACTGAAACTGTCTCTGATAAACTGATGCACATCGGAAAGTTTATAATACAGTTTTCCGCTTATGGTATAGTAAGGTAGCTTTCCTGAGGATCGGTACCGCTGCAAAGACCGGTTACTGATTTTGAGCATTTGAAGAACATCTTGATTATCCAGTAATTCGTCTCCGTCAATACTACTGCGGTTGTTCGACTCATAAAGTTCTTGTCCGAGAAGATCAAATCGATCCATAATACGCTTCATCCACGATAAAAATTCCATTCTGTCAATATTCATAGCGATTAAATTTTAGAATTTATTGGATTTGAACTTTCTGCCTTTTTCGATATAGCTTTTTCCTTTTTCCATCAGCTCTTGAACATACTCATCACTACTTTGAACGGCGTTCGCCTTAAGCAGTTCTTTAATGCTGCCTATGGTATAGAAATACTGTCCGTATATTTTGGAATAAGTAATTTCCCCTTTGGAACGCATCCGCCATAAGGTTTTTTCACTGAGGTGTAAATATTGACACACCTCGTGGTTATTAAGCCAGAGATCATCATAACTAGTGTCCTCCAGTTTTAGCAGATAATCAGAAATGATTTGGATACGTTTATTCAGCTCTTTCCAAGCTTCCTCCTCAACAGTGATTATTTTCATTGTACAAATCCTTTAAAGATTACAGTACAAAAGTGAGGCGTTTAGAAAAGTTGTTCAGCCAAGGGAGGCCAATTGGTTTTACTGATTTAACAATACTTTGACTAATGTTATAGAGTGTTGTTTATCAGTTATACTATGTATTAATATAGGAATTATTTAAACCCAAAGTCAGGATTAGCCAATGGGTAGGTATGGGTGAGATAAAAGCAGTATAGAGAAATGTACTGCCTATGAGAAGCTTTTAAATTTTACAGGTCTTTATCCATATATTCTTCTAGCGAAAGTTTTAAATGGTCTAAAAATGCCGTTCTGGAACCAGCACGGGTTTTCATCCGGTGAAAGGCGTGATGTAAATCACCTAAAGTGATGCCAAAAACCACTTGAAATATCACACCTATTTTACGGATTCCTATTTTTCCGTACGAAACAACCTCAGCAGCATAAAGGGCATAAATCAGCTCAATAAGAGCATTTTTACTATCTGTCCAAATAATGTCCTTGGAACTTTCCGGCTTTTGCAAAATCATATCCGGATTCTGCTCAGGGCTAATTTTTGTAAGCAAATAAGAATACAATAGTTCGTTGGCAATAATTCTGGCAATCTTGTAGTCAAAAAATGTAGAGAAATCAGTATCAATTTCGAATACGATACTATTCAATCCGTCATAATAATTGATATTGCCTCGTTGGAAATAGGTGTCGTCCCGATCTGTTCGTCCGGAACGATAATATCGATAAAAGTCTGTATTGCAAATGTGATCAATGTATTCCTGCTTAAGACGCTCCAGTTGCAGGGAATAATAACTATAGTACATCTTTCCGTTATTAACAGGGCAAGTAATTCCGATGCGATAAACCTTATTATAATAGATTAACTTTCCTAAAACTTGAGGTTTGATAGTCTTAAAAAACTCGATTTCCGTTTTTGCATTTTTGAATCCATTTTCCAGTACGTGCGCTTTTAATTCCTTCAACACGCCCTGAAGGTAAATAATCATCTGATAAGATTCTTCTATAATAGTATCCGAGGAGACTTCGAGGGCTTTTTCTTTCTTTTGAATACGCTTCAACACATTTTTATAAATTAACCTTGCCATAGCTTTTCATTTTAAGTGGAACGAACGTATAATTTACAACTTAAAAATAAACTCTAATATTTAGCAGGGTTTTCTATACGAAATTGATATACAGATTCATCTACGTGTCCATTAATATAAAAACTTAAGAAAGGGAGAATGAGGGTAAAGCATTTTGTATATTTTCAATTATGGATAAAATAGAATTTAAAACGAAAAAGTTCGAACCAAAACTTTTGACCCAATTTCATTTTTGTCAATTATTGTCTTGTGATTGACTAGTGACGTGTGAATCTGTTTCTTACAATGGTTCTTCACCTACTAATTTTTTTAAATCTTCTAAAAAATGATTCGGAAATCGTATAGATAAGGTCACTTGACGGGACAAGGTGGAAAAATCTACTTTTGTCCCGTTTTTTATTTTG
>CAZBXQ010000051.1:0-22215 GCA_964495935.1 uncultured Flavobacteriaceae bacterium
CTTATTCCTGACTGTAGAAGCCGAACATCGCTTGACTTGTTTTCAAATCGAATTCAAGTTTAATTTCCCTCCTTGACCCGGGTCGCCGTAAACTCTTTGGTTTGCTGGGAACCCACTTCCTTAAAAATAAATTTATAACGATCACCATGGGTTTCGGTAATACGCATACTAAAGGAGCGTTTTTCATCAGCGGACTTGGGGTGGTATTTCTTTAAAATATACTCGCAATCATTAATCCAACGAATCTGTGAGGTGTCGGGTTGTTTGGGATTATAATAATCGATTTCGAGAGAATCATTCCGTACAATCTTGGCTTGAATCAACTCTCCCTTGGAATATGCCTGATATTGAAAAGTTCCCACTTTAAAATCTGCACAATTACTGGGAGGGGTATAACATCCCGCCGTTAAAAAAAGGATTCCGGCAGCATAAAGGAAATTTCTCATTTGTTTTTGTGTCAAAGATAAACATTACCGTGAATTAGACGAAACTTTAAAACCTTTCATAGGTTTTAAATCGGCCATCCTTATATAATACAAGAACGCGCTCAATAGGGTTTTCTACCGGAGAAGATGAATCCGTACGAAGGAGATGCTTTTCCTGTTTTTCCAATTTTGGTTTCTCCTGTTTTTGCTCGGTTAAATGGGATAAAGAGGAAATCGGGGAAGCCGATCCCGTACTTGATCTTTCCTTTCCATAAATAAGCCAATACAGATCAAGATCCGGAAAAGCGTTATCCATCTTCATGATAAATTCTAAACTGGGATTGTTCCGTCCGGATAGAATATGAGAGATCGAGGACCGACCTACATCAATTTTATCGGCAAAAGAAGAAGCCGTCAGATTGTATTTCTCAAGTATTACTTGAAGTCGATTAGCAAATTTTTCCTTGTTTAACATTGTAAAAATTGTAATATATAAGTATCGATTACAAATATAATTAAAAAATAAGTAAGATGAATTTCTTAATTATATTCCATATTTATATTGAATTAAAACTTTATATTAATTATATAAAATATTCATATATAGATATTTATATATTATAATTTAATCAGTATATCAATTCTATGAACCGTCTGAAATTTAGTGGCTTAATTATACATATTTGTAAACTAAAAGAAAATCATATTGTTTACAAATGTTATTTATAGATCGTTTAATTTTGCCTATAAAGAAATCCCTATGCCGTATTTAACTGATTTTAGAAATCCGAATTTCGAAGGAAGGTATCTTCCCTATTCCAAAATTCAGAATTATTTAAAAAAGCTTCCTGCTCTTTTTAATTTGAAAAAAGAAGGATTTTCTGTACAAAACCGTCCGATATTTTCTATTACTCTTGGAACAGGTCCTATAAAAGTTTTAGCCTGGTCACAGATGCACGGTGATGAATCTACTTCTACCAAAGCCTTGTTGGATTTTATGGAAGGGATCCCAAAACAAGATGAAACTTTGCAAAAATTCTGTCGGGAATTAACCCTCAAAATCATCCCTGTTTTAAATCCGGACGGAGCGGTAGCCTATACCCGAACGAATGCAAATGGGGTTGACTTAAACCGTGATGCTCTTGATCTTTCTCAGCCGGAATCCCAGTTACTGCAACGCATAGGAAAGGAATTCAATCCTGATTTTGCCTTTAATATGCACGATCAGGATCCTGTTTATGGAATTGGAGAGACGAGTAAAGCGGCGATCCTTTCCTTTTTGGCTCCGGGAATAGATCGCGAGGGCACGATTGGCACCGCCAGAAAGAGGGCTTTACAAACAATTGTCGGAATTTGCAGGGCAATAGAAGAGGATATTCCCGGCCATGTCGGGCGTTATAAAGATGAGTTTAATCCCAATTGCATGGGGGAATACTTTCAGCTGCAGGGAGTTTCAACAATTTTGTTCGAATCGGGGCATATTCAGCAAGATTACCGGCGAGAAAGAGTTAGAAAATATGTGTTCAATGCTTTTGTAATCGCCTTAAAAGATATCATCAAACAGGCCTACAAACATTATTCAACAGTAGATTATTTCAGCATTCCCCGGAATAAGGAAAGTTTTTACGATGTGATTATCCGAGAGGTGATAAAATCCGGAAAATTGGTAGATATAGCCCTTCAATATCGGGAGAAATTACAGGATGGCCACATCCAATGGATTCCTGAAGTCAAAAAAATAGGAGGTTTAAAAAATTACTTTGGACATCGGGAAATCCAAGGGTATCATCGGGAGATTAACGGGATTCCTAAAGAAGGTTGTGCAATAACAGATATTATGAATGAAATTACCCTAAATAATGAGAAAATATCAATCATTTTAACAAACAATTAGATAATATCTTTTGCTTCAGGGGTAATTTAGAGTATTTTTGTAGTCATATAATTCTATTTTGACTTTACTTGAACACATGATATTATTAAATTTAGATAAGAGTTTGATCGACTTGAACTCGAAATTAGAGATTAATATCATTTTTTAATGGGGCAAAGTAGCAATAAGGAATAAATAGGAAGACCTAAATCTTTTGGTTATGGCAAAGTTTAAATTGGACACCTTAGATCATAAAATATTAAACATTCTAATCGATGATACGCGTACCGCTTTTACAGATATTGCGAAAAAGCTGAATATATCGGCAGGAACCGTTCATGTTCGGGTCAAAAAGATGGAGGAGGCAGGAATTATTACGGGTTCTACACTCAATTTGGATTACGATAAACTCAATTATAATTTTATAGCTTATGTGGGGGTATTGTTGGAGAAAACTTCGCAGACAAAATTTGTAATTCAACGGATCAATCAGATTCCCAATGTGGTAGAAGCGCATATTCCTACCGGCGAATTCAATATTTTTTGTAAAATCAGGGCTCAGGACACCCATCAGGCCAAGATGATTATTTATGAGCTTGATGATATTGAAGGAGTTTATCGCACCGAGACTATCGTTTCTATGGAAGAGTGTATTAATGACAAAAAGCGTTTGATGCATTCCCTTTTTAAAGAATCTTAAAAATTGTGTGCCGTGGAATTAGGAAGCTATATCGATCATACCAATCTGAACCCCACAGCTACCCCAAAGGATATCAAAAGATTATGTGAGGAGGCTCGAACGCATTCATTGTATGCCGTTTGTGTTCACGGGTGTTATATTGGCAGTGCCCAAAAAGAGCTCAAAAATACAAAGGTTTGTGTGGCTGCTGTGGTGGGATTTCCCTTAGGAGCTATGAGTACAGCTGCTAAAATGGATGAAGCCCGTCAAAATATAAAGGATGGTGCCGACGAGATTGACATGGTTATTAATTTGGGGTGGATGAAAGCAGGGTTATACGATCGGGTAGAAAATGATATAGCGGCCGTGAAAATGGTGATCGGAAACAGACCTTTAAAGGCCATTATCGAAACTTGTTATTTAACGGAAACTGAAAAAAGAAAGGCTTGCGAAATTGTAGTTAAGGCCCATGCCGACTTTGTCAAGACTTCTACCGGTTTCGGATCGGGGGGTGCCGTTCTTGAAGACGTTCGTTTGATGAAAGAAGTTGTGGGAAATCGCATACAAATTAAAGCCTCGGGAGGTATCCGAACTTATGAGCAAGCCCGGGCTTTTATAGAAGCCGGAGCCCATCGTATTGGCACTTCGTCGGGAGCCGCCATTGTCAATCCCAAATAAAAGATTATCATGAGTATCCATATTCAAGCCGATCCCGGAGCTGTTGCTGAAACTGTATTGTTGCCGGGAGATCCACTTCGCGCCCGATGGATTGCCAATACTTTTTTTGAAAACCCCAAACCGTACAACGATGCCCGTGGAATGTATGGATTTACCGGTACCTTTCAAGGGAAAGAAATTTCAGTACAGGGCACGGGAATGGGAGCAGGGTCACTCTTGATATATGCGCATGAACTCATTCATGATTATGGGGCAAAACAGCTTATTCGGGTAGGTTCGGCAGGAGCCTATCAAAAGGATATTCATTTACGGGATTTGGTCATTGCATTATCGGCTTCAACAGATGCGGCTTTTAATAAATCCCGTTTCGGGCATGCTACGTATGCACCCACCGCCAGCGCAGAACTTTTTTTAAAGGCGGCAAAAATTGCCGAAAACCTTGAAATTCCGGTGCATTATGGAAATGTACTCTCATCGGATTCTTTTTATCGGGACGATCCTCAGGATTATAAATTATGGGCTCAGTTTGGGGTTTTATGTGCCGAGATGGAAACCGCTCCTTTATATACAATTGCTGCGCAACATCAGGTTAAAGCCTTGTCTATTCTTACGATTTCAGATTCTTTGGTAACCGGTGAAATTTCTTCACGGGAGGAGCGGGAAACCAGTTTTCACGAGATGATTAAAATTGCCCTAAGGCTGATTTAGAAGAGGTTTAAATTTTTAAGAAGCTCCTTGCAAAAGAGGTCAGAACGAAATAACTCCATAAAAAAAGCCCCTATTCAAAAAACAGGGACTTTAGGTTAAAGTTGATAAAAATCGAATAGCTCTATTCTGCGGCTTTTGCTTTAGTGACCTGTATAGTAAGTTTTTCGTTTTCCTCATCCAGATCCAAGCTGATCTTGTCGCCATTGTGAATCTGGGAATTCACGATTTTTTGTGCCAACTCATCTTCGACATACTTTTGAATGGCACGCTTTAAGGGGCGAGCACCATATTGTTGATCGAAGCCCTTGTCGGCAATAAAATCTTTAGCTCGATCGGTCATTTCAATAGTATAACCCATTTCATGGACCCGACTGTATAGTTTTCGCAATTCAATATCGATAATCTTATTGATATCTTCGCGCTCCAGCGCATTGAAGATGACCACATCATCAACACGGTTTAAAAATTCCGGAGCAAACGTTTTTTTCAGCGAACTCTCTAAGATGGCACGCATTTCAGAATCTGCCTGATTTTTTCGAGCTTGTGTACCAAAACCGACACCAAGACCAAAATCCTGTAATTTTCGGGCTCCGATGTTGGAGGTCATGATGATAATCGTATTTCTAAAATCAATCTTCCTCCCCAAACTATCGGTGATATAACCGTCATCCATAATCTGCAACAAGGTGTTGAAAACATCGGCATGTGCCTTTTCAATCTCGTCTAAAAGGACAACAGAGTAGGGGCGTTTCCGAACACGCTCGGTCAATTCACCGCCTTCCTCATAGCCTACATATCCCGGAGGCGCACCGATGAGGCGGGAAACGGAGAATTTCTCCATAAATTCACTCATATCCACTCGGATCAACGCATCCGGACTATCAAATAATTCCTGAGATAAAATCTTGGCCAACTGGGTTTTCCCCACACCGGTTTGTCCTAAGAAAATAAAGGAACCAATAGGTTTGTTCGGGTCTTTTAATCCGGTACGATTCCGTTGAATGGCCTTAACGACTTTTTTGATGGCAGCATCTTGGCCAATCACGTTTTTCTTAATCAGCTCATCGAGTTCGGCTAATTTATTTTTCTCTGTTTTTGCAATTCGATTTACGGGAACACCGGTCATCATGGAAACAACGTCTTCCACATGAGATTCATTAACCGTTTCCTTGTGTTCTTTGGATTCCTCTTCCCATTTTGCGGTTTCGATTTCCAATTCCTCAAGGAGTCTTTTTTCGTCATCCCGCAGTCGGGCGGCCTCTTCGTATTTCTGCTTCTTCACCACCGAATTTTTGGTTTCCCGAACTTCTTCCAATTGCTTTTCAAGATCCAAGATTTTTTGGGGAACCTCAATATTGGTAATGTGGACACGGGAACCGGCTTCATCCAAAGCATCGATAGCCTTATCGGGGAGGAATCGATCGGTCATATACCGATTGGTCAAGCGAACACAGGCTTCAATGGCCGCATCGGTATATTTTACATTGTGATGCTCTTCATATTTATCTTTGATGTTATTTAGGATTTCTATGGTTTGCTCGACAGAAGTAGGTTCAATAACCACCTTTTGAAAACGACGCTCCAGAGCCCCATCTTTTTCAATGTGCTGACGATATTCATCCATCGTAGTGGCTCCTATACATTGTAATTCTCCTCTTGCCAGAGCCGGTTTAAACATGTTGCTGGCATCCAGACTTCCGGTGGCTCCGCCGGCTCCGACGATGGTATGAATTTCATCGATAAACAAGATAATATTATCGTTTTTTTCTAATTCGTTCATGACCGCCTTCATACGCTCTTCAAACTGGCCCCGGTATTTGGTTCCGGCCACTAAACTGGCCAGATCCAAGGTAACCACTCTTTTCTCAAAGAGAATGCGTGAGACTTTATGCTGAACAATGCGCAGTGCCAAACCTTCGGCAATGGCACTTTTTCCAACTCCCGGCTCGCCAATCAGCATCGGGTTGTTCTTTTTACGCCGGCTTAAAATCTGAGAAACCCGTTCAATTTCCTTCTCCCGTCCCACCACCGGATCCAGTTTGTCCTCCACCGCCAATGCCGTTAGATCACGTCCGAAGTTATCTAAGACCGGAGTCTTCGATTTCTTGTTTGATTTATTTCCGGTATTGGAACTTCCGGTTTTAAACGGATTCCTTCTTCCTTTGTCATCAGAAGAAGCTTCATCTGAAGAAGGCATTTCGGCTAAAGGATCCTGGATAAAATCATCCTCCTGAGTAATCATACTTTTAAATTCGTTTTTGATAGCATCATAATCGATATGTAATCGATTCAGTAATTTTGTTGTGGGGTCATTTTGATTTCTCAGAATACACAGAAGTAAATGAGCCGTGTTAATCGAAGAACTATGAAACAGTTTGGCTTCCAAGAAAGTGGTTTTTAAAGCTCGCTCGGCCTGACGCGTGAGATGCAGGTTTTTCTTTTCGGCAGAAAGATTGTCGCCCGGATTGGCCGGGGTTAAAATTTCAACCTTTCGGCGCAGATAGTCCAAATCAACATTCAAAGCATCTAATATATGTATAGCCTTACCATCACCATCCCGCAGAATCCCCAGCATGAGATGCTCGGTCCCGATGAAATCATGCCCCAGTCGTAAAGCTTCTTCTTTACTGTATGTAATAACGTCTTTAACACGCGGTGAGAAATTGTCATCCATTATATTTTCTCCTTATTGGGTTAAACTGATTAGCCTTGTTCAAAAACTATGCCCATATCCATGTATATCGGGCGTAAACTTGAACAAACTTAATCCTTTTCACAGCAACAAAATTACGAAACTTATTAACGACAACGGCGGAATTAATTGTTAATAAATTGTTCCTAATCCCATTCATATCAGTGATAATTTAGCTAAATTGCTGCGCAAAGTAAAAAGTAGTAAAATAATATAAATATATGGCTTTAGAAGAAGGCGCAAAGCTAATTCCTATTAATATTGAGGATGAGATGAAGACAGCCTACATTGATTACTCAATGTCTGTCATTGTGTCACGTGCACTACCGGATGTACGAGACGGTTTAAAACCCGTTCATCGCAGGGTCTTGTTCGGAATGCACGAATTAGGTTTGGCATCCAACCGACCCCACAAAAAATCGGCTCGTATCGTGGGTGAGGTACTCGGTAAATATCACCCGCACGGAGACAGTTCGGTGTATGATACGATGGTACGAATGGCACAAGAATGGAGCTTGCGCTATTTAATGGTAGATGGGCAGGGAAACTTTGGCTCGGTCGATGGAGACAGCCCGGCGGCTATGCGATATACCGAAGCCCGCATGCAGAAGATCAGTGAAGCGATGCTGACCGATATCGAGAAGGAAACCGTCGATCATCAGCTGAATTTTGACGATACCATTGAAGAACCGGTTGTTCTACCCACGCGAATTCCCAATCTTTTAGTCAATGGAGCCAGCGGTATCGCCGTGGGAATGGCAACGAATATGCCCCCTCATAATTTATCGGAGGTTGTCGATGGTACCATTGCGTATATCGATAATCATAATATCGATGTCGAAGGCTTGATGGAGTATATTAAGGCTCCTGATTTTCCTACCGGAGGAACGATTTATGGCTATGAAGGTGTACGAGAAGCCTTTAAAACCGGAAGAGGGCGGATTATCATACGCGCCAAAGCTCATTTTGAAGAAGTACAGGGGAGAGAGTGTATTGTGGTTACCGAAATTCCTTATCAGGTTAACAAGGCAACGATGATCAAGAAGACGGCCGATATGGTGAACGAGAAGAAAATTGAAGGTATTTCTTTGATTCGTGATGAGTCTGACCGAAACGGAATGCGTGTTGTTTATCAGTTAAAGCGGGATGCTATTCCCAATATCGTTTTAAATACGCTGTATAAATACACCGCTCTGCAGTCTTCCTTTAGTGTCAATAATATTGCCCTGGTTGAGGGGCGTCCGGAACAACTTAATTTAAGGGATTTAATTCGACATTTTGTTGACCATCGTCATGATGTCGTGGTACGGCGCACAAAATACGAATTGAGAAAAGCTGAAGAGCGCGCCCATATTCTTGAGGGATTAATCATTGCCTCCGATCATATTGATGAGGTTATCGCACTTATCCGAGCTTCAAAAAATGCCGACGAAGCCCGTTCGAAGTTGATCGAACGATTTGATTTGAGCGATATACAGGCACGTGCCATTGTAGAGATGCGCTTGCGTCAATTAACCGGACTGGAGCAAGACAAACTCCGAACAGAATATGAGGAGTTGATGGAAACGATTAAGGAGCTGAAAGAAATTTTGGCCAGTCGGGATCGCCGGATGGAAATTATCAAAGATGAACTTCTTGAAGTGAAGGCCAACTTTGGTGACGAGCGACGCTCGGTTATCGATTATGCCGGCGGAGAATTGAGTATTGAAGATATGATTCCGGATGAGCAAGTGGTGATCTCAATTTCTCATGCGGGCTATATCAAGCGTACACCACTGACCGAATACCGAAAGCAAAGAAGGGGAGGAATTGGTTCTAAAGCTTCGACTACCCGAAAAGAGGACTTTCTGGAGTACCTTTTTGTAGGAACCAACCACCAGTATATGATCTTCTTTACAGAGCAAGGACAATGTTACTGGATGCGGGTATATGAAATTCCCGAAGGCAGTAAAACCTCCAAAGGAAGAGCCATTCAAAACCTGATTAATATCGATAAAGACGATACTATCAAAGCCTTTATCTGTACTCAGGATCTGAACGATGAGGACTATATTAATAGTCATTATGTGATCATGGCCACAAAAAAAGGGCAGGTTAAAAAGACCTTGCTGGAACAATATTCACGCCCCCGGTCAAATGGAATTCGCGCCATCGGAATTCGGGAAGGCGATGAACTGCTCTCTGCAAAATTAACAACCGGTGACAGCGAGATTATGTTGGCCACGAAGAATGGAAAGGCCATTCGTTTTGAGGAAAGTAAAACCCGGCCCATGGGACGAACCGCATCAGGGGTTCGTGGAATCCGGTTAAGTAATGAAAATGACGAGGTAATAGGAATGGTTTCCATTAATAATTCGGAGGCCGACATTCTGGTGGTTTCCGAAAACGGATATGGAAAGCGAACCCGTCTTGAAGACTACACGGTCACTAATCGTGGTGGTAAAGGCGTAAAAACCCTGAATATTACGGATAAAACAGGGCAACTGGTGGCCATTAAAAGTGTTGTCGATGAAAATGAATTGATGATTATCAATCGCTCCGGAGTGGCTATTCGATTTGCCGTTGCCAATATTCGGGTGATGGGACGCGCTACTCAAGGGGTTCGATTAATTAATTTGAGAGATGATGATGCCATCGCTGCGGTGGCTCGTATCGTGATCGAGGAAGAGGAAGAAGAGGAAAGTTTAAAAAATGGTATAACTCTTGCTTCTGAATCTGATGAGGAAGAATAAATTTGTATATTTACGAATACTAACTAAAATGAATATTATGAAAATCAAATTTCTATCCATCTTACTTTTGGCCGCAGGAATGACCGCCTTGGGTCAGAAAAAAGAAATTAAAAATGCTGAAAAAGCAGTTAAACAAGGAAATTACGAAGAAGCGCGCAGCTTTCTTCAGGATGCTGAAGATGCTGATTTTGCTTCGTTGAACAAGCGTTGGCAAGGGCGGTATTATATGGCCGAGGGCAATTCTTATTACGAAGAGAATAAGGAATCGGCAGATGCCGACGGCTTGGCAAAAGCCGTAAAAAGTTATAATAAAGCCGATGAATTGGGAGATCGGGATGCCCAAGAAAAAAAACAGGAATTACTCCAATTGCTTTTAGACAGCGGTATTGAAAGTCAAAACTCCCAAGACTATGTCGATGCGTATAAGAAAATGGAAGCCGCTTATGAGCTTTCACCCACCGATACCATTTATCTTTTTGCCGCGGCAGGAAATGCCTTTAATGCCGAAGATGACGAGGAAGCTATTAAGCTCCATGAGCGTTTGGTAGATATGGGATACCGAGGGGATTCCATGCAGTATTTTGCGGTTGAAAAAGAATCGGGTGAGAAACAAGCTTTCCCCGATAAAGAACAGCGCGACTTAATGGTAAAAACCGGTCAATATGAAGATCCTACGGATGAGCAGGATGAACGAAAGGATGGCGATATTATCAAACAGCTGGCCGTCCTTTATCTTCGTAATGATGAACAGGATAAGGCCATAAAAGCCATTCAACAAGCAAAAGAAGTAAACCCCGGAGATATCGATATTGACAAAGCAGAAGCTCAGGTCTATTTGGAAATGGGAGATCGAGAAAAATTTGTCGATATCATTTCGAGCTTGGTGGACAAAGATCCCGATAATGCCGGTGAATATTACAGAATCCTTGGACATGCTGCTATCGAAGATGAAGACTATGAGAAAGCCGAAGAGAATTACAAAAAAGCAATTGAAAAGGACGACACCGAAAAAGAAGCCTATAACGGATTGGCTAATTTGAAGTTGAAGGAGCAGGAGGAAATAGTGGCCGAAATGAATAAATTGGGAATGTCTAAAGAGGATGAAAAAAAATATAATGAGCTACAAGAAAAGCGTTTGGAACTATTGAAAGAAGCCCTTCCTTATTTAAACCGATCATTTGAATTGGATGATCAGGATATGGGAACTATCCGAACCCTGTACAACATCCACAGACAATTGGAAAATAAAGAAGAAGCTGAAAAGTATAAAGCCATGATGCAATAAGCTTACCGCTCCATAAAAACCGGATAAAGAGCCCACTTTTCGATGAAAGGTGGGTTTTTCGTTTGCTATATCTCAACATACCCGATAAGACTTGGATAGATATAATAAAACCTGGCGGAAGGGTTAATAATCCTTGATCCAGTCAAATTTATCGTGAATAATTTCTTCCTTATTATGCTGAACAAATTCCAAATAGGCCTTTGCTGCCGGAGATAACTTTTTGGATTGTAGCCAGATCAATCGCCAAGTGGTGGTAATCGGCAGCCCTTGAAGCGGGATGATTTGTAATTCTTCATTTTTTAATTCGTGACGCAACCCGATTACGGGCATGATCGAATATCCGATTCCGGCCATCACCGCTTGTTTAACGGCTTCATTGGTAACCAATTGAATTCTCTTATGTACCGGCAGCTTATTTTGCGCGATAAAAGCTTTCATGGCATCACGTGTGGCGGAGCCTTTTTCTCTGAAAATAAGTTGCATCGATTCAAATAAGGATTCTTCTGATTCTGTCGAACTGAGTTTTCCATTGCTCTTCCCAATCAAAAACAGTCGGTTGGGCATCAGTTTCTCTTGATTGATTTTTAAGTTCTTGGGTAAAACCGAAACCAATGCAAAATCGACTTCATTCCTTTTAAGACTCTCGACTACTTTTAATTTATTGGTTACATCGATATCCAAATCGAGACCTTCGTGTAAATTGATAAATCCCGACAGAAAGTTGGGTAAGACATATTGCCCCGTAGAAACACAGGAGATGTGCAATCGCCCGGATAATTCCCCTTTGTATGCTGAGGTTTTATAGTTTAAGGCATCCACTTCATTCAGTATCTTTTCGGCAGATTCAGCAATACTATGGCCAAAATCTGTAATGTAGAGCTGTCGGCCAACCACTTCGGTTAAAGGGATAGAAAACTGATGCTGAAAGTTTTTTAATTGAATGGATACGGCAGGCTGTGTCATGTAGAGCTCTTCTGCAGTTTTGGTGATACTTTTGTTTTCGACGACCTTCAGGAAAATCTGCAACTGATTTAAAGTGTAATCCATAAAAATAATTAATGTATCATATAGCAAATATAAATAAATTTTATCCAAAAGGTTTCTCTTACTTTGCACCCGAATGAACCTATTAAAATTTAACAATTCGTTTATGAATACTAAGAATCCTCGCCCCAGTGCGCTTTTTATTGTGGTGTCGGGCTTTTTATGGCTCCTGTTTTTGTTGAGCATTGGTTGTATTGTTGCTTATTATCCCAATGCACCGGAATGGGAAGGGGGAGGAGTTTTTCGTATTAATAGTTTGACATTGATTATCTGGGCCACCGTGACTTTTTTCAGCGCAGTGGTAAGCACATTTGCCAGTAAATACCTCATTGGGTTTCGGTATTACAATCGTTTTATCGGGCTCAGTCTGGGATTTACCTTTTCGGTATCGCTTCTGGTTTTTTCGAATCATATTGCCGTGCTCTTAATCGCCTGGTTTGGGATGGGCTTTTTTATGGCCCGGCTTATTGGAATTGACACCCGATGGGGAGAGGCTCGAGAGGCTGCTCGTTATTGCCAGCGACATTTTTCCTTTGGAAGTCTTTTTCTGGCGATCGGGTTGTTATTATTATCCTTTTCTGTTCATGAATTCACACTTAGCGGTTTGACGCAGCATTTTGACGATATTCCTTTTTGGATTCTGCTCACTGCGGCCCTCTGTATAATTGTAGCTGCCGCTATTCAATCGGCCATGTTTCCTTTTCATCGGTGGTTGCTTTCCGCCATGACTTCTCCTACGCCGGCGTCAGCATTGATGCACGCGGGTTTTGTAAATGGAGCCGGGATCTTACTCACGTTATTGGCACCTTTATTTTTCAAATCCAATACGATGACGCTCCTGATCTTTATTGGAGGGATAACGGCGGTCGTAGCCCAATTCGCAAAGTTGATACAAGTTCATATAAAACAGAAGTTAGGCTGCTCAACCACTGCGCAGATGGCGTTTATGATTATGCAATGTGGGTTGGGATTCTTTAATGCAGCGGTTGTCCATTTAATTTTACACGGCTTTTATAAGGCTTATCTGTTTCTTTCCTCCGGTGAAGAAATCAAACATCTCTCTCCTTATAAAACTGAGCGTCGGAAGCTTAACACCGGACAAGCGGTGATTGTTTTTTTACTGGGTATTTTGGGAGCCGTTCTCTTCGCTTGGATTACCGGTAAAGGATTAGAGGCTGACGGAGGTATCTTTTTAACGCTTATCGTTGCAATTACGGTAGGTCAGGCCATGGACAACATTATTAAACGCCAGGAATTGTCAACCACCCTGCGAATGATTATTGCCCCGATAGCTTTTTTTATCAGTATCGGGCTTTATGCACTGTTATATAACGGATCCACTGTATTTATGAGTGATTTACCGATGATTGATCATCCGGAACAACTCTCGGTATTGCAAATTGTATTTGGGGTAGTTTTCCTGATAGGTTTCTTTATCATGAAATTGGGGATTTACGAAAATTTCCCTTGGTTATATGTGCGATTAGTCAACGACTCGCAACCCTATAAAAAGACCGTATTACGGTATAAAAAATCTGCCCAATGAAAAAGCAAGAACTACACGATAAAATAAATAGTGCTGCGCAGGCTATAGGGAAAACCTGGCCATTGTATTCCTTTGTAACGGCCAATCCGTTATCCGGCTATGAGGATGCTCATTTTTTGGAGGCTGTGGAACAGGCCGGGAATTTATGGGATGCTCAAGTTCTCCCCGCAGCTAAAATTTTTCGACAAGCCTGGGAGGAAGGCCGAATAGATCCCGATGAAATTCAAAAGATATTACGGGAAAATGGCAAAACCGAATCGCCTGAGCATTCTTTGGAAGCCATGGAAACTGAACTTCCTGAGGAACATCTTAATCCGCAGCACGAGTTGGACCGGCTTACCGTCAAATGGGTGGCGTTATTTATGGATGAGGGTTTGGCAGCCTGGCCTATGCCTTTTAAAGAAATGGGATTCTATACCGCTTGGCGTAAACTCATTGTGTACGATGAAGATATCAACGAGCATTTTACGGTGAAAATTCCAATCCAACCGGAGGAAGCACTGTCACAAGTCCTGGAGGAATTTGAGGAGGAGGATCGTCAAAAGATTTTAGAACGTCACCTTGCTGCTTTGCCGGGATGGGCGGGATTCATCAAATATCGAATGGAGAATAACTCCATTTGGAATCAAGAGTATCCGATAGACCTTTTACAGTATCTGGCTGTTCGTCTCTGGATGGCATCCTGTATTGGTGCTCCCCTTATCCCCGATGAGAAATATAAAAAAGATCCCGATTTACTGGCATTAAAATATTGCTGGCTTGAGGCTTGGGAGCGCACTTGGCAAAAGCGGTTTTTTAAGAAGTTAAAGGGGAATTCAAAAACGACTCCAGAAAAATCAAAAGCAGTTCCGGATGTGCAACTGGTCTTCTGTCTGGATAGTCGGTCAGAAGTGCTTCGCCGACTCCTTGAAGCGCGTGGAAATTATGAAACCTTTGGTTCGGCGGGTTCTTTTGGGATTTTGATGGATTATCAGAATCCTGAAAGCGGTCTTATTAATAAGGCTTCGCCGGCTATGGTGCCTTCGCAGTTTATTGTTCATGAGGAGCCCTCGCCAAAATATCATAAAGAGGCAAAGAAATACCGAGAAGAGGGAAAACGTTTGGGAACGTATGCTTATTTCCTGAAACGGATGAAAAATATCCTTCCCTCAGCTTTTGGATTTGTAGAAGGATCGGGTTTCTATTATGGCTTCTTTATGCTCCTGCGAATTTTTAACCCCGTTAAGGCCGATCGTCTAATGCTCCGGCATCAGGAAGGTCTTGAAAAGATATACGACGCCCATATCAGTCCAATCGGGCAAGAAGAGGGAGAATATGATGATATTCCTTTATCGACGCAGGTAGGTTTAGTGAAAGCGGCTTTTGACTCCTGTGGATGGCGAACTTTTGCGCCCTTGGTGGTTTTTACGGGACACGCCAGCCATAGTGCCAATAACCCGTTTTACTCCAGTTTGGACTGTGGAGCCTGTGCGGGAAATCCGGGGAAACGAAATGCTCGGGCATTAGCACGACTGGCCAATTCTAAAGCAGTAAGAAAAGAATTGCGAGAAAAACACGATATCCAAATCCCGGGGAACACTCTTTTTATGGCGGGGGAACATATCACTTCGACAGACCATGTGGAACTCTTTGACACGGAAGTGCCCGAAAGTCATCGAGAAACTCTTCACCGACTTCGACAGGATTTGTTGGAAGTAAAGAAAAGTATGACACGAGAACGGTTAAACGAGCCTAAAAAAGCAGTCTCTTGGGCCCGGAGAAAGGCTTATAGCTGGTCTGAATCTCGTCCGGAATGGGGGTTGTCGGGTCATGCGGGATATATTATCGGGCCGCGCTCACTTTCCCGGAACGACGAATACAGCGATTGCTTTCTCAGTTCGTATGATTGGGAAATCGATTCCGACGGTTCTATTTTAAAAGGAATCATGCAAGGCCCTCTGCTGGTTTGTCAATGGATTAGCAATCACTATTATTTCTCTACGGTCGATAATGAGGTTTTTGGGGGAGGTTCCAAGATCACCTTAAATATTACCGGGAAATACGGAGTGGTGCAAGGGAATGGCAGCGATTTAAAAATGGGACTCCCCCTACAATCCCTGATGTCAACAGACGATAAAGTGTATCATTATCCACTTCGATTGAGCACCCTGATTCAGGCACCAAAACGGTATATTACCGAGATCTTGGAAAGTGATGATAAACTCAGGAGCTTATTGGATAATGGCTGGATTCATCTTTTTGTTATGGATCCCGAAAAAAATAATCAAATTGAGCGTTACTAATCAGCGGCGGTTACAGAGGTTTAGCAAGCTGGAATTGTACTTCGAAAAGTTTACTTTTGTCTATAATAAGTCTCCATTGTTGTTTGATGAAGGAGGCTTGAAAAAGGCGTAAATAATAAAGGTTTCTCAAAAGCGGGTACATTCTTGAGAAACCTTTATTTTTGTATTCTTTACTCTTATTTATGGCCAAGAAAAAACCTCTGATATTAATTACCAACGACGATGGCATAACAGCACCGGGAATTCGTCATTTGGTAAAACTTATGAAAGAGATTGGTGATGTCGTAGTAGTAGCACCCGACAGTGAGCAAAGTGGGAAAGGACATGCTATTACGGTAGATAACATCCTCTTTTGTGATCCTATTAAACTGCCCAAAAATGTGACTTACAAGGCCTATAGCTGCTCTGGAACACCGGCTGATTGTGTTAAAATTGCTTGTCGTGAAATATTAACCCAAAAACCTGATTTGTGTGTAAGCGGGATCAATCACGGCTCCAATTCGGCCGTAAATGTGATTTATTCGGGAACTATGAGTGCCGCTATCGAAGCCGGTACCATGGGAATCCCGGCGATTGGTTTTTCTCTTTTAGATTTTTCCTGGGAGGCCGATTTTAAACCGGCTTCCAAATTCATTAAAAAGATTGCTACAACTGTACTGCAAAAAGGACTGCCGGAAGGGGTCGTTTTAAATGTTAATATTCCGGTACGGCAAGAAGAAGAGATAAAAGGCATCAAAATTTGTCGGCAAGCCGATGCCCATTGGGTAGAGCGTTATGATAAACGGCTCACCCCTAATGGTCGGAATTATTATTGGTCGGAAGGAGAGTTTCTGGTAAAGGATAACGATAAGGGGGCGCAGGATACCGATGTCTGGGCTCTTCAAAACGGTTATATATCAGTAGTCCCGACGCAATTTGATTTAACTCAATATAAAGCCATTGAGCTTTTAAAAAGTTCAAAATATGAGTTCTAAAAAAATTGTTGCCGAGCTGGCCATAGGATTTTCAATTACGATTTTGTGTAATTTGGCGGGGATTTACTTTATCTCTGAATTCTCTAATTTTGGTTTCTTTGAGTTTCTTAAAATAAGCTTATTAAATGGGAGTTTTTCCGGGGTCGTAGCACTGGGGGCACTGATGGATTTCCTGCCTTTTTTTGTCTTTTTACGAAGAGGGGATTTTTATCGTTTACGCGGAGTGTTAATCGGCGTTTTAGTGGCTGCTATTACGGTTTTAATTTTTAAGTTTAAATAGGATCATTGATTTCTCCCGCTAAGCCTATTATAAGTAAAGTAAAAAAAAATAGGATATGAAATATTACCTAATTGCCGGTGAAGCCTCGGGTGATTTACATGCTTCCAATCTTATGAAAGCCATTAAAATGGAGGATCCGGAAGCCGACTTTCGGTTTTGGGGCGGGGATTTAATGCAACGTGTAGGAGGGAAGCTGGTCAAACATTATCGGGAGCTCGCCTTTATGGGATTTTTTGAAGTGGTCATGAATATAAGAACCATCTTTAAAAATATTGCCTTCTGTAAAAAAGACATTACCGGGTTTACTCCCGATGTCATTATTTTTATTGACTATCCCGGTTTTAATTTTAGGATTGCAAAATGGGCCAAGAAGGTCGGATTCAAAACCTTTTACTATATCGCTCCGCAAATATGGGCTTGGAAAGAAAATCGAATTAAGGCCATTAAACGGGATGTTGACGAACTCTTTGTTATTCTCCCGTTTGAAAAAGAGTTTTTTGAGAAGAAGCACAATTATTCGGTTCATTTTGTAGGACATCCGTTATTGGATGTAATTGCCCATCGCACTCCTGTAACTCAGCGCGAATTTATCAAGAAGCATCACCTCAGGGAGAAGCCCATCATTGCCCTGTTGCCCGGTAGCCGACATCAGGAAATCGAGAACATGTTATCGACCATGCTTGAAATGCCGGAAGCATTTGAAGATTATCAATTTGTTATCGCCGGAGCTCCCAGTCAGGATCGTGAATTTTACCGGCCGTATATTAAAAAGGACAATGTTGACTTGGTTATGGACGCTACCTATGAACTGCTGGATGTGGCGCATGCCGCCTTGGTAACATCGGGTACGGCCACCCTGGAAACCGCCTTGTTTAAGGTTCCGGAAGTCGTTTGTTACAAGGGGAATTATTTTTCCTATCTCCTGGCCAAAAGACTGATACAACTAAATTATATATCGCTGGTTAACCTGATTATGGATCGCGAAGTGGTAAAAGAGTTAATTCAGGGGGATTTCGAGGCCTCCCGGTTAAAAGCAGAGCTCGCTGAGTTATTGCTTGCTCGAAACAGGGATAAAATGCTCGCCGATTATAGATTGTTAAGGGAGAAATTAGGAGGAGCCGGAGCCAGTAAACGCGCTGCAGCGATCATGGTCAAGAAGTTGAGGAAGGTATAATATAAATGGAAGCGGTCTCAAAATAAAAAATCCCGGGAGAGATCCCGGGATTTTTTATTCGATAATCTGATCGTCTCTATTATCTCTGTTGCATAGCGGCACTTGCTTTTTGGTTTACAGAGTTAATGGCGTTTTGAATATCTTGTTGTGCTTTGCTCAGATCAATTCCGGTATCAGATCCGGCTTTGGAAACTTCATTGTAAACATCCAGGGCTTGCTGAGATTTCTTCTGAAATTCTGCCTGTGCTTTTTCCATCTCGGCTTTTGATCCTCCGTTCTTGATGGTCTCAACAAACTCGTTTCCGGAAGTTTTGATATCTTTAATCGATTGATCCAACTTCTTCTTGAGTTCACCAGAAACCTCTTCTTTCTTTTCGTCCACCGTGTCTTTCACCTTATCGGCTCCTTCTTTTACTTGGTCACCGGCCTCATTAGCAGCATCTTTGATAGCATCTCCTGCTTTATCGGCTTGTTCACTAATCGCATCACCGGCTTCCTCGGCGGCATTTTCAATTTTTTGTTGTGTTTCACTCTTTTTACCATCCTTGCAAGAAGTCAGCGTAAAAGCTCCAAGAGCAACAAGGAGAGTCAAACTAAGAATCCTCTTTCTCATAATACAATGTTTTTGGTTATAAATTTGGGGCAAACTTATTATTTTATCTATGAAATAAGAATTTAATTTAATAATTTTAATATTTCTTTCACATTTTTAGCGTCAAAACCACATAATTTACGATGATTTCAGTAGCTCCCCGGTTATTTTCAATAAATTGACGAGCATTTTGTCCTGAACTATTTCTGAAATTTGAATCAGTTGTTAAACGTTTTAGGAGTTCCCGGCATTCTTTTTCGGTACGAATCACAAACAGCCCCTTTTCTTTTTCCAAGGCGGCCGCTTCGGGAAATTTTTGATGGTTTTTTCCAATCACAATGGGGAGTCCAAAGGTAGCGGGCTCCAAAATATTGTGTAACCCCGTGGTTCCTGCCGCCCCACCCACATAAGCAATATCGCCATAGGCATAGATCTTAGACAAATACCCGATCGCATCAATAATAAAAACCTGAAAACGATTATATACGGCGTCGGTACTTTCAGAAAACAGCAGCGTAGGAAGGAAGATATTCTTTTGGATATATTGAATGTGTTCCTTTTTAATTTGGTGGGGAGCAATGATAAATTTTATCGGTTTTCCTTTCGATTCATTGATAAATCGGAACAGAAGCTCTTCATCTTCCGGCCAGGTACTACCGCAAACGACACAAAGTTCATGACCTTTAAAATTCTGAATAAAATGAAGTTGATTATCCATATTGAGTTGAGCATTCACACGGTCGAACCGGGTATCTCCGCTTTGAGAAACTTGTTGAATCCCTTCTTTCTTTAGCAGCTGTAGAGAATCTGCCGTTTGAACAAAAATATGGGTAAAGGAAGCCAATGCCTGCTTCATAAACTTTCCGTAGGATTTGAAATACACCTGATCGGGGCGGAAGTTCCCCGAAATCAATACGGTCGGAATTTTACGTTGTTTCAAGACTTTTAGATAATTCGGCCAGACTTCATACTTGACAAACAGAGCTATTCTGGGGTGGGCGGCCGTTACAAATCGAACTGCGTTTGAAGGCGTGTCTAAGGGTAAATATACCGTCACATCAGCATAGGGGTTATTTTTTTTAACCTCATATCCCGAGGGAGAAAAAAAGCTAATGACGATCTTATCTTGTGGATAGTGTTTTCGGAGTGCTTCTAATACCGGAACACCTTGTTCATACTCTCCTAATGAGGCGGCGTGTAGCCATATCACCGGAGTTTCCTCGGAGAGCTGATCGGATAATTGTTTAAAAACCATCTTCCTCCCATTGACAAAAAGCTTCATTTTTGAGCTGAATAGTTTACTCACGGGAAGCAGTTTCTCAACGATGGTAATCAATAGGGTATAGAGTACCAACATGCGATCAAGTTTTTGCTAAAATACGGTTTTCTAAAAATTCGATATGATAAACTACGGTTATTTTGTATTTTCGTTGCGATAAACCTTTTTTTATGAAAAAAATACAAATGGTCGATTTAAAGGGCCAGTATGAACACCTTAAAGACGATATCTCTGCTGCTTTTAAAGAGATTTTAGATACCACAGCCTTTATCAATGGACCTGCTGTTCAAGGTTTTCAAAAGCAACTTGAGGAATATTTAGGGGTCAGGCATGTAATTCCCTGTGCCAACGGTACCGATGCCCTACAGATTGCCATGATGGGATTGGGGTTGCAACCGGGAGATGAAGTAATTACGGCGGATTTCACGTTTGCCGCTACCGTAGAAGTTATTGCCTTGTTAAACTTAACACCGGTTCTGGTTGATGTTGATCCCGAAACCTATAATATTGACGTGGCGGCAATAGAACAGGCGATAACTCCAAAGACAAAAGCTATTGTACCGGTTCATCTTTTTGGTCAAGCTGCTCCCATGGAAGAAATTATGAGAATAGCCCATGCGCATAATCTATATGTTATTGAGGATAATGCTCAAGCAACAGGGGCCGATTATCTCTATCGGGATGGAAAAACAAAGAAAACGGGAACGATAGGAAATGTAGGAGCAACCTCTTTTTTCCCCTCCAAAAACTTGGGCTGTTATGGAGATGGCGGAGCCTTATACACCAATGATGACGATCTTGCGCATACCTTAAAGGGAATTGTAAATCACGGAATGTACAAACGTTATTATCACGATGTTGTAGGCGTAAATTCTCGGTTAGATAGTTTTCAAGCTGCCGTATTGAGTGCAAAGCTCCCGCATTTAAATGCTTATAATGAAGCCCGTCGTAATGCCGCAAAGCAATACACCAAAGCCTTTGCCGATAACCCCCACATTAAAACGCCGACTGTTGTAGCAAGACACCCCAATACCCATGTTTTTCATCAATATGTTATTGAGATTCGAAATGGACAGCGGGATGCTCTTACCCGTCACTTAAAAGAAAAAGGAATTCCCTTTGGAATTTATTATCCGGTTCCTTTACATCTTCAGAAAGCCTATCGGGATAATCGTTATAAAGAAGCGGATTTTGAGGTGACAAACAGAATTACAAAAGAAGTACTCGCGCTTCCCATGCACACCGAATTAGAAAAGGATCAAATTGATTTTATTGCAGATACGATTAACACCTTGGTGAGAAAATAATTATCGGTAAAGGAGCAAAATCGTAAAAAGAATCCATAAAGGAAACAGGCCCTCAATAAAATAAAGGATCGCCGAATTATTCTACGAAGAAAAGGCGAATCGGTGTTTTTTTCTACAATAGTATAAGAAGCAAACCAATCTTCAATATGTAAGTCATTGATAATCAGTATATGTTTTGTTTTTTACTTTTTTGGGATAATCTTTGATTTATTATTAATCAGCTTATTAACCCTAAAAACTATATATTATGAAACGTATTGGAATGACTGCTGCTCTTGCTGCATTATTGATGACAGGATCATTGACCGCAGCCAATCTTACAGCACCCGCGGAATTGACAAATCCCGTACCGATGACCCTAACGGTGCAAGATGAATTTACCGAAGTCGAAATTGACGATCTTCCCGATGCTGTGTCAAAAGCAGTACAGGAGGCCTATGGAGATTATGAAATAGATAAGGCTTATGTCAACACGGCAAAAGTTTACAAATTGGAGCTCAAGAATGACGATCAGGAAATGACGGTCTATTTTGATGAATCCGGAAAAGAGTTAGAGATATAGAAAAGAGATGAAAGTCCATAGTATATCAAAACTTTCTCTCTGAGGTGGTTTAAACTTTTGAGATTGAAGCGAAAAATAGAGATTATTGTTCCAGGTGACGGCT
>CAZBXQ010000052.1:0-22074 GCA_964495935.1 uncultured Flavobacteriaceae bacterium
TTAAACAGGTATTCTATTTCTTTTTTTCTCTTTGAGGTCATTTAAACTTAATGGTTGCTGAATTTAGTACCTAAAGCTATCATTGGCTAAAATCCAACGGAATGTTGTCTGTTTGAGTATTTTTTATAGCGTGATATAAAAAACATATTGAGGATTTTAACAATATAAAGAGGTCTCGATACTCCCGAAAGCTTTCGGGATCTCGTATCTCGAAAAACCCATCGACATGACATCTTCCTCCGACTCAAAACTTGAGTCTAAGATAGTTATCTATTTATTCTTAGGCAAAATATGAAGTAATCAAATTAAACTTTTAGGATGGAAGCGAAACCTACCTTTTGGCAGGCAGGAATAAAGATTATTGTTCCGAGTGAAGGTTTTGGATTTTGGAGTCCATTCCGATAGATATTGCAGTCGGGAATAATCCCATGATCCTCTTATGGCAATCCTTACAAGGAGGAGCGAGTGGCGGCGATGACAGAAGGATATTCTGCCTACAATATCAGGTTAATTGGTTTCTAACTCCTTTTTGTCCGGTAATTTTGGGAAGGGATTATGAGGTTCGGTTTGGTACCAATAGGCTACCGATATCATTTCTGACTTTTGGGGCAAGTAGTGGTTGGCACCGATCCAGGTTCCGGAGTCCTCCGCCCGCCAACCTAAATCCTGAACAGTTACTTTTAAATCCTTTTCAAAACGGATGGGATCCATAATATGCCACCTGTACATTCCAAATCGTTGTTGTGAATTGTATAGTCCGTCGGGGCGTATCACTTGATGAAGACCGGCATAAGGGGAACTGTATTCCTGATATTGATGAGTTTCCTGATTTTCGAAATTATAAGATCCCAAGAAGTAATCTTCCAATCCGGTTCCATTAATTGTAGGATACTTTTTATCGCCGTCCATATAAAATTTGACTTCTCCTTCTCCCCACCAGCCGTTATTATTAACGCCGACTCCTAAAAAGGTTCCTACATAATGCCCTTTACCTTTAATGCCATCTACAATAGTGTGAAGAGCTCCTTTCGTTGGATCCGATTTTCTGTATTGAGCGTGAAAATAAGCTTGGTCATCTCCCACCTCGGTCAGGGCATAGTCTATTTGATAATACAAATAAATATCTTTGGTTCCTATATTTTCCATGGTTATCCGGGCACTTTTTCGGAATGGCATAGGCCAAAAGGAATTAAAAGCACTTCCGGGATTCACGTTTATAGCTAAGGAGTTTAGGCGACTGGTTTTATTCCAGGCCATACCAAAAAAAGGCCCTACGGGAGATTCGACTGAAGGATTTTTTTCGTCATCCCAATAGATACGAAATATAGCATAGTTCCAGTTTCCTGTCGGGGTCATCCAGAGGTGTTGAATAACTCCGGAATCCTCGATATTCGCCATCTCAAATGTTTCTCCCGGACCAATGATGACATAGGGATTTACTTTCCATCCAATTCCCAATTCCTCGGCTTGTACAGCTGCATTGGCGACATTTCTTTTTCCTTTATCCTTTAGGGGATCAGCTTTGGCACCACCTCCTTTTTCGCCGGTAAGGTTCTCCGGACTTATGGATCGTGTTTTAGCATTTGACAATCTCGATAATTCGCCCAAGTGCATGTTGACCCCATTAAAATTTTGTGCACTTACAAATGGACTCCCGGCGAAGACGCATAACCATAATAAAATAAACTTTTTCATAAGATGATTTTTTTTAACCTTACCTCCACGGATAAAAGTTACTTACAGATTAGTAAATAGGATGCCGTATTCCCAAAATTTAGAGGGGTTCTGACATGTTATTCGGGTTTATACCCAAAGGTGTCCATTCTTCCTTCAAGTCGTTAAAGATATTGACTCAATACTTAGTCGAATTTTCTCACCCATTAAGAAACTGACTGATGGTATAAAAATTAAATTTAATTTTTATACCTTAACGTTTCTTTTATTACGTCATTCCCAATGGAGGTCATTTAAACTTTCAAAAATGGACTGCAAAATGATCTCTATTTTTCGCTTCAATCCTAAAAGTTTAAACCACCTCAATAAAAAATATCGTTTGAAAAGGACTTTGTTATTCTTAATGCTGTTATGTTGGTATGGAGGATGGTGCCAACCCTACTATTTCAATCATTATCAAGTGGAAGATGGGTTGTCGAATAATACGGTTTTCTCTATAATCCAGGACCATCATGGGTTCATTTGGTTTGGAACCCGAGACGGATTAAATAAATTTGATGGTTATTCCTTTAAGGTTTTCAAAAGTGATTTTGATGTTTCTTCTTCGATAGAAAGTAATTTTATCCGTTGTTTGGCCGAGGATAATGAAGGTAAAATTTGGGTAGGAACCGATCAGGGAATCTATATTTTCGATCCTGTTTTTGAACGTTTTGAGATTCTCAATGACCATATAAAAGATGAGGTTATAACTATTGAAATAGATAAAAAAGGAGATGTATGGTTTATAAGCGATACAAAATTGTATTGGTATCATCAGGATACGGGGCTCATCTCGAGGCCTGTACAATACGATAATATCAGCAGTCTATACCTCAATCCTGAAAATTCTAATATTTGGGTTGGAACCAGTAGTGGTGAAATCCTGAAAATTTCGGCTAAAGATGGTGTTCTGGAACATTTTGAGACTACCGGTAATGCTGAAGCAAGAGATAAACGAATTGAAAAAATTTTTTCCATGGACTCTCATCGTTTGATTATCGGTACTCGAAAACAAGGCGTTGAAATTTTGAACTTAAAAACCGGGGATCGAAAAGAAATATTAAGTAAAGACTATAGGAATGAGGGTATATACATAAGAGATATACTTCATTATAAAAACTCCGAATATTGGTTTGCTTCCGAGTCTGGAATTATTTCAATTGACTTTGAAAGCGGTCGTCATATTTTTATCAAGAAAGAAAAAAATAATGAATTAGCTCTTTCCGATAATGCCGTCTATACTTTGTTAAAGGATAAAGAAGATGGAATATGGGCAGGTACTTTTTTTGGCGGAGTTAACTACTACTCGGAATCCAATTCTTTCTTTAAGAAATTCTTTCCGAATCTGCAGGATAATTCCATTGCAGGTTATGCCGTTCGTGAAATCGTAGAGGATAAGAATGGCAAGCTGTGGATTGGAACAGAAGATAATGGATTAAGTCGATATGATCCTGAAAATGGTACTTTTAAGAATTATCTTCCTACCCGGGATTCGACTTCGCTATCCTTTAGTAACATTCACGGCTTATTGGCTTCGGGTGATACATTATGGATTGGGACGTTTGAACACGGTTTAGATTTAATGGATATAAATTCAGGAAAAGTTATTAAACATTATAGGGCAGAATCGCAGGAAGGCTCTCTACACAGTAATTTTATCCTTAATATTTTAAAAACAAGGACCGGCAAAATTCTTCTGGCGACCGATCGAGGTATTTATAAATATAAGCCTTCTACTGAACCGTTTTATGTGCACCCTCATTTTCCCGATTATATTTTTTATACCTCATTGTATGAGGATGAGGAAGGGGTGATATGGGCGGGCACCTGGAGAGATGGCTTGTATTATTATGATCCTAACACGGATAATTCTGGCCGTTTTATACGGGGAAATAATCGATCAAAAAATCTACTGAGTAATCGTATTAATCGTATTTTTCAGGATCGTAGAGGGTTTATTTGGATCGCCAGTGAAGGCGGGCTTTCCAAATATGATAAGGATACGAACCTGTTTCAACACTTTACTACCCGGGAGGGGATGCCCAGTAATCTGGTCTTCTCTATTGAGGAAGATCGCGAGGGAATACTATGGGTATCGACTTCAAAGGGCATGGTTCGATTTGACCCCTTGAATAACTCAATGGTCGTTCTTACCAAGGAAAATGGCTTGTTGAGCGACCAGTTTAACTACAATTCTTCGTTTAAAGACCGGTACGGGAATTTTTATTTTGGTAGTGTAAAGGGATTGATTTATTTTAATCCTTCAGAATTTCCTGTCAATAATTCTGAGAATCGGGTTTACATAACAGGGATTCAGATTCACGATCAGGAAGTGGAAATTAGTGAGGCCGACTCGCCACTCGATTCAGCCATTACATTTACGAAGAAGATCGTTTTAAAACCGGATCAAGCCAGCTTTAGCTTGGACTTTTCTTCTTTAAGTTATACCAATCCGAGTCTAAAAGAATATGCCTATAAGATGGAGGGGCTGGATAAAGATTGGACCTTCTTAAAGTCGAATAGGAGAGTCTATTTTACAGATCTGCGCCCCGGTGATTACAAGTTTCGTGTGAGTTTGGTAAATGATTCTAAGGATTTCAAAGGAAAGGAGGCGGAGTTAGCTATTGTTGTTCTACCTGTTTTTTGGATGAGTAACACGGCATTTGCTCTATACACCATCCTTTTTATTCTTATTTTGATTGTAATAATATGGAATTATGATCAGCGAATTAAGACCAAAAATCGGCGACGATTGGAAAGAATTAATCACCTTCGGGAAAAAGCGTTATATCAAGCAAAGATTGATTTTTTTACTTCGGTCGTCCATGAGATCCGAACTCCCTTGTCGTTAATAAAGGCCCCATTGGAACGAATAATGGAGCGGCTGGACACTGCCGGCACAAAGAACCGGAAAACTGAAAAATATTTGGCGTTGATAGCCAAAAATACAGATCGGCTTCTTTTACTGTCCAATCAATTATTAGATTTCAGAAAGATTGAAGCCGATAATTTTCGACTTTCATCAGAGGCGATAGATCTGGTAACTTTGATTGATGAGGTTTGTACTAATTTTAAATTTTCTTTGGAAAAAGATATGAAGATTACATTTAATAAGCCTCGACAGGCTATTTTTATGGAGACCGATAAAGAGTCTATCACTAAAATTATTTCAAATCTTATTGGCAATGCCGTTAAGTACGGGGAACACGTGGTAGATGTTGTTGTGAAGGAAAGTTTTGAAAACAAGAATAGAATAATCGAAATAGGGATTGCCAGTGATGGTCAAAAAATACCGGAGCAGTTAAAAGAAAAGATATTTGAACCTTTTTTTCGACTTCGTAGAAACAGCACTCAAAGAGGTACCGGTATAGGGCTTCCGCTTTCAAGGTCTTTGGCTCATCTTTTAGGAGGAAGTTTAACCTTGTCAACAGACTGTGAGAATCAAAATGTTTTTATTTTAAAGCTACCTAAATCTTTTAAGAATCATGATGGTGATAAACAAACACAAAGCAACCGTAATAGTAGTTGATGATGAAAAGGATATTCTGGAGTTTCTCAGCGATGATTTAGAAGATGATTATCGGGTGTTGAAGGCAGAAAATGGCCGGGTGGCACTCGATCTTTTAAATGATAATTCTGTACAGCTCATGATTAGCGATATTATGATGCCCGTAATGGATGGATTTCAATTGTGTGCAGAGCTCAAATCGAATATACATTACAGTCATATACCGTTAATCTTGCTAACGGCAAAAAACACAGTGAGTGCAAAAATTAAGGGGCTGGAAGAAGGAGCAGATGCCTATATTGAGAAGCCTTTCTCTCCCGCTCATCTTCATGCTCAAATTAAAAGCTTATTGGAGAACCGGGCCAAAGTACAATCCCATTTTTATCGTCTTCCCTTGGTGCCTATAAGTACCATGGGATATACCCGTATGGATAAAGAGTTTTTAGACAAAATCAATAATTTGATTATAGAGAATTTAGCTTATGAAGACTTAAGCGTTGAGTTTCTTTCCGATAGACTTAATATAAGTCGAGCCACCCTTTATCGCAAACTGGAAGAAGTTTCAGACCTGACGCCCAATGAATTGATTAACGTTTCAAGACTAAAAAAGGCAGCTCAGCTTTTAATACAGGGCAACCCCAAAATATTTGAAGTGGCCTATGCCGTGGGATTCAACTCTCAAACCCATTTTGGTCGTAATTTTAAGAAGCAATTTGGAATGACCCCAAGTGAATATATAAATTCCTATAAAAAAGAGGTCTAATAAAATGGGCTTCTGCACCCGACTGCTTCTTTTCTCAATCCATGCCTTCTAAATAACGAAAGGTATCAAAGTCAAATTTGAAAATATCCGGACCTCCTTCATCATGGGGAACAAAATTCCCTTTTATTATTGCGGTTCGTCGGGGTTGAACTGAATTTTTTGAATAATGGGTATGGAAAACATAATAGTAATCTCCGACCTTGTCCTGAAAGATGTCACCATGGCCGGTTCCGTTGGCCTCGATAAAATCCTTACTTAAAATCGGATTATCTTTGTTTTTTATCCAATTCCCCATGGGGTTTTCTGAAATGGCATAGCCTACTGCGTAATGGGGGTTTTCAAAGTGATTTGCCGAGTAAAAAAAGTAGTACAAACCTTTATGTTTTAGTATCGTGGGGCCTTCCGTAATTGGAGTATCGGAGTCATTCTCCCAATCTTGTCCTTCATCGATTGCATTAATAGCCGATGTTGCCGTTCCCGGAACAAGGTCTGAAAAATCGTCATTCATTTTTGCTGAGAACAATCGATTTCCTCCATCGAGTCGTACATAATACAGATATTTTTCACCATCATCATCGATCAAAACAAAGGGATCAATAGTCCTAAAATCTTCATCTTTAATAGGAGCCGGAGAATCTTGCGTAAAAGGGCCGGTCGGTTGGTCACTTTTGGCAACTGCAATATGCTCGTTGGCGGTATAGGCCATATAATATTGATTGTCGGCTTTAAAAACCTGAGGTGCCCAAAAACCCTGAGTTCCGTAGGTGTCATTTTTCTGTAAAGCTAATTGTTCCTCTTTAACCCAATCGGTTAAGTTTTTAGAGGAATATACTTCAAAGCCTTCATTTACAATTTCTGATCCGCTGGTGCCATAGAGAAAATATTGATCGCGTTCAGTATCGTAGAAAATTGTAGGGTCTGCCAAGGTAATGGCAGTCCTTTGTGAAACATGATCTGTAGAATCCTTTGGGATTGAGCCTTCGTCCGTTTTGGAATCGGAGCCGGATTCATTTTTGGAGCAAGAAATCGTTAAAAAGCTGAGCAGTATTATAGAAAAGAAGGGAATTGGTCTTTTAAACATGTTCTGATTATTTTTTGAGGGATGGTTATGAGGTCATTTAAACTTTCAAAAATGGGCTGCAAAATGATCTTATTGCCTCAGATTTAGTCTTTTTTTCGACCGTAGCTATGGCTATGCTCTACAAAAAAGCCGTCATCTGGAACAATAATCTCTATTTTTCGCTTCAATCCTAAAAGTTTAAACCACCTCTATTTAAAGATTACTTTATGTTGATATAATTGTTGGTGTAATTTTTTCAACTCCTCTACGGGAATTTTGATGACTTTTCTGTCATACGTCATCAATCCGTTGGTTTCGACTTCTACATCTGTGGTTTGAGTATAAACGGCAGCCGACAGCCCCATGGGGATTAAATTATTAAGATCAGAAATGAGCTCTTCGTAACGTATTTTTAGTTCCTTTTGGTTTTTATAACTCTGGTATCCCCAATTGTCCTTGTTTTGCCAGGTATGATCTTCGATGGGGAGGCCGAGACCTCCAAATTCACCCAGAACAAGAGTTTGATCATGTCCAAATAGTTCAGGTTTGGGCATTACGGCATCCGGATAATTGTGAATATCAAAAATATCTCCCACTCCAAAGAAGTTACCGCCGCTGGCACTATTAATTAAACGGGTGGGATCGTACTTGGAGGTCCAATTGGTAATTTCATCGGTTTTAAACTGTCCCCAGGCCTCATTAAAGGGAATCCATACTACGATAGAAGGGAAATTATAAAGGGCATCGATAATTGCTTTCCACTCTTTTTTATAGATCTCTTCCGATTTCGGAGTACGATTCTTATCATGCCGTTTTGCCGTGGTAATTCCGGGACGATTATCCCAATGATTACCCCCTAAATCTCCACTGGGCATATCCTGCCATACCAAAATTCCCAGTTTATCGGCATGATAATACCATCTGGCGGGCTCTACTTTAACATGCTTTCTAATCATATTAAAGCCCATTTCTTTGGTTTTCTGAATATCGTATTTCAAAGCCTCGTCGGTGGGCGCGGTATATAATCCGTCTGGCCACCAGCCTTGATCCAAAGGGCCGAATTGAAAGACGAATTTATCATTCAGGGTTATCCGTTGAATACCTTTTTCATCTTCTTTCATGCCAATTTTACGAAAAGCAAAATAGGAGGTTATTTTGTCCACATTTTTCCTTCCTCGTGTTAGTTGATATTCTATATCGTAAAGGAAAGGATTTTCCGGAGACCATAATTCCGGATTGGTTATTGTGAGCGAAGTAAGGGTCTTCTTTTGAGCTTCTGTGGTGGTTTCTGCTACTTTTTCTCCTTCTTTATAAACTGTTATTTGTAAGATATCCTTTGGCTTAGGATCCTCTATATCAACCTGAACGGAAAGATTTTTATCATCTACCGAAGGAGTTTGCTTTATGGATGCTATATAGGTCTTGGGAACATGCTCTAACCATACGGTTTGCCAAATACCGGTCACCGGCGTGTACCATATACCTTCCGGATGATTGACTTGCTTTCCTCGAGGTTGTGGCCCGTCGTCACTGGGATCCCATACGCGCACAACAAGGGATTGTTCCTTCCCCGGTTTAAGTGCAGAAGTAATATCCAAATAGAAAGGATCATACCCCCCTTCATGAGTTCCCACTTTTTTGCCGTTTACGTAAACCTCTGCTTTCCAGTCCACGGCTCCAAAGTGAAGGAGCGTTTTATTTCCCTTTCTAAAGCGTTTTTTGATGCTGAATGCTCTCTTGTACCATAGTGTTTTATCCTTTCCCACTTTTTTATTAACCCCGGAGAGGGCGGATTCGACGGCGAATGGAACCAAAATAGAACCCTCAAATGTTTCCGGGATACGCGTTTGATTTTCATCTGTAATTTTATATTCCCAAATCCCGTTCAGATTGAGCCACTGTTCCCGTTCCATTTGAGGGCGTGGATATTCGGGAAGCGGGTTTTGCGGATCGACTTTTTCGGCCCAGGGAGTAAGAATCTTCTCACCGACAATCTTCCAGTCCTTCTGAGCATTTAACAGGGTCGGGATTAAAAACAGTAAAATAAATACTCTTTTCTTAAAAATTGATGCCATAATTTTGTGATTTGAAATTGTGATGTATGCTTTTAATTAAATTTATAGGTCGTTTACCGTGTCACCTGAATCCAGGTCGTTATATCATTAGGATCCATACGTAAAGCCGATAAAACGGACCCCCCCAAGAGCCCAAAAAAGAATTCGAATTATACGTAGTACCATATTTAGATGCAAATAGACTATTCGATTTTATTTTTTAGCTTGGCCCCGATAATCTTTTTATCGAGAACTTTTAAAATAGGAGGGGTGTCTTTTGTGAATTTAACTTTGGAAATATACATTCCTCGAGGATGTATGTTTTCTCGGTCTTTATGAGCATGGAAAACAATTCGTAATTGACCTTCTTTGTCGGTAAAGAAATGGCTATGTCCGACCCCTACCAAATCTTGAGGTTTTTGAAGAATCGGATTACCCTCATACTTCTTCCAAGGGCCCAGCGGAGAAGACGATATGGCATATCCCACACCATAAAACGGACTTTCATAACTATTGGCAGAATAGGTCAGATAATAATAATTTTTATGTTTTATGACAAAAGGAGCCTCATTTACCCGGGGCCAGACCTCTTCCCATTTCTGGGAAACGTGAATGACTTTTTTAAGGCTCTCCTTTTTGATCGTGATGAGATCCTTTTCCAACTCGGCTACCCAAATATTGAGACCGTCATTAAAGCGATCAAAATACAGATAGGGAGTTCCATCGTCATCTATGAACAGAGTGTTATCTATGGATTCTTCATTCGGCAGCATCGGTTCCTTGACCTCCTGTTTGAAAGGACCCAGGGTTGATTTTGAGGTGGCCACCTGGATATGGGTGTCGGCCGAATAATACATATAGAATCGATCTTTCTCCGGTATATAATAGACTTCCGGTGCCCAAAACCATTGATCCCCCCAAGAGTTTTTTTGGCTTAAAGCCAATTGTGGCTCTTTTTTCCACGTTTTTAAATTTTTTGAAGTGTACACTTCTATTCCATCTGAAGCATGGGTTCCATAGGCGTAATAGATATCGTCATACAACAATATAAACGGATCGGCCAGTGGTACGATGGATTTTTCCGAGGAGATGACGCGCCCGCTTTTACACGATCCTATGACAAAAACGATAAACAAAAAAAATAAGATCTTGCTTCTTTTCATAATTGGGGTATCCGCTTTTATGGCGATAATTTTTATTTTGAAACACCGAAATGATGTACCAGATTATCATATTCTGCTTTTGAAATCGTTATCATAGTGCCATGTCGTACTTCTTTGGGTAAACTATATTTATCCCAGTCCTTATAAAAGGTATAGCCTGAAGCCTGAAACCACGGACCGTTTAAATCATTTGAAATGGAGAGCCCATAAGATACTCCCGGATATTGTTCATAATAAAGATACCAAGCTTTTCCATCAGGCGAAGGAACCAAATTTGGAGCCTCGCGAAAATTGGGGCTTATGGGAGGTCCCGGAAGAGAATAGGGGCCCAATAGGGATTTGGATCTGGCAATTCTGATTGTTTTACCCGTTGGCCAGTATAAAGTGGGGTAGGTTTCATCTTTCAAGATTGCATAATATTCGCCATTTACTTCTCGTAAAATGACGTCAATAGTCCCAATATTCCAGTCGAAAAGCAAGCGGGGAGGGGTGTCAAAATGTTTAAGATCTTTAGTCAATACATAGAGTGTTCGCTGGCTTCTCCAATATCGCTCCGGGTCTTCTTTTGTTCCTTCTTTATGGGGTGTATGCCAAGTCAGAATAAATTGAGAGGAGTGGTGGTCATAGAATATTTTAGGGGCACCAACTCGTTGCAAGGCTTCCTCATAGCCCGGTATGGATTTTAGATGAGGTGTAAAAACCGAATATTTTTCCCAAGTAACGAGATCCTCAGATACCCATATATTAATATCCAGCGAGGAGTCGTTATCGTTCCCAACCAGGAAATAATTGCCTTTTGGTCCTTTTGTAATATCGGGGTGCCCTTTGTAGTCTTGAAATACCCGATTCCCGTTATTTAATTTTTCCCAATGCAACCCATCTAAAGAAACCGAATAATATAACCTTCCATAGTCCTTGTGCATCATGTGGGCAAAGAGGTAGGCTTCGTTGAGGGCTTTTTCGTCTCCGCCGGCTTGACCCGGTGGGTCAGGTTGTTGAGCCCTCAACAATGAGAACTGTACGATGAGAAAAGAAATATAAACTATTGATCGCATTACTTAGATTATAATGGTGAAAGAATACATGGTTATTCTCCACGGGTTAAGACTTGAAATATTTAGAATTACAGCTATAAAATAAGGCGGAGTTCTTGACCGCCATGATTCATATATAAACTCGGAGTCGAATAGTAATTGACCCCCAACTCGATTTCTTTATCGAAAGTTAATCCGGATTCGATAACCTTTTGAAATAAAGTTGGATCTCATGTTGATAAAAATTTTTCGGGCGACGTCGCGAGGTTTATGGTTCAATTAGTAATTTGGATTCTGTTCTATATTGGGGTTATTGGAGACTTCGTCAGAAGGGATGGGGAGAACGTCGTGTTTTCCGATTTGGAAGTTGTCAAAATCGGCGTCACGGCTTTTTAATTCATCCAATCCGGTTTGATCGTCAAGTAAGCCCCAACGTTTTATATCTGCCCATCGGTGTCCTTCAGTGGCCAATTCGTGCACTCTTTCCATTTGAAGCCTTTTTAAAAACATTTGTTTGCTTGTTATGGCCTCAGGATGATTGACCGCCAAATCGGGCATATTAACCCGGCTCCTTACCAAATTTACATATTGAGCGGCTTCTTGAAGTGAACCTCCGGTTTCTGCCAGAACTTCTGCATACATCAATAAAATATCAGAGTACCGAATGAGACGTACATTTGTCGGGTTATAATAATCATCAAAGTCCCTAAAATATTCAGAGCTGTATTTTCGAAAGAAGACTCGCCCTTTCCAGTCTTGTTTAGACCATAATTCTGAATTACTTTCAAGGTTGTATATTCTGCTGTTATTGGGGAAATCATCTTCCATTCCTTCGTAGATCATGGAATATCGTAGTCGAATGTCAAAATTTCCATCTTTGTCCAATTCCTTTTTGAATTCATCAACCAGCCAAGGTCGCAACTCCCCATCAGTCCACCCGATTCCCGGAGGCGCAAAAAATTGCCCGCGGTTTAAGCCGAGATTGGGATCCACATCGAAATCCCCATCTCCTGCAGGAGCCAGATTAGCATCTGAATACTGTATTTCAAAGATAGACTCCCGATTATTCTCATGATCTTTGCTGAAATTATAAAAGTAGTTATCGACCAGACCATAATATTGTTGTCCTTGCCCGATAATAAACCAGTCCAAATCCTCTTTGGCCAGCTCCCAGCGATGTAATTGCATATAGGCCTTTGCTCGAAAGCCCAAAGCCGCTCCTTTTGTGGCTCGGCCTACATTCGTATCATCCCATTGTTCAGGGAGTAATTCTTGAGCCTTCGTAAAATCACTTATAGCTTGTTCATAAACTTCTGTGCCGGTATGTCCTTCCGGTTGTATTTCCGGCGTGGAAACTTCGAGGACTACGCCGAGGCTTTTATTTTCACTTCCCCATAAAAGTGCCAAATTATAGTAATATAATCCTCTTAAAAAGTAGGCCTGCCCCAGGATTTGGTTCTTCTTTTCGGGATCTGAGAATTCTACCTCGGGCACAAAATTCAACACCTGATTGGCTCTGAAAACAGCTTCATAAAAATCGCGGTAAGTCCAGGCATTGCCTTCCCAGAAATTGTAATTATTATACTGGAATCTGGTCCATTCTTTTAATTCGGCCCAAGGGCTTTGGCTATACCCCTCGTCTGATGTCAAGTCCAATCTGAACCATAACCAGCGGCTATAGGTTCCGGGTTTATAAAACATGTTATAAACCGCATTAATTCCGTGCTCTGCATCTTGTTCCGTTTTCCAAAAGGTCTCTTTAGTTATCGTATTGGGATTACTGACATCTACGGTGCAGGACAGAAGTGAGAATATTACAAGAAGAGTGATAATATAATATTTCATGGTGCTATTTTTTAAAATTTAATTTGAGTTCCAAAAGATATTCCTTTAGGATTTGGGAAGGATCCGGTATCGTAGGACCGATCCCAAATATTCGTGTTCAAGAATTCGGGATCCAGCCCTGTATAAGAAGTAAATGTAATCAGGTTCTGAGCATTGATATAGAACCGAACATTGTCAAAGAAAGGGCTGATTATCGATTTGGGTAAACTATATCCCAGTGCCATTTGTTTAACCCGAAGATAACTTCCGTTCTCCAGCCATCGATCCTGTTCCCCTCTTACATTTCGTGAGTCGTCAAAGATTGGTCTCGGGTCTTTGGCGTTAGGATTATCCGGTGTCCAGGGATCATAATCGGCTCTGTAATTTGAATTATCGTCAAATTTGTCATAACCGCTTCTGGGGCCATTGAAGGATTTAAAACCAAAGGCTCCGGAAAACTGAAGTTGCAGATCAAAATTTTTGTATTCGAGGCTCCAGTTCATTCCCAATTCGTATTTTGGTATAGAGGAGCCCACATGTTGCCTGTCGGCATCCGTGATTTGTCCGTCATCGTTATAATCTATAAATTTGATATCACCGGGTCGCGCATTGGGCTGAATTAACTTGCCTTCGCTGTTTACATGAGCATTGACTTCGTCCTGAGTTTGAAATATTCCGTCGGTCTTAATAAGATACCATTCGCCGATGGGATGGCCCACACGAGATTTTGTATCCCATTGCGTAAATTCGTCTCTTCCATATCCCAGTTTTTTGATTTTATTCTTTAGATACGATCCGTTTAATTGCAGGTTATAGGACAGGTCGCCAATGCGATCCCTATAGGTAAGACTTAATTCTATACCGGAGTTTAGAAGGGTTGCGGCATTAACTACCGGAGCCCCTCCATTATTACCTGTCGCCATTAAAATTTCCATTGGCGTTAAAACATCTTTTGTCTCTTTCCTGAAGTAATCGGCACTAATTAAAAATCGGTGTTTAAATAATTCGGCATCGAAACCGGCGTTGAACTGAGCCATTTTTTCCCATTTTAAATCGGTATTGGCCAATTGGATTTGAGTCATCCCTGTAACAGTTTGCTGATCATTCCCAAAAACGGCCTGAGGAAAGACGGTAATGAAGGGAACCCAATCCCATACTCCTATATTGGAAGTCCCCAAAACTCCATAGTTGGCCCGTAGTTTTAAATCGTCCACCCATGAGCTTTTGAAGAAATTTTCTTCACTGATACGCCAACCGGCAGAAAATGAGGGAAAGTAGCCTACGCGGGAATCCGGATTAAATTTTGAGGATTCGTCCCGTCTGGCGGTAACACTAAATAGATATTTTCCGTCATAATCATAATTGATACGGGCAAAGGCAGAAAACAATTTATTTAAATCGGAATAACTTCCTGTTTTTGGATTGGTGAGTGCTGCATCCAATTCATCAAAATAACGGCCTGCTGAAAACAGGACATCATTTTTAGTCCCCCAAACTTGAGAATACTTGGAAGTCTGATAACTGATTCCGGCAACTGCAGCAATGTTGTGTTTCTTAATCTCTTTATTAAATTCAATGGTATTGTCTATTACAAACTCTCTGAATTGTGCTTGATTTTTATTTAATGAAGAGGGGTCCTTGGGCTGGTTAAAAGTCCAAAAGCCTTCTTTTCTGAGAAAAGAATGGCGGTCGTTACTGAGATTAAACCCTAAGCTGCTTCGGTATTTGAAATCTTTGAATAGTTCGAGCTCTGCAAAAACGTTTCCTCTTAGTCTAAGATTACCATTTTTGGTTTGTGTAAAATCTTCCTTTGCAAAGGGGTTTGTTCCAAAAGTCACATCTCGGGAACCATCGCCATATCCATATCCGCCTTTAGCTTCATTATCGGGATCAAATATGGGAATTGTGGGCAGCATTCGCCAGACATCGGTGATGGGATTGGTGTCCAATTGATCAATCGAATAATCTGAAATCGTTGCATTTTCTCCTATTTTCAATTTTAGATTTTCGCCAAAGGATTTTTCCTGAGAGGTGTTTACCCTGAAAATAAAACGCTCACTCTTGGTACCTATGGTAGCCCCGGAATTACTTTGGTAGTTCCCGGAGATGAAATATCTTCCTCCTCCTTTACCACCTGAAAAAGAAACATTATGATCTTGGATCCATCCGGTTTTAAAAACTTCTTTTTGCCAATCTGTATTGCCATCAAAATGGTTTGCAGGGGGAAGCCCGGCATTTGAAAAGGCCAAATCGTTTAGTTTTATCCATTCCTCGCGATTCGTCAAATTGTATTTGGGGAGCCACTGAGCGGTGAAACTTGAAGAAACATCAATTTTCATTTCCCCTTCTTTTCCTTTCTTCGTTTCAATAATCACAACTCCATTTCCGGCTCTCGAACCATATATCGCGGCTGCTGAGGCATCTTTTAATACCTGTATGGATTTTATATCGTTAAAGTTGAAGTCCCTGTTGGCGGCAGTTCCGGCTACACCGTCGATAACATAGAGTGGACTGCTGGAGCCGAATGTTCCCGTCCCCCGTATTTCTATTTTTCCCTCTGATCCGGGTGCTCCGCCCGTTCGAACCGATACCCCGGGAAGTGTCCCTAATACATCGCCAACGGTTCCTGTAACTGTTCGGTTTCTCATTTTTTCCGGATCTAAGACAGAAACTGCGCCGGTAAGATCCTTTTTCTTGATCGACTGATATCCGATGAGAACGACTTCATCCAACTCGGAGGAGGAGGGGAGCATTTTAATCGTAAATTTATTTTGTCCCTGCGCCTCCAATTCTTGTTTATGATAGCCCAATGAGCTGATTTCCAAAATGGCATCTTTTTGTACGACAAGGCTAAAATTCCCATCAAAGTCGGTTGTTGTTCCATTGTCTGTCCCTTTTTCTAAAATATTAACTCCGGGTAAAGGGACCTCATTTTCATCGGTGACGGTTCCCGTGACTTCGATCACTTGAGGCTGCCCCTGATAAAAAGATAGGTCGTGAATTCCGTGTATTAAACTTCCCTTGTCTAATGAAAATGGATCATCTCGATTAATCTCTGTTTTTGCTACCTCTGCCAGCGTCTGTACTGTACTCAAAAGGAACAAAAGGAAAATGGCTGCAAACCGAGTAATCAATACGAAATTGGCGCGCATGTGAGGTACACTTTTGTTTAACCTACTTAATGTTTTCATATTTTCATATTTTTAATTTTACTTTATAATGAGGTCATTTAAACTTTCAAAAATGGGCTGCAAATGACCTTATTGCCCCAGATTTAGTCTTTTTTTCGACCGTAGCTATAGCTATGCTCTACAAAAAAGCCGTCATCTGGCAACAATAATTTCTATTTTTCGCTTCAATCCCAAAACTTTAAACCACCTCAATATGTTTTAACAGCACCAAGAAAGTTGTTTCTTGTTGATGCCTTACAAATTTTACTTTTTATACAAAACTTCTATATTCAATATGTTTCATTGTTTATACATTTTATATCAATTTTAATGTAAAGTGAAAATTATGTGAATTTATGCTTGGAAGATTGATGAAAGATATTGACCGGTACGATGATGTCCGGCATACAAACGCCCATGGGATAATCTGTTGGAATCGAAAAACAACTTCGCTTTTGGTGCAAACCGGTACCCTTCATCCATTGGGCAGGCCCATATGGGTTTGATATTCCGTTTATATCAATTTACATATCGAAGTGATTCCAATTTTTTATTTGAAAAATGAATTGATTATTAGTTCGGTACATAATTATCGTTAATGTAAACGGATAAGAAATGCGGCCGAAGTCTGAAAACGAGAAGCCCTGCATCCAATACATAAACTTTGTCAGGAGGGCAGGAAAAATTGTCTGCGATTGTAGTTGGAGGCCTTAGCAGAATTCATAGAATTGAGCCCCCTAAAACCCGATTTTTGGAAGTTCATAGAGCGATCTAAAAGGTTACATGATCTCATAGACGGTTTTAGGGGGCTGCTTATTTTATTGCTGAGCCGTAAACTTGTAGATTGAGATACTCTGCCATGTATCTTGAGGTTTTAGAGTGGTAGAGGGGAAAGAAGGATGATTTGGAGAGTCGGGGAAGTGTTGCGGCTCAAGGGCTAATGCCGTTCGATAGCTGTCTTTGACCCCGGATTTTAAGGTAACCTTCTCACTCATAAAATTCCCACTATAAAATTGGATTCCGGGCTGATCGGTATAAATCTCCATGACAATTCCTGTGTGATCTCCCTTTAATTTGACGGCCTTTGTCGGGTGGGGGTTATTTTTATTCCAATCTTCCAGCACAAAGTTATGGTCATATCCCCGCCCTCTTTCTAATTGTTCATGGGGCTCATTAATATCGGCTCCAATTCTTTTCATGTGGGTGAAATCAAAGGGGGTTCCTGCGACCTCCATCAGATCGCCGGTTGGGATGAGGGTTGCGTCAACGGGAGTTATTTGTTGTGCAACAATTTGTAATTTATGGTTCAATATGGTACCACTGCCTTCTCCGTTTAGATTGAAGTAAGCATGATTGCTCAGGTTTATAACCGTTTTTTTATCCGTGGTTGCCTTATATTCTACAGTTAATTCATTGTCCTCCGTAAGGCTGTACGTAACGGTTATCGTTCTGTTTCCCGGAAACCCGCTCTGCCCGTCTTTTAATTGACATTCGAACTGAACTGATTGCGGTGAAACAGATTTTGTATCCCAAGCTATAAATTGCAGACCTTTAAAGCCTCCGTGAAGGGTGTTTGTACCATCATTTTGTTCGAGATTATAGGTTTCCCCGTCCAATTCAAATTTTCCGTTTGCAATCCGATTGGCGTAAGGCCCGACAATGGCTCCATAATAGGGTTCTTCTTCATTATGATAGTCTTCAGCCTTATCAAAGCCAAGGATTACATCATGTTTGATTCCTTCTCCATCCGGTGCAAGCAGGGAGACTATCCGGGCTCCGTAGTTTGTTAAGGCTACTTCGATTCCGTTTTTTGATGAGAGATGATAAAGTGAAACTTCCTTGCCGTCTATTTCCCCTTTAAAATTTTCAATATCCGGTAATTGATCTGACGTTTTTTGGGGTTTACAGGAAGTGAAAACCAGTGTTATCAGCAACAGCCCCGTAAAGCATCTAATATTAACCACAGTTTTTATAAAAGACATAGTTTTGAGATTTAAAAGGTTAAAAGTATTTTTCTACTTTGTATATTTCAAAAAATGACTCGATTATATAAACCGAGTATGACCCGATTAAATGGGTTTAGGAATTAAATTGGCTACAGTTGGATAACCTCCAGATCCCCATGATCGGTAATCTTTAATTGATTAATAAAAACTACTCGGTCATCTCCTGTTTCCGGTGTTCTTCCGTGATAAACAAGGAGTCGTCTTCCTTCCCGATCGGTGAAGACCATATTGTGCCCGGTGCCCGAAACTTTACCACCTCGATCTATATCTTTCTGGAGGATGGGATTGTTTACACTTTTAGTAAAGGGGCCCAAAGGAGAACTGGAGGTTGCATACCCGACGGCATAATTTTTGCCTCCAAAGAAATTAGCCGAATACATGATATAATAGATCCCTTTATGCTTTAATAAAAAGGAACCCTCAGTCCATCTTCGGTTCACTTCTCCACTGGTTACGGAGCGACTTTCCCATTCCGTTTGCGGGTTCCCCAATTTTTTTGGCGGTCGCAGAAGAAGCTTTGGTTGTCCTTCGACCCCTAAAAAATCATCGCTCAATTTTACGCCGTAAACCCAGCTCTCTTCAATTTCATCAAATAATCCTTTTTCCTTTGCCCACTCCGATATCTCGGTCTCCACCGGGTGATTGTAGGCCACTCGGGAATAATACAGGTAATAACTTCCATCGTCATCTAAAAAAACATTGGCATCGATAATGGGATAGCCCGGGTCAAAAAGTGGTTTTCCTGTCAAATCCTCAAAAGGACCGACGGGAGAATCGGCGACTGCAACGCCAATTTTATAGTTTTCAACTTCATTTTCCGGATTAACCCTCCAGTGTGCGCTGTAAAACATATAAAATTTCCCTTTTAAAAAATATACTTCGGGAGCCCAAAAATCCTTAATCCCCCATCCGTTTTTTTGATGCGTATTATACACTTGACCTTCGCTTTCCCAGTTTTGCAAATCCTTTGAAGAGTAGGCCATAAAACCCTCCTTTACACCGCCTGTGCCATACATATAATACGTGTCCGAGTTCTCGTCATATAAGATATAGGGATCGCCAAACTTAATGTGTAAGGGATTGTTGAATTTTTCCTTTGCAGTCTGTTTACAGCTGATGCAAACCATTAATATAAAAAAGGCTGTACCGATCTTTTTCATTTTGAAATTATTTAGAATTTAGGGCTTGTTTTAGAAAAGATACTGGGGGTTTTATCTGCAATAACCGGCCAATTTCCTTCCCAGTTAATCTTGTCTAACATGAGCATTCTTCGTGAAGTTCCATTCGATAATTTTCCGTGTTGGGAGTCTATGGCGTGATAAAATATCCATTCTGTCCCATTCTTATCCTTTACAATATTTGAAACATGCCCGGGTCCTTTATATTTATTATTTCCTTCCAAGATAAGAGTTCCGTTTCCCCTCTCTACAATTTCTTGTCCTTCTTTGTCAACATAAGGACCAAATAGATTTTCTGAGCGTGCCACCAATACGTGATAGGTGCTTTCTGCTCCTTCGCAACAAGACCCTTTAGAACCGAAGAAATAGTAATAGTTATCTCGTTTGTACATCATGACCGCTTCAAAATCACCGGCTGCAATTTTTATTTTTTCTGCTCCCTTTTTTATTTTGCGACCATCGTCAGTAAGCTCAATAAGATAGGTTCCCTGGTGAGCATCATTACTATAACTCCCCCAAAACAGATATTTTTTGGAGCCATCCCTGTAAAGAAAAGGATCAATCGAATTGGGTACCTCTATCTCCTTGCTGTCAAAAAGTTTTCCTTGATCTGTAAAAGGACCCTCTGGGCGATCTGAAATAGCCAGACCAATACCCGGATTTTCATCGCCCCAAGTAGAATAAGCATAATACATCAAGTACTTCCCATCAATTTTATTGATATCCGGTGCCCATAACCCTCCATCGGATTTCCAGGACGGTTTACGACTGAAGGCATTTCCCACATATTCCCAGTCCGTCAACGTTGTCGAACGTAGAATAGGGATGTACCGGCCTCCTTTTCCATCATCCCAATCATCCTCTGTTCCGTATGCATAAAAAGTATTGTCTGAGCTGTCAAAAACTACAGAAGGATCGGCCAATACAGGTTCAAATACAGGATTATAAAACCCTTCTTCCTTGTCTTTTGGAGATGGAACTTCATCTGTTGTATCACCATCGGGTAAGGTTTTATCATTCTCCGAGGAGGATGAACAGGATATCAAGACAACGCATAAGATCAGATTCCAGATTATTCTCATTTTCAGGTTTTAAAATATTTTGTTAAAGTTAAACGGTGTTCTCTCTTTATCCTCGTTAAATTGTATCAAAATTTATCACTATAGAATCAAAATGAAGGAATGGAAGTATTGAGGTCATTTAAACTTTCAAAAATTGGTTGCAAAATGATCTTATTGCCCCAGATTTAGTCTTTTTTTCGACCGTAGCTATGGCTATGCTCTACAAAAAAGCCGTCATCTGGAACAATAATCTCTATTTTTCGCTTCAATCCTAAAAGTTTAAACCACCTCATTGTTTGTACTTGTAGAATTACAGTAATCAAAAAAATCAAAACTCAGAATATTTTTTGATTTATGCTTGTGTCTATGTCAAACGACGTTTTTTCAGGCGGTCTTTATACTTTTTGGACTATCGGTTTGAGGTCATTGCAGAATTGGAGTTTGACCATCCAACAATTATACATTAAATTTGGTAATCGAATAAAATAGTAACAATCCTAACTTCTACAGTTTTTGTGAGATACTCCCAAGATGTTCCACTTGAGTATAAAAACGACTGCTAACTTGAGCGTATGTCTTTCACAACATTATTAATTTTGACTATTAGTTTTTTTGCTTCTCTCATTAGGTCAACTTTAGGATTTGGGGAATCGCTTATCGCAGTACCGTTATTTTTACTTTTTCTACCTCTTGACATGGCCGTTCCTTTATCGGTTATGCTTTCAATTGTCATTGCATTAATAATTATAATTCAAGACCATAAAAAAATTCATTATCAAAGTGCAAAATGGTTGGTAATCTATGCAATTATCGGCATTCCCATAGGTTTGTTCATTCTTATTTATGGCCACGAAACGTTGGTAAAAATCATCCTTGGACTTTTGATAATAATCTATTCTTTCTATTCACTATTTAACAAAAAAATAAAAACACGGAAACAGGAAAATAATAAACTTCTGCTGTTCATTTGTGGTTTTTTATCGGGTGTATTTGGCGGTGCTTATGGACTAAACGGACCACCATTAGTAGTTTATGGAAATTTAAGAAATTGGACTGCAAAGCGTTTTCGGGCAACTTTACAAGCGTATTTTTTACCTGCGAGTTTAATCGGAGCCTTAGGCTATTATATGAAAGGACTTATTACGACCGAAGTAAATCAATATTTTCTGTATTCTTTGACAACAGCTATCCCTGCAATATTTTTAGGGAGATATTTAAACCATATATTAAATGATAACTCATTTTTTAAATACGTATATTGGAGTCTTATAGGAATTGGATTAATTTTAATTCTAAATTCACTGAAATATTAAAAGAACAGCATAAAGAAAAGGGTATGCACATTGTATCCTTACCCTGATAAAGTGGTTTAAAAACAGCAAATTTGTCCGCATATTTTTCGTAAAAAAAGAAATGGCCGTCCTGACCGTCTTTCACTCTGCGGGAACTCTCCATAACCTAATCTATCCCAACTTCTACTACTTTTTACTCCACAATAATAAACTCACTGCGGCGGTTCGCCTGATGTTGTTCTCTTGTA
>CAZBXQ010000053.1:0-21989 GCA_964495935.1 uncultured Flavobacteriaceae bacterium
CCAATAAATCGTGTTGAATTCAGTTCATGAGAACATCTCCGAAACTTCAGTTATAAGGACTGTCGTATCGGCTTGTAAAAATTTAGTTGTTTATGGTTCTACAAGGTGGCAGATCGAATCCGGATCATCCATATAAATTATAGATAAAAAGTTTAGATCCCTTCCGGTTGAGCGATCTCCATAATTATAGGAAGGCAAAAGAATAACTTGTCAAAAAAGGAGAAAGGATTTATCTTTGCAACCTTATGAGCAAATCCAGAATTCTCCAGAAATTTGCCCGTTCTCCGCAGCAAAAAAAGTTGACGGAGCGGATCTCCGTTTCCCCACAAGAAAAAATAAAACTTCAATTGAAAGGCCTGGTGGGCTCCTCTTTTTCTTTTGTAACCGCCAATGCCTTTAAAGAAGCCGATCTCCCTTTCTTGGTAATTTTAAACGACAAAGAGGAAGCCGCTTATTTTTTAAACGATTTTGAACAATTGCTCGATGAAGAAAGGGTTCTTTTTTATCCCGGAAGTTATCGGCGGCCGTATCAGATTGAGGAGACCGATAATGCAAATATCGTATTGCGGGCCGAAGTTCTCAATCGGATTAATTCCCGTAAAAAACCTTCATTGATCGTTACTTATCCCGATGCCCTTTTTGAAAAGGTGGTAACCAAAAAAGAACTCAAAAAGAACACTTTGAAAATAGAAGTGGGAGATGAGTTGTCATTGGATTTTGTGAACGAGATGCTTTTTGAATACGATTTTAAACGGGTTGATTTTGTAACCGAGCCGGGAGAGTTTTCTGTTCGGGGAGGGATTATCGATGTGTTTTCCTTTAGTAACGACAGCCCTTATCGCATTGAATTTTTTGGCGATGACGTAGATAGTATTCGGGAATTTGATATTGAGACCCAGCTTTCTACCGGGAAGACAAAAAGGGCAGAGATTATGCCCAATGTAGAGAATAAAAAGCTCGATGAAACCCGGGAAAGCTTTCTGCGATATAGCTCTTCTAAAACCGTTGTTTTTATAAAGAATTTTGATCTTTGTGCTGCTCGGTTGGATGATTTCTTCAGTAAGGCAGAAGCGACTTTTTCATCGATGAAAGGGGAAATCAATCGGCAGCAACCGGAAGATTTATTTTGTAATGCCCGCTCCCTTCAGAAAGATTTGGAAGAGCGAAGTCTTATCGAGTGGGGGGCAAACACTTTTTTTCAAAAGGAAGAGGATCTCCGGACTATAGAATTTCATACCCGGCCGCAGCCTTCTTTCAATAAGAAATTTGATTTGCTTGCGGCCGATTTGATCCGTCATCAAAAGGAAGGCTACACAAATGCCATTTTTTGTGTTACTTCTCAGCAAGCAGAGCGTTTTCATGCTATTTTCGAGGACCGAAAAAAGGAAGATAAGGAGGCTGAAATCGCCTATAAAACCCCGGTGCTCTCCCTGTATCGGGGATTTGTTGACGAGGTCGGAAAGCAGGTTTGCTACACCGACCATCAGATTTTTGAGCGGTATCATAAATTCCGATTAAAAACCGGCTATGCCAAGAAACAGGCCATTACTTTAAAGGAACTCGGTAATTTACATATTGGGGATTATGTGGTTCATATCGATCATGGAATCGGGAGGTTTGCAGGACTTCAAAAGATCGATGTGGAAGGGAAGATGCAGGAGGCTATTAAACTGATTTATGCCAAGCGTGACGTTCTGTACCTGAGTATTCATTCGCTTCATAAAATAACAAAATACAACGGAAAGGAAGGGGCTGAGCCTACTTTACATAAACTCGGCGGTACCGCCTGGGCACGTAAAAAGAAAAAGGCTAAATCGCGCGTCAAGCATATCGCTTTCGATTTGATTAAATTATATGCTAAGCGTCGCATGCAGCAAGGTTTTCAGTGTGCCCCGGATTCCTATCTTCAAAACGAACTGGAGGCTTCTTTTATGTATGAAGATACACCCGATCAAAGTGCTGCTACCGAAGCGGTAAAAAAAGATATGGAGAATCCTCAGCCCATGGATCGATTGGTTTGTGGGGATGTGGGATTTGGAAAAACGGAGGTAGCCATTCGCGCGGCCTTTAAAGCCGTGGATAATGGGAAACAAGTTGCCGTTTTGGTGCCGACAACAGTTTTGGCTTTTCAGCATTTTCAAACATTTCGTGAACGCTTAAGAGATTTGCCGGTCACTATCGATTATCTCAATCGTTTTCGCACTGCGGGAGAGAAAAGGAATATTTTGGAGGAGTTAAATCGTGGGGTTTTGGATATTGTGATCGGTACGCATCAACTGGTCAATAAAAAAGTGAAATTTAAGGATTTGGGGCTGCTGATTGTCGATGAAGAACAAAAATTCGGAGTTAGTGTAAAAGACAAGTTGAAAACCATCAAGGAGAATGTAGATACGCTGACTTTAACGGCCACGCCGATTCCCCGTACCTTGCAGTTTAGCTTGATGGCAGCACGCGATTTATCGACCATTGCCACGCCGCCGCCCAATCGTTTTCCCATCGATACGCAGGTGATGCGGTTTTCTGAAGAAAGTATCCGGGATGCCATCATCTATGAAATTCAGCGTGGAGGCCAAGTCTTTTTTGTACATAATCGCATTGAAAACATCAAAGAAGTGACCGGAATGATTCAGCGATTGGTTCCCGATGCCAGAATTGGGATCGGACACGGTCAAATGGAGGGCCGGAAACTGGAACAGCTGATGCTCGATTTTATCAACGGGGAATTTGATGTTTTGGTGTCCACGACCATTATCGAAAACGGATTGGATGTTCCTAATGCCAATACGATTATTATTAACCAGGCTCATCACTTCGGGCTTTCCGATCTCCACCAGATGCGGGGCCGGGTAGGGCGAAGCAATAAAAAAGCGTTCTGTTATTTTATCACCCCTCCGTATTCGGCGATGACCGAACAAGCCCGAAAAAGGATTCAGGCACTGGAGCAATTCTCCGATTTGGGCAGTGGAATCAATATTGCAATGAGGGATTTGGAAATCCGTGGGGCCGGAGATTTATTGGGTGGAGAACAAAGTGGCTTTATTAACGATATCGGTTTTGAAACCTATCAAAAGATTCTCAATGAAGCCATTGAAGAGCTGAAAGAAGAGGAGTTTAAGGAATTGTATGAGGATGAAGAGGATATCAATGAGAAGACCTATGTGAAAGAGGTGCAAATCGATACTGATTTTATCTTGATGTTCCCGGATGATTACATTAATAACATCACGGAACGGATGAACCTTTATACCGAGCTGAATAAAGTGGAATCGGAGGCTCAACTCAAAGAATTTGAAAAGCATCTGATCGATCGATTTGGTGATTTGCCCACGCAGGCAGCCGATTTGTTGAACGCGATGCGAATGAAATGGATTGCGATAAGCATCGGGGTAGAACGGGTGATTATGAAGCGTGGAAAATTGATTTGTTACTTTATTGCCGATCAGGAATCCAAATTTTATCAAACCAAAGCCTTTACTAAGGTGTTACAATATGTCCAGACGCATCCTCATCTTTGTACCTTAAAGGAAAAGAAAACCCGAAACGGATTGCGGCTTCTGCTTCGTTTTGAAGACATCAAAAATATCCAACAGGCCCTGTCTGTTTTAGCCCCTTTGGATTATAAGAAGGAAGAGGTGGAGGCTTGATTGTTCTGTAAAAAGTTGAATACCTTCGACGTTCGGTCATTGAGGGCGATTGCATCCAAGTTACAGTGTGTTTGCCGGGGGTTATCGGGATTTGTAGTGGTCTTATAACCTCTTTATCGGAGTAATTGGTTGCAGTGAGGAATCTCACGTTTGTAGTTTCAGAAGAGAAAAAAAGATCCTTCGCTGCGCTCTGGATGGACAAGAAACATCAAAGATTGTTATAGAATGAATGTCATTCCGAGTTATTATTCCTCGCCGTTGGCGAGGCAAGGATTTTGAAAATGACACTTCAAGAACGTCCCCTAAACTTCTCTTCGAAGAGGCTTTATCCCCTTTCCTTGGAAGGGATGGGTCGGGATTAGGATGTTTTTATAAGATTATAATCGTCAGATAAACAATTATTTATAAAATGTGTCATTGGTATACGCAGTGAGGAATCTCACATTTGTAGTTTCAGAAGAGAAAAAAAGATCCTTCGCTGCGCTCTGGATGACAGGAAACATCAAAGTTTGTTATAGAATAATGTTATCCCGACGAGGGAGGAATCTCTTCTTTATCAGGCTCTTGAGATTTCTCACTACGAAAATGACACTTTTGAGACCCCTGCCGTAGCGATAGGTTTTTTACTGTACCCGGGTTGTAATCGTAATTTTTGGTCAAGAATGCCGACTAATTCTCAAAAATCCAGTTTTGAATGGTCTCGGGATCATCGGTTTCCGTCAAGGCCAGCATGATTAGGATTCGGGCTTTTTGAGGGCTTAAATCATCGGCAACGATAAATCCATACTTTTCATCATTTACCTCATTGTTTAAGGTGACTTTTCCCGAACCGATCCGGGAAGAACGGCAAACGACAATTCCCTCTCGAGCAACCTTCACCAAGGCTTGTTCGACTTCCTGACTAAAATTCCCGTTTCCGACACCCGCATAAACAATGCCCCGGGCTCCAAATTTCATGGAAAAATCAACAGCATCCGGGCGAGCTCCGGCGTAGCCGTATAGGATATCGACTTGAGGAAGGGTTTTCTGTTCACTTACATCAAAGATTTTGGTGGGCTTTCGTAGCGATTTATAATAGTAATCTACCTGATTATCATATACGATCCCGATTGGACCAAAGTTTCGGGATTGGAAAGCAGCGGTACTGATCGTATTGGTCTTGTCCACATCACGAGCCGTAAAAATCAATCCGTTCATCGCGACAACGGTTCCAATTTCCCGACTGTCTTTTGAGGCGGCGACAACCACCGCATCGAATAGGTTTCGATTTCCATCCTGACTCAGTGCCGTCGAGGGTCGCATTGCTCCAACGAGAACAACGGGTTTGGTGGAGTGTACGGTCAAACTTAAGAAATAAGCAGTTTCTTCCATTGTATCCGTTCCGTGAGTAATGACAATCCCATCGGCTTCATTACGATCAAAAATTTCATTGATACGCCGACTCAATTTTAACCAGGTTGCAATATCCATGTCCTGACTTCCAATATTGGTAACTTGCTCTCCGTTTATCTTGGCGATTTTGTGGATTTCGGGAACGGCTTTCAACAAATCCTCAATAGGTGTCTTGCCGGCGGTATAACCGGCTTCTGTTGAAGAATCTCCCACGCCGGCAATAGTCCCTCCGGTGGCCAGTATGGTCACGCGAGCGGTGTCTTGACGAGTTGGGTTTACTATGGTTTCTGAAGCTTTACCGGTAAAGCTGAAAGCGATAAAAACCAAAAAGTTAAAAATAAGCGTTGTCCTTTTCATAGTCCCATTAAATTAAGAAGGATTGTTTCAATAATTTTGATCTCCTCAAAAATAAGAAGAAAAAAATTGCCTTTTTTCTTAACCTTTTACTAACTCAAAACTGGTGGAGAATCGCTAATTTTGTTCTGCTTTGTCATAAAAATGACGGCATTTACTGATTTTATTAATTAAATATACGAAATATGAGCGATCGAATAGATTTATCAAAAGTTGCTCCCGACGCATACAAGCCTATGATTGCGTTAGAGAAATACATCGCCGGCACGGGACTGGATAAAAAATTGTATCATCTGATAAAAACCCGTGCGTCCCAGATTAACGGATGCCATTACTGCATTAATATGCATACTCGGGATGCTATAAAATTGGGAGAGACAACGCAACGCTTGTTTTTACTGGATGCGTGGGAGGAAGCTCCGGAACTTTATACTGCGAAGGAACGCGCTGTTTTGGCCTTGACGGAAGAAATGACCCGGATTGCCGATGGTCATGTTTCGGATGAAGTTTATGAAGAAGCCGCCAGGCAACTTACAGAAAAAGAACTGGCGGCCGTGATGATGGGAATTGTAGCCATTAACGGCTGGAATCGAATGGCAATAGCCACCCATATGCCGTTGGACTAAATTTTTAGTCATCGACCATTTTTTGGAGAACCGATCCCTGAAGTTGGGGGTCGGTTTTTTAATTATTGAGGTCCTTTAAACGCGCCGGGAGATGGTGCCGCCTCGTCGAGGTTTTCTACTCTCGTTTAGATTTTTTACCATTCTGTCATCCGTTGAATTTTCAGGAAATGGTCGGGATCGGAGTTTAATCTTGTCGCTGTGTGCGACGATCCTTAATGGTACAGCATCAACCTCATCCCCCGCTTTCTTCTAAATATTTGGCTTTACAGGTATAAGAACAGTTTCTTCCTCTTGTTTTTCTTATCTTTCAAATTCAAAATCAAAAAGTAATGACGACGCTATTTAAAAACATAAAGGAACTGATTCAGGTTCGTGAAAATTCGGTAAAAAGGCTATCGGGAGGGGAGATGAAAAAACTGCCCACTTTAAAGCATGCTTGGCTATTGATAAAAGAAGGAAAAATAGCCGATTTCGGAGCCATGAAAACGTATCCGAAAATAAAGGTTGATAAGGAGATCGATGCCACCGGGAGGATGGTCTTGCCCGCTTGGGTAGATTCCCATACCCATTTGGTTTATGCCGGAAATCGAGAGCAGGAGTTTGTGGATCGGATTAAGGGGTTGACCTATGAAGAAATTGCCAATCGGGGTGGGGGGATTGTAAATTCGGCGAAGAAATTACAAGAAACATCAGAAGAAGATTTATATCGTCAAACGGAAGGGCGATTACGGGAAATCATCCGGAAAGGAACCGGAGCGGTAGAAATCAAATCCGGCTACGGTCTGACCACGGAGGCCGAGATAAAAATGCTTCGGATTATCCAAAGGCTCAAAAAAGAATATCCGATCGCCATCAAATCCAACTTTTTGGGAGTACATGCTTTACCTCCCGAATTTAAAGCAGATCGGGAAGGCTATGTCAAGAAGGTTATTGAGGAAATGTTGCCACGAGTAGTAGAGGAAAAATTAGCCGATTATGTAGATATTTTCTGCGAAAAAGGATATTTTACGGTGGAGGACACCGATAAAATACTGGCCGCCGGAGAACAATATGGCCTTCGGGGCAAGATTCACGTGAATCAATTTAATGCGATTGGGGGGATTGCAATGGGCGTCAAACACAACGCGTTGAGTGTAGATCATTTGGAAGTAATGACAGGGGAGGATATTGAAGTTCTAAAAGGGACCGATACGATGCCTACAGCACTGCCTTCTTGTTCTTTCTTTTTGAGTATTCCCTATGCTCCGGTGCGAAAAATGATTGATGTTGGCCTTCCGGTTGCGCTGGCTACCGATTATAACCCGGGAAGCACACCGAGTGGAAACATGAACCTGGTGGTTTCCTTGGCTTGTATTAAAATGAATATGACTCCGGAAGAAGCCATTAATGCCGCCACGATTAACGCTGCTTATGCCATGGGTTTGAGCAAAACTCATGGAAGTATTGCCAAAGGAAAAGTGGCTAACCTGATTCTTACTGAGCCTATACCGTCGTATGGGTTTTTACCCTATTCATTTGGGAATGATCATATTGAAAAAGTATTTCTCAAGGGAGAGGAATTTGTATAGCAAGTGTTCGGCCTCAAATTTTTAAGAAGGTTCCTGAGTTTGTCGAATCTTTGGTGTAAGAACGGTTTTCTTTTTTATCATTTGCCGTTTTGACTTTGTCTAATCACCGATTATTTGCAAAGAGCAAGCTATTTGATTACCGTCAGAAAGGACCTCAATAAAAAAACTAAAATTATAACTTTATAAGGTATCAGAGTATGGAAGGGTTTATTTTTTTTGATTCGAAAGAACGAGAACATTATTTAAATAAAAGAGCGGGGGAGATTAAATTTGGAGAGAGAATAAAATTGATTTCTTCCGTAGAAGAGATAAGCACCTCATCTGCCCGTTTTATAATTTTTGGGATTCCTGAAGATATTGGAATTCGGGCCAATTATGGGAAGCCGGGAGCCGCTAAAACCTGGAATGCTTTTCTGGCTTCATTTTTGAATACTCAGCTTAACTTATATAGCAACCCTCGGAATTGTGCGATTTTGGGGCGTGTGGATTGTGAGGATTATCAGCTTGAGGCAAGCCGAATTCTGAAAGAAGAATCAAATCCGCAGAAAAAACTGGGAAAGGTGGTGGAAAAGATAGATGCAGTGGTGACGACGGTTGTTCAAACTATTGTTTCTGCCCATAAAACTCCGATTATTATTGGAGGCGGCCATAACAATTCCTATGGGAACATTAAAGGAACTTCCTTAGCACTTCGAAAACCAATAAATATTCTTAATATCGATGCCCATACTGATTTGCGGAAAACGGATTATCGGCATAGCGGGAATGGATTTAGCTATGCCCGAAAGGAAGGATTTCTAAAGTACTATTCGATGTTTGGGATTCATAAAAATTATACACCACAATATATTTTCGATAAGTGCAAGGGAGAAGAGGAACTATCGATTCAGTTTTTTGAAGATGTAATGGCGGGAGATTTGACATCACAACAACGAGCCGTGTGGGAATCACTTCGTAATATGGAATTAGAATTCGGAATCGAGCTCGATACCGATGCCATTGCTCATTTTAACAGTAGTGCTCAGACCCCCAGTGGGTTTTCCATCGTCGCTATTCGCCATTTTATTGAATTGTTAAGGCAACATAAAGTTCTCTATTTTCATATTGCCGAAGCTGCTGATTCGGGAGATGGACAAGTGGGGAAAGCACTGAGCTATTTTGTTTTTGATTTTATACGGTAGTAAAACGATTGCCCGAATTTTTGGGTTTTCGTTTGTCGGATTTCTGTTACTAAAGTCGAGTATTGGCATGCATTTTGGCATGATTTTTCATAAACCTTTGTTAGTAAAATTGGATTTTACTACCAGTATTGAAAAAAGTAGTAATTTTATTGCTTTACTGTTATTCAGTATCTCAAAATATTGTAGAGAAGACCTATAGATTCTATGAAGACATACAAATTTATGAAGCGGAACGCCATTGTTTTTTTAATTGCACTGTTGCTCTCTGTGGCGGCTTGTAGTTTTACGACGAATAAAAATAAAATTGATCCCGGAAGTAATGATAAGGAAGAAGTGCTGTCAGAGTTAGTGAGCTTTGTATTGAGTAATTATCATTATTCGCCAAAAGAGATTGACGATGATTTTTCAAAGCGTGTGTATAAGGAATATTTGAAATCTCTGGATCCCCGAAAACGCTTTTTATTACAGCAAGACATCGATGAATTTGCGGCGTATAAGACCAAAATTGACGATGAACTCAAAGATCACAGCGTGCAATTTTTTGATCTTACATACAATCGTATTCAGGAGCGGATGGAAGAGACCAAAGCGGTGTATAAAAAGATATTGGATGAGCCTTTTGATTTTTCAAAAAAGGAGGAAATCAATACCGATTATAAAAACATGGACTATCCGAAGACTCCGGAAGAACGCTATCAGTATTGGGAAAAACAACTTAAATTGAACGTCTTGTCTTCATATTACGACCTGAAGAAAGAGCAGGAGAAGAAGATTGAAAAGCGTAAAGAGGATCCCGATAGTATTCCTGAAGAGGATCTCGATTGGGAGCCGAAAACCGATGAAGAATTAGAAGCTGAAGCCCGGAAAAACGTTCGGCATTCCATGGAGCAGTATTATGATATCAATAAAGATATTAAGCGAGAGGACTGGTTTTCCAATTATCTCAATGCCATTGCCAATGAATTTGATCCCCACACGGGATATTTTGCTCCTCCCGATAAAGATCGGTTTGACATCGCTATGTCGGGAAGCCTGGAGGGGATTGGAGCACAATTGCAAAAAGATATAGAAAAGACGAAGGTCGTAAAATTAATATCCGGAGGTCCCGCTTGGACCGACGGACGCTTAAAAGTGGGCGATGTAATCACCGGTGTAAAACAGGAGGATGAAGAAACCCCCGTAAACATTGTCGGGATGGCACTCAATGATGCAGTAGAGTTGATTCGAGGACCGAAGGGTTCAAAAGTAACGCTGACCGTTAAAAGTGTTGATGGAACGACAAAGACCATCGAGTTGACGCGGGATGTAGTCGAGATAGATGAAACCTATGCAAAAAGTGCAATTACCGAGAAAGACGGAAGAAAATTTGGGGTTATAAAACTTCCCAGTTTCTATTTTGACATGGAGGACTACAAACAGCGAAATGCAGCTTCCGACACGCAAAAAGAAATTCAGTATTTAAAAAATCAGGGGATGGAAGGTTTGATTTTGGATTTACGCGATAATGGCGGAGGTTCACTCTCTACAGCGATTGATATTGCCGGATTATTTGTTAAAAAAGGACCCGTAGTTCAGGTGCGTTCAGGCGATAATCAGCAGCAGGTATTAAAAGATCGCAGTTCCACTATCGAATGGGATGGCCCGCTTATCATTTTGGTGAATGAGCTTTCGGCTTCAGCTTCTGAGATTTTGGCGGCGGCAATGCAGGATTACGAACGGGCGATTATTCTGGGGAGTAAACAAACGTATGGAAAGGGAACCGTTCAGAAATTTTTAGATTTGAATAAGTTTATGCGGAATAAGAAATTGGGAGATATGGGATCCATAAAGATTACCACTCAGAAATTTTATCGCATCAATGGCGATGCTACCCAGTTAAAAGGAGTTAACAGCGATGTTGTGGTACCCGATCAATATAGCTATATTGATATTGGGGAGCGCGATATGGAAGCACCCATGCCTTTTGATAAGATTTCTTCAACTTCTTATGATTTGTGGCAAGGGTATGATAATCTAAATGAGGTTATCGAAGAAGGTAGGAAACGAGTGGATACCAGTTCGCGATTTAAACGGATTAACGATTACGCAAAATGGATTAAGACCAAACGTGACCAACATACTTTCCCCTTAGATTATAAATCCTATAGCGAGAAAGTTGAGGAGGATGAAAAGCAGGCCGAAGTTTTTAAGGATGCCTCAGCATTTCAGACCGATCTTACTTTTAGCTCTCTTCCCGAAGAGATAAGGAGGTTTAAGCAAGATTCGACCTTAGAGAAAAAACGAGATAAATGGCATCAGGATCTGGCCAAAGATGTTTATGTTGAAGAAGCATTACACCTTTTGGAAGATTTAAAATTAAGCGATAGTCAACAGAGGAAAATGGCTGATGCCGCTCGACAAAAACAAGGGGGGTAATTCCTAAAAATAGAGTAGTTATCTCAAAATTGTCATTTTGAACCTGCTGCCGGCCGATCGAGCTTGAGGCAGCATCTAATATAGCGGGATTTTACTGTTTTTCCAACCATTTTCTGGCATTCACAAAAGCTTCCAGCCAGGGGGTTACCTTATCTTCCTTTCTGTCTTTGGGGTAATAGGCCCAGTTCCAAGGGAAAGTGGACCGTTCGAGATGCGGCATGGTCACCAGATGTCGTCCCGAATCGTCGCATAAGAAAGCGGTGTTATAATCGGATCCGTTGGGATTGGCAGGATACTGATTATAACCGTATTTCCCTACGATATTATACTGGTCCTCAGCATAGGGGAGATGGAACTTTCCTTCCCCGTGGGCCGACCAGATTCCCAGCCTGCTGCCGGCAAGCGTTTTCAGCATCACCGAGTGGTTCTCCGGGATATCGATGGAAGTAAAGGTACATTCAAATTTCCCCGAGTCGTTAAACAGCATTTTGGGTTTTTTCTGGTGATCGGGGTTGATTAATCCCAACTCGATAAACAGTTGGCACCCGTTGCAGACGCCTAAACTCAGCACATCGTCTCGCCTAAAGAAATTACGAAGTGCTCGCTGGGCTTTTTCATTGTATAAGAAAGCTCCGGCCCAACCTTTGGCACTACCCAGCACATCGGAGTTGGAAAATCCCCCTACGGCAGCAATGAATTGAATGTTTTCTAAAGTTTCACGACCCGTGGTTAAGTCGGTCATGTGCACATCTTTTACATCAAATCCGGCTAAATATAAGGCTCGTGCCATTTCCCGTTCAGAATTGGAGCCTTTTTCACGTAAGATAGCGGCTTTTGGGCGAGGTTTTTGAAAGGTCTCTATTTTTCCGGTAAAAGAAGTCGGAAAACGATATTGAAGAGGAGTCCTTTTATAATTTTCAAATCGTTCCCGTGCCTTTTCTTTTCCGCTTTGCTCCTGATCCAGAAGATAGGAGGTTTCATACCAGATATCCCGTAATTCGGGGATGTTAAATTCGAGTTCTTCTTGGCCGTTTTTGATCTTGAGGATGGTTCCCGAACGCACTTTTCCAAGGGTATAAAAAGAGACCCCGGCCTGATTGAGTATTTCTTCTACGGAATCGTTAGCCGCTTGAAAAACAACTCCGGCATTTTCATTAAATAGCAGTTTTATTACGTCCTTTTCTCCGAGGGCGGTAAGATCAAAATCGGCAGTCAGCTCATTTTCGGCAAAACACATTTCCAGCAGGGTGGTCAATAATCCGCCTGAGGCAACATCATGCCCGGCCAGAATAAGATCTTTTTTGATAAGCTGTTGAAGTGTATTAAAAGCCCGGCTTACAAATTCTGAATCTTGAATGGTAGGAGTTTCCTTTCCGATCTTATCGAGTACCTGCCCCAAGGAAGATCCTCCCAATTTAAAATGATCTTGCGAGAAGTTAATATAATAAATTGAGCCTCCTTCTTTTTGCAAGACCGGCTCTACCACTTGCCGAATATTGTCACAATGCCCGGCGGCCGAAATAATTACGGTTCCCGGGGCCAGAACTTCATCATCCTGATATTTTTGTTTCATAGACAGGGAGTCCTTGCCGGTGGGAATATTGATTCCCAATTGGATGGCAAAATCGGATACGGCTTGTACGGCTTCATACAGGCGTGCATCTTCTCCCGGATTATTGGCAGGCCACATCCAGTTGGCCGATAAAGAAACCGATTTTAAGCCTTCCTTAAGCGGAGCCCAGATAATATTGGTAAGAGATTCTGCAATGGAATTTCTGGAGCCTGCAACCGGATCAATCAGAGCCGAAATGGGGGCGTGGCCGAGGGCTGTTGCAATACCTTCTCGGCCTTGATAATCCAAGGCCATTACGCCACAGTTATTAAGGGGTAATTGCAGCGATCCGGCCGTCTGTTGTTTGGCCACCCGACCGCTCACGCAGCGATCTACTTTATTGGTCAGCCAGTCTTTGCAAGCGACAGCTTCGAGCCGAAGCACTTGGCGGAGATAATCAGTAACCTTTGAAGAATCATAAGAAAGATCTTCGTAAACCCGATTTACGGTTTCGTCTTTCATAATGGTTTTGGGGGTCTTCCCAAAAAAATCTTCCAGTTCCAAATCGATAGGGTTCTTTTCGTCCTTTTTATGAAAATTCAATCGATTATCGCCCGTTACCGCTCCTACCACATACATCGGGGAGCGCTCCCGATCGGCAACAGCTTTCAGGATTTTCCGATCTTTCTCGGCAATCAATAACCCCATACGCTCCTGTGATTCATTACCAATGATTTCTTTATCGGATAAGGTGGGATCACCGATTGGCAGCTCTTTCATTTCGATGACGCCGCCGGTTTCCTCTACCAATTCGCTCAGGCAGTTTAAGTGCCCCCCGGCACCGTGATCGTGAACGGAAATGATGGGATTGTGGTCGCTTTCTACCATTCCTCGAATGGCATTAGCGGCACGCTTTTGCATCTCCGGATTGGCACGCTGTACGGCATTGAGTTCCAAGTGCTCGTCGGTATCGCCGGTATCTGCCGAGGAAACCGCTGCGCCTCCCATTCCGATCCGGTAATTCTCTCCTCCTAAAATTACGATCTGATCTCCTTTTTGGGGCGTTTCTTTAAGGGCTTGATCGGCTTTTCCATAGCCCACTCCGCCGGCCTGCATGATGGTCTTATCAAAGCCCAGTTTACGTCCATTTTCTTCGTGTTCAAAAGTTAAGACCGAGCCACAAATTAGTGGTTGGCCAAATTTATTCCCAAAATCAGAAGCACCATTGGAGGCTTTGATCAGAATTTCCAGCGGAGTTTGATATAACCAAGGCCGTTCTTTCATTCCTTTTTCCCACGCCGCGTCCACCTGGCGTTTTAATCGGCTGTAAGCCGTCATATAGACAGCAGTTCCGGCTAAAGGCAGCGCGCCTTTCCCACCGGCCAGGCGATCCCGGATTTCTCCGCCGCTACCCGTTGCTGCGCCGTAAAATGGTTCTACGGTTGTCGGGAAATTATGAGTTTCGGCTTTTAAAGAGAGTACCGAATCAAAATCTTTATTTTGATAAAAATCGGGAATATCGGCTCGTTTGGGAGCAAACTGCTCCACTCGTGGTCCCTTTAGAAAAGCGACATTGTCTTTGTAGGCCGAAACGATGGTATTGGGATTTTCTTCTGAGGTTTTTTTGATCAATTGGAAAAGCGAGGAAGGCTTTTCTTGGCCGTCAATGACAAAACTCCCGTTAAATATTTTGTGGCGACAATGTTCAGAATTGACTTGGGAAAAGCCAAAAACTTCTGAGTCGGTTAGAGGCCGTCCCAATTTTTTGGAGAGTCCATGCAGGTAGAAAATCTCATCGGTACTTAGTGACAGGCCTTCCCGTTGATTATATTCCTCAATGTCTTCGATGGTGATAATGCCTTCGGGCTTCCGATCGATGGTAAAAAGAGTCTGGTCTAATCCTTTGAATTTTTCGGATAACATAGGGTCGAATTCTCCTTTAAAATAATCGACAGCATAAAATTCTTCGATCCGTTTAATACCCTTGATACTCATGTTTTGTGTAATTTCGACCGCATTGGTGGACCAGGGGGTAATCATGGTGGCTCGTGGGCCGATATAGTGACCTTCAAGCGATTGAACCTCAAGTTGAGGAGCATTGCCAAACAGCCAGTTGAGTTTTTGGATAGCGGTGGTAGAGAACTCGGCTGTTGCGTCTATTGCATATACCCGTTTTTGCGGATTTCCGAAGAAGAGAATCATAATATTTGCTTATCGTCAAAGGTTTTGCAAACTTACTTCTTTCCAATGGATTTATACGGCTGAGCAGAAATGAAAAAAGAACGATTGCAAGTTTTTAATGTTCTTAAAACCGGAGTTAAAAATGCGAAGTTTTGGGAATCCGGAGGAAGGGAAAAAGGGAAACGTTTTTTGAAAAAGGATTTCTTCATATCAGGATGTTTTACTAACTTTCAACGTTATACTTTAATTGTTGAATTCACTTAATAAAACCATACCAAAAATATGGAAGATTATAGAAAAAAAGCAAAAAGTTGGCTTTCTCCCGATTTTGACGAGGAAACCCAAAAAGCGGTGCAAAAGCTTATCAATGAAGATTCAGAAGCCTTAAAAGAAAGTTTTTATCAGGATCTGAAATTTGGTACCGGAGGGATGCGGGGTATTATGGGCGTGGGAACCAATCGCATTAATAAATATACTCTGGGGCGGAATACACAGGGACTTTCCAATTATCTGAAAGAGAATTTCCCGAATCAGAAAATTAAAGTGGCGATTGCCTTTGATTGTCGCCATAACAGTAAATCATTAGCACAACTGGTAGCCGATGTTTTTTCGGCCAATGGAATTCAAGTCTATTTGTTTTCTGATTTGCGACCTACCCCCGAATTGTCTTTTGCCGTTCGTGAACTGGGGTGCCACTCCGGAATTGTTTTGACGGCCAGTCACAATCCCCCCGAGTATAATGGGTATAAGGTCTATTGGTCGGATGGCGGGCAATTGGTGCCACCGCATGATGAAGCTGTGGTAGAGGAGATTTTAAAATTGGATTTTGCCGATATTTCCTTTACTCCCAACCCCGATCTGATTACCAAAATAGATAAGGAGATTGATGATGCCTTTATCAAACGCTCTATCGAGGCGGTTTCTTTCGGAACTTCAGGCGAGGCTAAGAAAAACCTTACGATTGCCTATACCGCTTTGCATGGAACATCAATTACGATACTCCCTAAAGTTTTGGAAGAAGCCGGATTTACGCAGGTGCATAGCGTTAAAGAGCAGGCTCAACCCGATGGAGATTTCCCGACGGTGGAATCCCCGAATCCCGAAGAGCCGGCAGCTCTTAAAATGGTTTTGGAACTGGCTGATAAAACGAGTGCCGATATGGCTGTGGGAACCGATCCCGATGCCGATCGACTGGGAATTGCGGTACGGAATTTAGAAGGAGAGATGACCCTTTTGAATGGGAATCAAACGATGGTACTCTTGACGGATTTCTTGTTGAAGAAAAAGGAGAAAAGCTTTCAAGGCAATGAATTTATCGGTTCGACAATTGTGTCTTCGCCTTTGATGAATACCTTGGCAGAAGCTTATGGAATCGAGTGCAAATGGGTTTTGACCGGATTTAAATGGATCGCAGATTTAATCCGAAAGAATCCGGATAAGCGATTTATCGGCGGCGGCGAGGAGAGTTTTGGCTATATGGTGGGTGATTTTGTTCGGGATAAGGATTCTATCACTTCCGTTTTATTGGCTTGTACTATGGCGGCCGAGGCAAAAGCGGAGGGGAAAACCCTGTACGAAAAGTTGATTGATCTTTATCTCAAACACGGGTTCTATCAGGAGCGTGTCGTTTCGCTGGTAAAGAAAGGACTGAGCGGTGCCGCAGAAATTAAGAAGATGATTAGCGATCTTCGGGAGCAGCCTCCAAAATCCATTGGGGGCCGGGAGGTCGTTGCGATGGATGATTACCAAACCTCAAAGCACACTGATTTTACGCGTCAGGAAGAATCTGAAATTACTTTACCAAAATCGAATGTATTGGTTTTTTACCTCAAAAATGGTAGTCGTATCGCTACACGACCCAGTGGAACCGAACCCAAAATCAAGTTTTATGTCAGCACCCATAAGGAATTGGCATCTGCGGAAGACTTTCCAAATACACATCAGGAGCTCAATCGAGAAATTGATAAAATATTGGCTTCTTTTGGGATTTAATCGGCAGTTTTGCATTCGATAAAAATAAACTATGAAGTTTTTTAGGAAAGTATTGGCTTATGCCAAGCCTTATAAGCATTATGCGTTTTTAAATATCCTTTTTAACATCCTGTATGCGCTGTTTAGTACGCTGGCATTTCTGTCTTTTATTCCCATGTTGCAAGTGCTTTTTCAACAACAGGATCCGATTTTGAAGGAGCCTTCCCGAGCGACTTCGGGAAGTTTAAAGGAGTATTTTAGCGATTATGCCAATTATTTTATTAATCAGCGGGTGGAAGATCATGGGCAAATTTCAGCATTGGTTACGATTTGTGTGATGGTCATCGTGCTTTTTTTTCTAAAGAATTTGTTTGGCTATTTGGCCAAGTATTTTATTTCTTCCCTGCAAAACGGAATGCTGAAGGATATTCGCTATCAGGTCTATGAAAAAATTGTCGAACTCCCGGTTTCCTTTTTTACGGAGAAGCGAAAAGGCGATTTTATTTCCCGGATTACCAATGATGTTCTGGTAATTCAAAACTCGTTTTTGAAGATGCTGGAAATGTTTGTGAAAGAGCCTTTGACCATTATTTTTACATTGCTGGGAATGATTTTAATCAGTTGGCAGCTCACGGTATTTGTTTTTATATTTCTTCCGATTTCGGGAGGTATTATTTCTGCAATCGGAAAGAAACTGAAATCGGATTCGACCAAAGCCCAGGAAGAGAGTGCTCATTTTTTATCGATTACCGAGGAAACCTTGTCAAGTCTTCAGATTATCAAGGGGTTTAATGCCGAAGAACGGTTTAAATCTATTTTTGGGGACAGTGTTCAACGACTCAATAATATTTTAAATAGTCTGCTGCATCGCCAGCAGTTGGCCTCTCCGTTGAGTGAGTTTTTAGGGGTGGTAGTCATTACAGTTATTCTTTGGTTTGGAGGGCGTATGGTATTAATCGACGGAAATATGGATGCGGCCACTTTTATTGGGTTTTTAACCCTGACGTACAACATCTTAACGCCGGCTAAAAACATCTCAAAGGCCTCTTACAGTGTGCGTGAAGGAAATGCCAGTGCCGAGCGGGTTTTAGAAATTATCGAACGGGAAGTGACGATCAAGGACGCTCCCGATGCCGTTGTTAAAAAGGATTTTACGACGTCGATTACTCTGGAGAACGTGTCGTTTGCCTATGCGGAAGAAAAGGTTTTAAAGAATTTCTCCATGCGTGTTGAAAAAGGTAAAACCGTAGCTTTGGTGGGACAGTCGGGAAGTGGAAAAAGTACGATTGCTAATCTGGTAACGCGTTTTTACGACATTCAGGAGGGAGCTATTAAGATTGATGGGATTAACATTAAAAAGGTGACCAAACATTCCTTGCGGGATCTTATGGGGCTGGTCACCCAGGATTCTATTCTCTTTAATGAGACGGTTCGCAATAATATCTCTTTGGGTAAAGTGGATGCAACAGAAGATGAAGTTATTAACGCTTTAAAGGTGGCTAATGCTTGGGAATTTGTTGCCGAACTCCCTAAGGGATTGGATACGAATATTGGAGATGGAGGAGGGAAACTTAGCGGAGGTCAAAAACAACGTCTTTCTATTGCAAGAGCAGTCTTAAAAGATTCACCCATCATGATTTTGGACGAAGCTACCTCGGCCTTGGATACCGAGAGCGAAAAATTGGTTCAGGAGGCCCTTGATAAAATGACCCGGGATCGAACTTCCATTGTGATTGCCCACCGGCTTTCCACGATTCAAAATGCCGACAATATCATTGTGATGCAACGCGGTGAAATTGTGGAACAAGGCGGGCATGCAGAGTTGATGGAAAGAGGAGGGGTTTACAGGAAATTGGTAGAGATGCAGTCGTTTAGTTAAGTGATGAGTGATGCAGTATTGAGTATTGAGAATGACAGAAATTTGCCTTTTGAAATCAAAAATCTCCAATCGTTAATCGTATAATCGGTTATTTGTTTAATTGGTTAATTGTTGTTCGTGTTACGGGTAAAACTTCGGTTCTTAGATTGTAGAACTGGAATTTGAAATTTGCCTTTTAAAATTTGAAATCAAAAATCCCCAATCATCAATCGTTAATCGTAGCTCGGGACTTGTGGCTCGTTGGTTGGGAGAATGGTAGTTTTATAATAAACTCTGTGAACTCTGCGGATGCTCTGTGGGCTCTGCGGTTAAAAAAATAGGGGGTAGTGATTAGTGGGGAGTGGGGAGAGAATTCGAATTTGAACTTGAACTTGAATTTGAAATTGAAAAGGAAATATTTTTAGTAATAAGTGAGTAGTGAATAGTTGAAATTTACCCTTTGAAATTTGAAATCAAAAACCTCCCATCGTTATTCGTTAATCAGAGGATTGGCTTTGAGTTTTCTAAAAACGTAAAAATCAGGATAAAAAAAAGACCGATTTTAAAATCGGTCTTAATCATTTTTGATATTACTTCTTCTTATATATCGTCAAAACTCACATCGGTAAAACTGTCAGAAACTTCGGCTTCTTCTTTCTGTCCAAAGTTTTCATCGTGTGTATCGCTGATGACTTCTTCTCCTCGCTCATTGATGATGAAGTCTGTGGTTTCACCTAAGATTGATTTAAACTCGTCAAAATCCTCCTTATACAAGAAAATCTTGTGCTTCTTAAAGTAGAAAGAGCCGTCTTCATTTGTAAATTTTTTGCTTTCTGTAATGGTGAGGTAATAATCATCTGCCCTTGTAGAGCGCACATCAAAGAAATAGGTTCTTCTACCCGCTCTCAACACTTTTGACATCACGCCGTGCTTGTTCTCATTTTCTTTCAAATCATTCATAATCTTTAAGGTTTTATACCGTTATCGGTGCCAAAAATGAAAAAAATATCTGGTTTAAACAAAAAAAATTAGTCTTCTTTTTCGTCTAACTGCTTTTTGTACAGGTCTTGATAATGACCGGGTTGTTTTAATAAGCTTTCATGCGTTCCTTCCTGAACGATCCGGCCATGATCTAAAACAATAATTTTATCGGCATTCTTAATGGATGAAATACGATGGCTTACAATGAGCGTAGTTTTCCTTTGGGAGACTTTGCTGAGATTTTCCAGAATTGCTTCTTCGGTTTCGGTATCGACCGCAGAAAGGCAGTCATCAAATAAAAAGATGTTGGGATCTAAAACCAAGGCACGAGCGATAGAGAGTCGTTGTTTTTGCCCCCCGGACAGGGTGAGTCCGCGTTCTCCTAATATGGTGTCGTATCCTCGTTTAAATTCACTGATATTTTTATGGATGTCGGCATCTTTAGCGGCTTGAATAGCCTCTTCATCGGTGAGTTGGTCGTTTCCGAATTTGATGTTGTCCATAATGCTGTCACTGAATAAAAAAGCATCTTGTGGAACGTAGCCTATAGACTTGCGCAAACTATCCAGATTGAGGGTTCGTACATCTTTTCCGTCGATTAATACGGCTCCGGATTCGACATCATATAACCGGCCGATAAGGTCTAAAAGCGTGGTTTTTCCCGATCCGGTTTTTCCGATGATTCCCAGTGTTTCTCCCGGTTTTAGTTTAAAAGATACATTTTTTAATGCTGTAATTGAGGTATCCCGATAGGTAAAACTTACGTTTTTGAATTCGATTTTTCCGTTGAGATTAGATGGGGTTTCGGTGGGATTGTAAATTTCGGGATCCACACTCAAAAATTCATTAATTCGTTTTTGAGAGGCCTCTGCACGTTGAATCATATTGGTAATGAATCCAATACTGGTAACGGGCCAGGTCAGCATGTTGACGTATAATAGAAATTCAACGATTGTTCCTACCCCGTCAATTTGTCCGGTAATCAGTTGATGACCTCCAATATAAATGACCAGAATGTTACTCCCCCCAATGAGTAAGATGATAAGAGGAAGAAAGAAAGCTTCGACCTTAGCCAAATCAATTTGCTTTTCTTTGCTCCCGTCTGATAAGGCATTGAAGCGGGTATCGGTTTGTGTTTCTATTCCAAAAGATTTAATCACGGCAATCCCACTGAAGCTTTCTTGTGTAAACGAACTCAATTTGGACAGGTATTGTTGTACGATTGTACTGCGTTTGTGAATGGCCTGACTCAGTTTATAGACCAGAAAAGAAAGGATGGGGAAAGGAATAGCGGTGTAAAGCGTTAATAAAGGGGCTTTGTGAATCATAAAGGCCAGGGCTACCATAAACAAGGTAATTGAGGTGACGCCATACATTAAAGCCGGTCCTAAATAATTGCGAACCCGAGAGACATCTTCACTAATGCGATTCATTAAATCTCCCGTACGGTTTTCTTTATAAAAACTAAGCGTTAAGCGTTGATAGTGTGCATAGATTTCATTTTTTAGATCGTATTCAATATATCTTGAAACCACAATAAAGGTTTGCCGCATGATAAAGGTAAAAATGGCCGAGATGATCGCTGTTCCAAAAATAAGTCCTATATTTTGGAAGAGTTTTTTTTTAAAAAACTCGGTATCTTCGATCTTCCCGCCCATATAATCGGCGATAAGGTTGGAGACATCACCTACATAACGAGGGACAAAAATGGCAAACAATTGAGCCAGAATCGTAATGACCAATCCCAGCAGGAGCTTCCATTTATACTTTAAAAAATATTTATTGAGATACTGTAATTCTTTCATATATACGATCCGCTTCACCCTTATATCCGTTTTTTATGGCAGAGTATTCTATAAAGACAACCTTATTAATAGGGTGCAAAACCAATAAAAACGGGCTGCAAAAGTACATAAAATTTATTCATTGATAGGTTTCCAAAAGCGTTATGAAAAGAATATCGCATCCGTCCAAAATCAACTAATAGATGGGTTGTGGCTTTTCTCACCTGTTTACTTCATGAATTTAATTTTAAGGAGATTCAAGGCGTCGAAATCCGTAGGAATAGCAGGCTATTTCGAGGATTTTGCAACGTGGTGAACCTGTCTGCCCGTGGAGGATCCCAAAATTAAATCAAAATTCACATCAATGCTAAATATAGTATTGTTTCATTCTCCTTTATTATAATAAGTGATTTAAACATGGGTGCACTTTTTTAATTTATGATCCCGTATTCTATGATTAAAACAAGGGGTAAATGTTAAAG
>CAZBXQ010000054.1:0-13491 GCA_964495935.1 uncultured Flavobacteriaceae bacterium
ATTAATCCCTGTAAATCCTCATGATCGTACACTAATTTTAACCGTCACCGTTCTCAATTAAACTCAATTGAATAATAACTCTATTAGTATAAACCTTTAAAAATCAATAAACAATATGGAAACCCTAACAAAGAATGTCCTTCAAGATCAGGCCACCAAAACTTTGGAGAAAGAACTGATCAAATCAATGGCAGGAAACTACCGAGTGAGCTTTAAGTTCGCCGAAACCTTTTCCCCCATTAAGGACTATCAATATGCCGATCGTCATTTTTCATCCGCTAAAGAAGTAGTTTTAATCTTGGGCGATCTGGAACATAAAATATCGCTGCAGCACATTCTATATGTAGGCAATCATCTGATCAAACACTGGCGTCAGGACTGGCTCTATGAAAATGATGTGGTTTGGGACTTAGTTAAAAACCACCATTGGAAAAAACGCATTTTAGATCCGGAGGAAGTTCGTGGAACTTGGACGCAAAAAGTATTTCAAGTAGATGATGCTCCACGGTATGAAGGCCTGGGTACCTGGGTGCATGTCGATGGCCGACACTTCTGGGAAAGCACAGCGGATGCTGCCCTTCCCCGCCGTGAAATCTCAACTGCCGGGAGAACCGATTACAATGTTTTGAGAAGACATTCACATATCGAAATCTTTGAAGACGGAAGCTGGATTTTAGAGCAAGACAACGATAAAATCCATCGGGATACAGATGGACAAGAAAATTTGATTTGTATGGAAAAGGGATTAGAAACCTTAAAGCCAAAATCCTATGATGCCACCAAAGTAACCGAGTTCTGGCAGAAACAAGAAAATTTCTGGGCCGATGTGCGTCTCATCTGGAAAGATATCAGGAATCATCAGGATGAAATTATCATCAAGGATGACGAAGGCCTGTACAAAACCCAGTTTGAGCTGGCCAGCCAATTTGAAGGCGCAGCTTACGATAAGAAAAAATCACATGAAGCGATTAAATCTACTTTAGCCAATCATTTACAAGAAGTACATTTTTAAGTTTCAGTATGAATAAATACACTTGCCAGACCCGGTAGAAAAATCCTCGCTCTACCGTGTCTGTCTTTTTATTATAAAATTGTTGGTTGTCATTTTATCCTTAACACATTCCCTATGAAAATCAAACACCTCCTGTTAATCGGCCTGATTATTTTAGTATCGGCCTGTAAAAACAACTCCGATAAAAAATCATCAGCTTCTTCTTCAGCTTCCTTAGAAAGCCAAAGGATCATATCGTTAAACGGAGCCGTTACCGAGATCATTTCGGCTCTGGGACACGAAAAAGAATTAGTGGCACGCGATGTTACCAGTGTTTATCCACCATGGGTAAAGGATTCTGTTCCAGATCTGGGACACGTTCGCTCCTTATCGATCGAAGCCCTTATACAGCAAAATCCCGATTTGATTCTGGCCACAGAATCTGATATGAGCGAAGATCTTCTCAAAAATATCAAGCGCTCGGGGATTGACTATAAAGTTTTTAAACAGGACTATTCTATTCAGGGAACCAAACAACTCATTCGGGAAGTCGCGCAGTTTATCAAAAGTGATAATGACGGACAAGAAATGGAAGATCAAATTGATCAAGCACTTAAGGACATTCCAAAATTTAAAGCACCTCCCAAAGTACTCTTTATCTATGCCCGCGGAGCCGGAACATTGATGGTAGCAGGGAAAGATACGCCAATGAGCAATATTATCGAAATTGCCGGTGGCGTCAACGCCATTCAGGAATTTAAAAATTTCAAACCGTTAACGGCCGAAGCGCTCATGAAAAGCGATCCCGATATGGTTTTGCTTTTCAATTCCGGATTAGCCAGTATGAACGGAAAAAAAGGACTAATCGAGACCATTCCGGCTCTACAAGAAACAAAAGCCGGAAAAAATCAAGCAATCCTGGCCATGGATGGCGGATTACTCAGCGGATTTGGACCCCGAGTAGGCGAAGCGGCCAAAGAACTCCATCAGTTGATGAGCGAATATGTCGAGAAATAACATCATTCTTTACCTTTTTATAAGTATCCTTATTCTCACAGTGTTGGCAGGAACATCATTGTTTTTGGGGGCCTATGAATTTGAACATCCGGCCATCCGAGACTTCCTCTTTAAACCGGATAAACTGTCGCACAGCGATGCCTTTGTGTTTTTTCAATTGCGCTTACCGCGAATCGTAATGGCTATTCTTATCGGGAGTGCCTTAGCCGTTTCCGGAAGCTCCATTCAGGGCGTTTTTAAGAATCCCCTGGCCACTCCCAGCCTTATCGGGATTACGTCGGGAGCCTCTTTATTTGCTGCAATTTCCATTGTTTTGGGACATCTGTTGAAACCCTTCCTCCCGGAGTTCGTTCGCTTTTCGTTAATTAGCATTATGGCCTTCCTCGGAGCTATCTTAACAATGATTTTTGTCTATCGGGTATCCACTACCCAACACAAAACCAACGTTCTGATTATGTTGTTGGCCGGTGTTGCCATTTCGGCTCTGGCCGGAGCCATCACCGGCTTTCTGACCTACTTAACCAATGATGAACAATTACGAGATCTCACCTTCTGGACGTTGGGAAGCCTCGGAGGAGCTACATGGACCAAAAATCTGATCTTATTGGTCGTGATATTGACCTCCTATTTCTTTTTGATGAACAAGGGGAAAGCTTTAAATGCCATGATGTTGGGAGAGCAAGATGCCATACATCTGGGGATCCCCATTGAAAAGGTCAAAAAACAAATTATTGTGTTGACGGCTCTTATGGTCGGAACCAGCGTTTCCTTTGCCGGTGCAATTGGCTTTGTAGGGCTTATTGTTCCGTATATTTTACGGCTTACGCTCAGTTCAGACTATCAGGTTATCCTTCCGCTTTCGGCAATAGTCGGCGGGATCCTGCTGCTGGGTGCCGATACCATAAGTCGAACTATCGTAGCCCCTGCAGAGATGCCCATCGGGGTTCTGACCGCTTTCCTGGGAGCTCCGGTTTTTATCGCCATATTAATTCGATTTAAACGAACACTATAGTGAAAAATTCAGATAAAAAGAAAACGAACCATAAGACCGCAGAAACGGTGATAAAAGGCGATAAGATCAACTTTTCAAAACGCAATCACCACATCTTAAAGGCGCTTCAATTCCAAATGGATGCGGGAGAACTATGGGCCATCATCGGCCCCAACGGAGCCGGAAAATCGACCTTATTAAAAATTTTAGCCCGGGAAGAAGAACTCGATCAAGGAAGTCTCGATTTTAAAGGGAAGCCACTCAACCAATGGAAACGAAAACCGCTGGCTTTTCATAAAGCCAAATTTTCACAGGAATTCAATCCCGATATCAGTCTTTCTGTTGAAGAAATTGTCTTGATGGGAAGATATCCCTATTTCCATTCGACGCCCCGCCAAAGGGATTATGAAATCGTCGAGAAAGCCTTGCAAAAAGTAGAACTCGAAAAATATAAAAACCGCCCCTACAATTCGCTTTCGGGAGGTGAAAAACAACGGGTGCATCTGGCTCGTATATTGGCGCAATTAGAAAACGATATCCATCCCAAAACGGCTTTCTTTGATGAGCCTTTAAACAACTTGGATGTACGACATCAACATCGCATCCTCGAGGAAATCAAAGCTTTTGTCAAAAAAGGAAATACCGCGGTCGTGGTTCTGCACGACCTTAATCTGGCTGCAGAATTTGCAGACCAAATCCTACTGATGAAAAAAGGGGAAATTATGGCCCGGGGCGATGCCAAACAAATCTTTCAAACAAATTTGATGAAAAAGGCTTATGATTTTCCTTGTACGGTCTGCACCAATCCCATCACCCAATGCCCAATGATTGTCTTTCGAAAAAACCGTCTTCAAAAAACCGCTTTTCCCGGACGTAAAAGCCCTGTATAATTAAATCTATCCCAACTTAGTCAACAATAATAAACTCACTACGCCGATTCACCTGATGTTGTTCCCGGGTACAGGGAACACCGTCTTTACACTCGTTAAGCAGCTCACGCTCACCCAACCCTTCGGCGGTCAATCGGTCGGGGTCAATGCCGTGATCGACTAACCAAGCCTTTGTTGATTGAGCTCGTTGCCTCGATAAACGATCATTATATGCCCGGCTTCCGCGGCTATCGGTATGGGATCGAATATTGATCTTGAGCTCCGGATATTCTTCCATAACGGCAATCACCTTCTCCAACTCCACCTCCGCATCCGATCGGATATTGTATTTATCAAAATCAAAATGAATCATAGATATATTCAATAGTTTAGCCAAATCGGTACCGGCTTTTATTTCCGTATTGAGCAATGCAAAATCAATCTTCTGATATTCCAAATTTGATTCTGAGACTTTCTCATCTCCTTCATAACCCGTTTTAGTCGCCCGGATATGATAGGTGTCAAATATATTGGTCTTCACTTGATAATGCCCTTCTTCATCAGTCCGTACCCGGGCGTACTCCTCTCCATCAAAATCTGTTAAAACAATAGCGACATCTTTGAGGACTTGATCAGAATCTTTGTCGGTCACGATTCCTTCGATAACCGAATGATACCGAATGGGGCTATTTTCCTTAAAAGAATAAATATTGTCTTTTACAAAAACGGAGTCCGTAAGCCCTCTATTGGAACTGACAAATCCATATTTAGTCTTGCTATTGATTCCAAAGGCAAAATCATCGCCCCGCGAATTGATAGGCTCCCCAACATTTACAACCGGCCCCATGCTGCCGTCTTCTTCGATTTTTACATAAAACACATCCAAGCCCCCCAATCCAAAATGCCCATCTGACGAAAAATAAAGCTCATGATCTTCGGTCACAAACGGAAAAACTTCCCGACCTGCCGTATTTATTTGATCGCCCAAATTTTGTACTTCTCCCAAGCTTCCATCTTCCCCGAGGGCAACCGCATACAAATCGGTATTCCCCCGTCCGCCTTCTCTATCGGATGAAAAATACAGGATATCCTCTTCCGGACTCAATGCAGGATGAGCCGTAGAAAAATCATTCCCATTAATCTCTAATTTCTCGGGATCCTGCCAAACTCCGTTCCGTATAGAAGCCCTGTAAATCTGGAGTACCACATCGGCTCCTTCCTTCGCAGAAATGGTATTGCTTTGTGTAAAATAAACCGTGTTTCCATCCTTTGTAAAAACAGGAGATGAACGATGAATCGACTTCTTCGATTGATTTCTGACCCGTTTGGGCTTTCCTGTAATTCTGTTCTGAGTATCAACGGGAACCTTAAAAATCGAGACAAAGCTCAACCCCGTCCATGCGTCTTTAACATTTCCAAAACTCTTTGGTTTTTCATAAGTAGAGGAATACCAAAGTTCATGATTATAAACCGTCTTGCCATAGGTGATTTCTCTCTCATCATAGAGTCCCTTGACAGGCTCAACATCATATCGACCGGAATTAAACCTGATTCGCTCGGCGTAGTCCATTGGAGCCGACGCATCCTTTTTTCCCGTTTTCTCCAAATATTTCAAATAAACCGCTTTGGCTTTACGATCTTTTCCCATTGCTTTCAGGGCTTGGGAGAACCGTAGGAAAGCTTCTTTTTTATCATAATCCGGAGCATACTCAAACAGCCGATCATACCACTTTGCAGCGGCCGCATAAGCGGCATTAAAATAATAGGTGTTAGCCAAGCGCTCATATACCTCTTCCGATTCATAACCCCGGCCGATCACCTTCTCATAGATCTTCCGCGCATCGAGATATCTGTATTGTTCAAACGCATGATCTGCCCGATCTACTTTCCTGTTTTGGGAAACAGCCTGATTTACACCCCATAAAATAAGGATTATACTATAAACAAAATATGTATTTCTTCGGTTCATATTCTACTGAAACTTAAGTCAATTTGATTGTGTACTTCCGTCAAAAGGAATTTTTATTGATATCATTCAAGCTTTTCTCGACTCCCCGATCTCTATTCTTTGCCTCTATTTATCCATAAAAACCGGGAAGACAATGTATTTAACCCCATTAAGAAGACCGTTTAGAAGAATCTTGGGTTTACCTTCGGTTTTAACAAGGTACCCAATTCAAACCTCAGAAAGATCTCATGCGATCCTTTGTTATAATGCGCCAGATCCCCGGTTTGAAAATCATAAGCATACCCCAGCAATAATTTCCGGGTCACTTGAAAACCGGCCATGGCATTAAAAGAAGAATTGGCATCCCAACGATATCCGGCTCCCACGTTAAACGTATTCATAAAAAGGGCATTTAAGGAGAGATCGGCAGAAAGAGGGGCTCCCCCAACGGCTTTCAGGACAAAAGCAGGTTTGAGTTTAAGGTCTTCATGAAGGTCGAACACATATCCCCCATGCAAATAAAAATGACCTCGGGAATTATAAACAGAAACCTTGACATCGTCATAATAGCTGGTCGTGAGAAAATTGGGGGTTGAAATCCCTATATACCAGTGCTCGTTATATAAGAAAAATCCGGCACCGATAACCGGTCTCGATTTATTCTGGATCACAAAACCATATTGAGGATCATCGGGATCGTACCAAGTCAATTTACGACCGTCGATATCCATGATATTCAATCCGGCTTTCATTCCAAAAGCCAGTTTGGTACCTCGGTCATTCAGCGGGAGAGTATAAGAAATATCGGCCGTAATCTGGCTGGCCTCGATGGGACCAATATGATCCCGAACTGCTCCTACTCCAATGCCGACACCTTGAATCCCGATGGGGGAATTCAACGAAAAATTGATGGTTTCGGGCGAGCCTTCCAACCCGACCCATTGAGTACGGTACAGCCCCAAGATGCTTAACGAACCCCGCGAACCCGCATACGCCGGATTAATCGCCTGAGTATTATACATATATTGCGTAAACTGCGGCTCCTGCTGGGCATAGGACTTTTTTGATATGGCCAATAAAAGCACCGGCAGAACAAGAAGCGCCGTTATAGTATCCTTCATACTTTTCAATTTTATTAATTTTATCGGTCTGAGCTCAGGTATAAATACCCGGCCTCCCGTTCTGTATGCCTCTCTCCGGAAGCCAAATTATAATCGTATTCCAAAATATAATAGTAGGTTCCCGTTGGCAGTTGATGCTTTTTGTTTACAGTTGCCCGACCCGTGGAATACCCGTCAAAAACATCACCTCCTCTTCCATAATCGTCAGATTCAAAGACTTTTACTCCCCATCGGTTAAAAATCTTTACCCGATACGTTTCTGCACAGTCCCCCTCGCTCTCGATCCTGAAATAATCGTTGATTCCATCGCCGTTGGGCGTAAGGGCATTATATACAATCACCCCGCAATCCCCCAAGTGTTCCTTGGCCAGAGTAGCAAAGGTGAACAGCCCCTCTCCATCAACGGGAGCAGTCACGACCTCCTTTTCAAAATCGACAACCCCTCCCTGGTTTTCCCACAGGTGAGTTTCTTCATTCCAGCGTACAATGGTGACAAATTCATTTTCAATCGCCCTCATGATAAAATCGGGAGTGGTTGCAGCCCTATAGCTTAAGGACAACATAAGATCGTCTTCCTCTCCCGGAGAAATTTGAACAATATTCCAATATTGCTGATCGTCAATGCGTTCGATTTCCTTTGAGCTTCTGCGATGCGGACTGGTGGATACATCAGAATTTTTAAAAAAATACTCCCCTTCAAAATAAGCATCCGGATTGCTGAGGGAGGCCAGCCCCGCCGGGCGGTAATACCCCTGTTTCCCCACAGGATAGGTAAACTCCAAACGACCAACCCGATGTACAGGTCCGTTTACATGGCTTCCATCAACCGTGTTAAAATGATACGCCTCTTCGCCCATTTCAAAAATCCCGGGATAATGTTCATTATCTACGATTCCGTTATAAAAGCTCGCTCCACCCACGATGCTCATGATACCCGACAAATGAAAAGGAACGGGATCATTTTGATTGTCAAAAAGGACATCATAAAAATAAGCCGGTTCAGATCCCGAAATATCTTGAATCGCATTCCCCTCAAAACGCGTCAACCCGCCTTCCCGAATAAAATCGGTAATCCCTTCGTTGTCAAAACTCCCCTTGAGCAGTACCTCCCCGTCATTGCGATAAGTTGCCGCTTCAGCATTGGAGAAGTCCCCTCCTACCGACATCAAAGTTTCCGGACTCACGTATAAGACCCCGGTATTGGCCGTGTTTGCTCTTTGCCCACGCATGTTTAAACACCAACAGCAAATGAGCCCCAGCCCCAAGGCTATCTGAAAAAATTTATCTTTAAAAAACATGGATAAGGATTTTATTCATTTCTTAATCATTTTGATGCTCGACATGCTGGTAAATCATCGGATTGGTAATTAAACGGGTATTCTTTACATCTAAGGTGGTCAGATATAATGTCGCGTTATCACAAGCCTCCGGATTACCGTCATCGCACACTTTTTGCTCCACGACGACCGTTCCCACAAAATCCTTTTCAGGCACAAACTCATAGTCACCATCTGAGCCGATGGTCAGTGTTCCTTTACCGCTTATCGTAATTTCTTCCAGGTTATTCGGATCAATCGGATAATCTGTTCCATCAATTGTCACCGAGGTCAAGATTTGAGCATCACCTTCCGGATCAAAATCATTATCCAGCACATTCCCGGTCAGCGTTTCTCCTTTGGGCGCCACGTTGGCATCATCATTCGCGATAGTCGTATTTTGTCCAAAATCAGGAAGAACATTGATATAGATATCGGCATCATCATTTCCTCCTTTTCCATCCTCTACGGTATAATGAATAGGATCAACTTTTCCTATAAATCCATCTTCCGGTTCAAAAACAAGGGTTCCGTCCAGATTAATGGTGACGGTACCCGCATTAGCCACCGGATCACCATTTACAGCTACCCCTGAAACCGTTGTTGATCCTCCCGGTGTAATCGGGGTTCCATCCTGACTAAAGTCGATTACAGACAGGGTATCCCCGTCCGGATCTGAATCGTTGCTCAACACGTTGGAGGTTATTTCCTCTCCTTCGATCGTAGTATAGGCATCATCTTGTGCTATAGGTGCATTGTTTTTTGAGGGGTTATAAACCGGGATGACCTCGATATTTAAAGTCGTGTTATCCTTTTGTCCATTCTCATCTTCAATTGCGTATTCCATAGGGACATTTCCGGTAAATCCATCTTCGGGAGTAAATGTATAGTCTCCTTCAGAATCTATTTCAAGAGTTCCCGCTTTCTCCCAATCATTGTTTTCGTCAAGTACATATACGTTCTCGGTTACCGACCCCATAGGAGGTACGGTCACGGTAATCTTGTCTCCATTGCTGTCTCGTATCATAATCTCGGTTGCCTTGATCCCGTCGCCCCCGTCATTAGTCAGAACATTACCATTTACCGGTGTGTTTTCAGGGGTTTGATTAACATCCGGAATAGCAACTACCGTCACACAAGGTGGAATGACAATTACTTCTACCACGGCAGTAGAATAGTCGGTATTATAACATTCATATCCTTCGCTGTAGAAAAATGCATAATAATCACCGGATTCGGTTATGTTTTCAGGGTCTGTAACTTCAGTACCGGGCTGATGGTCCGGCGTAGTAAACCAAACCAATTCGGAATTTGCCGGAACGGTACCCTCAAAAGCATCATTTAAGTTTACCGAAGTTTGTCCATTGGTCACACATTCCTCTACCGGAGGGCAAGTAGGACCGTCTTCAATCTTTTCCAATCGGATGTTATCCACATACCAGTCGTTTCCATCTATTTCGGCAAAATGGTTTCTAAAAGAAATAAGTACCTCTCGGGCATCACATGTGGAACCCGGCATCGTAAATTCAATTTCTACATTTCTCCATTCGTTATAATGGTTATTGTTATAGTCTGTTTGATATTTATCAGTTTGTACCGTATAAAGCACATCCCTCGTTACCGGATCCAGAATATCGATTCCAACCTGAGCCGGACCTTGCACAACGAATAGTTTAAAAGAAGCACGATATTTGGCTCCCGCCTGAATTAATCCCTTTCTTTCATAGAATGCCGTAAGGTTTTCTCCTGCATTAATGATTAAGGCCGCACCGTTCTCTGTACCCGAGTAATCATAAACCGGATTAGCCTCATTATATCCGGGCGTCCACCAAGAATCCCAGCCATCATCCGAAAACCATCCTTCATTAATATAGGCCGGAGCCACTACTGCATAAAAGCCATCGTTTATACGTGCTGCATTACGAATAGGGTTATCATCCCAAGATTGTCCTCCCGGAGTAGGAAGCTGTAAATAAGAATTTCCAAAATCAAAACCGTTTGAGGGCATAAATGAAGATTCCACTCTTCCCTTATTTCCGTTGTTAAGATCGCTGGTTCCAAAGTCCTCAAAGAACAAAGACTCTCCCACACTGGGCAGATTACTATTACTCAAGGTGGTTTTGGACAAATGTACTTGATCGATACCTGTAGGGCAAATGGCGGTCACAGTAGCTGAAGCCGTATTATTACTCAAATCCGGATCGGGTTCTACATCTTCTGCACTTCTATCCACCGTCGCGGTATTGGTAATACTTCCTTCACCTGTTACTGTTGCCACAATCTCCAGTTGTAGTTGATCTCCCGGCATAAATCGATCGGATCCATTTACAATAGACCATATTCCGGTGGTTTGATCATACGTAGAAGAGTACGGACTTGAGTTATCATCAATGATATTGTGACTTACATACTGCAAACCGGCAGGAAGCTGATCTTTTACTTCAACTTCGGTTGCCCAACTAATTCCCAGATTTCTCAAGGTCACAATAAAGGTCACATTTTGCCCAAACTCTACTTCTTCTCTATCTACTGTTTTTCCTACTTCAAGGTCGGCTTCATCATATACAAAATCGACTTTTTTAATCATGTAGTGATTGCTGGCTCCGGTCCAGGTGTTGATAGTTCGGTTATTTCCAAATCCATTGTCACCTGTTCCGTACCATCGGTTCCATTTCCGATTATTGGCATCCGGACTGTCCATTCCCGTTACATTGACCAGGGATTGTCCGGAAAACTCTGTCCAGCTATCGCCGGGATTGGTATTTCCCGTCGTTCCGGAGTGATCCCAAAACAGGGTTTCAGCACCCGGGGCTCCCGGTCTTACATTCTTAAAAAACATCCCGGCACTCTGCTCCATATCATAAACCGGAAAATGCACCGGAAAAAAGCTAACGGAACTAATAAACTGAACCTCCTGTCCATAAGGAACATCATCTCCGTTAGCATCTTTCCCATCCCAAATAATCTCATGTTCTCCTTCTGTATCAAAATGTTTAGAGATAATCACGTCATTACCGCTATGGATTCCATTCCCGTCCAGATCTACCAAAATATCAACATCTGCCGGATATTCTATATCTATCGTCAAATATCCCTGAGCTCCCTCGACAGGCGGTTCATTTCTTTTAAAAACCACATCAAGAATAGGGGTCGGAAGAGGCGAAGAGGGCCACAGGCTTTCATCCGGATCGGCTACAAATAAAGGATAGTGATACAAATTGGAGGTTCCATTAATAGATTTTCTATCTTCTATAGTATTTCCCGTATTCCTTGGCCCGGTTTCATTTGCAAAAAACACAACATATCCTGCATTCGATCCTCCGAAGTTGATCGATTTTACAAAATAATCATCCTGCGGGGTCTCGGTATTGTCAATAGGGACAAAAAAAGTAAAATCATCATGAAAGGCCGAATTGTTGGGTTCTCCGGTCGAGCGCCGATCCGGCAATCCATTAATCAAACTCCAATATTTGGAATACACCCTCCCGGTTTGCTGTATGCCGGCTGCATTAACGACCGTAACATCCCAATCCTCGATCTCAAAATTGTAATTATCTCGGCTTCTCGAACTATTAAATTCCAACCAGAAGGCACGATCGGCTCCGGTGTTGTTTATAAAAGAACCTCCCTTAGAATTATATCCCGATGTCGAATAGCCTCCGTTTCTAAAAGGAGCCGGCCCGGTTACGGTTTCTGCCTGGGTCAGGTTATTGTTTGTACTGCTACGTCCATTTATAGAAATCGGTTGTCTTCCGGATCCCGAAGTTCCATCTGGGAATTTATTATTTGCTCCTTGTGATCTACTATCGTAATACCAACCAAAGCTTCTGTTATTTGCCGTAGCACGAAATGAGAAGTAAACGGTTTCGCCTTCCTTTACATACACATAGAAACGATGTCCCGGGTCATATCCATTTGTATTTGAAGGCAACATCATATAGCCTCGGGTACCGTATCCCGTATTACTGCTGGAGCTATTGGCGGGGACAAAAAGAGAAGTTTGTCTCCCCGTTTGTGTCCCTTTCCAATTTCCCGATCCTTCCTGCGCCATAGCAAATGCCGCTAAAAACAAGGATAGCATAAGAAACATCACCCTTCGCTTCGTTCTCAATATCTTATATTCTTTTGTCATGTTCAATGTATTTGCAATTGCATTTTGATTTTCAAACCAGACGTCCAAAATATTGGGGCATCCCGTTGCCCTTAGTGAGCGTCTTTGATCACAAATACGATGTTCATATACGAATAAGGTTGTGCGTCGTCTTTAATCGTATAAGTCAACTCACCATCTACCGATATCGAGAGGCTTTCGAATACTTCCTGGTCGTAATAGGTCACGTAGTAGTACAGCTCGTTACTTTCATACACATAAATTTGCTGTGGTGCTCCCGAGCTGCTCACCAATCCACCGGTGTACTCAATTGTGTTGTTACCTACCGGAGCGTTATTGTGTTCCCCCGTAATAAACACATCTTCCCCTTCAAATTGTTTTTTATATTCTTCATATAGATTTCGCGTATAAGTCCCGGTCTCCCCGGTATCAAAAATCACGGCCGGCATATAGAAAAAGCGGGGAGTAACTCGGTCTGCATCTTTCCACTCCGGTTTTCCTTCTTCGTCTGTCACCAAGATCTGATTCTCATCAGCATCGGCGATATCCTCCGGTTGAATGGTACCATTCCGGATGTGATCTGTCGTAATGGATTCTCCCTTTACTTTTAGGCTCGTTTCCACCAACACGGCATTTTCTCCGCCTTCTACTATTTCAATAGTGGCTCCTTCAGCATTTGGATCGGTTAAATCTCCTTCCCAAGCCATCAGATCTTCAGCATCAATGACGCTTCCATCAATCTTCTGATACGTAATATTGCCCTCCTCATCGGCTACGGGAACCATTCCTTCCTCAGATCCGTCTTCTGCCGCTTTCATCTTGTCAGCGGTTACAGAACCGGCAGCCAACTTTTCATTGGTTACCGCATCATCGGCTAATTTATTAGTGCTGATCGAACCGTCTTTAACCTCGATAACATAAGGATCTGCTGCTGTGCCATCTCCGCTTACTACAGTCGTGGTTCCATCGTTAATCTCTGCCAGTAAATCATCTTGACGGACCCATTTAGAATCTCCGTTAGAATCGGTTACCAATACATCACCCGCAGTACCTCCTTTGATTTTATCCTCGGTTACCGCATCATCGGCTAAATGATCAGTTTGAATTCCATCTTTTGCAACTTTAAT
>CAZBXQ010000054.1:13591-21708 GCA_964495935.1 uncultured Flavobacteriaceae bacterium
ATAGTGGTAATGGTGTTTCCGGCTCCGTCTTTAAAGGTATAAACTCCGTCATTTTCTTCAACCGCGGTCGTGTTGGCATCAATGATAACCGTTGTACCGTCAACTGCGGTATGGGTATAGGTGCCGTCACCGTTATCAACCAATTCGTCGGAGGTGTTTTCCAACTGGTCAAACAGGTTGTCAATCGCTTCCTGAACATCATCTCCTAATCCGGTCTGACTCCCGTCATACGCAATATGATCTGCATTGACATCAATTTCACCGATAACGTTGCCGTCTTTATCCCTAAACTCATATTGGTTATCAGCAGCATTAAACGAAAGATCTACACGTAATACGTCAAAAGTAATCGGTGCTCCGTCTCCATTGTCAAAGGTGTAAGATCCATCATTATGATCTGTTACGTCTGATTTGGAAATCGTTCCTAAATCATCTCCGTTTTCGGATTCTAAAGTAAAGGTACCGTCATTATTATCTTTTAACTCGACTCCGGCTCCGGCATCTAAAGCATCGGCCAGCTCTTCTAAAGCATCTTGAACATTATCGGAAACGAAGTCGTTTGTGCTATTATCAAAAGCTATTGCATCCGCGTTCGTGTCGATATCCAAAGTATCTCCATTGGCATTTGTAAAGGTAAAGGTACCATCGCCATTATCGGTAAACAAAGTCGTGTTGGCATCAAAAGTAATATCATTTCCTTCCTCGTCGATATAGGTAAAAGTACCATCGCCATTGTCGGTTAACACGGTCAAGGTTTCATGAGTTCCAATTAAATCCTGGAAATATTCTTCCACCGTATTATAGGTATCTCCATTAACCGTTATCGGTCCCCCGTTGATGATCTTATCAAACTGATTGATTACCGATGCGGGCACATCGATGGTCATTAAGTTTCCATCGGCATCGACAAGAGTATAAGTGCCGTCGCCATTATCGATAATTGCTGCACGGGTAGCATCAAACGTTATATCGTCACCGTTTTCGTCGGTATAGGTAAAGGTACCATCACCATTGTCGGATAGAACCGTCAAAGTTTCATTCTCTTGAACGATATCTTCAATCGTTACCCATTCCAATTCGCCATTTTCGTTGGTGATCAATAGAGAATCGGCATCACCTTCTATAATCGATACGATATAAGGGTTTCCATCACTACCATCCCCGCTTACTTCGATAAAATCGCTACCCTCGATAGTTACACTCTCGTTGGCCATGTGTGTCAGGTATTCTTCCACCGTATTATAGGTATTCCCATTGATGGTAACGGGTCCATTATTTACAATGGTGTTGAAGTTATCAACCACAGCAGCAGGAACGTCAATTATAAAAATATCGCCCTCTTCATTCGTATAGGTATAAGTGCCATCGTGGTTATCGGTAATAGCGGTTACCGTTTCATGTGCGTCAATTAGGTTTGTGATTTCGTTATAGACGTCTCCTTGATTTTGAATATTCGATACTACCGATGTAATCGGATCGACAGTAATCGTTTGTCCATTTGCATTGGTAAGGGTGTAGCTTCCATCACCATTATCGACTAAATCTGTCGTATTAGCATCAAAAATCATGGAATTCCCTTCCTCATCGGTATAGGTAAAGGTACCGTCTCCGTTATCGACTACGGCCGTTATGGTCTCATCCACATTGTTTTGGATCAAATGCAGAATCTCCTTATAAATGTCGCCTTGATTTTGAATGTTCTCAATCACGCCCTCTACAGGGGTTATGGTAAGGCTGTCCCCATTGGCATTGATCAAGATATAAGTGCCATCCCCATTATCCTTGAAACGGGTGGTATTGGCATCAAAAGTAACCTCATCTCCTTCTTCGTTGATATAAGCAAAAGTTCCGTCGCCCCGATCTTCTATATGAGTGATCGTTTCGCCCGAAGAATTCTGAACCAGATTTAATATTTCGTTATATACCTTTCCCTGATTCCTTATATCCTCGACAATCATTCCGGCTATATCGACCGTCACTCCATCGCCGATAAGTGTTCCATCAAGATCTACATCTTCTTCGTTATAATAGGTAAGCGTTCCGTCTTTATTATCCTGTAATACGGTAATAAGCTCATCCCCTTTTAGGAGCCCCATGATATGATTATACACCGCTCCTTCATTAACGATATTCTCCACAACCGCAGCAGGAATATTGATCTCGGTTTCGCTCCCGTCTTCCGCTGTATAAACAAAAGTGCCTCCTCCATTATCTACCAATGTCGTAAGCGTTTCCTTAAAATCTCCGGAAGTGCCGGAACCTCCCATCCTACGCCATCGATCTATATACCAGTAGTAGTATCCGGGGGTAATATCGGCAATGGTTTCCGTATTAAATACTAATAAGCTGTTGACATTTCCATTTGTGATGGTTGTACGGTCAGTGGTGGATTGCAGAGCCACACGCGGAATCAAAATCCCTCGATCTTGAGCAATCACTTCTAACTGAGAAGAAGGATCGGGAGTTTCGGTACCAATACCCACTTGCCCCGATACGGTAGTAAAACAGATAAAAGAGGCCAATAAAAATAGCGAGCGTAATAATCTTTTCATACTGATTAATTTATAAAAGAATAAAAAATGATGGTTTTCACTAACAAATCGTCACAAACACATAAATACTGTTTTTGCCGCAAAAGGCGATTTATACGATATCGACTATTCCCAATGAAATGGTCGCCGGTGATAACCGAACGATTTCAGCGGCAAATATTGAAAAGCCCGAATGATAACCTATAGGTCCAAACATGTATTTTAGATAGACAAGCGTAAAAACGAAATAGATAATTTATAGACAAAAACCATTATATCTATGATTAACAATAATTTACGATAAATATCCAATTTGATTTTATTGGGATAAAACCGTGCTATTTCGATTGATGATTCTAAATTTCACAACTATGATTTAATATTTAAGTCCCGTTTTAACATAAAAACACATTCCTTAATAAAATATTATGATTAGATTTGACAATCCATATATTGTGATTCTCCCGGAAAAAAGCTTCCAACTGCCTATGAGTAGATTATTCCTTATTCTTTTATTTATTGTATTATTTCATCTCTCTGCCCAAGGCCAGGAAGATACCGAATACGAATCCCTGCAAAAAAAGGTCGATCAATTTTATCCACAATCCCCCGATTCCTCTATTTATTATTTAAAAGCTGCTTTACGTCACATTCCCAAGGGCAAAGACAGTTTACGAATCGACGATTTAACCAAATTGGGATTGAGTTATTCCTACGCTGGTGATAAGGACTCCACCCGCCATTATTTTAATAAGGCGGTTTTTCATGCCGGGAAATACCCCCTATTAAAAGGCATAACCTATCGAAAATGGGGCAAGGTGTATCGCAACTTCGGGCACTATGCACAAGCCGATTCGGTTTTAAATATTGCCGACAGCTTATTTAAAAAGACCCATTACTTATCGGGTATCGGAATGGTTCTGGTGGAAAGAGCCACAATTAACCATTATACACAAAACATTAAAAAGGCCATAGAAGAGCTGGACGAGGCCATTAAGGTGTTTAAAAAAAGTAATGACGACGATCATTTATTAATCGCAAAAATGGAACTCGCAGCTTCCTATTTAATGAGTGATGAATACACATTTGCCCAAAAACTATACGAGGAAGTCCTCCCCGATTTAGAAAAAGAAAAGAACCTGAATTATTATTTTACACTCGTCAATTATGGCGATACCTTCTTTGAATTGGAGAAATGGGAAGAGGCCGGTGAAAAATATACTATGGCCTATCGGTACTTTAAAAAAAATCACCTTCGCCAATATGAATACTACGTATTGAGCAAAATGGCCGAAGTAAACCATAAAGAAGGGCATCTGATAAAAGCAAAGAAACAATTTAAAGATGCTTTCAGAGAATTAGTCCGACAAAATTCTCCGCGAGTACAACAAGTTTCTTCCTCTTACCTCCAGTTACTGCAGGAATTGGGAGATCACAAAGACGCCCTTTCGGTTTTAAAATCAGTTTTAAAACAATCAGAAAACCACACTACCCGACTGAATGCCAATAACGATATTTTCTTTCTTGTTCAGGCCTCAGAAATCTATAAACAGAACAATATGTATTCCAGGGCACTGGAAGCCCTCGAAAGGGTGGTTTTTTTAAAAGACTCGCTTACCGAAGTAAATGATATCAAAGCTCGAAAAGAAGTCGAAGCCAAATTTCGAAGTCAACGTCTCCTGCATAATATCGAAACCTTAAATATCGAAAAAACATTTCTACAGGAAAAGGCAAAAAAGAATCGCTGGATTGCCATTCTATTTGGACTCCTCCTCCTCTTAATTACCCTGTCAAGCATACTCATACACAGAAAAGGAAAAGAAAAAATACGGCTTCAAGAAAGGGTCATCGAGGAATCATCAGAAAAAATAATAGCCTTAAATAAAAAGAAAGAGTTGCAGGATGAACTCATCAAGGAGAGACAATATAACCTCTTGTTAAAAAATCGAGAGGTAATATCCTTATCGCTTCAATTAACAGATAGTACCACACACATCAAAAATATTTTAAAAAATGCCTCTAAGGATGAGCTTCCCACAAAAATAAGTAATGAGTTAAAAATGATTACCAACAATAAAAATTACTGGAAGCTGTTTAATAAAAGATTCAACAGCCTACATCCTAATTTTGAGCAAAAGCTTAAAGACCACTTCCCTGAATTTACAACGAACAATATCGAATTTTGTAAACTCCTAAAGTTAAAATTAGACAACAAAGAAATAGCGAAGTTAACCGGAATAACCGCTCAAAGTGTTATTACCAAAAAGTATCGGCTCAAAAAAAAATTAGGCAGCAAGGAACGGGAGCTTCTATTTGAAAAGATTATAGAATCCAGAAATCACGATTCCGGAACCGGAAATTAATAGGCCTTTTTATCCCCTTTTATAATATTAAAAGCGGTTTGAAACATAATCTTTATATCCAGTAAAACAGACCAATTTTCAACATAAAATATGTCATATTTTACCCGATTGGCAATATCATTTTTGGTTTCTATTTCTCCCCGATATCCACTAACTTGTGCGAGACCGGTAATTCCGGGTTTGACGAAATGACGAACCATAAATTTGTCCACCCGATCGGCAAAAGCGTTGGTATCGCTAATCATGTGAGGGCGAGGCCCGACAATCGACATATTTCCTCTGAAAACATTAAAGAACTGCGGCAGTTCATCGATACTGGTTTTTCGTAAAAAATGACCTATTCGGGTCACCCGATGCTGTTTTTTTGCAAGTTGATCATCTTCTGGAGTACTTCCTACCGGCCCCATGGAACGAAATTTATAACAATAAAACTCCTCGTTATTTAATCCATTTCGAAGTTGCTGAAAAAATACAGGCCCTCTTGAATTCAATTTAATAAGAATTGCCAGGATGGGGGTAAGCCAGGATAGAATGAAGACAATTACCAAGAAGGACAGCACAATATCCATACTTCTTTTTATCACTCGATTAAGAGGCTCATTAATCGGAACATTTCGAAAGGAAAGAACCGGTAAATATCCATAATGATCGAGTTTTAAATGCCGGGTATAGATATCCTGTTTATCCGGGATGAACTTCAGGACGATCAAATTGTTATCGGTAAAATTAACCAATCGCTTGATCTGTTTATTGGAAAGTACAGATGACGAACAATAGATTTCGTCTATTCGTTCCCGCAGTACATAATCAAAACATGCTTCTAAAACAGCATTGGTATCGGTTGTCGGAGTATCGGCTTCTATATCAAACGTCTTTTTGTGTTTATATCCATAAATAGGATTATTCTTAAAAAAATCGAAGAGCTGACGCGTCTTATTATTCTTGCCGATGATGATTAGCGTACGATAGTTTCCGCCCCAATATTTACGGTAGCGTTGCAACAAATAATATATTCCGAGCTTGGCCAAAAGAATCCCTGTTAATACCTGGCTCAGATAAAGAAGAACAGGCCCCACAGGTTTAGCCAGACTCGGGAAAATTCCAAAAAAGGAAAAAACAATGAGTCCAAAAAGAACAAGCTGTAAAAAGCAGAGCGATGTAATTTGAATGGCCTTGGTGTATCGGTAAATTTTATAAAACCCCGAATTCAGGGAAAGAAAGAACCATCCCAACGTAACAAAAACTCCATAATACAGATATTCTTCACTTGAAAAATCAAACTGTAAAGCAAAAACCAAAATCAGAGCCAGATCGATGCAATACGCGATTGGCCGAAGATAAACGGAATATCTATTTTGTCTGGGTCTCATATTTTAAACTCCCTTTTTACCGGCTGTCCATTTCCATTTAAACGGCCATCCAACCTTACCGATTGCCCTTTTATTCTTTTACCCCGGATTATTCACAAATAAATGAGTTTTCAACCGCTTAACCCAAACTCATCATAAAAAATGTATCGGTCAATCCCGACTTTCGGAGCTCTCAGTTTCGGGGTTGTACATTACAATCAAATTATTAATTGATTACCAAGGATTATAATTTTTGGGGTTGACTGAATCCTTAATCTTTTATTTAAAAAAAGAGCTTACCCCATACCATCAAAAACCGGATTGACAGCATTCCATGATATAGCAACCCATTATACACTACACAATTTCAGGTGTTACATGGAGTGATCCTATTCTTTTATAAGGGAGTATCAGGATTCTCCTGCTTTCCCTTCCTCGGGGTAACCGTTAGGCTTTCGACTTAGTTTTTCCTTCATCACTAAAAGGATAAACAAAGTATTCCCTACAAGGTACCTCTTCCACATCCGCTTGGGCTCCTGTAAAAATCGGTAAAACCACTCCAATCCTGCATTTTGCATCCATTTTGGTGCCCGCTGCGTTTTCCCCGATAAAACATCAAAACTCCCTCCTACTCCCATAATAAAATTCAAATTGCTCAAAGCTTCTCGATGACGATACAGAAATACTTCTTTTTGGGGAGAAGGCATCGCCACAAATAACAATTTCGCCCCACTTTGAACAATTTGAGAAACAATCTCCTCTTCCTCCTGCTCCTGAAAATAACCATGATGATAACCGGCAATAAGTGCCGGGGAAAACTTTTTTGACAATTTTGTAACCAGAGTCTCCAAGACCTCAGATTCAGCTCCCAATAAATAAATCGTATGCTTCTCCTGATGTGCCCAATGTAGCAAATTTACAAATAAATCAATACCGGCCACCCGTTCCTTCAAAGGCTTATTTAAGAATCGTGAAGCCCATACCACAGCTTGCCCATCAGCATTAATAAGATCGGCCTCATTAACACTATCAAACAGCTGCTTATCTTTCTGAAGTGCCACGATCTTACCGGCATTAACGACCACGTGATGAATCTGTTGGCCGCTTTGAACTGCTCCAGCCACCCTTCCAACCGTCTCCTCCATCGACAAATTATCAACCTTCGTATTTAAAAGATGAATTCTTTCTGACATGATTTTTTTATTCTCCCGCTTTTCATGGACTTTATCTCACATCAAGTCGCTTTACATGAAATTTTGTGGCAATCTAAAAATAAGAATCCAATAAACGTGTAGGATCATCAGTTTTCATGCCCCCAACTGCTTCAATATTCATCTTCAATGAGGCTTCACTTCAACCCGAAGGATAGATCTCTCTACCTCTTTTCCCCGATTACTGATGATTCTTGTTCCTTTTAGACATTGTATAGAGCAGGCCAAAAGGAACAAAGTCATTCAAAATTAAGCCTCTTTAAGAAGTAAGAGACTTCCCCGACAAGCACTCAAATAGAATCTAACGGTTTACCAGAAAGAGGAAATAGTACAGACATTTCTATCCCTTTAATCCCGGCAAAAGAACTACAATAGTTGACGAAGAATAAGGAATAAATTTGGAACCCCAACTCCATTCCAAAACCTCAGGCTCGTCCTTTTTCCTCGTGTACCTCTTTTGGGTTACGACTAAAAAAGAATAATGAAAAGGTAATAGCCAATAAGCCTCCCAAAACAATTAAGAAAATCTGCATACCATTTATTTTTTAAATGTCTCTCTACTCTATAGATGCGAAACCCGTTAAAAGGTTGCGTGAAAATTCAACAAAATTTACAATCGGTCAACAATATTCCTCTCTTCTATACTGATTTTAAAACGCAGGG
>CAZBXQ010000055.1:0-21423 GCA_964495935.1 uncultured Flavobacteriaceae bacterium
GACTCCAATAAACCCTGTTGAATATGATCCATTAGAACGTCTCCGAAACTTCAGTCCTTTTATTTATAATCGGGCATTCTTGCATTTTCAAATAAAAGTTCCCTTGATCCTCCTCCATCACTATCCAAATCCAAAATATAAACGGCTTCCTCAGATAATTGGTCATTGGCTGTATTAGAGAAAATAACCTGAGCGTCATTAGGCGAAAACCGAGGGTCATAATCATTGGTTCCTTTCGGTTTTTGACTGGTCTCAGAAAGGTCTGTTGCCCTCCTTTCCTTAAAATCATATAAGAATATTCGAGAATCCAACTGCCGGTATTGATCACTTTGATAACCTGATACATCATAAGTATAGAGCAGTTGATCCCCGGTGATATTCCAATCAATTCCCCCTACCGCTCCAGGCTCGCCTTCAAAAATCGTTTCTATAAAGTTTCCTTTTGAATCCAGAATTCGGATCTTTCCATCATACCCGGACTTATTATGGGTAACGATCGCAATCTTAGTACCGTCATAACTCCAGGCTACTTTGGTAATAAGGCTTCCGTCGTCGGTTTCATACAGGAGATGCTGCCCTGTTCCATCCGCATTCACTTGATACAATTTCTGAAAACTGGGATACACAAACCGGCTTCCATCCGTATGCCAGGCAAAATCCAATTCATCATCTCTAAATCCATTTAAAGGCACCTGACTCACTTTATGCCGATTCTCTCCATTTAATGCTGTAGTAACCAAATGCGTTTGCCCGCCGAGAGTTTGTAAAAATGCCAATTTTTGAGCGATATTATTTTTATGCGGCCGCCAACTCGAAGTCTCTGGCTGTGTGACCGGATATGAATCCTCGAGATTAGAAGATCGAATGACAAAATTCCCCTTCTCCTTTTGTACATAATGATAACGATATTCGGGGTTTTTACGAATTACAAATTGATACGATTCGCTATACACCTCGGGGTTGATACTATCAGAAACGATCACCTGCCAGGAATAAGTAACTCCGAAGTTTAAATTCTGTACGGAAAGCGTATCCGTTTTGAGATTTTCAAATTCCTGCGTGGTTTGCGTAGAATTATTCTTTAGAATTACCTTATAGGTAAGTGGATCGTCATCGGGATCGGAGCTGGACCATTGCAATACAACATCCTTGGGCAAATCGGTGGTACCATCCTGGGGAGCTATCAATTCGGGAGTTTGAGGGGGGGCATTCAACATTTCATCGGTCACCATTTCAATGGCCAGAGTTACCAACTGCCCATATTCCTGAATCTCAATAGCCTCAAACTCGGTAACGTATCCCTTTTTCTCTGCTTTAACAGAATATTCTCCAATCGGAATGCTCTCTAAGATTTCAAAATTCCCGTCCTGATCCGAATATACTGTTTCCGTAGAGGGAGCGGTTGTTATTTTGACATTCTCAAGCGGTTCATTTGTTCTTTCCATGCGTACAGAACCTTTTAGGCTCCCAACTCCTTCGTTATCAATCAAATCTTCACTACAGCTGAACCCCAATGTAGTGAGTATCAATAAAAATAATAGTTGCGTTCTTTTCATGACTACTCGTTTCCTTGGTTGTTTCCTAAATTTATACGAATCCCCAGCCCCAGCTGTAAAAAATGATCTTTCCTTTTTCCTGAAACCATATCGTCCCATACATCATCAAACCCCACGTGATAATTAACAAATCCGCGAAATCCAAACGTCGAATTAACCATGTATTCGATCCCGCCCCCAAATTGGAGTTTAAACCGTATTGTTTTATTATCGTCCTTTCTTACGATGGCCCCTCCCCCCCCGGATAGAAAAGGCGTAAATTTTTGATAAGGGAGAACCCAATATTCCAAATCCAACTCAGAGGTGTAAAAATCGGATATAAAATATTGGGATTCTCCCATTCGCTGATATCCAAGAGATAAATCAGCGCCCAAGTATTGTGAAAAAGCATAACCAAAACTTCCTTTTAGCCCCGAATTCCATTTTGTTGCTCGATAGTCTCCCCTCAATTGATTGTAGGTATAGGAAAACCCCAGTGTCGTTTTCGAACGCACTCCTTCTGCGGTTCTCCCTCTTCCAGCCAACCGTTTACTACTTTCTAAAACTTCCGATTGGTGTTGCTGCAAAAGTTTGTCAACGATATCGGGTTGATCTTTCCGAGGAGTCCAAAGTCCATTCTGAATACCTTCTAACACCATTAAATACACCGCTTTATTAATGGCCTCGGTAACCGCCATATGAACGGGTTCGTTATTGGTGACTCCAATCTCCGCTTCCATCAATCGATCGGGATCCACATAACGAAACATACTTGCATTGAGGGATTGGGAGAGTATGGTTTTTGATGTATATACCGTTTTTAATATTTTCCCCGAACTGGTAGAAACCGCTCGTAAATAGACCGTTATCCGATCCTGTCGGTATTTGGCAGAGCCGCCCACGCCAAAGTAGCGCGCGCCGGCACCTCCGGTAAGAATATTTGTATCATAGGAAATCACCCCTCCTTCAAACAAGGTTCCGGCAAATAAAAGCGGAGGCAGCTTTTGGGATTCTCCATTTTCACTGTATTCCTGACGTGTCGTTCGAATAATCTGGCGTTCATTTAATAAATTGCCGATGTTTTCCCGTTCGACCGGAATAAACCAATGACTATCCTCAAGAGATTTAATAAGAATGGAAGTCAGTCCCTGAGGAACTGCCGTACTCCAATCGACACTCGTCTCCGAAGCTTTATACTGACCGGTTTGATCCCTGAATTTATAAACTCCGACCACAATTTTTTCCTGCGGTATCGGAAGCTTATCAAAATCCCTTGCAGTGGCCGTCAATTCCCCGATATAGGATCGATCTTCCACCTTTGCAGGGGGAAGCATATAGATCCCGCAGGCCTGTAAAATAAGAAAAAGACCTGCATATAAAATACAATACTGTTTTTTCACCTCTTCGTCAATTACTGAAGTTGTTTAAACGCTCTAAAGGGGGCTGTACCCTATAATAAATTAGGAATTCCCTGCCTACCTGTTTTGCCGTCATCGGGACTCTCTTTTCTCGACCATAGTTACGGCCATGCCCCGCAAAAAGCCTTCACCCGGAACCCTAATCCCTATTCCAAGCGGGCTGGTAGGTTAAGCCCAATCTCACACGTTTAAATGCCCTCATAGATTTAAATTGTCTTTCTTTATAGAACCAAGAACTTATTTCTTCTGTACTCTTTTCTGATTCCTTCAGCTTTTTATCGGCTCCTTGTTTAGCCGGAAAAACCATAAAACTCCCTACTATAAGGCAATCTGCGTAGATTCTCCGGTTTCTGTGTCGATAATGGTAATCACAGAACCTGATCGGGTTTCGACCACATCAATCACCAACCCGCCTACTTCTGTAGTACCGGTTTCAAGATCGGCCTTTCCGGATTCGTCTTTTCCAAGCAGATCACCGGTCAACTCACTCAAAATCTGTCGTTTTATCGATTCTGAAAACTGGCTCAGCGGACTCTGGTTCAGCAATCCGAAAGAGTTTTCTTCTTTAAACTGATTTTGTGCCTCAGCAGAAGCCATTAATCCCGAGTAATTCAGTGGATTTCCGCCAAAATTGGGATTCACCGGTTTATACACCATCTGCTGGCCATAAACCATAGAAAAACCCATAAGCATAAAAACCGCGAAGAGAAAAGAGATCAAGTTTATTTTCATAGTGTAAACAGATTAAAAATTAATAGCTTAATACGTTGGGATTACTTTGTGCATATTGACTTAATCGACTTAAACTGACAGCAACCTGGTGCTTAATATATTCTTCATTGGGGTTTCCTAAAAATTCATAAATCGTATTTTGCTGCACATTGACCTGCACTTTACTGGTCAATCCTCGAAACGGAAGCTCCGTAATCGTGATTACAAAATTGAACTTATTGGGATATTGATGATACACCGAATAGAAAAGGTCATAAAAATCCCGGCCCATTTTGGTTTTGGATTCGTCAACGACTACTCCCGAAATATTCATCAAACTTCTCTCCTTTACCACCGAGGCCTGCCGGTTATCAATTTCGACCGAATCTTTCGTAATCAACCGGTTTTCTTCTTCATCCCGTATATAAAGATAGGCTTTGATGTTTTGTTCTTTTGAAATATTGATTTGTAAACGCGACAACGTCTTGATCTCTCCCGGTTCCAAAGTAAATTTACCGCTTTGGTTGTTAATGGACAGATTATTGCCGACATCCGTTTTTTTTACCAGTAACAAATAGTTATAAGAAAGATAAAGCGCACCCCGATTTTGTACCACAGGTTGAATCGAGATCCGGTCTTCGTTTTGTTCTATCGTAATGGAAGCTTTCACCGAAGACTGTGCTCGGCCGATCCCCATACTCAAGAGGAAAGCCATTCCTATCATGTGGCATAAAGTCAACCTCATTACCGGTAGTTTCTAATAATGACTCTGCGGTTATCCCCTTTGATAGTCAATGTCGCATTATGCAGGACGGAGTTACTGCCCACAACTTCCACATACGAATTCTTGCCTTCAACATTAATTTGCATCCCTGAAGGAATTAAAGAGGATTCGGTAATATAAGTTTGTTGATAGGAGCCGTTTTGACGAAGCATAATATTCCCCCCGTAAACGGAGGCAGTATTAAACTCTCCCTGCTGCATAATTTTTATCCCCCGGTTATTAGTTTCGTTTATCGGGACCGCATTATTTATATACAAGAGCAGCTCGCTTTCATTTTGCAACTGAATCCCGAGTTTATTCTCCTGGGACCAAACGGTGGCCGTCCCCCAAAAAAATATGGTAAAAAACAGGATTCTCATGATCTCGTAGTTAAGAAAAAGTACTGTCCTATAATTGATCATAGGTTATTATAGGACAGTACTACCTCGGTCATTGGCTATTGGCGGTCTTCCCTTTTCAATAATCTATTATGAAATAAGAAGGAAGATCTGTCAATTACCACCCGATTTGAGTAGTAGAAATCCAGTTTCCGGAACCGATCTGAACACCGAAGTGGTTATTGGCTGTTCCAAACTGGCCAATATTAGCTCCGTTACCATTTCCAAATTGTAGGGTATTATTTACATTATGCATTCCCCATTGGTTGGCCACAGCACCATTTCCGTTACCAAGTTGAGCCTGATTGTTTAGGTTTTCAAAACCCGTCTGATTCGCCTCGGCATAATTGTTTCCGCCATCTTGAAACTGGTTATTGTCGTTTCTGATTCCGAATTGACTGGCAGCGGCGTTATTACCCCAGCCCAACTGTAACTGAAGATTATCGTTGGAAGTTCCATTTTGACTGGCCACAGCGTTGTTGTTATTTCCAGTTTGGACTTGGTTATTGGTATTTGTAGTTCCATTTTGGGTTGCTCCCGCATAATTTCCATTTCCATCCTGCTGTTGGTCAGATTCATTAGCAGTTCCATCTTGGTTGGCATTGGCATTATTCCAATTTCCTTGCTGGTTTTGCATGGAATTATTACTCGTTCCGCTTTGCGTAGCAACGGCATTATTACCGATACCTTCTTGCACTTGGTAAGCCGCATTGAACGAACCATCCTGGTTGGTTTCTCCATAATTTAAAGCACCATTTTGATACTGATCGGAATAATTCAGAAATCCTTCCTGACTGGCCACAGCGGAATTGGCAATACCTTCTTGCACCTGGTAAGCCGCATTGAACAGACCATCTTGGTTGGTTTCGCCATAATTAAAAGCACCATTTTGATACTGGTCGGAATAATTTCTAAATCTTTCTTGGTTGGCTTCTGCTCCATTGTTAAATCCAGTTTGAAGCTGCAATGAATTGTTCTCGGTTCCAATTTGGTTGACTTCCGCATAGTTATTAGCACCATTTTGTATTTCTACGGCGACATTGGAGGTTCCAATCTGGGAAATGTTAGTCCAGTTATTGTGCCAGGTTTGGTAGGAACTGTTGAAGTTGGTCGTTCCCACTTGAAGCACTTCAGCACCATTTTCCGACCCTTGTTGGAGGTTGAAATTCTGATTTGCCTGAGCAAACACTCCCGTGACTGCCAAGGCAAACACTACATTCATGATTAGTCTTAACTTTTTCATAGCATAAAGATTTATTGGGTTTATATTCCTCAAATGTAAATACTTAATCCCCTCCTGTCATCAGTACTTTTAGTGAAATCCAAAAAATACCTGAAAATTGGTATTCATTTGTTAATATGAGTTTCGAAATTGTTTAGCTATCTGCTATAGTCTGCCTAACCCTGTTTTTCGGGCGAGCATCAAACCCTCCATGGAGGTCATTTTTAGAGCGCAATAATTAGGATTCCGTGCAAATTTTGCTGTACGGAATATGATTTTCTGAAATTAAAAGCCCCTCAGTAGGTGTCTCAAAAGTTCATCACGATTTCGATTATTCCCCCATAACGGGGCCAGAACAGCGGGTCTGCTTCCCAACAACTCTCCTCTTGAAGATTCAATAAATTTCGGTCTTATTCAAATTTTATAAAATTATCTTATAATTATAACGTAAATCTTAATATAAAGATTAACTTTACACCGCTGGGCACGTTCAAAAACAAGAAGTAGAACAAAAACGAATTTCTAATTCTTTTAAAAGAGGAATAAGGTGGAACGGTCTGCAAGAAAAAAAATGGGGACGGTCATTCTGATGGTCGTCCGCCCCTACTACGTAATGGTCTAAAAGGAGTGATTAAAAAGGACTACCGAGTGCACGCACTCGAGCCTCCGAATCTTACTGCATTATTAAATTTCGATTTTGAAAAAGAGACCACACCAATCGTGTTGGTCATTGACTATAATTTGGTCAAAGACAAGAATTTACTTTTTATACAAAATTTTATCAAGAAAAACCCTACCGTAAAAATTATTGGTCTTTTCGATTCGTTTTTATTTCAAAAAATCCAAAATTTATTCCGAATAGGAATCTTTGGAGCATTAGATAAATGTATCGATACCGAAGAATTTGCCGTCATTCTCAATCAAGTGGCAAGCGGTAAAAAGATAATTTCCAGAAAATTCAAACGAAACCTTGTTTATGAGTTCTGTCGTAAAAATCCGGAGAAAGTAATCGCCTTACACGATCAAAAAAACAACCCGATAATATGTCCCTCTCGATTTTATGGCGTTTCCAACCGGGAAATACAAGTTTTAAACTTAGTTAGTAAAGGAGAAAACACCAAAACCATTTCCAATCATCTGTCGATTAGTACACACACCGTCGAAACGCATAGACGAAGTTTGTTATCCAAATTGTCTGCCAAAAATACGGCCGATATGGTTCGAATTGCAGTTACCGAAAAACTGGTTTAACAGATCTTCCGGGGGCTTGAGTCTCTATTTTTAATGTATCGACCGATCTTTCTTATGACTATCCTTCGGTTTCAATAAGCAGTATAAGTTGTGCCTATAATTCTGTAACTTTGTATTTCATTTTTCAAGAAATCGATGGCGCAAGTACATACATTAGCAGACCCGAAGAAAAACATCATTATCAAAGGAGCCAAACTCCACAATCTAAAAAATATCGATGTCGTTATACCGCGAAACAAACTGGTGGTGATCACGGGATTATCGGGTTCCGGAAAATCCAGTCTGGCTTTTGACACCCTCTATGCAGAAGGGCAACGTCGTTATGTAGAGAGCCTTTCTTCTTATGCACGACAGTTTTTGGGGCGTTTGGATAAACCCAAAGTGGATTATATCAAAGGAATTGCTCCTGCCATTGCCATTGAACAAAAGGTAAATTCTACCAATCCCCGCTCCACCGTCGGTACGACAACGGAAATCTATGACTATATCAAACTCCTATTTGCTCGTATCGGTAAAACCTATTCCCCCATTTCGGGAGAAGAGGTAAAGAAAAATACCGTGAGCGATGTCATTGATTATATTAAACATTTTGAAAACCGAACCAAACTCTTGCTTTTAGCTCCCATTCAAGTAGAAGCAGGCCGAACCACAAAAGAAAAATTAGAAGTCCTTGGCAAGCAGGGCTATAGTCGCGTCCTGATGCAAGGAGAGGTAGTTCGAATAGATGAAGCAGATCCCAAAAAGCTGGGAGAAAATTCCTTTATTCTGGTCGTTGACCGAGTAATAAAAAAAGACAGCGAAGATTTCTATAATCGGCTGGGAGACGCCATACAAGAAGCTTTTTACGAAGGAAAGGGGGAAGTATATATCGAGAAACTCAGCGATCACAGCCGTAAGACTTTCAACAATAAATTTGAACGGGACGGAATGGAATTTCTCGAACCCAATGAACATCTTTTCAGCTTTAATAATCCCTATGGTGCTTGTCCTAAATGTGAAGGATATGGAGATGTTATCGGACTTGATGAGGATTTGATCTTCCCCAATACCGGACTCTCTATATATGAAGGAGCAATTGCTCCCTGGCATGGAAAAAAGATGAAAAAGTACAACGATCGTCTGATTAACAAGGCCTATAAATTTGATTTCCCGATTCACAAACCTTATTTTGAATTAACCGAAGAGCAAAAAGATTTGCTATGGGAAGGAAATTCCTACTTTACCGGTCTCCAAAAGTTTTTTAACAAACTGGAGGCAAAGTCCTATAAAATTCAAAATCGCGTGATGCTATCCCGATATCGTGGAAAATCACGCTGTCACCGCTGCAAAGGGAAACGTTTGCGCAAGGAAGCCGGTTACGTAAAGATCCATCAAAAATCAATTCTCGATTTGGTTGACCTCCCGTTGCTTCGATTACAAAAAGTCTTTCAGGATTTTCATTTCAATGAATATGAAGAAAAGGTAGCCAAAAGACTATTGAAAGAAATCAATACCCGATTAAAATTCCTGATTGATCTGGGACTTGGATACCTTACTTTAAACCGAAAGTCCAACAGTTTATCCGGGGGCGAGTCTCAGCGCATTAACCTGGCGACTTCCCTGGGGAGTAGTTTAGTCGGATCACTGTACATTTTAGACGAGCCTTCTATTGGGCTTCACCCCAGAGACGGGGAGCGACTCATTAAAGTCTTACAAGCTCTACGGGATCTGGGTAATACCATTGTTGTTGTAGAGCACGACGAGGACGTCATGAAAGCCGCCGATGAAATCATCGACGTAGGCCCGCGAGCCGGGACTTTAGGAGGGGAGATTGTGGCCGAAGGAACATTTAAAGAAATTTTAAAATCTTCCTCTTTAACGGCGCAATACCTCAATCATGACCGGGAGATAGCCGTTCCTAAAAAACGTCGAAAAACTGAGTATTTTGTCGATATCATAGGGGCCCGGGAACATAATCTTAAAAATATCGATATTCACATCCCTCTGGGTTGCTTTACGGCCATAACCGGGGTGTCAGGAAGTGGAAAAAGCACATTAGTTCGCAGGGTCTTATATCCCGCTCTGCAAAAAGAACTCTACGGGCAAGGTGCAAAAGTAGGGCAGTTTGATAAATTAACCGGAAATTACAAAAATGTTCGGCATGTAGAATATGTCGATCAAAATCCCATTGGTCGCTCCTCCCGCTCAAATCCGGTAACGTATATCAAGGCCTATGACGACATCCGAAAATTGTTTGCGAATCAAAAACTGGCTAAACTTCGAAAATTCAAGCCCAAACATTTTAGTTTTAACGTCGATGGCGGCCGCTGTGAAACCTGTAAGGGAGAAGGTGAAGTTACCATTGAAATGCAATTTATGGCCGATGTTCATCTCGAATGTGAAACCTGTCACGGAAAACGTTTTAAACGGGAAGTTTTAGACGTTAAATTTCACGACAAATCCATTGATGACATACTAAACATGACCATAGACGATGCGATTGCCTTTTTTAAATCACATGGCGAAAAGAAAATTCAAAAACAGTTGCGACCCTTGCAGGAAGTCGGATTGGGATATGTCACGCTGGGCCAAAGTTCTTCAACATTGTCGGGGGGTGAAGCGCAACGGGTAAAGCTCGCTTCCTTTCTGGGAAAAGGCCAAAACAAAGAAAAGACGCTATTTATTTTTGATGAACCTACAACAGGATTACATTTTCACGATATCAACAAGCTTCTAACATCTTTTAATGCACTTATCAAGCAAGGACACTCTATCGTAGTTATCGAGCACAATATGGATCTCGTTAAATGTGCAGATTATATCATCGATCTCGGTCCTGAAGGCGGAGAGCAAGGAGGTTCTCTGGTTACCTCCGGAACTCCCGAAGAAATCATCCAATCGAAAACGTCTCATACCGCGCAATTCTTAAAAGAAAAATTATCCGGAGAAAAAAGGTAGGGAGAGAACTTGAAATTGAACTTGATTTGAAAAGCATACCTCCTTATATCCCGTTAGATCAATAAAACTCAAAACCGTCTCTTAGATTACCCGCGACATTCACGGAGTTTATTATAAAATCGCCATCTCTATGAATAACGAATAATGATTGGAGATTTAAATTTCAAATTTTTTATTTTGATCAAAGAATTAGCAACGTACAAGCGGCTTAATTTGCGAAGTGTTTAACCCGATTAATCAAAACGGTCAACCCTATTTAGGAAAGGTTACCAATGACAGGGAAGGAAAACTCAAAACTCAGCACTCATAATCATCCCTCTTTTTTAGTCCAAGCGGAGATTCATCTCATCAATCTTATACCCGTACTTAAAAGCCAACCAAATAGACAAAAGCATAAGTACGATAAAAACCCAAATCAGTATTTTTTGTTTTTTGGTAAGGCTCATGTTGATAAGATATAAACATTTGATTTTAAGGAGCGTTACCCAATTCGATCCCTTACATATTCAATTTTATTTTTCCCGTGAGGTGCCGGCTTCCCATCAGTTCCTATATTAACCATCACGATTTTATCAATTGTAATGATAGTTTCATGCGTCATTTTGTTTCGAACCTTGCACGTTAATGTTAATGAGGCCGTACCAAATTTTACTACGTCGATACCTATTTCTATAATATCTCCCTGTCGCGCCGGACTCTGAAAATCAATTTCACTCATAAATTTAGTGACTACTTTTTGATTCTCTAACTGAATAATGGTGTAAAGTGCAACTTCTTCGTCAATCCATTGTAACAAACGACCTCCAAACAGGGAACCGTTGGCATTTAGATCCTCGGGACGGATCCATTTTCGAGTGTGATATCTCATCTATAACCTATTCAAAATTAACTTTTTAAACATAATCAATAATTATACAAAACTCAACTTTTTAATGATTTTATTGTGAAAACCACAGTATTTCCGCTTAAAATCCTAATGCTATTCCACCCCTCCTGCAACGTAGGCACACAATAAAAAATCCCAAAATCCGAAGTACCGGATCTTGAGATTTTTCTATACCCTTTTTTGTTCAACGAAAAATTTAGTTTCCTTTTTTATGATCAGCCAGGAATTTTTCCAGTCCAATATCGGTTAAAGGGTGGTTTAATAATGCCAAAATTGATTTCAACGGACTGGTAACCACATCGGCACCGATACGGGCACATTCAATAATATGCATCGGATGACGGATCGAAGCGGCCAGAATTTCAGTATCATAACCATAGTTGTCATAAATCAAGCGAATATCATCAACCAGACCGACTCCTTCGGTAGAAATATCATCCAAACGCCCCAAAAAAGGAGAAACATAAGCCGCTCCGGCTTTTGCCGCCAAAAGTGCTTGTCCCGCTGAAAAAACAAGCGTACAGTTCGTTCGAATATCGTGATCAGAAAAATATTTCATCGCTTTAACACCATCCTTAATCATCGGAACTTTAACTACAATCTGATCGTGAAGATCGGCAAGAGCCTCCCCTTCCTTGACCATCCCATCAAAGTCGGTAGAAATGACCTCGGCACTGACATCTCCATCTACAATATCACATATTTTTTGGTAGTGCTTCATGATATTGTCGGTTCCGGTAATACCTTCTTTGGCCATTAATGAAGGGTTGGTGGTAACACCGTCCAGAATTCCCATATCTTGGGCTTCCTGAATCTGATCTAAATTTGCAGTATCAATAAAAAATTTCATGAGTATAGGTTTAAAAAGTGTACGATTGACAAAACTACAATTTATAATACTTCATAAGCAGTCTTTCATAGATTTTATCGGGAAGGATATGTTTGAGGGCGATTGATATTTTTTGTAGGAACTCCCCTACTTTATAATGTATGGAGGGATTTGTTTTCTGCATGACACGATATACTTTTTTGGCCATACGAATGGGAGGCAACCCCTTTTTTACATCGCGATCCATTTCCAGAAGTGCACGTTCATACAAGGCCTTATAGGGTGATTCCTTATATACCGGGGTGTAATAGCGTCCTTTGGCAATATTGGTCGCAAAATCTCCCGGAGCAATATTAGTCATTCTGATATTAAAGGGTTTAAGCTCCATCCGAAAAGCTTCTGTGGTCAATTCCAAAGCTCCTTTTGTTGCCGAATAAATTCCCCGGAAAGGAAGTCCCATATAACCGGCAACGGATGTGACATTGATAATCATCCCGCCCTGCTGCTTTCGCATCACCGGCAAAACGACTTTGATTACACGCAGCGGCCCCAAATAATTAATCTCAAAAGCCTTTCGAATCTCTTCATCCGGAGTTTCCTCAAGGGCTCCGGTAATCCCTTTCCCCGCATTATTAATCAGAAAATCGATGCGCCCCTCCCGTTCTATTATGGTCGTAACGGCCTTTTGAATACTCTGCAGATCGAGCAAATCCAAGGCTACAAAACGGATTCCGTTTTCTTCAGTGGTTTTGGGATTTCGGCTGCTTCCGTACACCTTATATCCCTTTTCTACCAAATATTCCGCAGTTGCTTTCCCTATACCTGATGAGGCCCCGGTAATAAAAACGACTTCAGTCATATTTCAATTTAAACCTGCGAATATAGGATTTATTAGTTTCTCTCCAATCTTTATAAGAAATAGAGCCCAAAAAAAAGGCATAAAAAAAGGCAAGCTACCCACATCACACCGCTACGACCGCCTACCCTTGCTGCGTTCCCGCCCTGGGGGCCTTCAGCAGGAGCTGGTTGTGTGGGACTTGCCGAGGGCAAAGATACGGTATATTAATAACCTGTGCAAAGAGTTGAGATGCATATTTATCAGTAGAATTTCATCCTCCTCATAATGAGCCGTTAATAAATAACAACAAACAAAAATCGATGATTCCCGCTTATCCCTCCTCATCTATCGGCAGCAGGATTGCTTACAGGGTTTAAAATCCTGCTAATTTTTTAGTACCTTCACGGCTCGAAATTAGAGGAATTTATGAGAGATTATTTAGCCGAATTGAACGATGCTCAACGGGCTGCCGTAGAACAAATTGACGGCCCGATGATTGTCATTGCCGGTGCCGGATCAGGAAAAACACGAGTCCTTACCTATCGCATTGCCCATTTAATGAATAACGGCGTTGATCCTTTTAACGTTCTGGCTCTGACCTTTACCAATAAAGCTGCCCGGGAGATGAAATCCCGTATTGCCTCCATTGTGGGGAGCAGTGAAGCCAAAAACCTTTGGATGGGAACTTTTCACTCGGTCTTTGCCCGAATGCTTCGACATGAAGCCGATAAATTGGGCTATCCTTCAAATTTTTCGATCTATGATACTCAGGATTCTCAACGCCTGATTCGGGATATTATAAAAGAAATGAAACTCGATAAGGAGGTCTATAAGTACAAACAAGTTTATTCCCGGATTTCTTCTTATAAAAACAGCCTGATTACCGTTAAGGCTTATTTTCAAAACCCGGAATACAAGGAGGCCGATGCCATGGCCAAACGCCCGCGGATGGGAGCACTTTATAAAGCCTACGTAGAACGCTGTTTTAAAGCCGGGGCAATGGATTTTGACGACCTGTTGCTCAAAACCAACGAACTCTTAAATCGCTTCCCCGAAGTTTTGGCCAAATATCAAATGCGATTTAAATACATTCTGGTCGATGAATATCAGGATACCAATCACTCCCAATATCTTATCGTACGGGCACTGAGCGATCGTTTTCAAAATATTTGCGTGGTGGGCGATGATGCGCAAAGTATTTATGCCTTTCGAGGGGCCAATATTGACAATATTTTTAATTTCCAGCGGGATTATGAAAATGTAAAAACCTTTCGGCTGGAGCAAAATTATCGATCGACAAAAAATATCGTAAGAGCGGCGAATTCAGTTATCGAAAAAAATAAGACCCGACTGGAAAAAGAAGTTTGGACACAAAATGATGACGGAGCCAAAATCGTTGTAAATCGCTTGTTAAATGACGGGGAAGAAGGCCGATTTGTGGCCCGTTCCATTTTTGAAAATAAAATGGAATATCAACTGCGAAACGGAGCTTTTGCAGTGCTTTACCGAACCAATGCCCAAAGCCGGTCAATAGAAGACGCCCTGCGAAAAAAGGATATCCCCTACCGCATATACGGGGGGCTGTCTTTCTATCAACGCAAAGAAATTAAAGATGTCTTAGCCTATCTCCGGCTGATTGTCAATACCAAGGATGAAGAAGCCCTAAAGCGAATCATCAATTTTCCCTCGCGAGGAATTGGAGCCACTACCATGGACCGACTAACGATTGCGGCCAATCATTACAACCGCTCCATTTATGAGGTAATTGAAAACATTGCAAAAATCAATATCAACATCAACCGGGGAATACAAACAAAACTCACCAACTTCCTCAACATGATTAAAAGTTTTCGGGTGACAAGCCAATCCAAAGATGCCTTCGAAATGGCAGAATTAGTGGCCAAGAAAACAGGATTATTACGAGAAATGAAGAAAGACGGAACCCCCGAGGGGATCACCCGGGTTGAAAATATCGAAGAATTGTTAAACGGAATCCAGGATTTTGTAGAAGGCCAAAAGGAAGTAGCCGATGCTACCGGTTCACTTCAGGAGTTTCTCGAGGACGTAGCCCTAATCACCGATCTCGATAAAGATACAGCCGATGAAGATCGCGTTTCATTAATGACCATCCACCTGGCCAAAGGACTGGAGTTTCCTTATGTTTATATTGTCGGATTGGAAGAGGACTTATTTCCTTCTGCATTGAGTATGAATACCCGAGCCGAACTGGAAGAGGAACGCCGGCTCTTTTATGTAGCGATAACCCGGGCCGAAAAACAAGCCTATTTAACCTATACCCAATCACGGTATCGCTGGGGGAAACTGTACGAAGCAGAACCCAGCCGATTTATAGAAGAAATTGACAAGGAATATCTCGATTTCTGGGTGCCCGAGGAGGATTATCATTATAAGCCCCTGATTAACACCGATATTTTTGGCGAAATAGACAAAAGCAAACTCCGACAGACCAAGCCGCGTAAAGGGACCCCGCCACCGTCTCATAAACCGACGGAAGAACAATTACAAAAAATACGTAGGCTGCGCCCTAAAAACAGCTTGAAATCGAAAAAAGGAAACGGTAAAATCCTCGATCTTAAAGAAGGGCAAACCGTAGAACATCAGCGTTTCGGTACTGGTCGGGTTCTACAAGTTGAAGGTGTTGGACAGGATAAAAAGGCAGAAATCGATTTTGACACCGGCGGAATAAAAAAATTGTTACTTCGTTTTGCAAAACTTAAAGTTTTAGACTAATATTATAGAACCATTCTAACAGCGGGATTACCCCTCACCAAAAACAACTTTATCTATGGCAGATTTAATTAAACTGTATGAAGAAAACCCTCAACAAAAGAAAATCATAAAAATTGCCGAGATCCTCAAAAATGGAGGTTTGGTGATTTACCCTACAGATACGGTTTACGGCTTGGGGTGCGATATTAATAACCACAAGGCACTCAAAAAAATAGGACAACTAAAAGGGATTAAAAATATAGAAAAGGCTAATCTTTCCCTGATGTGCCGCGATATGAGCAATCTATCTCAATACGCGCAGATTAACAATGCTACTTTTAAGCTCTTAAAACGAAATCTCCCGGGGCCATTTACATTTATATTACCGGGTAGTAATAACCTTCCCAATCATTTTAAAAAACGGAAAACCGTAGGGATTCGCATACCCGATAACAACATCTGCCAATCCCTTATTGATACTCTGGGAAATCCTATTCTCACCACTTCGATAAAAGACGATGATGAGATTATAGAATACACTACAGATCCCAGCCTTATTTTTGAAAAATGGGGAAAGCATGTAGATGTTGTGATTGACGCCGGAAACGGTGGAAATACCCCCTCGACCGTAATTGATTTGACATCAGGGGTTCCAGAAATAATCAGAGCAGGAAAAGGGGATCTCATTGTATAGTAGAACAGGCATGGGGAGAGTAAAAAAACACAGGAAAAAACTATTTATAATCCTGTTTTTTCTGAGTTTATATACCGTTGAAAGCCATGCGCAAAAAATCGCTTTGATCAAATATCAAGGCGGCGGAGACTGGTATGCCAACCCCACTTCTCTTCCCAATCTAATTGAATTCTGCAATGCAAATTTGGGGACAAAAATGGATCCTAAACCGGCTACTGTTGAACCCGGTAGTTCAGCACTGTTTGATTATCCGTTTTGCCATATGACCGGGCACGGCAATGTGATATTCAACAAAGAAGAACGGAACAACCTGCGGGCTTACCTCAAAAGTGGTGGTTTTTTACATATTGATGATAACTACGGAATGAATAAATACATCCGTAGAGAAATCAAAAAATTGTTTCCGGAACACGAATTGAAAGAATTACCTGCCGATCATCCTATTTTTTCCAGTTATCATAATTTTAAGGACGGCTTACCCAAAATTCATGAACACGACGGCCTCCCCCCGCAAGCTTTTGGAATTACCATCGATGGGCGACTGGTGCTTTTATTTACCTACGAAAGTGATTTGGGCGATGGTTGGGAAGATCCGGAAGTACACAACGACCCGGAAGAGGTACGGCTTCAAGCCTTGAATATGGGGGCTAATATTATTCAATATGTCTTTGAGCATTAAGAGGTTATCGGGGTGCCATTTTTGAAAAAGTTTTAAACCACTTCGATGAGCTACGTCCGAGAAAACTATTATTTTTGATTTTTTAACTTTCTTTATGAATTCCAAGATTATTGCCGGTGGAATATTGCGCGCTTTAGCTGTTATTTTAGGCATGGCACTGCTGCTCCTGTTTCTCTATGCAATTCGTTCCATCTTATTGTATATTGCCATCGCCGCAGTGATTGCTCTTATCGGGCGACCACTGGTTTTCTTTTTGGAAACGCGATTAAGGGTTCCTACCAATCTTTCGGTGGTGATTACGCTCTTTCTGATATTCGGAATTATTCTGGGGATTATATCCACTCTTATTCCGGTAATTAACCAGCAGAGTGAAAATTTTGCCCGTATTGATATCGAAGAGGTAAAAGTGAACCTCAATATGCTGAATTATCAGATCCGAGACTATTTGGGATTGGAGCGAATCGACCTTTTTGACCGGTACAGCCTTACTCATTACCTTGAAAATGTCGATTTTAAGGCCGTTCCACTCTTTATGAGCTCCCTATTCGGAAAACTTGGTGCCATTATTATCGGCTTCTTTTCTGTCGTTTTTATTTCCTTTTTCTTTCTTACCGACAGCAATATTCTACTGAACAGTTTTCTGGCATTTTCAAAACGGGGAAGTGAAGAGCGCTTTAAGCGGGTTTTTACCAAAATAAAAAACCTCCTGTCTCGCTATTTTATCGGGATTTCTCTCCAAATTTTTGTACTCTTTATACTGTATGTGATCTTGCTTTATACCTTTGAGGCCAAGAACCCGATTGCCGTAGCTTTTATTTGTGCCTTTCTAAATATTGTTCCCTACCTGGGGCCTCTTGTCGCCGGCTTGCTCATGGTTCTTTTGGTGGGTTCTAATCATTTGGGAGCCGATTTCTCGACCGTCATATTGCCCAATATGGCCTATGTGTTATTTGGCTATTTGGTCACACAAATTATCGACAACTTCATTAATCAGCCTCTGATTTTTGGGCAAAGCGTAAAATCACACCCCCTCGAAATATTTTTAATCATTTTAGTAGCCGGTATCCTGTTCGGAGTTTTTGGCATGATTGTAGCCATTCCCTCCTATACCGCCATCAAAGTAATCGCCAAGGAAGCCTTAAGCAAATATAAAATCGTAAAGTTCCTCACCCGCGATTTATAACATGAACACGTTTCTTCTAACTCCCGAAATTCAGGAATATATCAAATCCCATCGTAAGGAAGACGTCGTTCGGCTTATTCTAAAAGGAAGCCCTTTTAAAAACGTATCGGCAAAAGAATTAGCCGAACAGATCGAAGGCCGGCAAAAAGTTGAGAAGAAACTGCCCTCTTGGTTTGCAACCCCCAATATTCTCTATCCTCCGGTATTGAATTTAGCTCAGTCATCTTCCGAAATTACGGCTCGCTATAAGGCCGGTTTAATTTCAGGAGAACGGCTTATTGATATTACCGGTGGTTTTGGAGCCGATGCCTATTTTTTCTCCCGATCTTTTCAACATGTTATTCATTGTGAGCAGGATAGGGAGCTATCGGCTATAGCCGCACATAATATTAAACAGCTTGATCCCGGATGCCCTATAGAAGTAGTCCATGCCGATAGCATCAAATATCTTAAAGAGTTTTCGGGATCCATCGACTGGATTTATGCCGATCCCGGAAGACGTTCGAAAACCGGCCGAAAATTATACCGTCTGGAGGAGAGTATTCCCAATATCTTGAATTACATGGAGCTTCTTTTTCAAAAAGCTCCTAGTGTCCTTTTAAAAACCTCGCCTCTCCTGGATCTAACCCGTGGAAAATCACAATTGAAATCAGTGTCGGCAATCCATGTCGTAGCCGTTAAAAATGAAGTAAAAGAACTCCTGTGGGTACTCCGACCAAAAGCGAAAAACCCCATCCCAATTCGAACCGTTAACTTCACTTCCCATGGAAATCAATACCTCAATGCAGTTTGGGGACAGGAAGATTCAAAAAGTGGATCTTTTTCGCCTCCCCTACGTTATCTGTACGAACCGAATGCCGCTATTTTAAAAGCCGGATTATTCAATACGGTGGCTTCCCGATATCCGGTGTATAAACTGGCTCCAAACACGCATCTATACACATCTCGGGAATTGATTCGTTTTCCGGGGAGACGCTTTGAAATATTGGAAGTCCTCCCTTTTAAAAAGACAAAAATCAAATTGATGGAGCTTCGTAAAGCAAATATTACAACTCGAAATTTTCCCGTTTCAGTTCGCGAAATCCGTAAAAAATACAAATTCCGCGAAGGCGGAAAAGAATATCTGTTTTTTACGCAAACCTCCAAAAACGAGAAAATAATCATACGATGTCATAAGATCCAGAGATCCCATCATTGAAGTGATCTAAATTTTTTATTTATAAAAAGATGATTGTCAATCAGTTATAAATACAGGGTTGGAAGTTCATAGAGAAATCTCAAAGTGTAAATGACCTCATTGTAAAAATCGGCTTTAAAAAAGGCATCGGATAACTTTCTAATCGAGGGAAGAACCTTCATGTCTATGTGTATATTGCCGCTCTTGAAAAACTCGTTGTGCATTCGTTTTTATTTTCTGGCCGGTACAGACGGTACTTACTCGTATTTCTTGTTTGTTTTTACTAATCTTTTTTTAATAATTTCATCAATTTTATTTATGTATATATCGTTTTCATTTCCCTTAAATAATCGATAAAACTCCAGGATACTATCATTTTCTTCATCTTTTAAAAGTGATAGATTCACAATCTTCGCATTATTTAAATCATTAGACTCAAATTTCTTCAAGCCGTCCCCATATTCTCTACGGTTATCATTAAATATTTCTTTTGCTGTAGGCGTCAATAAATAGGCAAATAGAATATTGATATTTAGTGGGTTAGATAGATTGTCCCGTTTGGGATAAATACAATGGAAAGTAGTCAAATTAGAAATATTAGCTTCGTTCCTTACAAACTTCAATCCATTTCGATTAAAAACGGACACCCAAATCGGGGCAGGCGGTCTGTTTTCGATGGCAAACCAGGGTTTCCTGTTTTTAGTTAGATACTTTTCATTTATTTTTTCTTTTTCTCCTTTTGAGATATAGGCTAATACATTTTTATGTTTGGCCCTCCTTCCATCAAACAGAAAGATTGTTGCATTAGACTCGACGAGGTTTTCAAATTTTTTATTCGTAAAAACCCGAGTTTTTACGTCTTTGGATCTACAAATGCACGGTAAAAGATTTTTTAACGGGATAGAATAGCGGTTCATTTTCTCCCTATTGAAGGTAAAGTAATCATTTGCTCCCGTGGCAATACCCCGCATTACCTTAGCATAGGTTGAAAAAGGAACAAGGTTTTTATATTTATCGGAATTCTGAACTTGATAATATTTTCTCCATTTTACTAAGGGAGACAGTTCTTCCCGGGGATAACTAAATTCACCATTTGCTTTTGGATAGTTATCGATAAATCTTTCAATTATTTGTAGTTCAGAAGTAGTTTTAATAGTGGAGAATTGGACATTTGTCGATAAATGATCGTTAGCAAAAAGTAGAATGGAAGCTGTAGTAAGAGCGTCATCAAAAACATTTTCCTCAAAATCAATTATAAAAATATGCTTTAAAATTCCGGTTTTTAATAAATAAGATTTTATGAATACCCCATAATCAGAGTTTAGAAATTCTGAAGGAATAATATAAGCCATTCTTCCCTGATCCCTCAATTGATAAATAGATTTCAAAAGAAACAGAGCATAAAGATTAGTAAAACCGTTTAGTTTCAATTTTAGATGTTTCTGCACCTCTTTTATAATTGGTTTATTATCATAGTCATGAAATTTGAAATAGGGTGGATTACAAATAATTCCATCATATTTATTATCCCAATCATTAAACATATAATCCTGATGGTTAAGCTCTATATTCTTAAGATCTTTAAATTCTACCTTAGCTTCATTAAGGATTTTAGCGTCAATCTCAAAGCCTTTAATTTTAAAAGTTGGTTTCTCCTTTAAAAGGATTCTGGAAAAAATCCCCAATCCAAACGCAGGTTCTAAAATAGTTTTGCATATAGGGTTTCCTACAATCCACCTCACCATTAGATCGGCAATGGGTTCGGGGGTAAAAAATTGGGCAAACTTTTTACGATGGTCTAAACTTATGTGCGCTCTATATTTTTTTTCAACTGTCATCTTAAAATTCAGTAATGTTTAAAAGCTTTTTTAGATTTTCAATATCAAGATAAGCGGTACCGCCTTCAAAACTTACATAAAATAAGAGCCGTCCTCTTCCCATTTCTCTTCTTACACTTTTATGTTTCGGCTCTAATATTGTATAGGCAACTCGTTCGGTATGTCTTGTGTTGATCTTGATGGTTGTTTTATTTTGATTTTTAATGTCTTTGCTTATTTCATATTGTTCTCCTTCTTTTTCTTCATCAGTTACAAAAGTTTCGGAGTGGCAGATTCAATTATCAATGTATGCTTATGGTTCCGAAATCGACACCCCGCCCTGCGGGCACCCCTC
>CAZBXQ010000056.1:0-8670 GCA_964495935.1 uncultured Flavobacteriaceae bacterium
CTCATATTACTGCGTTGAATTTCCTCAAAAACTTCGTCAATTTTATTTTGCATTCCATGCTCGATGATGGTTCCACAAAGCACATAGAGCATGTCGCCCAGAGCATCGGCAATTTCTATTAGATCATCATTTTGGGCCGCTTCGAAGTACTCCCGATTCTCTTCCTGCATCAGTTTAAATCGCAATTCGGCTTTGGCAGGGCCCAGGTGAGCCGTTGGTTCTTGGGCGTAACCAAGCCCAAATGCTTCGTGAAATTTTTTTACCGCTTCAATTTTATCTTTCATAAGATTATATACATTAGTTTTGTCGAAAATAATGAAAAATGTTTACTCAAGGCCAACTCATTTTTGCCGGAATCGCTTTATTTCTGTTTGTCCTTTTGATGGTTTATAGCTATGGGCAGGATAAAAGGAGAAATCGAGATTATTTTAAAAATAGTTATGTAATTTTAATTGCCTTTGTTTTATTTATAGGATTTCTAATCTTTTTAAAATTCTATTTTAGAGGACAATAATTATAAGGGGGAGCAGCCTTTCCCGATTTGATCACAGATATAATGGCCGTTTTCACAGTGAGGAGCAAGTTCGTGCTGAATAAAGTGCATCGTCTTTTCTTTCTCTTTTTCGGGATAAAGAAGATGGACATTGGCTCCAGCATCCAACGTAAAGCACAAGGATTGACCGGTATTCTCCCGGTATTTCCATATTTTTTCAAGAATCTCCAAGGTGTTGGGCCCCATGAGCATAAAGTATGGAGAACTGGTCATCATCATGGCATGTAGGGTAAGTGCTTCGCTTTCTACCAAGGCTATAAACTTTTTCAAATGGCCCGTTTTTAAAACTTTAATCAGTTTTTTGAGATTGGTATGTGCTTGTTTAAAACGAGCTGTTGCATAAGGATGACCGTTCATTAAATTATGCCCGAGTGTACTACTCACTTTTTTTTGCCCTTTATCGACCAGCAAAATCGTGTCTTGGTAATTTTTAAAGATGGGATGAATTGAAAAAGGAGCCGGAATGGCATATTCATTGGAACTCTTTGGGATAGTAGGGGCTTCCCCCCAAATCATAATGGGGCCCAGAACACTTCTTGCAGCACTGCCGGAGCCGAGACGGGCCAGCAAGCTGATTTTTTTATAAAAATAATCATCCGAAAGCTCGGGATATATGGCTTTTTCCATTTGCAGGATGGTGTGGGCCAAAGCGGCCATTCCACTTGCCGAAGAGGCAATCCCGCTACTATGTGGGAAAGTGTTGGAAGTTTTTATGAGAAAAGTATAGTCCCGGATAAAAGGAACGTAATCGACAATTCGTTCAAAGAAAGTTGCGATTTTTGGCTTAAAGTGAGGGGCTTTTTGACCATCGAAAAAAACGTCGAAATCCAGACTTTGGGTTTCCCGGGGGGATTTGGGGGTAAATTGTAAATGGGTTTCGGTGCAACACCGAGATAAAGTAAAGCTTAAGGAGGGGTTTTGAGGAAGCTGTACATCATATTTTCCCCAATATTTAATAAGAGCGATGTTACTGGGAGCCCGTGAGGAATATTCGCCGGAAGGCAAAATCGGAGCCGTTTTATCAAGAATAAATTCACTTTTTGGCATGATTGAAAAAGACTTTGGTCAAAGATAAAGAAAACCGGGGTTCGCCCCTTTATTTTTGATGAAATAAGGAAACTGTATGACAAGCCGCCAGAGCTGCTGTTTCTGTTCGTAACCGATGATTTCCCAAACTGGTGGAATGGAAATTCTGCTGCAGAGCAGTTTCGATTTCCGATGGGGAGAAATCACCTTCCGGGCCAATTAAAATAAGGATAGGAGCAACCGGTGAAAGTTGATTTTGAAGAAATTCTTTATGTGTTTCCGCACAATGCGCAATATATTTTTGGCCGTGATGAGATTGATTGATAAAATCGAAAAAAGCGATAGACGGATTGAGTTTGGGAAGATGGGTTTGTAAAGACTGTTTCATGGCACTTTCCAGAACCCGCTGGTAACGATCGGGATTAACTTTTTTACGCTCGCTGTGCTCACAGAAGATCGGGGTGATTTCGGTAATTCCGATTTCTGTAGCTTTTTCCAGAAACCACTCCATCCGTTCGTTGCGTTTGGTGGGGGCAATGGCGATATGCAAATGATAGGGAAGGGGAGATTCGGTTGTACAGTTCCGGATTTGGGCCTTACATTTATTGGGATTGGGATCGGTAATCCGGGCAAGAAAAAGATTTCCCCGGCCATTTGTAATATGGAGAGAATCTCCTTGTTTTTTGCGGAGTACCTTAATAATATGTCCGCTTTCTTTTTTGGGAAAGATGACCGTAGTTGAAGATGGAGATAGTGCCGGTGCGTAGAATAATTGCATAAACAGAAGCATTAAAAGGGATAGCGGGCAGTGGCCGTTACACGTATAGTGCTGAATTTTTTTCTTGTGTATTTGAGATATCCCACAATTCCGATCATGGCAGCATTGTCGGTAGTGTAGCTGAATTTAGGAATATAAACAGTCCATCCATGCGGATTGTTTTGAAGGGCTTCCCGGATTCCGCTATTGGCAGAAACACCGCCGCCAATGGCAATTTCTGTGATTCCGGTTTGTTGTACTGCTTGTGCTATTTTATCGATCAGAATATCAACTACGGTTTGTTGAAATGAAGCACATAAATCCTTTATATTCTCTTTGATAAAATTGGGATTTTCGGCTTCTTTTTTTTGAAGAAAATAAAGAACGGATGTTTTGAGTCCGCTAAAACTGAAATCCAATCCTTGGACCTTGGGCTTCGCAAAGGTAAAAGCTGTAGAATCACCTTCCTGAGCATAACGATCGATTAAAGGGCCGGCCGGATAAGGAAGCCCCATCATTTTTCCGTACTTGTCAAAGGCTTCTCCCACGGCATCATCAAGGGTTTTGCCAATGACTTTCAGGGTACAATAATCCTCAACACGCACAATTTGGGTATGACCACCACTGATGGTGAGTCCCAAAAAGGGGAAGTTTGGCGTTTTATATCCCGGTTCCTTGATAAAATGTGCCAAAAGATGACCTTTCATATGATTTACCGCAATCAAGGGGATGTCTAACCCCAGAGCGAGGGATTTGGCAAAAGAAGTGCCGACCAGAAGAGACCCCATTAATCCCGGGCCTCGGGTAAAAGCAATGGCAGAAAGTTGAGATTTATCAATTCCTGCTTCGGCAAGTGCCTGATGTACCACCGGAACGATTTTTTGTTCATGCGCGCGGGAAGCGATTTCGGGAACCACCCCGCCATATTTTTTATGAACTTCCTGGGTGGCGACTACGTTGCTTAAAATGCTGTCATTACAAAGTACGGCCGCAGCAGTATCGTCACATGAAGATTCAATACCCAGGATATAGATGTTAGAATTGTTTAAATGGTTCAAAATTTGTAGGGTGTATCGTTTGATATGTTTACTTTTGTGTGTTCCACAAAATTAGTATTATTCGTTGTATATCTTACGGTTGTAGATTTAATTTTTGAATTCCTTAAAAGCATTTTCCTATTAGAAAGGCAGTTAAAATACTGGGAAGGATTGTAGTCGCTTTGGCACTGGTTTTTCTAATCGTACTCTTTTCTCTTAATATTCCTTTTGTTCAAACCCAGCTGGCACATCGGTTAACGCATTACATTAATACCGAATTGGGTACCAATATTAAGATTGATCGAGTGAGTATCACCTTTGACTTTAAAGTCAACGCAAAAGGAGTGTATATTGCCGATCATCATCAGGATACTTTGATTGCTTCAGCATCCTTAAAAACCTCCTTGATCAATATTCCGGGAATTGTTGAAGGGCGTACCATTGATTTTGGAAGTGTTACGGCCGATCATCTTACTTTTAGATTGCACCGGTATCTCGATGACGATAAAGATAGTTTTGGCATTTTTCTGGATAAACTGGAAAATAAGAACCCTAAAGATGTTCCCACCATTGTCAATTTTTCTCATATTACTGTAATCGATGGAAAATTTAGCTTTGTTGACCATCAGGGGCGGTATCCGGAAATCGTAAATTTGGACAGCCTGAATCTGGATGTTTCTAATTTTGTTATTCAGGGCTCAGCTATCGATGTTGATATTAATCGTATTTCGGGACTGGAAAAACGAGGGATTAAACTGGAGAGTTTAAGTACGAACTTTAAGCTCCGCAAAGGGCTGATGAATTTTGATAACTTTAATCTGGTGACCTCAAAATCCCATTTGAAAGGGCAAATCCATTTTTCTTATGAGGATACCATGCGGGATTTTGAGAATCATGTTCATGTGGCCGCCCATTTTGAGGATGCCCGATTGTCAACCAGTGATCTAAAGAAGTATTATGATCCTTTTGGAAGTGGTCAAATACTTCGTTTTCACGGTGATATGGACGGTGTTCTTAATGATTTTGAATTGCATAATTTGGAATTTTACGGAATGCAGAAGACCCGATTAATCGGAGCTCTGAGAATTCAGAATATTTTTGGGAATGGTCGTTTTCGGATGGCCGGTAATTTTGGTCTCTTGGAGACTAATTATAAGGATCTCATCCGGGTTATGCCGGGTCATTTGCTATACACCTTGCCCGAATACCTCGAAAAGATCGGAACGCCGCGTTTAGAAGGATATTTAGCTACGGCAGGTGGAGATATGGTGGAGGTCAGAGGACATATTACCTCGGAAGTGGGAGTAGCCGATGTGGATGTCGAACTCAATAATTTGACCGAGAGAGGCGAGGAAACCTACACGGGTAAATTGGCGTTGAAAGAATTTGATTTTGGAGAACTACTGAATAATCCGAATGTGGGGAAAGCTGATTTTGACTTTCAGGTCGATGGGAAAGGGTTTTCTTCAGAGCAGATAAAAACCGATCTGAAAGGGAAATTTTCATCTCTTGTTTTTAAAGGATATACCTATCGAAATATTGAAGTTAACGGAGCGTTGAATGCTCCTGTATTTACGGGCCAGGTCGTGAGTCACGATCCCAATCTGGAAATGAGCTTTGATGGAATGGCCGATGTTTCCGGGCAGGATACCAATTATGATTTTAATGCCCATATCGATCATTTCGATTTATACAAAACTCAATTTATAAAAAAGGATTCAACAGTTGCTTTTCAAGGTGATGTGGAAATTAAAATGAAAGGTCATAACATTGATGATCTGGTGGGAGATTTGGTATTGAAGAATGCGACTTTTACGAATCGGAAGGGAGATTATAAATTTGGTCAACTTCATATGAATTCCTCGTTTCAGGGCCCCATACGAAGAATTACGGTGAATTCTCCCGATATCGTTAACGGAGAGCTTAAAGGGTTTTTCTATATGCGGCAAATCCCCGATTTGGTTAAAAATGCAGTGGGAAGTCTGTATTCGCAATACACGCCGATAGATATTGAAAGAGATCAGTATTTTAATTTTGATGTTGTCATTCATAATAAAATCGTGGAGGCCCTGTTTCCCGCTATCAGCCTTTCTCCCAATACGACTTTTATGGGGAGGATACGCTCGGGAGATTCTAATGTAAAAGTCAATTTCCGATCGCCGGAAATAAAAATTTTGAATAGTAGTTTTAAAAATGTGGATTTTACGGTTGATAATACCCAACCCTCCTCTAATACCTCACTGCGTGTAGATCAATTTATCTCGAAGGCATACCAGATTTCAAACCTGCGATTAACGAGCCGGCGTAAAAATGATACTTTACTGCTGCAAGCTCATATGAAAGGCGGAAAAAAGAATGAGGATGAATTGAATCTTCGGCTTTTTCATACCATTGGTGAAAATAATGCTTTTGTGTTTGGGCTTCGGCCTTCTCGACTCCATTATAAAGATGAGGATTGGTTTTTGAATCGTCAAAACCAAAAGCAGGAAATTGTTTTTGGCGAGGATTTTAAAACTATTACCATGGATACGCTTACATTGGAGAAGGGGAATGAGCGAATTGGGTTTACCGGAAAGAAAGAGAATTCAAAAAATCAGAATTATAAATTGGATTTTTCGAATGTCGATTTAAGCGAAGTAATCCCGGAGATTGAGCGCATGGAGTTTGCAGGAATTGTCAATGGAGGAGTGAAAATTGTTCAAAAGGACGGGATTTTTTATCCCGAATCAGATTTGCGTATTCATCAGTTGGAAGTCAATGGAATTTCCTATGGAAGGCTGGGAGTGGATATTACGGGGAATAGCTCGCTTACCTCCTACTCGGTGGAGGCTCTCCTGCAAAACGGAGGCATCGGACACCTTCGAGCTCAGGGAAAAATTAATGTGAGTAAGATACAACCGACAATTGATGTAGGGGTGCAGGTGAATGATTTTGATATTGGGTTTTTAAATACTTTTGGAAAAGAGGTTATCAATCATATTCGAGGGCAAGCCACCGGAGTTGTGAAAATTAGTGGCAGTCTCCGCCATCCCTCTTTTGATGGTGGTTTTGAACTGAATGACGGGGGGTTGACGATTCCTTATCTCAATGTTGATATGGCTTTGGAAGATCAAGCTCAGGTACGTCTTGAAAAACAAGAATTTCAATTTGTTGATGTTGATTTTGAAGACACAAAATTTCATACTCAAGGGTTTGTAAATGGTGTACTCTCCCATCATAATTTTAAGGATTGGGAGATGGATTTGAACTTGACGGCTCCTGATCGGCTTTTGGTTTTAAATACCGATTATACGGAGGATGCATTATATTATGGAACTGCTTTTATAAGTGGTACTGCCCGGTTTCACGGTCCTTTTGATGAACTTGTGATTGATGCCTCGGCGAGTTCAGAAAAAGGAACCGAGTTTATCATTCCGCTGAGCGACAGTGAAGCCATTGCCGATAATGATTATATCTATTTTTTAACGGCCGATGATAAAGAAGCAAAAGAAGAAGGAAAAGGTGTTTTTGTTCGGCAATTGAAGGGATTGGAAATGAATTTTGATTTGGACATCAATGAGAATGCCGAAATTGAAATTGTTGTTGACCAAAAAACCGGTAGTAAACTCAGAGGGAAAGGGAATGGAACACTGGTCATGGATATTAATACCACCGGACGATTTAATATGTGGGGTGAATTTCAAGTGACAAAAGGAATTTATGATTTTCGATATGCCGGATTAATAGCCAAGGAGTTTACCGTAGAACCGGGGGGAAGTGTAACCTGGGATGGTAACCCGTTGCAAGCCAATCTGAATGTTCGAGCGGTTTATCATGCCGAAGCAAATCCCGCTTCTCTACTGGAGAATCCAACCCTTAATCGCAACATCCCGATTGATGTATATACCGAGTTGACCGGACCCTTGTCCAATGTTGAGGTCAATTTTGAATTGGAGTATCCCAATCTGTCATCGGTGGTGAAATCGGAACTTCAATACCGGATCAGCGATCGGAAAACAACAGAGCTTCAAGCCCTGTCATTGATTACCCAGAATAGTTTTTATGATGAAACGGGACCGGGGAGAGCTGCCCATCCGGAGAATATTTTATTTGAGCGGGCAACCGGAATATTTAATGACATTCTGGCCAGCGAAGACGATGTCTTCCAGGTGGGGGTAGATTATACGAAAGGAAACCGTACTCCCGATCAGGATATTTCAGATCGGGTAGGGGTTACTTTGTCAACCAATGTAAGCGACCGGATTTTGATTAACGGAAAACTGGGAGTTCCTTTGGGAGGATTGACCCGTTCGGTGGTAGTTGGCGACGTAGAGATTGAAATTCTTCTCAATGCATCGGGAACCCTGCGTGCTAAAATTTTTAACCGGGAAAGTGATATTCAGTATATAGGTGAAGAATTAGGCTATACACAGGGGGTAGGATTAACCTATTCTGTTGATTTCGATAGTTTTAAAGAGCTGATTCACAAAGTTCTTCACAAAGCCGCAGAGCAGGAAAACTTAGAGTATCAGAGAAAGGGGAACAAAGCGTCTTCCCTTGTTCCCGACTATATTAAATTTCCTTAACTCATTTTATTAACGGGTTGCAATAGCACTAATCTCCACACTAACGGCTTTGGGGAGTGCGGCAACCTGAACCGTTTCCCGTGCCGGTGCCCATTCTTCGTCAAAATACTGTCCGTAAACTTTGTTAATTCGTCCGAAATTATTGATATCACTGATAAAAATAGAGCATTTCACCACATTTTTAAAAGTCATTCCGGCCTCTTTTAGAATGGCTTCAAGATTATTCATGACACATTTTGTTTCCGCTTCGAGCGAAGTGGTTATCAATTCACCGGTTTTGGGATCGATGGGGATCTGTCCGGAGATGTATAAGGTGTCTCCGCTTAAGATCGCCTGATTATAAGGACCAATGGGAGCCGGAGCCTGATGAGCGGTGATTACTTTTTTCATAGCTATAATTATTTTTTTATTATTTTTAGATTGTAAGGGTTAAGTGGGGCCAAGATACTAATTCTACTTTGACCCTTTAAAAAATGATATCAATTTCTGATTTTTTTAGCTCCTTCCTTTGGAAGATACGATAAAGAGAAAAGCCCTGAAAGGGTCTCCGATTCCCTTGTAAAGCATAACGAGAGTATTTTCAAGTTTAGGCCAATAAAACCCTGATATAGATTTACTGATGTCATCTTGTTCAAGCAACAATCAAAGTAGAATTCCTATTTTATTCTAATAGCAGGTCTCATTGGGGGTTGGATTTCAGCTTCCGGTCTTCAATCGGGAATATGTTTAATT
>CAZBXQ010000056.1:8770-21122 GCA_964495935.1 uncultured Flavobacteriaceae bacterium
ATTTCATTTTGAACCTACAGTCTCCGATCGGGAGTACGACGTTTGTCAAATTTAATAGCGTTTAAAATACTCGATTTTATTCCGATGAAGAAATACCAGGATTCCCGTGTTCCGAAGGGAGTCCAGTTAAAACTGAGACGCCAGCTTTTTAGATCTCGTTGAAAACGGAGCTGTGTATAGGTAAAACCATGGTTTTTGAGATCGTATCCCGATGATGCTCCAACTTTCCATCCCGGGGCTATTTCGGCATCTCCCGAAAACATAATAGAATGTGAGGAGATTTCATTTTCACGTCGTGCATTATTGTAGGTCATCGTATAAGAGACACGTAGATTCCAGGGGATGCTGTAATGATAAAATTCCTGATCTTCCTCTTCCTGGTCCTCTTCTTCCTCGGCTTCGTGCCCGAAGGTTCCATCTTTGTTCATCGACTCGCCAAAGAGATTATCAGGACGGCCGCCGTTTCTAAAAGTGTCATTGGAACCTTCTTTTTCTTCTTTTCCTTTTCCGTTAAAATCTTCATTGGAAAAAGAATAATCAAAGCTCATATTGGCACGGGTCAGCCGGAATAAACTTCCCCCATTGTTAATATTGAGTTTATCGATGCGCCGGTTATTATTATTGAGCGCATAGGGATCCAGTGCCCCGTTAAAGTTGAGGTTGAGCTTGTTTTTTATAACCGGCAAGGTTCCCCCAAAAGTAATGGGTTGAAGCTTTAGGGAATCGGCCGCCATATTATAAGAAGTGCTGAACCGGAGGTTGCTTAACAGTTTTCGCTTTTCGTATTCAATTTCTCCACTCGCCGTGTCTTTCTTCCGTACTTTTGCTTCAAAATCATTGGTCAAGGAAAACCCTAAATTACTGGCAAAATTTTTACTGGGCGCACCAAATAAGGTTCCTTCGAAGCGGGAATATTCTACAATACGCTCATCGGCACCGGATGTTTCGGGTATGAGATAGGTGTCGTAGAAATTATCAAAAGAGGGCGCGATGGAATAACTTAACGAGGGTTTTACAACATGCCGGACGGCCTGTATTTTTTTTCCTTTGCCAAAGTCGAACATTCCATAGAGCGTGGTCCCCATACTGGCACTAAAGTTATAGGTACGGTAGCTGTCAAAACCATGTAGGGTATCGGTGACCACTTCCCGCCGATTGGCGTCATAGGATTTTTTATAGGTGTTGAATACCCAGTCCTCTTCATAATTGGTTCCGGCACTAATACTGAGATATCTAAAGAGCTTAAAGTTGGTACTTAAGGGAATGCGATGTTGGAATCCCGTACGAGCTTCTCTAAACATTTTGGGGCTTAAGAAATCAGAATCGGTGGTGCGGTATCGGTTCTCCCCTTTTAGGTCATACTGAAAGTTAATATTCTGAAAAATCCCTTTTTTGGTACCGTTTTTTGGAGCAAAAGGGTAGATTCTCGAAATACTGGCCGTCAGGGTTGGCAGCGTCATATTAATCTCTTCCGTATTGGTATTTTGATTGTGGGTTGCGGTAACGCTAAATCGGAATTCGGGTTCGCCGGGAAAGGTTTTTGAATAGGAAACCGACGAACGGAGGTCGTTGTTTAGGAAATTACCGGAGTTTGCTTCATTAACACTTTCACGGTAGTATTTACTACTTCCCATATTGACACTGGCCGAGAATCGGGAGTTGGGATGTGCCTTACTGTCTTGTTGATGGCTCCATGTGACGTTATAAATAGAGCTTTCGGAAAAATCGGGAAAACCGCGTTCGCTAACCAGTAATTTTTCCAGTCGGAAACTGAAACTTCCGCTAAATTTATAACGCTTGACATAATTGGTCTGTATATTTAATCCGTAGCTTCCATTGGTATAGTAGTCGCCCAGGGTTGTCAAATCGATATAATCGTTAATGGCAAAATAATAGCCGCCGTTTTGTAGGGAATACCCGCGATCCCGATCATTTCCTATGGAAGGGATAATAAATCCGGAGTGCCGTTTGTCCGACATCGGGAAAAAACCAAAAGGAAGACCAATGGGGGTGGGGACATCGGCGATATACATATTGACCAGTCCCGAGACTACTCTCTTGTTGGGTACGAATTTAACTTTCCGGGCATAGAAGTAGTATTCGGGGTTATCGACATCTTCAGAAGTAGTAAACTTAACCCGATTCATAAAATACACCGAATCGTTTTCCCGTTTGGTCACGGCTCCTTTAATTTTAAATTCGCCTTGCTCGGTTCGCGATTCATAGACCAGTGCCTTTTTAGTGTCCATATTAAATCGGATACTGTCGGGTTCTACGGTTCGGTTGCCTTGTACAAATACCGGGCGTTGCGTGTAATTTCCCAGCGAATCCTCAATGCCATAAGCATAAACTTCCCGCTTTTTGTTGTCTATGATAATCCGTCCGGCTTCGAGCGACATGTCGCCATATTCCACTCGGGCTTCGTTATAAAGATATACTTTTTGCTCTTTTAAATCGTTCTTAATACGATCTTTGGCAGATTGTTTGATATTGTATTTGAGATACTCTTTTTTTGTAGCCGACTGAGCTGTTTGGAGAGAATCTTGAAGAAGTAAACCCGACAGGGTATCAATGGGAAATAGAAAATTGTCATGCGGAATGGATGTCGAATCTGTTTCCCGAGGAATATGTACTTTTGCATTCGGATTTATTTCTTGTGCAGAAGCCCATCTCGAACAAAAGAAAGTGACGATACAGAGGAGGAGTATGTAGGAGTTATGGGTTTGCAATGCGCTGAAACTATTTGTCGTTATGGCTTAGTTTTTGCGAGTTCAAAAGTACGTATAATTTTGAAAGCCGGTATTAGAATTACTTAAAATTGAAATAATAATGGTTCATCATTCACCCGCAATGGGGGGGCAAAAGTCATCTCGTTATCTTCTGTTTTTGATTTTTTTGATTTTCCTCTGTATTCCTTGTATTGCTGTTCATGCGCAAAATAATAAAAATAAAAAATTTGTGGTCGTTCTGGATGCCGGCCATGGTGGAAAGGATCCCGGAACCCATGGAAACGGATTTGACGAAAAGAATATTGCCTTACAGATTGTATTAAACATTGGTAAGGAATTGGAAAAGCATCAAGATATCAAGGTCTTATACACTCGAAAAACCGACGTTTTTGTGACTTTGAAAGGACGTGCCGAGAAAGCTAATCATGCCGATGCCGATCTGTTTGTTTCAATTCATTTAAATGCTTCAGGAAGCAGAAGTCCTTATGGGACAGAGACCTATGTTCTGGGAACCTACCGGAACAAAGACAATTTAGAAATTGCGATGAAGGAAAACGCGGTAATTTACTTGGAGGATAATTATGAGGAGACGTATGGAGGCTTTGACCCGAAGTTGCCCGCATCGTATATCGGGATGACCTTGATGCAAGAGGAATATCTGGATCAAAGCATTGTCTTAGCCGATTTTATTCAAAAGGAATTTGTTTCCCAGTTAAAACGGCATAACCGGGGTGTAAAGAAAGCCGGTTTTTTGGTTCTTCGCGAAACCTATATGCCCAGTATTTTAGTGGAAGCCGGGTTTTTAACAAATACCGCCGAAGGGCAGTATCTCAGTACCTCAAAAGGACAACAAGAAATGGGTCGGGCGATTACGGCAGGAATTCTTCGCTATAAGAAAACGCTGAACCTTAATGAAATAACCGAAAACCTCGCGGATGTGGACGTCACCGGCGAAAACAATCCGATTTATAAGGTTCAGGTGGCTACGGGACATCGTTACCTGAAGACCCTTCCTCAAAATTTTAAGGGACTTAAAAATGTAGAGCGTAAAAAAGAAGGCGATATCTATCGCTATTATTATGGGGCGGCTACGAACAAGAAACAGGCCGAGGTCTTGCTGAACGAGGTGAAAAAGGCCGGATTTGGAGATGCATTTCTCATTAAGGTCGAAAATCGACAAAAAACGAGTTTGAAATAAACGAAAACCAAAACAAATAAGCAGAAATGGGCTCATCTTCTATTTCGACTTGTTATAAATTAATATTGCTGTACCGGTATTCCTTGAATTATCCTTAAATTCGTTACCAAAATTAAAAAAGGATTGAATTGAAGGTATCAAGAGAGGTAAAAACAGCAGTCTTGGCTATTGTGGCCATTGCCTTGGTCATTTTTGGTTATAACTTTATGAAGGGGCAGAATATCTTTGACTCCAATCGTGATTTTTATGCGGTTTATGACAATGTCAGCGGGCTTTCTAACTCGGCCGATGTAACGATAAACGGACTTAAAGTGGGAGGTATTTCCGATATCGGCTTCTTGAATAAAGAAGGCAAAATCGTAGTGAAATTTTCGGTTAGCAATAATTTTAAATTTTCAGACAACAGTATCGTGACCCTGTATAGCGATGGTTTTATTGGGGGAAAATCCCTAAAGATTACCCCCGATTACTCCGGGGCCATGGCCCGATCCGGGGATACCTTACCAAGCGATGTTGAATTGGAGTTTGTAGAAAGCTTGTCGCATCGCGTAGAACCTTTGGAAGAAAAGCTGGAAGGTGCGCTTGGGGGAATTGATTCTCTGGTGTCCAGCCTGAATGAGGTGATGGATCAAAAAGCAAAGAAGGATTTACAGGAGAGTCTGGCCAATCTAAATATCACGCTGCAACATCTTAATAGTGCGGCGGCCGGAGTGGACGACTTATTATCGAAGAATAATAATCGCCTGGATAGGATGATTGACAATATGGATAATACGAGTCGTAATCTTAGTCAATTTTCCGATTCTCTCGCACAAATTCAATTGCAACCGCTATTGCATAGAATCGATAGTGTTTTGACCAATGTCCAAACCGTTACGGCCGGGCTGGCTGCCGGAGAAGGAACTATAGGTAAGCTCTTGGGAGATGATCGTGTATATGATAACCTCGATAGGGCGACCATGCAACTGGAGGAGCTCATTCAAGATATTAAATTGAATCCCGGTCGGTATGTCGATTTAAAATTTTCGCTTTTTGGTGGGAAGAATAAAAAGAAAGCCTATAAAAAACCGAAATCTGTCCAAGATTAAAAAGACCAGACTATGGATTATTTGCCTCAAATTATTTTTGTTGCTGCCTTTGCGTTTGCCATAGGTTTTTTTATCCGGAATATCCGGCGGATGATTCGTAATATAAAATTGGGGAAACCCAGCGATCGAAAGGATCAGCCAAAACGACGTTGGGCAAACATGGCTCGAGTGGCACTGGGACAATCGAAGATGGTGCGACGACCGATTGCCGGGTTGATGCATATCTTTGTATATGTGGGTTTTATTCTAATTAATATTGAAATCCTCGAGATTATTGTTGATGGAATTTTAGGAACCCATCGTATTTTTGCGGCTCCTCTTGGTGGGTTTTATAATTTTTTAATTGGATTTTTTGAGATTCTCGCTTTCCTCGTGATTTTTGGAATTGTGATTTTCTGGTTACGCCGCAATAGTCTGAAAATAAAACGATTCTGGTCTCGTGAGATGAAAGGGTGGCCCAAGAACGACGCTAACTATATCCTGTATATGGAGGTGATTCTGATGAGCTTGTTTTTAACCATGAACGCTACCGATCATCAACTTCAAATATTGGGATATGGCCATTATGCACAAGCTTCGGGGGTTGTTGGTGCTTTTCCGATCAGTGATTTTATACGTCCTTTGTTTGAGAACCTGAGTGCAGGAACGCTCGTGATTATCGAGCGCTCGGCTTGGTGGTTGCACATTCTGGGAATCCTTTTCTTTTTGAATTATCTCTATTATTCCAAACACCTGCATATTATTTTGGCTTTCCCGAATACCTATTATGCGAAGCTTACGCCAAAGGGAAAATTTCCTAATCGGGCAGCAGTGACTCGGGAAGTAGAGTTGATGATGGATCCCAACGCGGACCCTTTTGCGGCACCTGCCGAAGGTGAAGGTGAAGAACCGGAGAAGTTTGGGGCCAGTGATGTAACCGATTTAAGTCGGGTACAGCTTATGAATGCTTATTCTTGTACAGAATGCGGTCGATGTACTTCGGTTTGTCCGGCCAATCGATCGGGGAAACTGTTATCCCCTCGAAAAATTATGATGGATACTCGGGATCGTTTGGAAGAAGTCGGGAAAATTATTGATCGGGAAGGAGAGTTTAAAGATGATGGGAGATCGCTGCTTTACGATTTTATCCAGCCGGAGGAACTCTGGGCCTGTACTTCCTGTAATGCTTGCGTCGAGGTTTGTCCGGTTGAAATAGATCCGCTTTCTATTATTATGGATATGCGCCAATATCTGGTGATGGAGAAAAGCGAGGCTCCGAAAGAATTGAATATTATGATGAGTAATATTGAGAATAATGCAGCTCCATGGCCTTATAATCAGCAGGATCGCTTAAACTGGGCTCGAGAAGAAGATTAAACATTGAACATATGGAGAAAAATCGAAGCTCTATGGTATTAAAGTATAGTTTCCGGTTTTTTTTAGTTTAGGAAAGTGCAGGTTGATGCCCAAATTCTCTTGGAGCCGGCTGTTTCTTAGGATAACCGGAGTCTTTTGTGGGGGATAGGAAAATATAGCGATTTTCCGGTTTTGTAAGCGGATAATAAGCGGCACCGGGTTTTCCTTGTTTTTGCTCTTTTTGCCTTTTTGAATACAGTCTCCGGAGCTAATGTTTGTTGATTGCTTTATAATTTTCATAGCAATCACTAATGCCGTCCAGGATTTGGAGATCGTTGGCGGTCTCTATAAAAGACTTGGAATAATTACAATGTTCCAGAATTTTTGCAATATCTTCCTTGCTCACTTGTAATAATGCCGATAAGGTTTCGCGGTCGAACTTATCACTCAATAACCGTTTAATTTCATCATTCTCTTTCATTTTGCGCAGTTTACGCATTTGTCGGGCTTTCTTCCCGAAGGTGTTATGAAGGAAATCAAAGGGACTGAAAATTGCCGAAAGTGTTTTTGAGAAACCGCCGGGACGGCTGGAACCGGCTTCATAACTCTTGTTGGAGCCGGCAATTTGATATTGCGAATGATCGTATATAGGGATGTTTTTGGCATCAATTTCTAAAAATCCGGTGAGCCGAAGAGGCGAAACCACAACCTCTTCAAGGGCAAAGCCCACCTCGGTCATTTTGATTTTTACGTCACCGTATTTCTCCCAGTCCTCGGTGATTTGGGCCTGAATAGATTTGAATCCGATATAGGAGAGGTAAATGGTATCATTAATAGCAGCTTGAATCTCAAATTCTCCATTTTTATTGGTTGTCGTGCCGGTCACCTGATTCAGATTGATGATATTAACGTCGGCCAGAGGTTTGTCATCGGCCGCATTCAATACCGTACCCCTTATGGTTTGTAACTTTTGAAGTTCTTGTCCTTGAGTAGTAAACCCCACTACAAACAAACAAATAATAAACAGATAGAACCGCATACTTTCGAATTAGCGATGAATATAAAATGTCCAATTATGAAAATAGCTAAATAAAAGGACCAAAATGTGCGAATTAACAAAACTATAAATACTTTTTTAAGTATTCAATCGGAGGGGCTTTTTTAATTTAAAGTCTTATATTAAAAGCATGTTATTCTGGGGTGACCGGCCTCCGTGAATCCGTTTTTAAGATCGTAGATTTCCCGGGGATAAGCTGCTGTTTTATAAAGCTTAAGTGCCGGGGTCGGGAAATGCTCTTTAATCGGTTCAAGACAATTATGAAGAAAAAGAACAAGCGAATGCCGGTTTTAAAAAATGGATTCTCGATAATGAGAATGGGATAGTTTGTATTTTTGGGAAACTAAACGGAAGATGGCGGGTAAGCAGAAGTCGAATTCAGGTTGGTTTAGTACGAATGGCGGTGGTAGGTGGTTTTTATGATTCAGCATTTTATGAGGTATTATTTGGTTGGGAGCCAAAACTGATACAAACGATACCTTTATGGGAAAAACGGATTTTCCGTTAAACATATATTTTTTGCATGACAACTTCTAAGATAGCTTTTATTATTCAGGCTCGGATGAGTTCCCATCGTTTCCCCGGAAAGGTTTTAATGCCCTTGCCTTTGAACAGTGCTATACCAATGCTTGGCCGTATTGTCGAAGGCCTTGAAAAGACCGAGGTAGATAAGGATATCATCGTAGCCACCTCACGCGATATGGCAGATCAGGCGATTGCTGAATTTTGTAGGAAACAGAAACTGCGATGCTTCCGGGGAGATACAGAGAATGTGCTAAGCCGGTATCAGCAGCTTGTTCGGGAGGGAAGTTATAAAACCGTTGTGCGATATACCGGGGATAATCCTTTTGTGGATCCCGGTATAATTAAAGAGTTGATCAATTTTCATACTCAGGAGCGAGCGGATTTGACATTTCCCGTTGGATTACCGTTGGGGCTGCATGCCGAAATAGTAGAAGGCCGCTGTTTGCTCGAATTGGAGGAGAAGCAATTAAATACAAAGGATAAAGAACATGTGACTTGGTATTTTAAACAACGACAAAAGGAATATCGCGTTCGGATTCTGGATTTTAAGCAGGCCGAACCTATTCAGCAGATTCGACTCACTGTAGATTATCCTTCAGATATGGCGTTGGCAGCCCTGTTATGGAGTTTAAAAGAAACCTCTGAAGAGCCTTTGGGGTTGTCTTTTATTCGGGAAAAATACCGAGAAAATCCTTGGATTTTTCAAATCAATGCGGGGAATTTTCAAAAAATACCCCCGGTTAATTTAGAGGAGGAGAGGGCGCAAGCTATCCGGATTTTAAAAAAATTGGATTTAAATTACGCAGCTGGGGTTTTAGTCAACAGCTTCACGAATAAAAAAGATCGAATAGATTAAATATTTTATGAATCACATCTTAAATTTTGTTTAACCCCGGATTTTTTAATATCCTTAAACTGACTGATCTATTGTTTTTAGTCAGTTAATTATCAGTATTTTACAATAAAATATACAGATTGCAGGCACAATTGATGTTTTGATACATCAAACAAACAGAAGGGGAATGGAAACCTTGGAATAGAATTTGATAGACGATACGGCAAGGAATAAAGAAAATCGATTTCTACAGATCGGCCTGAATAGTTATGTAGGTAGCAGAACTTAGTGGTATAGCTTTATTGTAAAATTGAAGTTATTAATTCAATTTTAACGATGATTATAAAAAATATAAGAATATTAGCTAATTTTGTTGCTTGTAAATGAGAAGATATGTTGATAATATCCTTTTCTTAATGAATTGACAGTATTTTGGGCCTTAAAATTTTAAGATTCTTTATCCTTAAAATCAGGAGGGATTGTTGGGGCTTAACGGAATAACCATGTTATGGATTCAATAATAGTTAATTTATGGAAAACGGTACAATTTAACATTAGAATTTTCGTTTCTATAGATAACGAAGGGTCTCGTTAAGCAAATATTTATTATATAAACAAAATATCCTTTTATGGATTTTATTTATAGCTTTGCGGGGTTTTTGTTTAGAAGACGAGTGTCATGAAACAAGATAAACAAAGTGTTAGTAGCGTTTTGGAGGTAGGAATGGGCTGGCTAAGGGCGAAGTTGATTCGTATTTCAAATTTTCTGCTCCATTTATATGTACCTCGTTGGGTGATCCTTTTAATTGAGATGATAATTGTATTCTTCTCTATTAAGATGGCCTTTTATTTGATCTCTACGATAACCCGAGAACCCTACTATTTTTTTAATATTCGTTGGGAGGAGTTGGTGATGATGGGCGTGCAATTAATTTTCTTTTTTGTCTTTAAATCTTTTTATGGCTTGATCCGTTACTCGAGTCTTCGGGATGCCGGGGGGCAGTTTTTTACCGTGGCCATTGCTGTTCTCGTACTCCTGATTATTAACCAGGTGCATTATTTTAATACCGGTACGAAATTGATATTAAATGCCGGCCTCGCCATCTATGGGGTTTTTGCTTTCTCGCTTTTATTTCTTTTTCAGATTTCGGTCAAAGAGATGTATAGCCTGGCGATCGGACAAAAAAGGGTTCGTCGAAATTATTTTATTTATGGAACTGACCCGGAGGAAGTGGCGATTGCCTCTGCTCTGTTATTACGTGCTTCTAAGACCTATAATATTGCAGGTTTTATTACGGAATTTGGAGGACGATCCAAAAATACAATTCTCAATTTGCCCATTTACACCCCTTCCGAATTACAAAAGAAAAGGATTAATGTAGAAGCAATTATTATTGGGCATAATAAGTTGCAACGTGTCCGGAATAGAAAAGAAAACCCCTTAAATCAGCTTTTAGAAGGAGGAGTGAGAATTTATAAGATTCCGCGGTTTAGTGAATGGCATGATGTTTCGAAAGCCAATTTCCAACAGCTTGAAGAAATTAATGTGGAAGATTTACTCCCTCGTTTTCCGATTAACCTTGAACGCAAGGAACTCTTTGACATATATGCCGATAAAGTGATTCTGGTTACCGGTGCAGCAGGTTCTATTGGGAGTGAGATTGTCCGGCAGGTAATAACTTTTCGTCCCCGGAAACTGGTGTTGGTAGATCAAGCCGAAACCCCCATGCATGGGTTATCTCTGGAGATTCAAAAGGAACATCCGGAAATAGATTATGTCTCGGTTATTGGCGATGTTCGTGATGAGGTTCGTATGCAGAATTTATTTGAAGCTTTTGGTCCGGAGGTGGTTTTTCATGCGGCTGCCTATAAACACGTTCCTTTGATGGAAACGAATTTTTTAGAGGCTTTAAATGTGAATTATCGAGGGACTCGCAATGTGGCCCTTCTATCGGGTAAATTTGGAGTTGATCGATTTGTTTTTGTCTCTACGGATAAAGCGGTGAATCCCACAAATGTAATGGGAGCCAGTAAGCGATCGGCAGAAATTCTTATACAGTATTTAGCTAAAAAGAAGGATTTTACAACTCGTTTTATAACTACTCGATTTGGCAACGTGTTGGGATCCAACGGTTCGGTTGTGCCTCTTTTTCAGCGTCAGATTGCAGCGGGAGGGCCGGTTACAGTTACTCATCCGGATATCAACCGTTTTTTTATGACCATTGATGAAGCTTGCCAATTAGTTCTTATCGCGGCAGAAATGGGACATGGTGGTGAAATCTTTGTTTTTGATATGGGAAGCCCGGTTAAAATTGACGATTTGGCCAAGAAAATGATTAAAATGGCCGGATTAAAATTAGATGAGGATATCAAGATTGAATATACGGGATTACGTCCCGGTGAAAAACTCTATGAAGAAGTGCTGGCCGATAAAGAGAAAACTTTGCCTACACAGCAGGATAAGATATTGATAGCCAATGGATTTTCCCCTTTTGAAGAAGATAAAACGGAAGCGGTGTTAAGTGCTTTTCTTGCCGCTATTCAGACCCGTGATTGCCATGAGGCTTATACCTTACTACAAGAGATGGTTCCCGAGTATAGACCCGATGCTCCCCAGGTTATGGGAGGAGTATTGGTTGAATAAGTGTTTTTAACGAACATATTCTTCTTAAAGCGGTGAGTCCGTGCCACGGGTCGATCGGATATTCCCTCCTATTGCTCCAATAAATTTCGGTGGCTTCCATGACTGCACAAGTGCAGCCCTTATCCTGTAAATATTCGGCACAGCGGTAATGATCAGCCGTGAAGATATCAAAGCTGATCACCTCTTTACCGTCAACCGAAACAAAGATCTTTTCGGTGCCAATATCAATCCCAAACGATAGCTTACGCTTTCGCGTTTACTTAAATATTTTTCTTTCTAAAGCAAATAGAAGTCATTCTTACTTTACCCAGAAATAATATTACTGTAAATATATTTGCTATTGAATATAAAAGATTAAATTTGAATACCTGATATTCTATATAAAGGAATGAAAGTAAATTTAAATGATATCGCTGAGCTTCAACCCGGGGTGTATCTTAAAGCTAATAATGAAGCTAAAGAACCAGCTTATTTACTGGGAATAAAAGATTTTGATGATAATCTTAATCTTATAACGCCCTCCGTTTTAGTTGAAAAAAGTGAAGTTAGGGATAAGTATATAGTAGAATAAAATCATATTCTTTTTTCAACAAGGCTTGTTTTTAATGCCTTTAAGTTGCCTCGATCAAAAGACACTTATGTGGCATCCAATAGCTTTATTTTGATAAAGCCGGATGTAGCAAAGGTGTTTCCCAATTATTTACGATGGTTTTTAAATCATCCTAATACTCAACAGCAATTAAATTTATTAGCTCAAGGCTCCAGTAGAATGCCTTATATTAGTCAGATGAAGTTAGGAAGTCTGTGGATTGATTTGCCGGAACCGGCGATTCAGAAGGATATTGCTGCGCTGTCTGACCTTCTGAATAAAGAAAAAATGATAAGACAAAAATTAACGATAAAACGAGAAGAATACCTTCAAACCCTATTATTTAATACTG
>CAZBXQ010000057.1:0-20594 GCA_964495935.1 uncultured Flavobacteriaceae bacterium
CGTATCGGATGACATTCTTTCTATAACAAACTTTGATGCCTCCTGTCATCCAGAGTGCAGCGAAGGATCTCTTTCTTCGTTGAATCTACGGATATAAAGATTCCTCACTGCGTATCGGATGACATTCTTTCTATAACAAACTTTGATGCCTCCTGTCATCCAGAGTGCAGCGAAGGATCTCTTTCTTCGTTGAATCTACGGATATAAAGATTCCTCACTGCGTATCGGATGACATTCTTTCTATAACAAACTTTGATGCCTCCTGTCATCCAGAGTGCAGCGAAGGATCTCTTTCTTCGTTGAATCTACGGATATAAAGATTCCTCACGGTGTGTCGAAATGGCAAATCACTCTGAAAAAAATAATGGGAAGGCTACTTTCAGTCAGGGATCGCACTCCCCATTATATTCATAGGCTTTACAGTCGCTCTATAAAGTTAGCTCTTTTTGGTTAGCGATTAGAAAACGCTATTTGGAATGCAGGTTAAAAATAATAACCCATATTGATATTAAACCGGGCCCCCAATGGTTTCCTCCTTGAGCAAAAGCATCGGTAAAAGTACGGCCCAGCCACGCATAACAAAATAAGCCGACTTAATTTGTTGCTTAAGGGTATAAGAAACAGGTTGATTTAAAAATGTGACTGTTCTTATGTGCAGTTGATAAAGAGGTTTTCTCTGAAATAGAAGGCGAGTGACTTTTGTTTTAAAAAAAGCCTGAAGATTTATCGATAAACCACAGTATATTGGCACAACATGTAATACAAAGATATAAATATTAAAGGGTTTATGGAATTTGTCCGGTTTTCCCTGTTATTGAGGTCATTTAAACTTTCAAAAATGGGCTGCAAAATGATCTTATTGCCCCAGATTTAGTCTTTTTTTCGACCGTAGCTATGGCTATGCTCTATAAAAAAGCCGTCACCTGAAACAATAATCTCTATTTTTCGCTTCAATCTCAAAAGTTTAAACCACCTCATTATTGGGAAAAGGAAACGAGACCATTTAATTTTTAAATCTCTATGGGGCTGAAGCCCAATTCTATAAGTCTTCCAAAAATTCCCGACTACAATTGCGGGCAATTATTAACGTAATTGGATTACCCTATCATTTCTTGCCGTTGCTTTGAGACGACAGATAGGGAACGACCATTTTGTAACAAACGGATTGTCAACTCTATTTATAAATAGAAGAGTTTGAATCACTTCAACCTTACGAGGGATGTATTTCATTCCGTTGGAGGGAATAAGATCTACTATTGTCCTCCCCGGCTTCACGCCTTGAATCTGCTTAAAATTAGATATACAGATAAAAAACGGATTAATTTTCGTCCTCGATCTCGTATGTTTTAGAAATCTTGTCGATATTTAAGCTGCGTGCCATGGCATCAAATATTTTCTTGTACACCCCATTTTGGCTATAAGCCTCTTCATGAGTTCCAGACTCTACGACCTCTCCTAACTTCAGAGCATAGATCTGATCGGCATCGATAATTTGGGAGATGCTGTGCGATACAATAATCACGGTACGATTGGCTTTAATGGCATCGAGGCTTTTCTTAATTTGTTCGGTAGCAATCGCATCGAGACTGGCAGTGGGTTCATCCAAAAAAATAATTGGAGGATCCTTGAGAAACATCCGAGCAATCGCAATTCGCTGCTGTTGACCGCCGGAGAGATCCAGGGCATTGGTTTTGAATTGCCCGGGCAGCCCCATGATCTGATCGTATATATAAGCTTGTCGGGCTGCTTCATGAACTTCCTTATTGGAGGCCTTGGGTTTTCCATAGCGGATATTCTCTTCAATGGTACCACTGAAAATATGATTTTTCTGAAGAACCAGACCAATATTGTCTCTTAGAAATTCGGTGTTGTAGTCTCGCAAAGGAACGCCATCCAATAGAACTTCTCCCTTCCCGGGTTCATAGAATTTATCCAGAAGATTGATAATGGTGCTTTTCCCGGCTCCGCTCAGCCCTACAAAAGCCGTAATTTTATTGGGGACGATTTCCATGTTGACATTAAACAGGGCTTCGGTCCCGTTGGGATACGCAAAATCAACATTTTTTAATTCAAATTTCCCATAGATATGTTTGGGGATATAATCCCCTGTACTTTCTTTTTGATCGTCGGCATTGAGGACGTTAAAGAAGCTTTCGGAGTAAATTAGCGCATCGTTCATATCGTCAAAAATCCGATGGAGCTGTCCGATAGGGGCAGTTACATTGCCAAAAAGCATGATGTGATACATGATCATCCCAACGGTCATTTGACCGTCTAAGACCAGATAGGCGGTGAGGATAATGATGATAACGACCCCGATTTGCTCCACAAAAGTCTTAATGCCATTAAAAATATAACTGGTTTTTTGTGTTTGTAATTGATTCTCAGTCATGTCGTATTGAATCGTACTCTGTTTTTCAAATTCAATATCTTCCCGGTTGAAAGATTTAATGACATTCATCGATTGAATAATACTGATAATCCCCTGATTCTTTTTTTCGTAATATTTTCGCATTTCGCGTCGCCAGCCTTTCAGGGTTTTGGCCTGTTTGATGATAATAAAGACATATACCGGCACAATGGCCAGCCCCACCAGCCCCACTACAAAACTGGCTTTAAACATCAGGATTAAGGCAATCAGAGAACTGGCAAAAAGCGGGAGGATGCTGATGAAGAAATTTTGTACCAGTCGGGTGAGGCTGGAGATGCCCCGGGAGATTCGGGTTTGTAATTTTCCCGATTCATTTTCTGTAAGGGAGAAAAAGGACATTCGGTAGCTCAGGATTTTTTCAATAACCGCGTCGGCTAAATCACGGGAGACAAAGATTCTGAGTTCCTGGCCATAAAACTGCTGGCCGAACTTTATAAAGACGTTGATAATTTCCTTGCCCAGTAAGACCCCGGTAATGATGAGAAGGACTCGTTTTCCGTCTTGCAAGGTTTTCCCGCCTTGTACCAAAGCGTTGACTTCATCTACCGCATATTGCAGGACGAAAGCATTGACCTGTGCCGTAAAAGAGCCAACCAGTGTTAAAAATAAGGCCAGTATGATGAGTCCGCGATACTTTTTGACGTAGGGACGGAGGTTTGTAAAGAGTTCAAATAGAGACATAAGCATCAAAAATAAGAAATATCGGTTAATAAAATTACCTTGTGAGATAGCCATTTAAACGACCTCTTTGTCCTAATTTAGATTAGAATCGTTCTAAATCAGATAATTCTTTGTAATTTTGCCTCACACGGATATAAAAATTTAAAACACTCAATACTATGTACCCACCACAACTTGTTCAACCCATGCGCGATGAACTTACAGATGTAGGTTTTGAGGAATTACTAACCCCGGAAGCTGTCGATAAGGCTTTGCAAGAGCAAGGAACAGCGTTGGTCGTGATCAATTCGGTTTGCGGATGTGCAGCAGCCAATGCCCGCCCGGGTGTTGCTCAGGCTTTGCAAAACGAAGTAAAACCGGATCATCTCTATACGACTTTTGCGGGAGTTGATAGGGAGGCTGTTGATAAGGCTCGAGAATATATGGTTCCCTTTCCGCCAAGTTCGCCTTCCATGGCCTTGTTTAAAGATGGAGAATTGGTACACATGCTGGAGCGCCATCATATTGAAGGCCGCCCGGCAGAAATGATTGCGCAAAACTTACAGCAGGCCTTTGACGAATATTGTGCATAATCAGTTCTCAATTTGATAGGCATTAAAAAAAACCATCTTGATTTAGGTAACCGGGATGGTTTTTATTTTTACATTCACTGCTTACAGTGATCCCGAAGATAAAAATCTTAATTTTACGTTTTAATATTTGACTTATGATGCGACGATTCCTCTTTTTGCTGTTTTTAGGTGCTTCCTGGTCCGTTTTTTCCCAAGGAAATTTTTCCTATTGGCAGCAACATGTAGATTATAAAATGGATGTATTGATGAATGTAGAAAATTTTCGGTACTCCGGATTTCAGGAGTTGGTATATACCAACAATTCTCCGGATACGATTCACCAAGTTTTTTATCATTTGTATTACAATGCATTTCAGCCTTGGAGTGAGATGGATGTACGCTCCCGGACGATTGCCGATCCCGATCCCCGTGTAAAAGACCGTATTCTTAAACTGAAAGAAGATGAAATCGGATATTTGAAGTTGAAGAATATAAAACAGGATGGAACTTCCATTGAGGGGAAAACAGTAGGAACTATTTATCAGGTTCAATTGGCCGAGCCATTGCTACCGGGTAAGAAAACAACTCTTTCGCTGGATTTTGACGGGCAGGTTCCGCTGCAGATTCGTCGTGCCGGTCGGGATAATGCAGAGGGGGTCGCACTTTCGGTGAGTCAGTGGTATCCCAAATTGGCCGAATATGACTATGAAGGCTGGCATGCCGATCCTTATATTGCCCGTGAATTTCACGGGGTTTGGGGGGACTTTGACGTCCGGATAACTCTGGATAAAAATTATGTCGTAGGCGGAACCGGGTACCTTCAAAATCCGGAAGAAATAGGACATGGGTATCAAAAGGATACTACCCGGGTTGTGAAACATGACGGAAAGAACCTGACTTGGCATTTTAAAGCCCCTAAGGTGCATGATTTTATGTGGGCTGCCGATCCGGATTATATCCATGATATCGTTGAGACTAACGATGGGGAAACTACACTGCATTTTCTGTATAAAGACAAACCCAGCGTTATTGAAAATTGGAAAAAACTGGAAAAAGACGCTTTAAAACTTTACGATTTTTATACATCAGAGATTGGCCCTTATCCCTATGACCAGTATTCCATTATTCAAGGAGGGGATGGCGGAATGGAGTATGCCATGGCTACACTTATTGTGGGTGATAAAAGTTATGGCAGCCTGCTGGGTACAACAGCCCATGAATGGGCGCACTCGTGGTTTCATATGGTGTTGGCCACCAATGAATCGACACATCCCTGGATGGATGAAGGCTTTACCAGCTATATTTCGACTCTATTTATGAATTCCATGCGGAAAGAACCCAAAGAACGCCCTTTTGACGGATATTATAAATCCTATGTGGAAATGGCAAATTCCGGAAAAGAGCAGCCGGAAACAACACATGCTGACCGCTATAAAACCAACCGGAATTACAGTGTCAACGCCTATGTTAAAGGAGCACTGTTTGTTTATCAGCTCGGGTATCTAATCGGAGAAGAAAACCTTTCTAAAACCTTAAAGCGTTATTATAACGAATGGGGCTTTAAACATCCCACCCCCAATGATTTTATTCGGGTGGCCGAAAAAGTATCCGGGGCCGAATTGCAGTGGTATCTGAACGATTGGACCCGAACGACCAATACCATTGATTATGCCATAGACAATGTCGTGGGAGAAGAAAACCATACTCGGGTAACGCTGCGTCGCAAAGGCTTGATGCCCATGCCGATTGATGTCAAAGTGAACTATACGGACGGGACTTCAGAAATGTTCTATATCCCCTTGCGGATGATGTACTGGTCGAAGCCTTCGGCAGAAAATATTCAACGCTCCTGGCCTTGGACGCATCCCACTTTTGATTTGATGATCGATAAGCCCGAAAGTAGTGTCAAACGGATAGAGATTGATCCTTCGCAGCGAATGATGGATGTAAATCGTGTGAATAATGTGTATGAAGCATAATCTAATTGGGCGTCAACAGGGGTGATTTTGAGCGTTTGAGTTTCTCATAATATCGAATAACCAAAGCTTTAATTAGCGATTAACGATTGGGGATTTTTGATTTCAAATTTTAAAAGGCAAATTCTAAATTTAACCACAATTCAAAAACTCACAAACTCATCGCCATCTTCTCCTTTTTTAACCGCAGAGTTCACGGAGAATCCGCAGAGTTTATTATAAAATCTCCAATATCTATTGTCATCCTGGAAAATTGCGAGGAACGTGCAATTTATTCAGAATCTTATTCCTGAGTGTAGAAGCCGAACATCGCTTGACTTGTTTTCAAGTTCAATTTCAATTTCTCTCCCCACTCCCCACTAATCACTACCCCCACTTTTTTAACCGCAGAGCTCACAGAGCATCCGCAGAGTTCACGGAGTTTATTATAAAGTTTTATATCCTCGAACAACGAATAATGAGCCACGAGTCACGATTAACGATTGGAGATTTTTGATTTCAAATTTTTTATCACTCACTACTCACTACTTCATAACTCACACATTACTAAAGATTTTCCTTTTTTCATCCTTTAGACTTGTAAAGTGTATTTTAGTTGAAATAAAAACGGATAAATTATTGGATTGAGAGAGGGAAGTTTAAGTAAACTATTTACAATTTCAATTTCTCTCCCCACTCCCCACTAATCACTACCCCCACTTTTTTAACCGCAGAGCTCACAGAGTATCCGCAGAGTTCGCGGAGTTTATTATAAAATTGTCATCTCCCGAGCAACGGATAACGATTATAGATTTTTGATTTCAAATTTTAAAAGGCAAATTTCAGTTCCAATTCTACAATCTAAGAACCGAAGTTTTACCCCCTAACATGAACAACAATTAACCAAATAACCGATTATACGATTAACGATTGGAATTGGAGAAAATCCACCCCTAACCTCACTTCTTTCCGTCGTGTAGAGATTGCCTCGGTTTGAGAGAGAATAAGCTTTACCGAAAGAAAATATTCTTTGATCGTAAGAATCTCTGTGTTAAAGAAGTACAAGAATAATTTAAAAATGATTATCTTGTGATGCCGGAGGGAGTATAAATCGGAGTATAAAAATGTTGAGTTCAAAGCAAATACACAGTGTATCATTTTTCGTTTTGCTATGGCTTTTTGTAGGTTGGAATCTTGAAAGTCATGCACAAACGCAGGAAGATTCTTCCACGTTCACAGCATATCGGGGACGAATTGTAGATACCTATACACATAAAAACCTGGAAAAAGTTCAGGTTAACTTAAGCAATACCAATATTGTAAGTATTACCAATGCCGATGGGGAGTTTTTGCTAAAAGTACCGAAAACGGAGAACTCAGAAGAGATTCGGTTGACGAAAGTGGGCTACGATCAGCGTTTTATAAAGTTGTCGTCTCTCGAGAAAGAAAAAGTGATTAGCTTGACCCCTTCTTCTTCAGGGGAACAGCTGGACCAAGTCGAGTTGTATAAAAGCAAGGACCCGCGTAACCTGGTTATAGAGGCGATTTATAAGCGCGAAGCGAATTCGCGGTATCTAACGGGTTTTTACCGGGAAGGGGTGACTAAAGGATCCGGCCGGAATGTGATGCTGGCCGAAGCGGTTTTGCAGGTTGATCAAAAACGGGCTACTGCCGGGAAACGCGGACGGGTGGAACTCTATAAAAGTCGAAAAAAAACAGATTACAATAAATTGGATACCACCGCGATTAAATTGAAAGGTGGCCCTTATAATCCGATGTACAGTGATGTTATTAATTATCCCGAATTCCTGTTTTACGGAAAGGAAGGAGTGGATAATTTCAGTTTCCGCTTTGAAGAGCCGACCACCTTTGACGGCCGCTATGTTTTTGTGGTATATTTTGAAGATCGCTATAAAGAAGAGCCTTGGTACTATGGAAAAATATATATTGATGCCAAAACCAATGCATTGTTGAAATTGGAATATCACTTAAACGTAGAAAACCGAAGGCGAGCTGAACAAATGCTGGTGGCTAAAAAGCCCCGAAAATACAGAGTAACCCCGCTGGAAGTAAATTATGAAGCCGATTACCTCCTAAAAGATGGATTTTCAACTTTTAATTACGGGAAGTTCTTTATTAAAATCCGAGTCAAGAAAAAAGGGCGTTTGTTCAACCGGCGCTTTTCGGTAAAAAGTGAGCTCCTGATCACCAATCGGGAAGAGACTTCACCTTTTCCCAAAGCCGATTTGACGCGGATTCGGCCCCGTACTATTATCAGTGATGATGTACAAGGTTTTGGGGAAGAAGATTTCTGGGGAGAGAATAATATTATTGAGCCGGAACGCTCGTTAGAAAGAACCTTTAATACAATCTGGCGACGCTACCAACGTCGGCATTAATTCAACAAAATCTATACTTTTGGATCAACGTTTTCCACGAGCCGAAAAGCTCAAACGAAGAACCCTCATTAAGGCCCTCTTTTCGCGAGGAGCAGCTAAAACGGTTTATCCGCTACGGTTAATTTATCTGCCCATCGAGGAACCCGTTCATAAAATGGGAGTGTCGGTGCCGAAACGCAAATTTAAGAAGGCAGTAGATCGAAATCGGATAAAACGTCAGATTCGAGAGGCCTATCGCTTGAATAAAGAGGAGATGACTCCATTTTCCTCGCATTACGCATTGCTCTTTATATATTTGAGCAAGGAAAAAATGGATTTTGTGGCTATTCAAAGTGCGATGCAAGATCTTTTGCGACAGCTGACAAAACTATAGATAAGGCATGAAAAAACGAATTTATCTGATCCTGATATCGGGAATTGCTGTATTGATAACCGGAGCAGGACTCTTTAAGAACGACTTTTTTGAAATTGCAAAACAGATTGAAATCTTTACCGAAGCCTATAAGCGTATCAATATGAATTATGTTGATGAGGTGGAGCCGGCAGATTTAATGGATACGGCTATCAAATCGATGTTTGCTGAATTGGATCCCTATACCAATTTTTGGAATGCCCAGCAGGTTCAGGAAGGACGGCTTATGAATTCCGGGAATTATTCGGAAATAGGAGCAACTATTCAAAGTGCTAATGACAGGATTATTATTAAGCAGGTTTTTAAGGATTCTCCCGCCGACAAAGCGGGGCTGCACCCGGGTGATTTGCTGACCAAAATTGATCAGAATGAAATTGCCGATTTAAAAGAGAATGCCAGCGAACTTTTAAAAGGTGCGCCGGGAACATCTGTAAGCTTGACTTTTATACGGCAGGGGAAAACCCAAACCACGAGTTTAAAACGAGAACATACCCGCCGGAAGTTGGTTCCGTATTACGATTTGATGGACCATGTGGGATACATCAGATTGACCGAATTCGGGCAGACTGCTTCCAAAGAAGTGGGACGTGCATTAAACGATTTAAAAAGCCGGGGAGCCGAATATATTATTCTGGATTTACGGGATAATCCGGGAGGATTACTCCGAGAGGCCGTCAATACAGTAAATCTGTTTGTCCCCAAAGGGCAGGAAATCGTATCGACAAAATCCTCTATCCAAAAATATAATAAAACCTATTTAACGCAGAACGAGCCGATCGATGTTTCTATCCCGTTGGCCGTTTTGATTAATGCCCACAGTGCTTCGGCCAGTGAAATTGTTTCCGGGAGTATTCAGGATCTGGATCGCGGAGTGATAATTGGTGCTCGTAGCTTTGGGAAAGGACTGGTGCAGCGTGTTACCCCATTGAGCTATGGAACCCAGATGAAACTCACGATTTCCCGTTATTATACCCCCAGTGGACGGGGGATTCAAGCCTTGGATTACGGGCACCGCGATGCCGATGGAAACCCGATTCGCGTAAAAGCTGAAGATTATCACGCTTTTACAACAAGCCATGGACGTATCGTATATGATGGTGGAGGGATCAATCCCGATGTCGTCATGAAATCATCCGCAGTAAGCGGGGTTACACAAGCACTGTTAAACCAAAATATTATTTTTGATTATGCCACCGATTACTATTATAAAAATAAGCTTGAAGACGGAATGAGTTTTCAGCTGACCGATCATGATTTTGCAGCTTTTAAAACCTATATGAAAACCCATAATTTTGAATATGTTACTCCTTTGGAACAAGCCTTGAAACAGCTGTTTAAAAAGGCTGAAGACTCTCTTGTCAAAAGTGCGATAGAGCCGGAATACAAACAGATGCTGGCGAGGATAGAAAAGGCCAAAGAAAAGGAATTTGCCGAGAGCCGGTCGCAAATTGAGCAGCAACTAACGGCCGAAATCCTACGGCAGTATTTCTATGAAGAAGGTTTGTATGCCTATAACTTGAAGTATAATCCTGAAATTGAGAAGGCGATGACCCTGTTAAAAGATAAAAAGAGGTATCATAAAATTCTACAACCTTAAATGGTTTTAATACCCGTTTCGGGGAGAGATCAAAAAAATATGTAACTTGCAGGGCATTTAAAAAATCAAAACCTTATGATGAAAACAGTTGTTATAACGGTAATCGGCTTAGCTATAGCAGGCGGCTTGTATTTTTATACACAGAGCTCCAAGGAAAACAAGGTCTCTCATACAGAAGCCATGCAAAATGTTGAAATTCCGGTAGAACCGGTTGGAGAAAAAGCGGCTGGTGATGTGAAAGTAGGAGATCAGGCTCCCAATTTTAGTGCTCCGACCCCCGATGGAGACGAGCTTTCTCTGAATGACGTTTTGGCCAAAAACGGAAAAGTGACCGTGATCGAATTTTGGGCATCCTGGTGTCCCTATTGCCAGGCTGAAATGCCAAATGTATCACGGATCTACAAAAAGTATCACGATCAGGGGTTGGAAATTCTTAGTGTTTCCATTGATGTGAAACGCAAGGAATGGTTGAAAGGAATAAAGAAGTACGATATGAATTGGAGTCATGTGTCCAACCTTCAGGAATGGGAGGATCCGATTATTGAGCAATATGGTGTTAATTCTATCCCCAGTAACTATATTTTAGATGAGCATGGAATAGTTGTGGCCATGGATTTGAATGATAAAGAGCTGGAGAAGAAAATCGGGGAAATGTTGGGTGAATAAAAAGCAAGAATACCTCGACCAAGAAGAACAAACGGATTGATAAGAAATCAGTCCGTTTTTGGTTTGCTACTGAAGGAATTAGAGAAAGTACGTTAACATTACTTTATTGCGGGAAAATTGTGGAGACAGGAGGTTTAACTATCTTTGCCTATTCATCTTGAAGCATAGAATTATGAATAAATTATTAACATTGGGGTTCGGAATCGTAGCCGCTATTTTGTTGATGAGCTGTGGCGATTCAGAGGGAAATACTATACAAGGAAGCATAGATGGTGTAAAAGATGGAACAAAAGTTTTTATTTCTGAATTGGCCAAAGGATATAGCACCAAGATTGTAGATTCCGCAGTTGTAGAAAATGGAGAATTTACGGCACATTTACCAAAATCGCCGCTCCAAACGCTTAGTATTTTGAGTTTAAAAGGAGTACGTGGAAGTTTTCAGTTTATCAATGAAAATAAATCCTTAAAGGTTGAATTGTATAAAGACAGTCTTCAGAAGTCTAAAATTAGTGGGGGCCCGGCAAATGATTTGTTCTGGGCGTATCGCAATAAATTAGCCACGGGAAATAAAAAGGTGATGGATGCTGCTGATGCTCTTTCTCGGGAAGAGATCGATAATAGGGACGCTCGACAAAGTATCCAGGACCTGCAACTTAAAATTGAACAGGAGAATTCCGAGTTTAGAAAAAAGTCGATTGAAGAGCATCCCGATTTGCTGCCCAGCCTTTTGATGCTGTATGATATGGAGCAAACCCGAAGGGTGCCGCAATCGGAAATGAAGAAGTTGTATGATAAGCTTTCCCCGCAATTAAAAGATTATTTTATGGGAGTAGAAATGGGGAAACGCTTAGAACAGGCATCGGCTTTGGCGATTGGTGCAAAGGCTCCCGGCTTTAAAGCCAAGACCCCCGAAGGAGAGGAATTGGCTTTAGAAGATGCCTTGGGTAAATATACGCTCGTTGATTTTTGGGCAGCTTGGTGTGTGCCTTGCCGTAAAGAGAATCCCAATATCGTAAAGGTGTATAATAAATATCATGATAAAGGCTTTAATGTGTTGGGGGTTTCATTGGATAAAACCGAAGAAGCCTGGTTAAAAGCAATCGAAAAAGACGGTTTGAAGTGGAATCAAATCTCCAACTTGCGTTTCTGGAATGATCCGATTGCTAAAAAATATAACATCAAAGCGATTCCGGCCAACTTTCTGTTGGATAAGGATGGGATTATTGTAGCTCGGGATTTAAGAGGTCCGAATCTGGAAAAGAAGATCAGTGAGCTGTTAGGGGATGAAGAATAAATAAGAGGAATAATAACCATTGAATTGAACCACAGATTATGAAAAAGAACGCATTGATATTGCTGCTGAGCGTATGTGTCCTTTTGCCATTCACCTCTTGCAAACAGACGCCTAAAACCGGTGATACGGATTCGACTTCCGGAAAGGAAGAAACCTTAATTATCGAAAATGAGGGCGAATACCCACGAGATTTTGATCTCTTTGGCGATAATTCGGTAAAAGAGCGTCTTAAGGCTCTTCTTGGAGAAGATTTTAAGGAAGTGAAAGATAATTTTGAAACGCAGACTCCCGTTGTGTCTGAGGAAAATATTTATAAGTTCACCGGATGTAAGGCGCATGACTGTCCGAGTTTCCTAACCCGGGTCTATTATGATGCCAATCGCGATAATTTTAATGTTCTGATTACCCGGTCAGGAAAAGTGAAAGTTTATACCGAGAAAGAGCAAATAGAAATACCCAAGGTGTTGGAGGTGAAATAGACTGTTGCTTGAAGAGCTTTTTCAAAAAGGACGAAAGGAGATTTATTTTTTTGAGCCCGAGTAAATCTCATATTGTAAAAGCCGGGATTCTAAAGGACCGTTATACAATTTAATCTTTTTGGAAGTTCGGAGTCCGACATTTTTCATAGCTGTTTTTTCAGAAGTGATAAACCAGGCATCCGTACCGGGATAGTGTTGTTTTAAGGTGTCCCCGATTTTTTGGTAAAAAGAGGGAATATCAATAGCCATACGTTCTCCGTAAGGAGGGTTGAAAACCATCTGTAAAGGGCGTTCTGTATATTTTTCAGAAGTGAAGAAGTCGGCTTTAAAAAGTTGAATAAAATCGGATAAGCCCGCGTTGTCTATATTTTTTTGGGCTTTATCAACGGCTTTTTGAGAAATGTCATAACCGATAATCTGATAGTGCAGGTCTTCCATTTTCTGGAGTTGAGCATTCTTGATAACGGCAAAAAGTTCCGGATCAAAATTCTTCCACTTCTCAAATCCAAATTCCTCATGTTGAAGGTTAGGAGGGATATTACAAGCGATCAGTGCCGCTTCAATTAGAATTGTACCACTACCGCACATTGGATCTAAAAAATCGGAGAGGCCACGCCATCCTGACAACAAGAGCATTCCTGCTGCCAATACCTCGTTGATGGGGGCCTCTCCGGTGCTTTGACGATATCCACGTCGGTGAAGAGAGCTTCCCGAGCTATCCAGAGAGACCGTACAGGATTGATTGTGAATACGGATATTTAATCGTACATCGGGATTTTGTAAATTGATATTTGGCCGTTTTCCGGTGTGGTTTCTAAATCGGTCAACAATCGCATCTTTGGCCTTTAAAACCACATATTGGCTATGCCTAAACTTGTCGGAATGCACCGTAGAGTCGATAGCAAAAGAATCGTCGTTGTCAAAATATTGAGACCAGTCGATATTGTAAATTTTGCGATAGAAATCATCCTCAGAGAAAACTTTAAATTGGGCAATGGGTTGTAATACCCGTAATGCCGTTCGCAAAGCAAGATTGGCCTTATACATGAACCCCAGATCACCTTCAAATTCGACACTGCGTATTCCGGGTTGGATATTGCCGGCTCCCAGTTTTTTTAATTCTTGGGCCAAGGTTTGCTCCAGGCCGGAAAAAGTTTTGGCGGCCATTTTGAAATTTTCCATAGTGCTTCGGTTAATGGGGTAAATTTAACCGAATTGAGAGGAGAAGACGAATTTCTATCAACTTCTTTTTGAGAAGATTTTCAGGTGGTTTCCCGGCTCTTCCTTATTTTGTAGGCGGGATTAAAAACAGATTATGAAAAAGAAGCAAAAAATCGATATTTTAAATATACTTTTGATGGCTACCGCAATTGCTATGTTTGTAATCGGGTATAAGTCCCACCTTCCGGCCCCCGCAGTTACCGGGATAGGATTTATTTTAATTGCCTGGATTTTTAACACCCAAAACCGGCAATAATTTTAAAATTTGTAAAATATGGGGTGTATTAAAACTTGTTAATTATGAAAAAAGGACGCTATCTAATGCTCATTCTATTCGCTTTTTTAATAGTAAGCGGATGCCGGGATAACGATATAGATGATCAGCCTGTGGTATTGAAAGCTTCAGATACCCAGAATTTTGTTTATGATGCGATGCAGATTTTTTATTTGTACAAAGGAGAAAAGGAGGTTTTAGCCGATAATTATTTTGAAACCGAAGATGAGCGCAATACTTATATAGGACAATTTGATTCCCCCGAAGAACTATTTGATGATTTATTATTTCGCGATGACCGGTTTAGCATCATCGTTTCCGATTATCACGAGCTCGAGAATGAATTGGATGGTATTACCCTGAACAATGGAATGGACTACGGGTTAGCACGACTTCAGGATTCTGATCATATTATCGGATATGTGCGATATGTGTTGCCGGGAACTTCGGCAGAAGAAAACGGCGTAGAGCGGGGGATGTTATTTGACCGGATTGATGGAGAGCAATTGACTATTGATAATTATCGGGATCTTATGTCGCCGGTAAGTTATACCATCGGTCTGGTAGAGGCAGATGTCGAGAATCGGCAATTGTCCGAGGTCGATAAGGAAATTCCTTTGACAAAAAAAGAATATACCGAAAACCCGATTTATCTGGATACGGTATTAAAAATCGGGGGGCAAAAAATCGGCTATCTTGTGTACAATGCATTTACAAATACATTTGACGAGGAGCTGAATGAAGTCTTTGGGAAATTTAAAGAAGAAGGAATTTCCGATTTGATTGTCGATTTGCGATATAATGGGGGAGGGAGTATAGAAACTTGTAAAAATTTGGCCGGGATGATTACCGGACAATTTGACGGCCAGCTCTTTGCCAAGGAAGCCTATAATAAAAACTTTCGGGACGATGAGATTAATTTCAGTAATAACCTCAATAAGAATGTGAAACTGAATAACCTGAACTTGAATAAGGTATATATCATTGGAACCGGGAGTACGGCTTCAGCAAGTGAATTGTTAATCAACGGATTGCGGCCTTATATCGATGTGGTGCAGGTGGGAGAAACCACCGTGGGTAAATTTCAGGGATCTACCATTCTTTACGATTCTTCTGATTTTAGCCGTTCGGCGGTAAAACCGGGACATGATTATGCGCTGCTTCCGTTAATTTTAAAATTGACAAATGCCGATGGAGTAAGCGATTATGTTAACGGATTGGATCCCGATATTGCAATTGATGAAGATCTGTTGCAAATGGGAACGCTTGGGGAAACGAATGAGCCCTTGCTACAGGCCATTCTTGAGGATATTACCGGAACCTCTCCGGTAGCACAGCGATTGGCTACCCGATCGATCAAACCCTATAAGTTGATTAGCGAACGAAAAGCCAATCAGTTGAATTACCGGCAAATGATTTCCCATAACGATATTTTGAATAAATAAAAGCATACGGCCGTACGCCTATACAGGGAATTACGGCCGTATCATATAATTCTGGCATATCTTTTGTAAATTAGGTAAGGTATTCATCAAAAACATAAACACATGCGTTTTTTTATTCTATTATTTAGTATGACTGTAGCCACGGCTTCACTTTCAGCTCAGGACACATCACGAATTACCGTAAATGGCGAGGGCGTTGTAAAAGTCATTCCGGATCGGGCAAAAATCAGAGTTCGGGTGGAGAAAAAAGGAGATTCGGCCAAGGTGGTAAAATCACAGGTGGACGAATCGGTGTCGCGTGTGCTTGAATTCTTGAAGACCAAAGGGATAGATAAAAACGATTATCAAACCGATTATCTCAACCTGAATAAACAAACGGATTATAATACCAAAGAAACGTATTATTCGGCACAGCAATCGATTTCGATAACGCTTCGGGATCTGGCAGATTATGGCACGATTATGAAAGGGCTTATGGATTCGGGAATCAATCGAATAGACGGAGTTTCTTTAGAAGACTCAAAATTGAAGATACATCAGCAGGAAGCACGCCAAAAAGCAGCAAAAAATGCTTTACAAAAAGCAAAAGACTATGCGGAAGCATTGGAAATGAAAGTGGGAAAACCGATTTCTATTCAGGAGCAATCCGGTTCTCGAATACCGCGCCCCATGTTGATGAAGACGGCCAGTGCTGTAGGATTTGAAAGTGATTCTTCGGGAGAGTCACCACTCGCGGTGGGACAAATCGAAGTAAAGGAATCGGTTCAGGTTAGTTTTTTATTGAAATAAGATAACGGCGGCTTTATTCCAGCTATTAAAAATAAAATTCTAAAATTTTAGCCAGTGGCCTATGTCTTGACGGGTAGTGGAATGAACTTGAAAATGAGGAGTTTTGAGTTTTTAGTAGGTTGTGGATTACAGACTGTTGCTGTATAGAATTGACTGAATTTTGCGATTCAAAAAAGGAGAACCGCGGGGGACTCAGCGAATCCGCAGTGGGCACAGAGGAGACCCCCCCGGGTTGGAGAGCCTCATGCTTCAATTTTAAGGCTATTCTTTTCTGTTTGTACTTTCAAAACTCTGTTTGAGGTACAGACTAAAAGAGCTATTTGTTATACCAAATTATCGGCTTATCTTTGCAATTCAATTTGAGTGACTTATGATCGATATTACCCTACCCGATGGAAGTGTAAAACAATTTGATAAGGGAATAACCCCGATGGATGTAGCCGAAAGCATTAGTATGGGATTAGCGCGCCAGGTGATTTCCGCCAAATTTAATAATCAGAAAGTAGAGACGAAAACACCCTTAAACGAAAATGGAGATTTAGTCCTGTTAACGTGGAAGGATGACGAAGGGAAAGAGGCTTTTTGGCATAGTACGGCACACGTGATGGCACAAGCGTTGAAAGAACTGTATCCCAAGATCCGATTGACCATTGGACCGGCTATTGAACGTGGGTTTTATTATGATGTAGAACTTAACGGTGAGCAGATTTCAGAAAATGATTTCCCAAAAATAGAGAAACGTATGCTCGAGATTGCCCGGGAAAAACATGAGTTCCGAATGCGGGAGGTGGCCAAGCAGGAGGCATTAGATTTTTATCAAAAAGAAGATAATCCGTTTAAGGTAGAGTTAATCGAGAATTTGGAGGACGGGAATATCACCTTTTGTGATCAGGATAATTTTACTGATTTGTGCCGGGGTGGCCATATCCCCAATACCAAATATATTAAAGCGGTAAAATTGATGAATATTGCGGGAGCCTATTGGCGGGGCGATGAGCATAACCCGCAACTGACGAGAATCTATGGAATTAGCTTTCCGAAGCAGAAGGAATTGAAGGAATATTTAAAGCTCTTGGAAGAAGCCAAAAAACGGGACCACCGAAAACTGGGCAGAGAACTAAAGTTGTTTACCTTTTCTCAAAAAGTAGGGCAAGGGTTACCGTTGTGGCTGCCTAATGGAGCTGCCCTTCGCAACCGATTGGAGGATTTTCTTAAAAAAGCCCAGCAGAAAGCCGGATATGAAATGGTGGTAACGCCGCATATTGGCCATAAAGAACTGTATGTTACTTCCGGGCATTATGCAAAGTACGGAGAAGACAGCTTCCAGCCCATTCATACCCCCAATGATGATGAGGAGTTTTTGTTAAAACCGATGAATTGTCCTCATCACTGTGAAATTTATAAATCGCAGGCCTGGAGCTATCGGGATCTTCCAAAACGTTTTGCTGAGTTTGGAACGGTTTATCGGTATGAGCAAAGCGGAGAATTACACGGATTGACCCGGGTTCGCGGGTTTACGCAAGATGATGCTCATATTTTCTGTATGCCCGATCAACTGGATACCGAATTTAAGAAGGTGATTGACTTGACCTTGTATGTTTTTAAGTCCTTAGGATTTGAAAATTATACGGCACAGGTTTCTTTGCGTGATCCGGAGAAGAAAGAGAACTATATCGGATCTGATGAGAATTGGGAAAAGGCCGAAAAAGCGATTATTGCTGCTGCAGAGGAAAAGGGCTTACCTTATGTTATTGAAGAAGGAGAGGCGGCTTTCTACGGACCTAAACTGGATTTTATGATTAAGGATGCCTTAGGCCGAAGTTGGCAATTGGGTACCATTCAGGTGGACTATAATCTGCCGGAACGCTTTGAACTGACTTATAAGGGAAGTGATAACGAGTTGCATCGTCCGGTTATGATTCACCGAGCTCCATTTGGTAGTTTAGAGCGTTTTATAGCTATTCTTTTGGAACATACGATGGGAAATTTTCCGTTATGGCTCACCCCGGAACAAGTTATTATCCTGTCTTTGAGTGAAAAATATGAGAAATATACTGAAAAGGTTTTAAAGTTATTAGAAAATAACGAAATTCGCACCCAAACGGACAATCGGAGCGAGACCGTTGGGAAGAAAATACGAGAGGCCGAGGTGGCCAAAATCCCCTACATGTTGATTGTGGGAGAACAGGAAGAGAAAAACGGAACCGTTTCGGTTAGAAAACATGGAGGTGAAGATTTGGGTACACGGTCTATCGATCAGTTTATCAAGATGTTTACAGATGAAATTGCAACCTCCGTCAGTGAATTTGAAGTTTAATTTTAAAATTGTTTAGTTATCCGAAGGAGAAGATCAAGAGGACACTCTCGAAAGAAGAAAGATCAACATCGTATTAACGGGAAGATCAGAGCCAAGGAAGTGCGATTGGTGGGAGACAATGTAGAAATGGATGTTTATCCCCTTTCTAAGGCCTTGGCTATTGCAGAAGAGTTAGGGTTGGATTTGGTTGAGATTTCACCAAATGCCAAGCCCCCCGTGGTAAAAGCCATGGATTATAAAAAGTTTCTTTTTGAGCAAAAGAAACGAGAAAAGGCACGAAAGGCAAATGCCTCTAAAGTTGTCAATAAGGAAATTCGGTTTGGACCCAATACCGATGATCATGATTACGAATTTAAAAAGAATCATGCCGTTCGATTTTTAAAAGATGGAGCCAAGGTAAAGGCTTATGTCTTTTTTAAAGGTCGATCTATTGTTTTTAAAGATCAGGGAGAGATATTGCTGTTGCGACTGGCGCAGGATCTTGAGGAATATGGGAAAGTGGAGCAGATGCCAAAACTGGAGGGAAAACGGATGACCATGTTTATTGCCCCTAAGAAAACGACAAAAAAATAGAGCAGAATAAATAAGAAGAGATTAGTATGCCAAAAATGAAAACGAATTCCAGTGCCAAAAAACGTTTTAGATTAACGGGTACCGGAAAAATCAAAAGAAAGCACGCTTTCAAAAGTCATATTTTGACCAAAAAGTCAAAAAAACGAAAGAAAGCCTTAACAAAAAGTGGATTGGTTCACAAATCTGATGAGAACAATGTTCGCCATCAGTTGCGACTGAAATAGTTCACTAATTCGGTTAAAGTAAAAAAGTATTAACCCTGGAGTGGGCTCGATAAAGTATCCCGTATGTACGGGATCGCCTTCTACAAAAAATTTTAAATTATGCCAAGATCAGTAAATCATGTGGCTTCACGCGCAAGACGAAAGAAAGTGATGAAGCACGCCAAAGGTTACTTTGGTACACGTAAAAACGTGTGGACAGTAGCCAAAAATGCGGTTGACAAAGCGATGTTATACAACTATCGCGACCGTAAAACCAAAAAAAGAAATTTTCGAAAACTGTGGATTGCCCGAATTAACGCCGGTGCTCGACAACATGGGATTTCATATTCGAAGTTTATGGGGCAATTAAAAGCTCATAATATTGAATTGAATCGTAAAGTGTTGGCCGATTTAGCCATGCATCATCCGGAAGCCTTTAAGGCCATTGTCGATAAGGTAAAATAAACCCAGTAAACCATTAATACTGCTCTATTGAAGGCCCTTCTTTTTACAGAAGGGCTTTCTTAATGCTGCTGATTGCTGTATCTTTAGGGGTTAATAATTCTTTATAAAAACACAGAACATGGAGAAAAAGAGGATCTTAGGTATAAAAAAACGAATTGCTCTGGTGGCTCATGACCACAAGAAAAAGGAGTTATTGGATTGGGTAAAACACAATAAGAAGATTCTGGGGCAGCATGAACTGTATGGAACAGGTACGACCGGAAAGTTAATCTCGGGGGAGACAGATCTATCGGTACAGCCGATGAAAAGCGGCCCGATGGGTGGCGATTTGCAAATCGGATCGATGATTGCCGAAGGAAAATTAGAGGTTTTGATTTTCTTTTGGGATCCCATGGAAGCCCAGCCCCATGATCCTGATATTCGGGCTTTACTCCGCATCTGTTCCGTGTGGAACATTCCCCTGGCCAACAATCGTTCCACTGCAGATTTTATCATTACCTCCCCTTTATTTAATGAAGAGTACAAGCCTTATGAGGTGGATTATAGCAAGTATATGCATCGAGAGGTGAAGGGATAGAAAGTTCTTTTTTTCTGTTTTGACGTCTGATACGTTCTTATGAATGTACTGAAAATATTGAGGTCATCTAAATTTTTAAATCTCTATGGGATCTTGAAAACCTCCACTTATAGAGTTGGCTCCAATGCTATAGGGCTTCCCAAAGCTCGCAACTACAGTCACGGGCAATTATTAATGCAATTGGATGACCATACAGTTTATTTCTTGCCATCGTTTTTAGGTAGCGGATACGAGATCTCCTATTTTTAGGCGTTGACCTATGTTT
>CAZBXQ010000058.1:0-19826 GCA_964495935.1 uncultured Flavobacteriaceae bacterium
TGACCAAGCGAAAGTAAGAAATGAGTGGAACAAAAATTTTAGTGTTTAATCAAAAAATTCGATTGATTTTTTTAGGTGAGACCTTCAAGGTCTTTTTCCGGGGTAAAGATAGACCTTGAAGGTCTTTAAGAATAGCTCTTGCTTTGGATAGACCGCTAAAAGGAGGTACAGAAATTGTATCAGAAACTATTACCGGGAAAGTACACAAGATGCTTTGCATTCTCCGGAATGGTGGGCTTATGCCATTACTTCTTTTGCTACCGCAGTTGCCACGCTCCCTCAAAAAACAGTGGTTAGCTCTACTTTAACCACTAAAGACTGGGCGGTATCAATGAGGCAAATGACCGCAGATGCGTTTCAGGGGAAGACCGTTATAGAAATAAACACAAAAGTTAAAGCTACTATTAACATCCCTAAAAATTATTATGCTGAAATTGCTGATAACGGAAAAGGGATTAACTTTAGACCGAAAAACCCGATTGGCACTCATAAAAATGCTGGTTTAATTCGCATAATGGAGCCCACATCTGTGTATCCAAAAGGTTATGTTCGCTTCTATAATAAAAACGGTCAGCCGATGAAAAATCCTTCGAATAATACAAAGCCGGGGTCGAAGAACAATACGCATTTTGAATTTCAATAATCATGAAAAAGGAAATAGATATTTTATTTAGAGGAGAAAAAAAAATAACCAGTCTGACAGTTAATAGTACGGGTTATTGGCAATTTAATTTTGATGATTATTTTATTTCAATGGATACGTTCAATATGTGGAGACTGCTGAGAAATGGTAAACTCATCTGTGTATCTTCTGATCATGGAGAACTTTTTGGGTTAGAAAGTCCTTTGGACATTCGAAAGCAGACAGAACAGATAATAAAAAAGATTAATCTTATTCAAATCAAGAGAGACGTAAACACGGGAGATTTATTTTTTATATTTGAAAATGCTGTAGTCATAGAATTTTTTACAACTTCTATGGGCTATGAAAACTGGTCGTTATATATAAATGGAAAACAATACATCAGTATGGGTGGCGGTGAATTGGCTTAAGGTATAAAAAATAAAAGGAATTAACTTTAGACCAAAAAATCCACCTACAAGTCATACTAATTCTGGATTGATAAGAGTTATGGAACCCGGGTATTCAGGAGGTCATTATTATCCCAAAGGATATACAGTATTTTATAATGATTATGGTCAACCTATCAATCCTAACACTGGTCAAACATTGCGTCCATCAAATTGGCACTTTGAATTTGAGTAAATGATAAAATATGGAACATTTTGAAGAAATAAAGAAAACGATAGGCCAATATGATATTATATATGGTCTATTTAAAAATTTTCGTTTACTCAATTATCATCGAGATTTTGAAATTATAATTCAGACAGAATATTTGGTAAAGAAATTAAGAATAATCTTGGAAGGAGTGGTATCAGTCGATTTTAAGTCGGTCATAAAAGAGAACGCCTATAAGATGGAAAAAACATACCTTTCTAATAATCCACCTCCTAATCCTATAGAAGGATGGGTTTGGGGAGTCGGTGATTTTGAGCTTATGAACTATTACCTCACAGAAGAAAACGAAAAAATAAAAGCTTTTCAAAAGGATTATAATTTTAAATTATTTAGCCTAACTTTTGTTGTCTCTACATCGGAAATCGAATTTATTTTTCATGACCTCATGATAGAAGAGTTAGCACATTATTAGAGTTAAATAACTCAATAGCGATACTTTTAGATTTTAATAGGATGGATTTACATTAATGGTTATATACGGTTTTACAACGACTATGGTCAGCCGATGAAAAATCCTTCGAGTAATACAAAACCGGGGCCGAACAACAATACGCATTTTGAATTTCAATAAATACAGTAATGAATCATTTTAAGAAGATACAACAAGATTTAGAGGAAATCAATATATCGGAAGGCCTTTTCAGATATTTTAAGCTAACGGATTATCATCGAGATTTTGAAATCATTATAAAACCTCACTCAACAGTAAAGAAACTCAAAATCCTTCTAAAAGGGGTTGTTTCAGTAGATTACAAATCTTCTATAAAAGGAGACTCATTTATTATGGATGACACCTATGTTTTAGTGCCTATACCTACTCCGGTTCAAGGAGTCTATTGGGGAATAAAAGATTTTGAAATAGATAGTTACACTTTATCCGAAGAGACAGATAAAATTTTAGACATGCAAAAAGATTATAATTTTAAATTATATAGTTTAAGTTTTGATGTTCTTACGGCCAAGATTGAATTTATCTTTCACGATATCGAAATGGAGGTGTTAGAATGGTATTAATTTTACCAGGCTATTATTGATATCCCTGATAACCATCTCCAACAACGGAAAAGGAATTAAATTTGTTCCGAAAGGCACCCCTTTAAATTCTGAGGCAAATGCTATAAGAGTTATGGAGCCCACAACTTCAGGTGCTTATCCACATCCAAAGGGTTATATAAAATTCTATAACAGTCATGGGTATCCCTATAATCCGAAAACTGGCCGGACTTTAGGAAATGCAGAAAATCATTTTGATTTCCCATAAAATTTATATGCTATGTCTAAAAAGGTAATATTCGAAGGAAAATCTATACTGAAAAAAATAACTTATGATAAAAGTAGTAAGTCATTCTATTTCGATTTTAAAGATATTTATTTAATTCCTACAGAATTTTGGCGATTATATCAAGGAGATAAAATACGAGTAACTTCTTTTGACCAAGGTAAAAAATATACACAAAATAAGCCTGAAATTAATTTAATCACGCAATTATACCGTTTATTAGAAAAGGAAATTTTATTTGAGGTAAGTATCGTAAATTGTAACGATTTGGTATTAAAATTTACAGGTAAAAAAGCCTTAAAAGTTTATGTAAATTCAATGGCTTTTGAAAACTGGGAGATTAGAATAAGGAATTCACAGTATATCTGTTTACAAGGAGGAAATGAAATAGCGGTATTTAATTAAACCGAAAAATCCACCTACAAGTCATCCTGATGCAGGGTTAATCAAGGTTATTAACCCAGGCTATTAAGGACAAGTGTATTACGAAAGGCCTATGTGGGGTTTTACAACGACTGTGGTCAACCGATGGATAACCCCTCAATGAATACAAAACCGGAATCAAAAAATGAAACGCATTTTGAATTTCAATAATCATGAAAAAGGAGATGGACATTTTATTTCGAGGAGAAAGAAGTTAACCAGTTTGACAGTTAAACCGAAACTTTTTCTGCTTTTCTAAACAGCTGCTCATGTAGAACGTTAAGGGCTTTCTGTACTTCGGCTTCTTTTAAAACCAGACTGATGTTCCGCCCGGTAATCGTGGTATTAAAAAGGATAGGAACGATTTGATTTTCTATCAAGGCGGAATAGGCCTTATCAAAATCTTTTAATTCCTGTCCGACAATGGAGAGTACGGCGAGGTGTTTTTGGGCGGTGATGATCTCTACATCCTTGGTGTAAAAATCTCGTTCAAATTCCTCTCGAAGAGCGGTAACGGCTTTTTCGGCAGCTTCTTCGGCGACGATAAATCCAATGCCCCGTTCTGAGGATCCCTGAGAAATCACTCCCACATTAATTTCTTCTTGGGCCATGGCCGTGAAGATTCGGGCATCGACTCCAATAGTTCCCAAGAGTCCTCGACCTTCCAGTTTGATCAGAGCCCGACCGGTATTGGCCGAAAGCGATTTAATTCCGGGAGGAGTCGGTTTTCCTGAGATTAAGGTTCCCGAGCCCTTCGGATTTAACGTATTTAAGATGCGGAGGGGAATGTTATTTTTGATTAACGGTAATATCGTTTTGGCATGTAAAATAGAGGCACCAAAGTTGGCGAGTTCATTGGCATCGTCAAAGCTGAGTTCTTCAATTTTGGTGGCTGTTTTGACATACTCGGGATGGGCCGTGAAAATTCCGTCAACGTGCGTGTAGTTTTGCAACTCCTCGGCCTTGAGGAAATTGGCCAGTAAGGAAGCCGAATAATTACTGCCGTTCCGGCCAAAAGTAGCGGTAAATCCTTTTTGGGTCGCACCAATAAATCCGGTTACTACCGCAATTGTATCGGTAGAAAGCTTCTTAAAATAATCTTGTGTTTTTCTTTTGGAGAGGTCTTCCAATACTTGAGCATTACCAAAGTGATCGTTGGTAATAAAGAGTTCACGACTGTCAACGGGGATGGCCTTTAGACCCCGATCATGAAGTTGCCGAGCGATGATTTTGCTGGAAATGAGTTCGCCCTGTGCCAAAACCTGATCTTTTATTTTCAGGTTATAATCGCCCAGAAGATGGACGCCTCCCAATATTTTTTCTAAGGTTTCGATTTCTTTTGTAAGGTCGGTTCCTTGATGGTGCGGCCGACTTTTAAAAGCCTTTAAACGGGTTTTGTAAGAATCATCGGTTCGTGCCGTTTCCAGCAGGTTTTCCAAGGTATCGGTGGTATCACCAATGGCCGAAACGATAAGGGCCAGTCGGTGTTGAGCCGCTTTGGACTGAATGATATTTAAAACCTTGTCGCAGGTAGGATCAGAAGCCAGGGATTTTCCTCCAAATTTTAAAATGATCATAGCTCTTGGAATATGGGTTTTAGCAGCGTGTTCAGTTGTTTATACTCGATCAAGAAGGCATCGTGCCCATGGATGGACCGAATCTCCCGATAGAAGATATTTTTATAATAACGATGGATGACGTTATAGGTTTCTTCTTGTTCCGCTTTGGTAAACAGTTCGTCAGAATCGACTACAATACAATGGATTTGACTGGTTGTGGTGGTTGAGAACTCTTTGATATCGCGATCTGTTATCCACTGTCCGATGGTTTTTAAAAGATAATTCAGGAGTTTATAAGCGGATAGGCAGAAGCGTTTTTCCAGTGCTTTTCCATGATAATTCAGCCAGCTTTCAACTGTAAATTGATTCTCTTCCGGAAGGTAATTTCCTTTAAACTTGGCTTGAAAGGAAGCCGGATTCCGGTAGAGATGCATGGCGTGCATACGGGCATCGGCAATCGGGTGAGAGGAATGGTTAAGAATATTTTCCTGAACTAAAACGTTTCCAATCAACCAGTCTGAAGCTTTTAAATGGGTTGCGATGGGAATAAGATGTTGAATGCTTGTAGGGCGCAAAAAAGCCATTTCCCAAGCGATTCCGCCCCCCAGGCTGCTTCCTATAACGGCAAAAAGTCGAGCGACCTGTAAAATTTCTAATCCTTTCCAAAATAGATCTGCGACGATCCGGGTAGTTAGAAGTTTATAGTCACTAATTAAGTGTTTTTGATCCTGATCATAGCCGTTTCCCGGGATATCAAAAGCGATTACGGTAAACCGACGGGTATCGACAATTTGATGATCTCCTACCAATTGCTTCCACCAGCCGTTTTCACCACCTACTTCGCTGTTTCCCGTCAGGGCGTGGTTGACCAGTACTACCGGAGCATTTCCCACAGGCCGGCCGAAAACCTGGTAGGTTAGGTTAAAGTCCTGTTTCTTTCCGTTGGGTAATATATAATCTTCTATAACGACCTTTTGCAACGGCATGATATCCTGGTTTTTATGCGTTAAGGTTTCTGAAACACTCATAACAGAGGGATTAAAGAAGTGGAAAAAGTATAGATAGAGAAGGAAAACCCGGCAAGCTTCTCGCAAGTCCTGCAAAATGCCCGCCGGGGCTTCACCTTTTATCAAGCAGTAGCAGCGGTCTCGACCTTAAAGGTCTTCTTAAGATCCGCTTTGAGATCTTCAATATCCTCCAGCCCGATAGAGAGACGGATCAGATCGGGGGTAACGCCGGCCGATTCCTGTTCCGCTTCGGTGAGTTGTTGGTGAGTAGTTGAAGCCGGATGGATAATCAGAGACTTAGAATCCCCAAAATTGGCCATTAAGGAGAACAATTCGGTTTCATCAGCCGTTTTTTTGGCCGCTTCATACCCTCCTTTCAGTCCGAAAGTAAGTACGCCGCTTTGTCCTTTAGGCAGGTATTTTTGGGCCAGATTATAGTATTTACTGGATTCCAGTCCGGGATAATTTACCCAGGCTACCTCTTCCTGTTCTTCCAACCATTGCGCGATAGCCAGGGCACTTTTACTTTGTTTTTCAATCCGTAACGGAAGTGTTTCTAAGCCTTGTAAAATCTGGAAGCTGTTAAAGGGACTTAACGCTCCGCCAAAATCCCGTAGCCCTTCTGCTACCAGGCGTCCGGTTAGTGCTGCTTGACCAAAGGCTTCGGTAAAGACCAGGCCGTGATAGCCTTTGGAGGGTTCAGAGAATTCCGGGAATTTTCCGTTGGTCCAGTCAAAATTACCGGCATCGATAATGGCTCCTCCAAGGGTTGTTCCATTTCCTGAAATGTATTTGGTAATCGAGTGAATAACAATATTGGCACCGTATTCAATGGGTTTTAAGAGATACGGTGTAGCCACGGTATTATCGACAATCAACGGGATTTGATGTTTTTGTGCTATTTGAGCCACCGCTTCGATGTCAATAATATCCAAGCGTGGATTTCCTACCGATTCCAGAAAGATAGCCTTTGTATTTTCCTGAATGGCCTTTTCATAATTTTGGGGATCTTCTGATTCTACAAAGGTAGCATTCACGCCAAAACGAGGAAGGGTATGGTTGAGCAGATTAAAGGATCCTCCATAGATGCTGCTGGATGAAACCACATGGTCACCACAGTTTAGTAAAGTGAGGAAGGTAGTGGCAAGAGCAGCTTGTCCGGAAGCGGTGACGACGCCTGCAATTCCTCCTTCCAAAGCCGCCAGCCGTTGTTCCAATGTCCCGTTTGTAGGGTTATTGAGCCGGGTATAAAGCGGGGTGGGGATAGAAAGATTAAAGGCTCCGGCTGCGTGATCGCTATTTTCAAAAACATAGGAAACCGACTGGTAGATGGGAGTCGATAAAGTGCCTTTGCTGGCTTTGGGGTCGTGTCCGGCGCGGAGGGCCTGGGTTGAAAATTTTAAATTACTCATGATTAAAAAATTAAAAAGGTGAAAAAATTAAGGTTTACACATAAAAAAAGTCCTTTTGGAGTGGCCAAAAGGACTTGAGCTTATTTGTCGTTGTTGTTATCGGGACGCTCGTATTTTGGCCATAGCAGGGGAGTAGGACATCATCATATCCATGCGCATGACCCTCATTGTTGCAAACGTCTTCGATTTCATGTTTTAAAATTATGTTTAGTTTCTACAATAAAAAAGCCCCTGCGATTTCGCAAGGGCTTCTTTATTTGGTTCCATGATAAAAGATTAGACCAATAGCTGCCCCTGCGGATTTCTCCACATTATCATCATGGGCATATTCATCAATCTTGTAGTCATGGTTTGATTAATTCGTGTGCACAAATATCAGAAAATATATTTGATAAAAACAAATAAACCGGATAAAATTTTTTAGTAATTTATAAGGGCTACAAAATCAGTACTATAAAATAAAACTTTTAGCAATTTATAAAAGCAGAGTTACATGTTTGGCCAAAACGAGACCTCTATATAAATGTAATTTTAAACCCTTGAGACGATGACGGGTTAAAAATTGCGGTCATATAGATTGGATTTTTTTGACCGGAGGAGAAGAAAATTTTTCCACCTGCTTCGAGACGGACCGGTGGGCTGTGAGTTTGAATAAATAACTGAGTTTTGGAGATGTTTTGAGCTACTGAATTCAATGCGGCTTATGGAAATGAATTTACACGATATGGATGTATTTAATAGGTTACAAAAGCCATAAAATGGATTCCACGAATTAGAAACACCCCCACAGGGCGGGGAATAATTACTCCGAAAGACAGCGAAAAAATATAAGACACTTATTATCAGATATTTATAAAACAGGTCTATAATAGAAAAAATAGATGGTCCAAAAGTGCGGGTAGCTGAAAATAAGAAGATAACTTTTTGAAATACAGTTTGATTGAGTAGTTTCTTTCTCGGTATTTTTGCCTTACCTTTGTCAAAAATCTGCAAATAATGGCTAAAAAGTCCCGAAATCGACGTCAATATTCCAAAAAACGGCATCCCCAATCGAAAAATAAAAAGTCGAAGAATCCATCGTCGCGGCGTGTCGCTATTGATAAACAGGTCAAAGATCCGAATGCTAAGATGCGATTGAATAAATACATTTCCAATTCCGGGATATGCTCACGCCGAGAAGCCGATCTTTATATTGCCTCGGGAAATGTCACCGTAAATGGAGAGGTGATTACACAAATGGGATATAAAGTTAATCTCACGGATGATGTGCGGTTTGATGGGCAGCGTATCAATCCCGAAAAAAAGGAATATGTGCTGTTAAACAAGCCTTCCGGGTTTTATGTGACCGGTAGTTTGGAAAGGAACAACCGAACGGTAATGGATTTGGTAGCTCGGGCTGCCAAAGGAAAAATTGTTCCGGTTGGGAGTTTTGAGACCAATGCCAAAGGATTGCTGTTATTGACTAACGACGGTACTCTGGAGAAAAAATTAGCAAAGCGCCCGGTACGCCAAATCTTTGAAATTGAACTGAAAAAGCCCCTGGAGGAGAGTGTCCTGGAAGAATTGAAAAATGGAGTTCGGCTAAAAGAAGGTTTTGTAAAACTACAGGGAATCGACTACGTGAATCAAAAATCCAAACGTGAGGTGGGGGTGGAGTTATCTTCCACTATTCCGCAGGTTATTCAGAAAATATTCAGTAAAGTAGGTCATGAAATTCTTAATCTGGATCGCGTAGCCTACGGGGGACTTACTAAAAAGAACCTTCCCCGCGGGCAGTTTCGTCACCTCAATCGGCAGGAAGTTATTAATCTGGGGATGTTGTAAGCCTTTTTTAGCTCTGAATCTCGTCGATGGATTGGATCTTGCCGTTTTTGCGGACAAATGATTTATTTTTCTCATAAACCCGTTTTGAATTTAGAATGTAGAAAACCAGGGTAACCGTACACAAGATGGCCTCCGGTAAGCATTCCGATTCCCAAATCAAACCCCATCAGATAGGTGGAATTGGCCGTTTCCCTTTTGGAATGTGGTGCCATATGGATATAAATGGTGGGTAGCCCCGGAAGAAGAATTCCCTAACCTGTTTCCAGTACAAAACCAGAACATAGGAAGAAAGAACGATTCCGATTTGTGCTTGCGGAACGTTGAGGTATTCGGATAGATATAGCAGAATGGTGGGTATAAGTAGATTGAAAGCACTGCCCATCAGGAAGTTTGTAATCGAGGCAATAACAAAACTTCGATTCCAAAGTTTTTCTTTCATGGTATAATGATAGTAGTAATAGCAGGAGACAAAGTTGCCAGTCGGTTTTCATATTTACACTCATAATCGGGCCATATTTTAAACATCGAGGGAGGATAAGAATGTGATGGTTTATAAAAGAATTAACGGTAATACGAGACCTCCTTCTTGGGATTATGGTAAAATATGAGGAAATTTGAGGGAGTCTAATAATGGACTATAAATAATTTAAAATAGCACTATGGCATTACCAGATTTAATTTTAGAAGAAGTTGAACAGGAGTTCGACAATACCAGAAAAATATTAGAGCGGGTTCCCGCCGATAAATTTGACTGGAAGCCTCATGATAAATCGATGAGTTTAAAAACACTGGCCACTCATATTGCGGCCTTGGCCTCTTTTACCGGGATGATGTTAACCTCCGATGAGTTGGATTTTGCGACGGCTTCATGGCCGGAGGTCAATTCCACCGAAGATGTCCTCGGACTTCATGATAAGGGTGCCGAGAATACAAAAAAGGCACTTCAAAAAGCCACTGAAGGTGATTTTGACAAGGAATTTGTTTTTCGTAATGGAAATCAGATCATCATGAAAATGCCCATCCGACAATTTATTCGTAAAATGGCCTTGAGTCATATTTATCACCATCGGGCACAATTAGGAGTTTATCTACGACTACTCGATGTTCCGATTCCCGGTATGTACGGGCCCAGTGCCGATGATGAGGCCGCTTCATAAGGACGACAATCCGATTCCCGGATGAATTTAAAAGCCCCCGAATGGGGGTTTTTTTAATTTTAGAAAAAAATAACATACTTTTACAGGTCTTAAAATTACGCCGATGTCCAATGACCAACATCCCTCAAAATCCCTTAAAAATGTAGTCTTTGTTGTACTTGTAGCCTCTTTGGGTTATTTTATTGATATTTATGATATTGTCATTTTTTCAATTGTTCGCGTAGAAAGCTTTACAGATCTTGGAATTGTTGGAGAACAGATGCGAACAGGGGGGGAGTACGTTTTAAATATGCAAATGGGAGGACTCTTGGTGGGGGGTATCGTGTGGGGCATTATTGGCGATAAATACGGCCGTATAAAAGTTTTGTTTGGGTCGATCTTGTTATATTCTGTGGCCAATATTGTCAATTCTTTTGTGCATGGACTTCACACCTATGCTATTATCCGGTTTATCGCCGGGTTTGGTTTGGCCGGAGAATTAGGAGCCGGAGTGACTCTGGTTAATGAAAGTATGCACAAAGACAAACGTGGGTATGGTACCATGTTGATTGCCACGGTGGGTGTTTTGGGGGCTGTAGTCGCTTTTTATGTCGCCGAACATTTCTCATGGCGGAATGCCTATATCGTAGGAGGAGTGTTGGGATTTGCCCTATTGCTCCTGCGAATGGGAACTTTTGAGTCGGGAATGTACGAGAAATCGATGACCAAGAATGTGGAAAAAGGAAAAATCAGCATGTTGTTTACCGATAAAAACCGATTTAAACGTTATGTGTATTGTCTGCTTATCGGGCTTCCAATTTGGTTTGTAGTCGGGATTTTTGTCACGCTGGCTCCCGAATTTGGAGAGGCACTGAATGCCCCGGTAAAGCTCAGTGCAGGGACGGGGATTTTATATTGCTATATCGGGATTTCTCTGGGGGATCTTTTTGCGGGGCTGCTGGCACAAATCACCAAGTCTCGGCGACTGGCAGTGCTTATTTTCCAAATCGGGATTGTAATTAGTAGTATATGGTATCTCACCAGCACGGGGATTACCGAAGCCAAATTTCATTGGCTGGCCTTTTTTATGGGGCTTAGTGTAGGGTATTGGGCGACTTTTGTGACTATTGCCTCAGAGCAGTTTGGAACGAATCTGCGGTCAACGGTCACCACAACAGCACCCAATTTTGTGCGGGGAGCATTGATTCCGAGTACCCTGTTATTTGAATTGATTTTGAGATATTTCGATATCATTACGGCGGGAATCGTTATGATTGTAGCCTTGAGCGCAATAGCACTCTATGCTTTGAGCCGTTTGAAAGAAAGCTTTAATCGGGATTTAAACTATTACGAAGAGTAGTTTTCGTTGGAATGAATAAAACGCAATAATGATGAAAGACAACCGAAGAAATTTTATAAAGAAAATAGGCGTAGCCTCTGCTTTTGTTGCGGTTCGACCGCTAAAGATAGATGAGGTCTTTGAAGGGGTAATAAAACAAAAGACCCGGAAGCCCATTGTTATTTCGACTTGGAATTTTGGTTTGCAGGCCAATGAAGGGGCATTAACAGTTTTAAAGTCCGGGGGAAAGGCTTTGGATGCTGTCGAAGCCGGCGTTCGAATAACAGAGGCCGATCCCGAAGAACGCAGCGTAGGCTATGGGGGGCGTCCCGATCGGGACGGGAACGTTACACTTGATGCTTGTATCATGGATGAAAAAGCCAATGCCGGTTCGGTGGCGGCTATAGAGCATATCAAACATCCGGTTTCGGTGGCCCGCCGGGTGATGGAAAAAACACCTCATGTGATGCTGGTGGGAGAAGGTGCTTTGGAATTTGCCTTGTCGCAGGGGTTTAAAAAAGAAAACCTGCTTACCGAGAAGTCTGAGAAAGAATGGAAAGAATGGTTGAAGACGAGTGAATATAAACCTGTGGCAAACATTGAGAATCACGATACAATCGGGATGCTGGCTTTGGACGAGGCGGGGAATCTGTCGGGGGCGTGTACAACCAGTGGGATGGCCTATAAAATGCATGGTCGAGTGGGGGATTCGCCCATCATTGGAGCCGGCCTTTATGTCGATAATGAAGTGGGAGCCGCGACTTCTACCGGAGATGGCGAAGAAGTCATTCGCACCGTAGGGAGCCATTTGGTGGTCGAATTGATGCGTCAGGGAAAATCCCCGCAAGAAGCTTGTGAAGAGGCCGTTCGCAGGATCATTAAACTGGCCAAGCTTCGAGAGAAGGATTTGAAAGTTATGCAGGTGGGTTTCCTCGCCCTGAGTAAATTGGGAGAAGTAGGAGCCTATTGCATTCAAAAAGGCTTTACGTATGCGGTGGGGGACGCCCAAAGCAATACACTTTTTGATGCGGACTATGAATTAAAAGGTCTTTAAATGACCTCGTAAAGATAAAAGGACCAATGAAATTAGAAATTGCCTGTTTTGATGCTCCGGATGCCATTGTGGCTGCCAGAGAAGGAGCCGATCGTATTGAATTATGTGCCGATTATTCCGAGGGTGGGATAAGCCCCGATGTCGCTCTTTTAAAGCCATTCAAAAAAGAATTTGATACACCTGTTTTTGTGATGATTCGTCCGCGTGGCGGGGATTTTGTCTATACTGATGAGGAGTTTGAGGCAATGAAAAAGAAGTTGATTGCCTTTCGGGAGGCCGGAGCAGATGGATTTGTTTTTGGAATCCTGACCGCTGCTCATCAAATTAATGAAGCGCAAAATCGCAAATTAGTCAGCTTGGCAGCGGGGAAACCCTGTACTTTCCATCGGGCTTTTGATCGCCTTACAGAGAAAAAAGAAGGATTGGAAAAATTAATTTCTATCGGTTTCAAAACGGTATTGACATCTGGAGGAACACATCCGGCCATGGAGGGCATAGATATTCTTGAAAACCTGTATAGTCAAGCCGAAGGCCGAATTACCATTCTTGCGGGCGGAGGCATTCGAGCTGCCAATGTGCATCATTTTAAAAAACTGGATTTTGTTCATTCGGCCTGTGTACATCCGGATACCGAAAAATTGGATATAGTAGAGCTGAAAAGCCTGAGAGCCCGGGTTTCGGAACTTTAGAAGAGGGCTTTCTTGTTTCTGTCAATTGGAGTCGTCTTGATAATTTGACGATGAGCTTTCGATTTCCTATAACCATAGTTATATACGGTACCAGAGTAGGATTTTATAAGCAGTTGTAAGGAGAAGGCTTTTAAAGTCCTGAAACAAAGGGAAGAAAAAGGACTTTTAGGGTTCCTGAGTATATTCTTTTTCTCCTTTCATCAACCACTCGTAAAATATGGGAAAGGCTTCGCGCCAATACAAGGCACCATGCCGACCGTGGGGATTGATCAGCTGCTCGATATCGGGATGGGCTTTTTTTTGAAGCAAATGGATTACTCGGTTGACATCATCAGTCATTTTTACAAAACTGCCGTCTTTCTTTTCGCGATTTTCATTTTTACCCGAATAAAAGAAATAATGCTGCTGCTGAAGGGCTTTTGTATCTTTTAACTGTGTTATCTCTTCTTCAATATGGCCGTTATCCAGCCAGATCGAAGGCGAAAAAATACCGGCCCATCCAAAGGTGTCCGGATATTTCAATGCTCCGTATAAAGAAATGAGCCCGCCCAGTGAGCTCCCGGCGATTCCGGTATTCTTCGTACCTGTCAGAGTACGGTAATGTCGATCTACATAAGGTTTTAGTGTGTTCACAATAAAAGCCAAATAGGCTTTCCCCATGACCTCGGGGTATTCGGGGGTGGGGTGGAAGTAGAATTCGGGAATCCGTTCCTTCATATCCGGGTTATGGTCAAGGGCCACGATAATTCCGGCCTCTATACGGGCATCGAGGGTTTCATCAACGGCCCATTCGATAGGGCCGATGCGCCCCCTTGAGGTAGCCTCGTCAAACAGGTGCTGCCCGTCCTGCATATAAAGCACGGGGTAGCGTTTATCGGAAGTGGTATAGTCCCCGGGCAGGTAAATCCATATTTTCCGATACCGATCCAATTGTGGCATATAAAAGGAATCCTGTAGTACGTGAACGTTTTCAGAAGCGGTGGAGGCCGGGAAATCATCCCGCCAACCTGCTATTGCAGTCCGGATAATGGTATCGGAATAGGGTTTTGCCAATCGGGGTCCGGTCAATTTCCCTGTTGCCGTACATTCGGATTTTTGCCAGCTGCCCCGCGTGAATTTATATTCCAAACGATCTCCCGGAATGTGATCGTATTTGATTTTTATGGAATAGATGCCCGCTGCATTTTTAGAAAGCTTCATCGCCTCCTCCCCGGGATCCCAATTATTAAAGTTTCCGGAAACAAAAATATCCTCCCCCGTATGTGAGGGAGGCGTTTCGTTGACGTATAAACTCAATGTGCTTTGTCCAAAACTCATTTGGGTCATCCACAGTATTAAAAAGGTCAAGACAGACTTCATAAATGGGGTTTATTCCACTTTAATTTTATACAGGCCGCTTACCAAACCGCCTACATCCACACCAAAGGCTTGCTCGGCAGTGTTGGTCGCCGGGTCATATAAAAAGTATCCGTTCACATCTCCGGTAGTCGTTCCTACCCGAAGATAGATATTACCATCAATTTCGACCGCCAATTCGGCTGCCCCCTGATTTCTCCCTGCCGGAATACCATCGATCGGGGTAAATTCCCGGGTATCGATATCTACTTTAAACAGTCGCCAAATATCCTGGGTGTTGATATTTCCATTGGGGCCTCCGGTTAAAGGCTCTAAGTTGGCTGCAACAATCATCGTTCCTTCGTGTAGAAATACACCGGTGAATTTTCCTTCATCCGAAGGATTAAAATCGGCATACGTTAATTCCCAGGTAGTATCTATATCGGTTGAATGTGCTTTAATCCGATTGATTTTGGCTTTTCCTCCAAAAGCACTTCGGCCTTGGGTGATAAAATAGAGATCGCCGTTGCTGTCAAAATTATACATTCTATTCTCATTGACATAGGCAATGCTCCCGGTGTTTTTCACCGTGATAGTCTTTTCCCATTTTTCGGATGCAATATCGATGACGGCAATATAGACATCGTCATAAAAATCATCCCAAAATCCCTGTTGCCCACCTTCGGAAGAGGCATAATTGAGATCGGCAAAGAGTTTGCCTTCCTTGATGGCCAAAAACTTACGGCCTACGGAACGAAAAGTGATTCCTTCTTCATCTTTTCCCCGTTCGTGAACTGCATCGGCCAGGTCGATGGAACCGATTCGCGACAACCCTTCCGGATCAAATTTTTGGAGCTTCAGCGGTTCGTCCATATCCCAATAAAAGCCGAGATTATCCTCAGCAATCACAAAATTTCCCGACCCCGGCATACCTTGTCCGGCAGGCAAGAATCCTGCGGTAATCACTTTTCCATCGGGTTCGACCGTCATTTTTTCTATTCCGTTGGAATTATCTTCTGTACCATATTTTTTATAAAGGGCATTTTTGTAAGGAATAAAGCCCCCCATATTATTACCTTGTAAAGACTTTTCACTGATGTTATCAACGGTTCCCGTTGGAAATTCGTCAAAAGCGGTAACAAATCCGGCTTTGCTGCCCACGACTCGCTCGCTCAGGGTCATCAGAACATATTTATAACCTCCGTCTCCATCATCGGGAAGCTCCTGATCTTCATCTCCCCCTATGATGTCACCGGGGTCATCGCTGCTACAGGAAGTTGCAAAAACCAACCCCAGCAAGAGGAAACTAAGCGCAAATAATTTACTGATTTTCTTCATGATATCAAATTTAATTAAGTGAATAACTGATTTTTAATTGAAAACTTCTACCGGCTTTTTGTACCCTATAAAAATCATAGAGCTTGGCATTGGTAATATTTTTGACTTCAACCCCGATGTGCAAGGGCAATCTTCCCAATTTATAATGGGCTCCCAAAGACACCAAGTGCTGATCGGGGATTTTAGTGGTTACATCTACCTTACTATGCCCCCAAAGTCCCAAAAATCCATCGGGTTCCTTATCCTTGGGAATAAAATTGAGATAGAATTCCCGAACAAAATTGTAATGCGTATAGAGATTGAGGAAATCCCCCTTGCCAAACACGGCTTTAAATTCTGTATTTAAACCAAGATTATAATAGAAGAAGGGGGTGTTGCGCAGGCGTGATTTGTTTTTCCATTTATCGACCGGATCGGTAATCCCGTACATCCGGTTGTCGAGATAGGTAACGTTTCCCTGAAAACTTAAAAAACGCCATATTTTAATGTGGGCATCCATGTCAAACCCGATTCCTCTCACGTTTTCGAGATTTTGATATTGCGCATAAGGAGATTGTATGGGAACGAGGAGAATCATCCCCCGGGTCTGGCGGTAATATACCCCGGCTTCGAGTTGGTAGGTGGATTTTTGCAGGCGGTAATTCAAATTCAAATTGATACTGCGTTCGGGTTTGAGGTCGAAATTGGGAACCCGGGTATCACTATCGCCAAAAAGCTCGTCTTGATCGGGTAATCTCCTGGCATATTCGGCAGAAATCCGCATCAGGTTTTCCCGATTGATTTCATATTTCAAACCGTCTGAAAACCCCCAGGAGGTTCCGTTTGTGCCTTGTATCTTATCCAATTCTGTGGCTACCGCCCGAAACCCGTTTACGCCTTTGGAACGATAGCCGTAAAACTTTCCGTTCAGGGTGTTGGTCAGTCGATCTTCAATCATCTCAAAGCTCCAGCCTATTCCGGCAGTTACCTTGAAATAGGTGGCCGGCAGGGTCAGAACATCAATATCGGTATCCCTGAAGGTAATGCCTAAAGGATCTCGACCCTTTCGTTTAGAACGGGTAACAACCAGATTCCCATCCAATTTGTGTCGGAAGTTCAGATCGTAGGCCAGATTGGTCCGAGAGGTAAAATTGTTATAATTTACCCTGGAATTTGCAGCCTGCGGACTTTCCCCGATACGGTGGGGATTGGGCGTGAAATTGCCATGCCAGTCATAGCGGCCGTGGAGCGTATCAACCCGTTTTTTGATGATCTTGTTATAGGATAGGAATTGGTCAATTTTCAATTTCTTGTCAAACAAAGCTTTTTTGTAGCGCAACGACGGGATGAGGGATTGCTGATCCAGAGTAATGGCACCATATACATCCGTCATCAAGGTAGGATGTTGCTGGTCCCGATCAATCCCGTAGGCGGCCAAACTCAGTTTTAAATCATCGACCCAGACTCGATCTTTAAGACCGATATAGGCTTCGGCATAATAACTTTTATAGCGGTTGTGGAAAAGCCGTACCTGCTCCCAGGAAGGCACTTTGGTTTCGGGATCGGGAACGCGCGCTTCTACTTTGTAATCATTGTCCGAATAATTAAAAAAGACTTCGCCCCCGGCGTACCCTCCTTTTTTCTTATCGATGTAATTTCCGATGGCCGAAATGCGATGGGTATTAAAGGATCCGATTTGATAAGAGACGTTAAAATCGTTACGGTTGTGGTTATTGGTCACTAAATTGACAGCTCCCCCAAGGGCATCTGCTCCCAAAGACACCGGTAAAACGCCTTTATATACATCGACCCGCTCCAGACTGTTGAGGGGAAGATTTGAAATGTTATAGCCGTCTCCCAAATAATCGAGAGGAATACCATCTTTAAAGTACCGTATGGATTTCCCCTGAAATCCATTGATGGACACTTCGGTGTTATTTCCCAATCCCCCGCTTTCGCGAATCCGAATCCCGGCAGAGCGGTTCATGAGTTCGGCCACGGTTGCCGGTTCGCGGGAAACCGCTTTTACATCCACCACTTTTGCGGTCACGGTTTGTTCTTGAGCACGTTGCGTACTGCTTTTACCCTCCACGAGTACTTCATCCAACGCTGTGCGGCTTTCTTCGAGCAAAAAATTCAATTTTAGAGTTTCCCCGGATCCCAGCGCCAACCGACTTTCAATCGTCTTAAAGCCCACGGCACGGATGGTGAGCGTATAAACACCTTCTGGAACTTGCGTGAGTTCGTAGTCGCCGTCTTCATTGGAAAAGGCAAAAAAATCGGTTCCGGCCAATTGAATCTCGGCACCCATAAAGGGAATCTCTCCATCTATCGTTACCATTCCGGAGATTGTACTGTTTTCCTGAGCATTCATGGAAAACCATACGCCTATCAACAAGCCGACAAAAAGGAGCCGGGTTTTCAGTTGAGGAAGCATTTTTCGGATCAACTTCAATTTTATTTTCTAATTTAATTAGAATGAGTCTAATTAACCATTAATGCGGCAAACATAAGTTTTATTTCGTTCCTTAAATGTTATACTTAAGGAATATATACTACGTTAAAGGGAATATTTTAGGAGAAAAAAGAGGCACTTTATTAAATCAAAATTTTCTATAATGTTAAAGATCGTGTTTTACTAAAATTTCCGAGTTCTATGGTTATCGGCTGTAGCCTGATTAAACCTGTCTTTAGGTGTGAATCAAACCTTCCATAGAGATTATTTTGAGAAAGCAACCGGCCGGTCCCATTGATCATCCCAGACTTGTTGAAATAAGCTTTATTGGAATCTTATCTAACTGCTTTTATTAAGTAACTGATAATTTGTTAGTTGTTGTTTTTGAAGATCAGATATAATTTGAATGGGTACTCTCCTAAAAATGGTATCTCGAACGCAGTGAGAGACCTTAATCATGAACAGGAAAAAACCACTCCGAAAAAAATAATGGGAGGGCTACTTTCAGCCCGGGATCGCACGCTCCATTAAATTCATAGATTTTACAGTCGCTCTATAAAGTTAGCTCTTTTTTGTTAGTGCTGATAGCGCTCTATTTGGAATGCAGGCTAAAAACCATTTGCAGATCTGACAGAAAAGAATACCTTTGGCTAATAATTTATATTCAGTCTAAATAAAATTGTAATCATAACTTCAATTTCTCATGAAATCCCTATCCTTATTTCTTTTTGCCTTTGTTGTGGCTACCACGCTAAGTTGTAAACATGAAAAGTCCAATACCGGCGATGGCCAGGCCGCAGAAGCGGTCAAAACCCTGACCGTTCAAACGGTACATGAGGAGGAGATCCAAGTTCCGCTTTCTCCGGAGCGCGTCGTCGTATTTGATATCGGAGCGTTGGACGTAATGGATGCTCTGGGAGTTTCCGATCGTATTGTGGCGATACCGAAGCAAGGGATTCCCGGGTATTTGCAGAAATATGAAGAAGACAACAATATAGTCAACGCCGGGGGCTTAATGGAGCCCAACTTTGAAAAAATCGATGCGGCCGATCCGGATCTAATCATCATCGGTTTACGACAACTTAAGGATTATCAGGAATATGCCGAAATTGCTCCAACCTACTTCTACGATCTGGAGTATAAAAATTATATAGGCTCCATTGAAGAAAATGTAAAGACTCTGGGACGTATTTTTGAAGTTGAAGACCAAGCGGAAAAGCAGTGGAAAGCAGTGTATGAAAGCATTGAAAAAGGAAAAGCAAAAATCAAAAAGAGCAAGGAAGAAGCCCTTTTGGTTCTCTTTAACAACGGTAAGTTTTCGGCCTATGGCCACAATTCCCGTTTTGGTTACATCTTTGATGATTTTGGAGTTATTCCGCAAATTGAGGATATTACGGTTTCCACTCACGGAGCCTCCATTTCTTCAGAATATATCCTTGAGCATAATCCCGATATCCTTTTTGTGGTAGATCGTAATGCCGCAATAGCAGAAGGTAAAATCCAAAAAAAGGCGATTGAAAATGCTTTGATTCGACGTACCAAAGCATTTAAAAACGGGAAAGTAATTTACCTGAGTCCGGAAACCTGGTATATTGCCGGAGGCGGAATTCAAGCACTGGAAAAGGCAATTCAGGAGACCGTGGCGGCCTATTAGAGATCCCATGTTCGTTTAACTGTGTATTATAAACCTCTAT
>CAZBXQ010000059.1:0-19446 GCA_964495935.1 uncultured Flavobacteriaceae bacterium
CTCATATTAACTATTGATTTTAACACTATACAAATCTAAAGGTATTCTATCGGGATCGATTCAGAACCGACCCTGACAAAAGCCATTTTTAAGCTTTAAATTTAACCAAAAAGTTTAATAAGTGGCTTTAGAAGAAAACCAACCGCTGAATTTTAAACAATATCCGCCTTTGCGGCAAACCACTTGTTATCTTGCAGGTCATTTTTACTTTATTTTAATGTTTTATTTAACAGTGTTACTTATAGTCTTTGGATTATAGTCCACAAAAAATCATCTTTGACGAATGGACATTAAATCAAAAGTGGGAAGGCGAATAAAAGAAATCCGTAAAATTAAGGATATGTCTCAAAAGGATTTGGCCTATACTTCTGATATTGATAGAAGTTATATTGCCAGCGTTGAGAGCGGGAGACGGAATATTTCTATAGTTAATTTAGAAAAAATAGCTGTGGCTTTAGGGGTCTCTTTAAGCGAACTTTTTAAAGGAATTTGAATGAAGTTAAAAATAAAATTAGAAGAAGCTCGTGAATTGTTGACCGGAGAGGATTATGACTACCCGAAATATACTACTCAACTCATGAACTTGGCCAATCAAAACGCTCAAGCTACTCGTCCAAGAAATGTGGGGCAATTAAGTGACTTAATTCAAGAGTTTAAAGGGAATAAACTGGAGGAATGGGAAGAATGGTATTTAGAAAAATATCCCGATACTATAGATGAGGCTACAGATAAAGTTTTTGGAATGCTGAAGAACTTGGAAGAGTCTATTGCTCGAATAGATGAAGAAATGGTTCGTAAATGGGTGAAAGAACTCATAATTGTCAAAACTTTTTCCGGGCTTAAATTTCAAGAAACCATATTGCGGAAACTTTCGGAGAAATATAAACTCTCATATAAACTGTCAACACCGAAAGATGAAAGTAAAGGAATTGATGGTTATATTGACGATAAACCTATAAGCATTAAGCCCATCACATATAAAACCAAGGATAGTTTAAATGAGTCTATCGAGGTTCTCATCGTTTTTTATGAAAAGAAGAAAAATAGAATAGAAATTGAGTTTGATGAAACTTACTTTGAATAATTTTCATTAAAAATTAAGTGCCGTTTGACTTTCATTTTTTGAATGATATTGAGGTTTAAAAGTTTCAAACTGAGTCTTTTTATTTTCTGAGTATGTGGCAGTTATTGTTTCAGGATTTTTTATGGATAAGTCGTTAAGATAATTGAATTTAATATCTCTTTCTTGTCTCGTCATAACAGGAAGTCCAATGTTTTTATTATAATATTTAACTCGTTTATTTTTAGGGTTGGATTCTCTTTCGTGAATAAAATTTTTGTGATTGATAATTCGGTTCTCTAAAATAGAATTAAAAAATTGTAAGGATGTTTGTTGAATGTTTTCAGTAATAATCTGTTGAAATTTATCATCGATTTCATAGCCCATACTATTTCTATTGGATGCAATCGCGGCTAAGGTTGTAGTTCCTGTTCCTAAAAAAGGATCCAAAATAGTATCCCCTTGAACGGAATACATATTGATCAGTCGATAGGGTAATTCAAAAGGATATGCAGCACTTCTTTTTCTTGTTTCTGAATTTTCAAGTTTTTGTTTCGTTCCTTTAAAACTCCATAAATCGGAAAACCAACTATTTCGTTCTTCCCAAAAGAAAGCACTTTCTCTTCTTTTTTGCTTTTCAGTTTCAGCGTTAAAAATGCGTTTTCCACCCTTTCTAAAAACTAAAATCCACTCGTGTTCTAAAGTAACATAAGCTCCTGATGGTAACATCCCGGAGCCCATAAATTTGTTTGGGGCATTGGTCTGTTTGCGCCAAAGAATATTAGGTAAGTTTGAAATTCCCAAATTCTGGAATGAAGAAATGATTCTTGAGTGATTGGGATATAATGAAAAGTTCTTATTGATCGTTCGAGTAGCATCGCCGATGTTAATGCAAGCAAAACCACCCGGCTTTAAAACACGCTCCACTTCTGCCCAAACTTTATCCAATTCCTGATGCATCAGTTCAAAGGCCTGATGCCCATTTCCCTTTTTTAGCTGGGATTCGATTTCAGGATTTTGCTTTCCCATAATTTTATCCCACATTTCAATCATAGGGTAGGGGGGCGAGGTAACAACAAGCTGAATAGATTCATTTTCTAACTCACTCATGTTTTGAGCAGCTCCAACTATAACTTTATGTGTGGTTTCTTTTGCCATATTACAAATATATAAAATAGTTGCTTATAGTCAACATTTTTTTATAGATAACGGATTGCAGCTTGCCGCTGGGGCGTGCAAAGAAGCCTAAACTTTGAATTTAGAACCGACCCAAGCATCCCGCACGTGCGGGATTGAGTTTTAAATTTAATCAGGAAAATTCAATAAATGGCTTTTGCGTCCAAAGAAAACCGACCGTTGAATTTTAAACAATAACCGCCCTTGCGGCAAACTGTTTGTTGCCTGCTGGCTTTCTCTTAATTATAATTTTCTGCGATGTTTTTTAGCTCATTATAAAGTTGTTGTTCATTTTTAAAGTGCATTACATCAATTAATACCGCTTTAAGTTCATCAGTTTCTTCCGTATTGGAAAACATTAATTTTTTTAAGCCTTTTTCACCCTTTTTGTCATAGACCATTTTGCAGATTAAAGTGCCAAATGGATACCGCCAATTATAATTGTTCCAAGAAACCTTTCCATTCATTGAGATCAAGTTTTCAATGGTATAGGTGTTGTCATTTTTAATATCATTGATTAGTTTGTCCATATTTTTGTTATAGAATTCTTTGTCATAAACCCTTGATCCTAGGAAATCTGCACATCCTTCTTCTATGAGGTAATTTCTTTTCACTTCGTTGGAAGCAAATGCGAAATGGACAAATTCGTGTGCGTGAAAAGCAGTTTTACTTGACATTATATAACCATTTCCGACGGAAGATACACCGGAAGTTACGCCACCACCAAAAAAACCAAATCCTAATAATTCGCCCATTTGATTTGTCGATTCAGCTATATAGTAGTCTAATTTTTCAGGTTTTCCCAAGTTATATTTTTTTACGAGATTTTGAAAAAAACGATTTGCTTTTTCGGCATCATCACCTTTAAAGTTATAACCGTGTGGATAATGGTAAACTACATATTGCGTTTTATATACATCCCAGTTTTTAGTGTAATGGACAAGATTGTTTTGAAGTTTCCACTCTCCATTTATCTTCACAGCGTTTATATTTTGAATACACCAAATACTGGAACTATTGCTTAAACCACCTTTAAATTGATATTGTGCACTGATGGAATATAAATCATCCGTTATTTTATCAATACTCAGGATATAAATATCCAAATATTTTTTTAGATCATCTAAATCATTTAAAAAGTCGCTTGACATATAAATTGAAGCAACAGATAAATCAAAAGCATCATATTTTTCTTTCTCTTTTGTATTCCAATACGGGTTGTTTTTATCGTTTTTTACAGGATCAGAATAGAGATAGTTTTTATATAAGCCAAATATTTTTTCTTGTTCCGGATAAGCTTCAAAGTTTATTCTAAAACTCGTAATGATATGTAAACTATCCCTATTTTCATTCTTAATGTTTTTATCCTTTGATTGTGCGAATAAAAAGGGTATTGGAAAAAATAGAAATAGAAAAACGAATATTGGAATTTGATTTTTATTTAATTGTTTCAAATTTTTAAGTTTTATCGATTTATATTTTCCCTTGAGCTTGCAGGCAACTCCCAAATATACGAAAATTCCATGCTTCTTAATTTTTTCTTAATTTTAAATCGAATTGCTTTAGCCTCCTTTGTATTACGAGGTATAGAAAGAGGTTAGGAAAAAACGAAAGAATAGGTATTTGAAATACAAAACTTTAATTATCGGTTTTACGCTGGAAGAATCAATTAAAATGATTGGGTTATTCATTTATTTTCTGTTCTTTTTTGCATTGCCCAAAAAAGAACCAAAAAACGCTAGGCTTACTAAAAAAACGTAAGAAAATACTACGGAACCACCAGCCACCGGATTAAAATAACTTGCCTCCTACGTCGGCCTCGAACAGATTTTAATCCTCAGGCCAACGCTGCTTCCTTGATTTTCAATGTTTTTTTAGATAGGCCATTTTTTAAACACTTGATTCTTTTCAGAAGTACTACCTTCAAAACGGACATATTTTTTATAAATATATGTGTATCAGTATTTCTCTGTAAAGTAAATAAACGTATAATTTGATAAAATAATAAGGATTATCAAGGGAAAAGAATAGAAGTCCAAACCGCTTTTTGGGGTGGGCTATACCCTATATAACTCCTTGAAATAGCTAAATTTAAAGGGCTGTATTTCCTTATAGAAAAGCGCAGAATCATCTGTTGAGCAGAGGTTAGATTTGCAATTATAAGCCGGATTATGGAATGTGGGAACTTGGCAGCTAAAATTGGTCTTGTGCTATTTCTTTCAGTTTTTCATCAATTTTTGGAGAGAGTAGGACCTGCCCGAATATCCCGATTCCAATGGTGTGCGTTTCCTCTTCCCAATCGGCTTGAGTCAGAGAAAATACGACGTAATTATCGACTTTTATCAGGCTTTTAATCAAGGGGGCTGCCAAGGCATCTCCGAGACTTAAACCCAGAGCATTTCCAATTTCTCCCCAATTGGTATCCGAATCGGCTGCGGCCTCAGAAAACCGTTTTTCAAGATGCTGATGCACTTTTTCTTGTACTGCCTCCCGATGATCTTCAAGGGAGGGATTGGTAATGGCTGCAATGATTACTACGATGCCGAGGAATAGCAAATAGAAGATTCTTTTCATAAGATTGGATTTTATTGGTAAAAATTCATCTCATCAATATAATTCCATACCTCGGGGGGAAGAAGAGGCCGGACGTTCTTTTGCGTTTTTATCGCCTTTCGAATAAAACTCGAAGAGATCTGTATAATGGGTGCTTTCACTTTATGAATGTGCTCGTGATGAGCCAATTTGGCTTTCTTCCTGTTTTCGTCTATCCGGGGATACACCAAGATGTCATAGCCCTCCAGAAGCACCTCATAATTTTTCCATCGATGAAGACTGTTGAGGTTGTCTTCCCCCATAATCAGGGCAAAGTCTTTCTCGGGATATTTTTCTTCCAGATAGGCCAGCGTATTGACCGTATAATTAGGTTCGGGCAGCTTAAACTCGATCCGGCTGGGGCGTAGTTTTGGGTATTTTTCGGTGGCTCGATATACCAATTCATACCGATGATGGTTGTCCAGCAACGTTTTTTTAACCTTAAAAGGGCTTTTAGGGGTCACGATAAACCAGACTTCGTCCACCTCAGAATATTCTGCAAAGTGATTGGCAATGATGAGATGGCCAATATGGATGGGATTAAAAGTGCCAAAGTAAAGTCCGATTTTTTTCTTCATGACTATCCTACGATATTGACGATTTTTCCGGGAACAATGATAACCCGCTTTGGCGTTCTGCCATTCAGTTGCTGTTGGGTGCGTTCATGGTTCATTACAATTTCTTCGATTTCCGATCGGGTTAGATCTAAGGATAAATCGAGTGTAAAGCGTTTTTTGCCGTTAAAGGAAATCGGATAGGTTTTTGTAGTTTCAACGAGGTATTGTTCTTCATATTCGGGATAAGGGGCGGTCGAAATACTGTTCTTATGACCCAATTGATGCCATAATTCCTCGGCTATATGCGGGGCATAGGGGGCTACTAAAATCGCCAGAGGCTCCAGTATTTCACGCGCGTGACAATGCTGGTCGGTGAGCTCATTAACCCCGATCATAAAGGCCGAGACAGCAGTGTTAAAATTAAAATTCTCGGTGTCTTCAGTTACCTTTTTAATGGTGTGATGTAGCGATTTAAGTGCTTCTTTGCTTGCTTTTTCATCAGTTACGGCCCATTCTTCGGTACCATTTTCAGTAGTGGTATGGTAAAGACGCCATAATTTTTTCAAGAATCCGTGAACTCCGCTTAAACCGGCCGTACTCCAGGGCTTTGCCTGGTCAATGGGCCCTAGAAACATTTCGTATAACCGCAGTGAGTCTGCGCCATATTGTGTACAGATATCATCGGGATTAACGACATTGAATTTTGATTTTGACATTTTTTCAACCTCTCGAGCCACGTAAAACGTACCGTCTTCTTCGGTGATAAATTTGGCTTTTTTATATTCCGGTCGCCAGGCTTTGAACTGCTTTATATCGAGTTCATTAGAAGTATTAACAAAATCGACATTGACATGCAGAGGTTGGACCTCGTCCTCTTTTTTAACTTTATGAGCCGAGATGTACTTGTTTTTGCCAATGCGATAGATCAAGGCACTTTCTCCCAAGATCATGCCTTGGTTAATTAGTTTTTGGAAAGGCTCTTCGATCTTGGAATACCCCAGGTCTTTCAGAATTTTAGACCAGAATCGAGCGTAGAGCAAGTGCCCCGTGGCGTGTTCACTTCCTCCGATATACAGATTTACGTGGTTCCAATAATCTATTGCTTTTTGGGAGGCAAAGACTGTATCGCGGTGGGCATCTTCCATATACCGGAAGAAATACCAGGAGCTTCCTGCCCAACCCGGCATTGTATTGAGTTCTAAGGGATATACGTTTTCCGGTAATTTGGAAGGATTTTTAACATCTACTACGGAGTTGGTCTTTTCATTCCAGTGCCAGGTGTGTGCTCTTCCCAATGGAGGATTCCCTTCCCGGGTAGGGAGATATTTTTCCACCTCCGGTAATTGTAGCGGGAGGCACGCTTCGGGTATAAGATAGGGAATCCCGTTTTTATAATATACCGGAAAAGGTTCTCCCCAATACCGTTGGCGGCTAAAAACGGCATCGCGGAGGCGGTAATTGGTCTCTACTTGTGCCATTCCCGTGCTTTCTAATTTTTGGTTGACTCGTTCTACGGCTTCGTTATAGGCCAGTCCGTTTAGAAAATCAGAATGGATTAATGGGGTATCTCCTTTGTCACTATAAGCTTTCTTTTGCGTATCGACGCCTTCAAAAATATCGGTGATGGGAATGTTGAAATGCGTGGCAAAGCGATGGTCTCTTTCGTCTCCTGCCGGAACTGCCATTACGGCACCGGTGCCGTATCCTGCCAAAACATAGTCGGAGATCCAGATGGGGATAGCTTCTTGGGTTAGCGGATGTTCGGCATACGCTCCTGTGAATGCTCCGGTAACCGATTTTGTATCGGCCATTCGATCAATCTCACTACGCTGAGCCGTGTTTTTAATATACCGTTCGACTTCTTTCCTTTGTTTTGCCGTCGTTATTTGTTGAACGAGTTCATGTTCGGGGGCCAATACCATAAAGTTAACTCCGAAGATCGTATCCGGGCGTGTGGTAAAGACCCGAATTACATTCTTATCGCGCTCCCTGATGGCATTTTGAAGGGTTTCTAATACTTTTCCAATATTTTGGGTTACGTCAGATTCCCGGAAACGGAGTACCTTATATCCCATATCTTCCAAGATGCGGGTGCGTTTTTCGAGGTAATCGTCATTTTGGACGATTCCGTTTTTATCGATATCAACAACAATTTTCCGGCTGGGGCAGAGGAAGTTTACGATAAATTCCCCAATAACAACTTGCTGTTTAAAAAGCTGACCCAGGCATCGATCTTTCACATACTTCCAGAGTGTGGATTCTGCCGGAGTAGGATTTGCTGCAGTTTCTCGGGCTCGTCGATGAAGGTGGGCATGCGTTTGCAAATGGTCCTTCTTCTGTTCCAGCGCAATCTTTTCAATTTGATCTTTGAGCTTAAACTCGATGTAGGTTCCCTTTGATTTTCCAATCCAATTGCGTTGACTCTCCTTTAGGCTGTCGGTCCAGTCGATTTGATCCAGGCCGTTTAGTAATCGTTCGGCATAGGCCGTCGTTCGCATGCTCCATTGTTTCATTTTCTTGCGTTCGACCGGAAATCCTCCACGCTCGGATACCCCGTTGACGATTTCGTCATTGGCCAGCACGGTGCCCAGACCGGGACACCAATTGACTTCAGTTTCAGCCAAATAAGTAAGCCGATAACGAAGCAGAATTTCCTGTTGTTTTTGTTCGGAGTACGAATTCCAGTCGGTAGCCGAGAAAATAGTAATTTGATCTGTTGCTGCCTTGACTTCTGCATTTCCCCGTTGTGCAAAGATTTTGATGAGCTCTTTTATGGGACGTGCCCGATCCCGAATGTTGTCATACCAGCTGTTAAAGATCTGCATAAAAATCCATTGCGTCCAGCGATAATAAGAAGGGTCACTGGTGCGTACTTCCCGGCTCCAGTCAAAAGAAAAGCCAATTTTATCAAGCTGTTCCCGGTAACGATTAATATTTTTTTCGGTGGTAATTGCCGGGTGCTGACCGGTTTGAATGGCATATTGCTCGGCGGGAAGGCCAAAGGAATCATATCCCATGGGATGCAGTACATTGAATCCCTTATGGCGTTTGTAGCGGGATATAATATCGCTGGCAATATAGCCCAGCGGATGTCCTACGTGAAGTCCTGCTCCCGAGGGATAGGGAAACATGTCCAGGACGTAAAAAGGTGGTTTTGGCGGTGCTTTGGCAGCTGTTGGGTTGTTGGCTTTGAACGTTTGATTTTCTTTCCAATAGCGTTGCCATTTGGCCTCGATTGCATTAAAATTATACCCCATGGTTTGAAATTCGCTTTAAGCTGGTTTTGAGCGTGTTAAAAAACTTCTTTTAGAAGCTTCTGTCGAAGGTGCAAAAATACTATTTAAGCGTCATTATTCACAATTAAAAAGGATAGAAAACATCAAGGGTATCCTAAATGAGCTGTATTGTGAAAAGTTTGTGGTTTGAAAAGACAGGTTCCATATACTTTCTTATTTTTGAAGAAATATTAAAGCGGCTATGAGCTCATCTTTTGAACGTTATCAAAAACGACGACTGATTTCCTCTTATTTTTCGGTGGTAGTTAGTATTGGGTTGGTATTGTTTTTACTGGGATTATTGGGGATCCTGGTTTTGAATACAAAAAAAGCTGCTGATTATTTTAAAGAGCAGATTCCCCTTACCATCTATTTGCAGGACGAAGCCAAAGAGGTTCAGATTGAACAATTAATAAAGAGTCTGGAAATTGCAGAGTACACTAAATCGGTGACTTTTGTTTCTAAAGAAGAAGCGGCTCGGCAACAAAGTGAAGAGATGGGAGAGGACTTTTTAGAATTTCTGGGCTATAATCCCCTGCAGAATTCCATTGATGTTCGATTTTTGGCAGAATACGTGTCTGCCGATCAGATTGCCGAGATTTCGAAAGAGTTGGAAAGCAAAGATTTTATCGCTGAAGTCGATTATGATGCCCCGCTGGTGATGATTGTCAATGAAAATGTAAAGCGCGTTAGTTTTTGGGTGTTATTGGTGAGTGCTATTTTTCTTTTTATTGCTATTTTGCTGATTAACAGCTCGATTCGACTTTCGGTTTATGCGAAACGATTTACCATAAAAACAATGCAATTGGTAGGCGCCACCAAAGGATTTATACGGAAGCCTTTTATCTGGCACAGCATAAAATTGGGAATTGGCGGGATTGTATTGGCCCTGATGGGAATGGTCTTGATTTTATTTTACTTAAACCGTACTTTCCCCGATTTGGGATTGCTACAGGATAAAGAGGTTTTGGGTATCATCTTTGCCGGCGTAACCGTGCTGGGGATTCTGCTGACCTGGTTAAGTACATTTTTTGCGACACAACGGTTTTTAAATTTACGCACGGACGAATTATATTATTAATAAGAAGTTCCAATGGTTTATGGCTATGGATAGGAATACTAAAAGAAATAAAGAAAATAAGGAGAAGCCTCAGTTTGTTTTTAACCGCCGTAACTATCAGATTATGGCAGTGGGCTTTGCGGTAATCGCCTTAGGATTTATTCTAATGTCGGGAGGAGGTAGCTCAGACCCCGAAGTATTTAACCCGGAGATTTTTAGTTGGCGTCGAATTCGATTGGCTCCCGCTTTGGTTTTAATAGGGTTTGGAATCGAAATTTATGCGATTTTATACAAGCCCGCCGATACTTCTGAATAACCCTCTTTACCTTTTCAAAATCAATTCTTGATGGATACTGTATTTGCTGCCGATGATTTTAAAAAGGGACAGGTTTTGCTCTTTGATAAACCGTATGGATGGACCTCCTTTCAGGTTGTTAATAAAGTACGATGGCTGATTAAAACCCATTATGGCATTAAAAAAATCAAAGTGGGACACGCCGGTACGTTAGATCCGTTGGCAACCGGGTTACTACTGCTTTGTACGGGAAAATTTACAAAGCGAATTCGGGAATTTCAGGGGCAGGCTAAGGAATATACAGGGACTCTTTTTTTAGGGGCAACGAGGCCTTCTTATGATTGTGAAACCGAGATTGATAACCGCTATCCCACGGCTCATTTAACACCCGCTATACTACGTGAGAAAACAGCACTTTTTACGGGTGATATTGAACAATATCCGCCGGTTTATTCGGCCTTAAAAAAAGACGGGAAACGCCTGTATGAATACGCTCGTGCCGGTGAAAAAGTAAAGGTAGATCCCCGGACCATCCATATTGCAGAATTTGAGCTGACCGATTTTCGCTTGCCGGAAGTGGATTTTCGGGTGGTTTGCAGCAAGGGAACCTATATTCGCAGTCTGGCTCATGATTTTGGGCAGGCGGTAGATAGCGGTGCCTATTTATGTACTCTCAGACGAACTCGTATTGGAGACTGTACTATAGACCAAGCCCTGTCTATAGATGATTTTATAGGCCGATTGGCCCCCAAAACCTGATTTAAAAAGGACCGGTTGATATTGAGGTAAGACGGGATCTTACGGAGATCGTTTAGCCTTTTTAAGAGTGAAGCAAAACCCGTCAAACCGGAAGGTTTATGAGGCTCCGTGTTTTATTACGGGGTGTATCCCCGTTTTAGAAAGTCTAAACGACCTTCAATTAGTAAAACTCGGCTAATTTTTGAGTAATCTCAGCTTTATCCTCTAAGGCATCAAATATCTTTTGAGAAATTTGCATGGCCCGTTTTTGGCTTTCTTCAGTAAGGATATCATGATAAGAATCTGGTGTTTCAGGGTCTTTTCGATTCTTTACCTGAAGGACGTAAACACCACTTTTCCCGACAATAGGTTTGCTTAGTTTGCCTTCCTTAAGTCCAAAAGCGGAGCCGACTACTCGCGGTTCTCGTCCACTAATATCCGGGTTCTTCATCGATACTTCTTTTTCCTCCTGAACCTGTACGCCATAGGCAGAAGCAATATCTTCTAAATCGGTAAGCTCGATATTTTCTTGTAAGTATTCTCCTTTTTTCTTTCGTAAGAGGATGGGAGTCACTTCAGATCGTGCTTCTTCAACGCTTTTTATACCTTTTGAAGTGATCGATGTAATTTGTGCAACGATATATCCTAAACCGGTATCAAAACGCGAAATATCGCCGATTTTGTGATCCTTTTCAAAGGCCCATTTTACAATATTGCGATGGGCTCCGATTCCCGGTAAGTTTTCGTCGAGGGGATTGATGTTTTTGGCCACTTTTATCTCGTAATCGTCTTCTTTGGCAACCTCAGAGAAATCTCCCTTTTGGGCAGCTAACTGAAATTTTGTAGCACGATTAAAAAGCGCATTGAGCGTATTGTCAGAAGGATGTATTTCTTTGGCCAGGGTTGCTAATTTGATAACCCGTTGTTTGTTTTTGCTATCGGTAATGGCCGCGACATGAAATCCATATTGAGTATGAATGACTTTTGTGCTTCCGGGGTCATTGTTAAAGGCAAAGTCGATAAATTCATTTTGTTCACCCCGGGCGTGTGGAATCCAGCCTAAGTCTCCGTCTTTTTCCTTGGTCCCGGTATCGTCTGAATAGGTTTCTACCAACTCAGAAAATTTATCGGGATCTTTTTGTACGACGGCCAAAAGACTGTCGGCCAATTGCTCGGCTTCGGCTTGTGTACGGTTGGTATTCTGACCGGTTTGTAAGCCTTGGTACGAGATTAAAATATGTTTGAGTTGTACGGAGTCTGGCATTTTGCTTTCCTCGACAACTTTGGAGTATTTCCAATAACCGTCATCTTTGTAAGGGCCATAGGTTTCTCCTACGGAAAGGCCGAATAGGGTATCGGCGACAGTATTGGAGAGATCTTTTTTAAAGAGAAATGTATTTTCATAAGGGAGATCGGAATTCTCGCCCAGGAAGCGGTCATAATCGGTCACCTTCTTAAAGCCTTTTTCGGTCTCTTCCATTTCGGCGGCTTTATTATAGACGATATGGTCATCTACTAATTTTTCAAGATCTTCTTTAATGGCTTCTTCGTCAGCCGGAGTTGGTTTTTCGGCAAATAAAATATAGCGAATATCTCGAAGCCCGTTGGTTTTAAATTCCTTTTTGTGGGCATCGATATAAGCTTGAATATCGGCATCGGTAACTTTTACAATATCATCATCGATGGCGGTAAATGGAATTTTGACATATTCCAAATCAAATCGGGTGTTGTTTAATTTATAGATTTCCCGGGCATCGCTGGGGGTAATTCCTGTTCCGGCCAGTAAAAGATCAAAATACGTTTCGATCTTAACCTGATTGACTACCTGCTCTTCATTTTGCAGCCATTGGTAGTACATCTGAGGATTAATCGCTTTGAGTTGCTGTAAATAGGATTTGAATTTGTTAACATCAAACTGCCCGTTGGTTGTAAATTCCTTATTTTGCCCAAACTGACGAGCCAGAGCCGATGAGAGTTGTTGAGAACCTACATCGATTCCGGATTTCTCGATTTGCTCTTGTAATAGGGTTTGTTTTACGGTGGCATCCCAAGCTTGATGCGTAATCATAGTGCTCGATACGCCTGCCGGATAGTTTTGACGTAGGGATTGAACGCGATTGTCGAATTCAATGTTGGAAATCCCTTCCCCGTTGATGGTTCCTACTTCGTTTTGATTGCTGCCTATGGAAAAGCCGCCTTGTCGAATCACATCGGCCAATACAAAAGCGAATAGGGCCATTGCGATGATTACGATTAAAAATATACCGTGTTTTCTAATATTGTTTAAAACTGCCATGAAATACCGTCATTAATCAAATTTCAGTTGGCGAAAGTAAGGCATTTCCTTAAAATATAAAACTTTAATTCTAAATTATGACAAACTCCACTCGAATTCAGTGATCTTTTATACCTGTAATGGGAGTGGAAAAGCGGGGTAACCCTTTTATTTATCGAGCAAAAATAAATTTTAGCTTTTTATTGTTAATCGGCCTTGTACAGAGATTTGATTTTGTGCGGATTCAGGATCCTTGTAGCGGATGGATTTCTACCAATTCGATTTTGGTATTTGAGGCCTTTAATATTTTCATTTGATAGCCGTTTATGGCAAGGACTTCTCCTTCCTGAGGAATTTCTTCCGTTTGATTGACAATCAGCCCGGCAAGGGTTTCATAATTTTCTCCCTTGGGGAGGTCGATTTTGTAATTGTCGTTGAGATAATCAATTTCTATCCGGCCGGAAAATCGAAAGCCTCCTCCTTCCAGCTCTTTTTCGATAAGGCTAACGGAATCGTGTTCGTCTTCAATTTCACCAAAGAGTTCTTCTACGATATCCTCAAGCGTAATAATACCACTGGTTCCCCCATATTCATCGATAACCACGGCCATACTCTTCCTCTTTTTGATGAGCTCGTTCAGGACATCTTTTACGAGAATGGATTCGGGTACATAAATGACCGGAAGTTGTGCCGAAACAATCGATTTTGGGTTTCTAAAAAGTTCAAAAGAATGGATGTAACCCGTGATATCGTCTATATTCTCTTTGTAAATAAGGATTTTGGAAAGGCCGGTTTCAATAAATCGCTCTTTGAGATGTTCCAGAGACGCGGTACTGTCAACGGCCACAATCTCCGTTCGCGGAACCATGACTTCCCGGGCTTTAATATCAGAAAATTCCAAGGCATTTTTAAAGATCAATACCTCAGAATCCATTTCTTCATGATCTGTGGCAGTTTCCATCTGTTCATCAATGTAGTGGCTGATTTCTACTTTTGTAAAGGCATCCTGAACTTCGTCTCCTTCAATTTTAAAGAATATTTTTAAAAGGGTATCCGAAATCCACATGATTCCCGAAGAAACGAGGTGAAACAAGGCATAAAAAATATAGGCAGGGAGGGCAAAAAATTTTAGAATGGAATTCGCATAGATTTGAAAGAAAACCTTAGGTAGGAATTCGGCTGTTATGAGAATGACAAATGTAGATATGAGGGTTTGTGTTAAAATTAATCCGCTTCCGGTCAACCAGTAATTTATAAAAGCATATTGTGAAGGAACGAGCGGGGTTAAGAGATTGACGAGCAAATTTCCCATATAAATTCCATAAATCACCAGCGCGATATTATTCCCCAATAACATCGTGGTTATATATTTTGAGGGTTTGCGGGTTAGGCGATCTAATATTTTAGGAATGAATCCACTTTGTTTTTTCTCGATCTCCAACATGATTTTGTTGGAGGAGACGTAGGCAATTTCCATTCCTGAGAAAAAAGCAGAAAGCAAAATGGTGGTAACAATTATGGAGATGGAAAGCACCATGAATTAAGGATTCTTATTCTTTGTTTTGCTACGAAACCAACGGCGAAATAAGAACATAGCGATTGCCATCAGAGCCAATGCGATGTAGAGAAAGGTTTTATTGTTATCTCCCCAGGTCCTGATGGTTTCTTCAATCAGGAATACGGCAATAAATAAATAGGCGTATTCAATAATCTTGTGATAAGTTTTCATGGCTCTTGGTCTTCTATTTGGTGAACGCCAACGTTGGAACGCGAGATAAAGTTATCAAAATCTTGTCGGGCATCAAAGCCCTGTCCTTTATTTGTGGTTCCGTTGTTCATCTTGATGGTGTAGCTCATATCGGTAAATAACCATTCTTGATCCTGATCCCAATACAATTGTCGAGCTTCCAAGATCGTGCTGTCGCTGGTTACAATCTTAACATGACCGCGCATATCAATAAGCTGACTGCCTTCAAATTGAATGGCGTAATCGGATTCGGCAGTGTTCTTTTTTCGATCTTTTTTGTCGTAAAAAGTAACATGGACCCCATCGGGAAATTCTCGATAAGGAAACTTTTGGTCGGTGAAGTCCAGCATTCGCGGACTTCGAAGTTTGGCGGCTACTTTTCCGCTATCGGTGTACACGAGATTCATGTCGAGTTCTTCAATTTTAGGAATGAGTTCGGTCGCATTCATTTGGCGCACTTTATTGATCCTATTTTGACAAGAAAAAAGCATTGCTATAAAAATAAATATAGCAATGCTTTTCATGCGATACCGGTTTATTGTACCCATGCGGTTAGAGATTGGGGACCCTTACACTTTCTCCAATCCAACACTTAATATTAATCACTTCACCTTCTTTTCCTTCTTTAAAGATATCGGCTTTGGAAGGAGCGCGACCTTCATAGGATTTAGCGGTTTGAGCAGCAGCAGATCGCAGGGAAGGATCTACGCTGGCAGCTCTTTTTGCATATTCGGCAGCTTTCCAGTACACGGCTTGCTTGTCAAAAAGGTTATCTCCGCAGTCATTGGCACTTGCAGCATACATTTGTGCAATTTTGAGATAGGCCCGGCCGAAAGAAGGGTCATTACTTAACGTTTTGCGGTAGAAACTGCGAGCACTGGAAAGGCTTCCCTGATCTTTATACATATTTCCAATGAGATAGTAAACCGCAGCTTTGTCCAATTCATTGTCTTCCAAATCGGCAGACTGTTTGTAGTATTCGATAGCTTTGGCATTGTCGCCGTCGTTGGCTGCCAATTGCCCGAGATATTTAGCCGACTTGGCTGAGGGGTCTAATTTGTGCAGTGCTTCTGTAATTTTGAAGAACAGATCGCCATCGGTACATTTCTTTGAAGAAAGACGTCTTGCAGCTGATCTGAGCCAATCAATATCGTCTTTTTTCTCGTCAAAACTGTTGCCGTAGAGCGGGATTAAATTCTCGCAATCTGCACGGGAACCGATTTTTTCATCGATACTTTCCTTGATGGTATTGTAATTGCGAAGGTAAATATCATTGGTGTTAAAAATCTTTTGCTCTTCTTTGGTCAATGCTTTCCCTTCTTCATCTTGTTTTTCAAGAAGGGGCTGTTGAACCTTTGCTCTTTTGGCTTGCTCGGTATTTACCTTTTCCATCACTTCATCATACTTGTCAAAAGCTTCTTGCAGGGTTCTTTTACCTTCATCCTGAAGATCGATGAGTAACGAAAAGTAAGCATATAGAGCTTTGGGATTAATAAAGTTTTCTTGGTCTTCTTTCCAAGCTCTGTCAAAAGCGTTGTACTGGTCTTCGGTTGATCCGATTTTATTTTCAAATTGTGCCAGTGCCATTTTCATATAGGTAGAGCCTTTGTCGGTTTTATCGGGATAGAGCTCCAGCCTTTTTTCAAAGTTTTTGATGTAATTTTCGGCTGCTTCTTTTTTGTCGGCATCGGTTTCGCCCTCATTCATAAAATGTTTGAACATGCGTTCTCCATATTGGTAGGTTGCCATGCTTACTTTCTCACAGTGCTCTACCAATTTGTCGTATATAGGCTTAGCCGCATCGTAGTCTTTAATTTTTGCGCTTTGTGCAAATTTGGATAGTTCTTTCCGACAATCCACTTGAGGTTCGGAATCTTGTTCAGCTTCTGATTCTTGCGCGCTTAAATTAGCGAAGATCAATAGCGCGAAAAATAGAAGAAATAAACTCTTAGTCTTCATAAGTGTTCTATATTAATTAGCTATTAGTTAAATTTCCGTTTGTTGAACCATTTGTCATTGAAAGAGAGACCCACAAAGATATTAACAAATTTTTCTTTTATCAAACCGGAATTTGTTGTTCCTCGCTGTCCATATTCAACTCCAATGTTGAAATTACTCAAATAAGATCCGGCAGGTAATCCCACTCCAAAAGATATGCCAAATTCTTTAATGTCCTGTTGATTAATATTCAATCCCGTATCCTGATACCGTGCTCCGGCTCTGAAAGTGACACGGTTAAAGTAATTGTTATCGTTAAAATCAGGGATGTAATATCCACCTATCCGATAGATATCAATCGTATTGAAATGAACATTGTTCGGGATAAAGGTAGCATTTTTATAATTAGCTTCGCCGATATTTTGATATTCAAATCCAATTAACCATTTCTGAAATTTGCTAATCCCAAGTCCGGCTCGTAATTCGGAGGGGAGATTGAAATGGGTATCGGGAAGGTGGAGTTCGCGCTCATCCACAATGTTTTCGATCCCGCTTCCGGTGATTGTGCTGGTGCCGATAAAGCGTTTGTTGCTGGAGGTTAAAGAAGCTTCCGGGGTATAGGTGAATCCGGAGAGAAGATAGAGTTTATTCTTAATTTGCTTTTGATATTGTGCGCCTATTCTGAACTGAAATCCGGTGATGCCGGCATCGGATCGCTCCCGGGTGCCATATTGGATTCCTTCTTGATAAAATGAGTTTTCGGTTTTAATTTTTCCAAAATGAAATCCTCCTTGCAAGCCGACCCTGAAATTTTTGGAGAAACGGTATCCCAATGCCAAAAATAGATTGTTGAGTCCGCCACTCCCTTTAAAACGAGCGAAAGTGGAGGAGGTGCTTTCCTGAAATCGATAGCCTACGGAATTTCTGGGATGGATGCCAAGAGCAAAATTAAATTTTCCGGTGGGAATCGCAAGTGCCAAATAATCGATAGCCGTGCTTTTTGCTCCTTCACTTTCTCCGGCTCCATTTTTTAGATTGCTGAATTGCTGGGTGAGGCCCACCGAGAAAGAAGTTAATTGTAAATTCCCGAGGGCTGCGGGGTTCTGGAAGTTATACCGAATGCTGTCGGCGACTATAGAAAGACCTTCCATTGCACGATTTTCGGCAGATCCGTTAAAAGTGGGCAGACCGAGACCAAAATAAGAGTAGGGAGAAGAAACGTTTTCCTGTCCGCTGACAATGGCCGAACTTAAGATGATAAATGCTGTGAGGAGTCGTTTAATCATTAAGTTTATTGTATTCTAATATGCGATTAAGCCCGATTAAAAGGAAATTTTGGGGCACAAATATGGTGTTTTTTAAGGATTTAGACAAAATTATTGCGTCGCCTCCTGTTAAAACCGTTGTTAAATTTGAAAATTCAGCTTTGAACCGATTAATAAAACTATCGACTTTAAAGATTACCTCTTGCGTTACCCCCAGCCGTAATGAGGACTCGGTTGTAATTCCTATTTTATCGGGTAAGGTCGCATGGGCACGGGGCAAGGGAAGGTTGGCGGTAAAGTTATTTGGACTTCGATACCGCATATTGAGACCGGGGGAGATGGTGCTACCGATATCTTTTTTGGGGGCGGTGATAATATCATACGTGATACAGATTCCGGTGTCGATAATCGGCACATCATGGGGGTAGAGAACAGTTGCCGTAGTAGCCCATGCCATACGATCAATACCCGATCTTGCCTTGGACCGATAGTGGTTGATGAAAGGAACCGGCGTAAACGAGGTGAGGTTTAGCTTGTACCCCGGAAAGCCCGAGAATAGAGTTTCATAAGATTCCTCCGGAGAGGCGACATGAGCCATTATTCCATTTTGGATCTGTGGATATTTTATGAGGATGTTTTCCTCTGTTTCCTTCAGTTCCGCTTTAAAACAGATCGCGGTTTCTACAACGTTATCCGGTTGAAAAACAGCAACTTTTGTACGGGTATGACCAATGTCAACAATTAGATTCATCTATAAAGTCGAAAGGGCGAAGATAAAAAAGTATTTTGTTTAAATTTATTTTGTGATTTATTAAAATGCATTTATATTTGCCCCTCTCAATAAAAGGGTGCCTTAGCTCAGTCGGTAGAGCAACGGACTGAAAATCCGTGTGTCCCTGGTTCGATTCCTGGAGGCACCACTTTTTTTAACGCAATCTATTGATTTTCATTAGGTTGCGTTTTTTTGTTATTAATAAGCGTCGAGCAAGTAATCCTTCGATAGCACAGAAACGGGCTCGGAACGAACTCCCTTTTTAGGGTTCCCATTTCCACATTATGGTGGAGAAGAGAAACAAAAATACCCTTACTTTTTAATCTGCTTAATTCATGAATTTAATTTTGAAGAAATTCAAGACGTCGAAATGACATTCTTTCTATAACAAACTTTGATGTTTCCTGTCATCCAGAGCGCAGCGAAGGATCTCTTTCTTCGTTAAATCTACGGATATAAAGATTCCTCACGGTGTGTCGGAATGAACTGTGCTTAAAAACAAATTTTTGAAACATCATTTTCGTCGTAAATAGTTTTGCTTTTGCCGATGACAAATCACTCCACAAATTAGATGATAAGACCACTACCTACCGGAATGCAGGCAGGGATCACACTCCCCATATATATTCATAGGCTTTACAGTCGCTCTATAAAGTTAGCTCTTTTTTGTTAGCGATTAGAAAACGCTATTTGGAA
>CAZBXQ010000060.1:0-18902 GCA_964495935.1 uncultured Flavobacteriaceae bacterium
GAAATGATTTTAGCTTTTTATTTATTGAGGTGGTTTAAAACTTTTGGGATTGAAGCGAAAAATAGAGATTATTGTTCCAGATGACGGCTTTTTTGTAGAGCATAGCCATAGCTACGGTCGAAAAAAAGACTAAATCTGGGGTAATAAGATTATTTTGCAGCCAATTTTTGAAAGTTTAAATGACCTCATTATCTTAGATAAGAAGTTTAATAACAAAAAATAATTTTTAGGCGGGGTTTGTTTGAAACTGTAGTTTCCGATATTTCCGTTTGTCTCGCGGTGTCAGGCGACGGTTCATTAGCAGTTAGGACGATCGCTAAAAAAGACAACGAATGATGAGAAACGACTATTTAGACAGTGTAAGAAAACAGTTTGAATATTACAAAATGCTTGGGGATAAAACGTTTTTGCAAGTGCAGGACGACAAGTTATTTTGGAAGTACAATGACGATAGCAACAGTATTGCGACAATCGTAAAACATCTTTGGGGAAATATGCTTTCACGTTGGACGGACTTTCTCACCACAGACGGAGAAAAGGAATTTCGTAACAGAGATGCGGAATTTGAAAATGATATAAAAAGTAAAGATGAACTTTTAGCCAAGTGGAATGAAGGTTGGATTTGTCTTTTTGATACTATCAACTCCCTGACTACCGATGACCTTGACAAAATTATTTATATACGAAATCAAGGGCATACCGTAATCGAAGCTATTAACAGACAGCTCGCACATTATCCGTATCATATTGGGCAAATTGTATTTTTAGGAAAGATGCTCGCCGAAAATGGTTGGACTTCATTGTCCATTTCAAAAGGAAATTCACAAGCATATAACAAAAACAAATTTTCAAAGCCAAAACAAAAAGAGCATTTTACAGATGAATTTTTAAAAAATAATAAAAATTCGAACCGCTAACATCGTATTCAATAGATAGGCGGAGCAAGCATTTGTACAAAATTTAGAATAAGTAATCTTTTTATTATCCCCTATTCCGGAGATTGAGAAGATAAAAAATCGAGCTATCCGCCCTTATTTTTTAATTTTGGAGTTATCGGAGTTATTTTTAAGCGTTTTAAGCAACGTTATCTTCTTATTATGATACAATCTTCATTATTTTATTTAAACAGCGATATTGCTCTTTATTTAAAGCCAAAAACTGGTGAATTTTTCTATTTTGGGAGGAAATTCTATTTTTGCCCTGGAATGAGGGGTCTAATTTTTTTTAATGAGTGTGATTTTTTTCGGAGTTGAGGATGGGGGTCTTTTATGTGTTATAAAAAATAAGCGATGCGGAATGGGAGTATTTTAATATTATAATCAGGAAGAAGAGCTTTATTTTTGGTGGTAGTATAGAGAAATAATTGCTCTCGATTGTAATCGGCGGTTTTTAAAAGCTCATAGAGCGATTTAAAAATTTAAAGGGGCCTCAATTTACATCGAATAATAATCAAGTCAGAAGTATAAAAAAATCCCCTTCCTTAGGAAGAGGATCTTTAGTAAAAGACTTATACAATCAAATTAATTTTGATCTTGTTGTTGCATTCGTTTGACTAAGATCGCCTGAATTTTTTGCTGTAGATTCTGGTCATTTTGCAGAGCCATGGCGATTTCTTTATAACGATCGGAGCCCAGCGGACTTTTCTTAATCATTTCTTCCTGCTCTTTTTGGATTTTCGGCTCCATTTCTTTGATCTTTCCGTCAATCTTTTCTTTTTTCTGTTTATCAGCATCCGATATATCTTCAACTTCAGCATCGGGATTCATATCGGCTTCTCTCATTTTCTGATATTTTTCGACGCTCAATCCTTCATCTTCAATCATTCCAATCAATTCTTGTTGAACTTCTCGATTGCGTTCCATTAATTGCTGATATACATCTGCAAATTCTTCAAGTTCGCTGTCCTTTACATCCAGATTGGCTTCATTTTCTTGTGCAAGAACAGCCCCTCCCATAATAAGGCTTAACACCAAGATCAAGCTTTTTACTTTTTTCATCACTTTCATACGTTTATTTTTTAGAGTTATTAAGTTGCTTTTCAATGGTAATAAAATTCTACTCTACGGTCTAAGGATGACGGTAAACTTAGAGTAAATTTAACAGAAACAGTCTCTTTCGGATTGTTTTTTAGTTGACGGATGGTTTTTCCATTTACCAATGAAAAGAGTTTACAGTCAAGAGATTGTCAGAATATACAATGCGGGTACCGCCCCCGAATGAGTCAAAATAATTGGTATCCAAGCCCCAAGCTAAAGAGGTCCAAATGGCCTTTATATAGCAATCGTTGTAAGCCGGTTTGAATGATGAATCGACGCCAGTGATAAGCCATTTGAAGTGCCACCGACATTCCGGTTGTTCGTTCCGGTTGGGTGTAGAAAGTGGGTCCGAGGGCTATCGAGTAGCTAAAGTTTGGAGACGGAGAATACTGATATCCTACATTGAGAGGAAAGGCCTCTACCGGGCTATGTCTATAGCGCAAATAATGATCGTTTATCTTTTCTCCCGGTATATTCAGAAAGGCCGGACGGATAAAGAGAGCATGGGATTCATTGAAACGACGATTGATTTCTACCTTACCTCCTACCCCGGTTTTATAGCCTTTTGCGTTGCTGCTAATCGGAAGTAGTCCATGAACACCGATCTCCAGGTGATATTGACCGCGGGTTAAATAGATGCAGCTCAAAGTACAGAGGATAAAAAGTGTACTATGTTTAAAAGTTTTCATATTTTTAAATGTTAATATAAAACAAAAATGCACAAAAAATACTTAATCCTTGGATTTGTGGTTGTAATATTATGGGGTTGCAGCCAGGATCCGCTTAATTTTCGGGATGCAAACCCCATTAGTGTTCAAGTTAAGGATGATGTTTTCCCTGATTTTTCCTTTGCAGGATATAAAAAAAATCAAGAACCTTTACCTTTTGTTCCCGAAGTAATTACCCTTCATCCGGGGAATAAAAATGATCGTGTAGCTATCCAAAATGCCATTGATTCGGTGGCAAAACGGCCCTTAAAAAATGGTTTTCGCGGGGCTATTGTACTTCAGAAAGGAGAGTATTATGTAGATAATACACTCACCATCCGAAAATCGGGGATCGTTTTGCGCGGAGAAGGACAAGGAGAAAACGGAACGGTTCTGCATGCTACCAATCAGGCTTCCGACTGGGCTCCGGATAAGCCGATTTGGCCGAGTTTGGCTTTCGAAATGCAGAAATTTGTTTTTATTGAATTGTCGGGCAATGCAACAAAGTCACATCGGCAAAACAAGCAACCTATTACGGCCGATGTCAAGGTGGGAAACACGGCAATACCGGTTGGGGATGTTTCGTCTTTTAAAATTGGAGATTTGGTTGAACTCACCAAAACGGTGAATCAAGTATGGCTGGATAAAGTGGAAATGGAGCAATTTGGATGGTCGGTGGAAAATTATCAATTAAAATATCGGTCTAAAGTCGTAAAACGGGATCTCAACAAGAATATTTTGACGATTGAGGACCCGCTGGTGGATAATTTTTTGCTCGGGGAAGGAGGAGGTACCGTGGAGAGTATTTCGTTTCCTAAACGTATCGAGAATGTAGGAGTAGAAAATCTTCGATTAATTTCGACTACTGATGGCCCTACTCCCGAACATCATACCTGGACGGCTATTAAACTGAGCGGAGTTACCAATGGTTGGGTACGAAACATGACGGCTGTACATTTTTCCTATAGTGCCGTTCAGATTTCTGAGAACTCTGATTATAATACGATTCAGGATTGTGCAATGCTGGAGCCTGTGTCGGAGCCCCGAGCCCCGCGACGGTATCATTTTTATATTTCCGGTGGAAAAGGAAACCTTTTTCAGCGTTTGTATAGTGAGGAAGGCCGGCATGATTTTGTGACCGGTAAGAAAGTTGAAGGCCCCAATGTGTTTTTAGATGCTTTGGCCGTTCGTTCGTCTAATGAAATTGGCCCCCATCATCGCTGGGCATCGGGATTATTATTTGATAATGTATCCGGGAGTCGATTGGAAGCTAAAAATAATGGAGCTATCGGAGCCGGCCATGGTTGGACCGGGGTTCAGACCTTATTTTGGAATAGCCATGCTTCAGCATCTTTTATTATTGAAAACCCGCCTAATGCTGTCAATTGGTGTGTAGGTTGCACCGGTTCCGATCTTGATGGGAATGGATACTGGGCCAGTCGCGGTCATTATGTGAGTCCGCGGAGTATATTTATTTATCAATTGGACAAAAGAATTGGTCCTGCCAAAGCAGATCGGATTATCAGCCCTTTGCAACGCGGTGAAAAGAATATTTGGAAAGAATTGGAGGATTGGGCGGGAAGTGGAGAACCCCTGGTCAAAATATCGGAATAAGGATTTCTGTAGTGAAGACTTTCTATCGATGCGGTCATTTAAACTTATAAATCTCTCTATAGACTTTCCAAAACCGGGTTTTTAGAGGGCAATTTTATGAATCCTTATAAGCCCTATAAAATTTATTTTTTGCCGTTGCTTTTAGGCGGCGGATACAGGGCAATCCTTTCATAAAAAACGGATAGTCAATCTATAGATAAAAAGTTTAAATCACTTCGATATCAGTTAACAGGTAGGAGTCAAATTCGATTATAGTTTTCGTTTTAATCGGTTAAAGATTGTACTCATTAAATAATAAGCCGATTTTATCATCGAATGCCCCTCAATGTCGTAATAAACACGCCAGTTGTATTTGATAAGTTTGAGTTTATTACTGGAAATAGAAAAAGTACGCGTGGTATAAGTAGATAGAACCTGCGGAATACAATAGGCATATTTGGTTTTGCGTAAGAGCTTGAGCCATAATGCATAATCCTGGCGACGCTGGATTACGGGCATGTACACTTTACCAAAATAATCGGTATCATACATCGTTGTCAAACATCCGATTTTGTTGTTTTTGATCGTTGAAAAATAATCCACTTTTTCCGGAATATGATCCATGACTCCCAACGGTTCTCCGGTTTCGCTTATCCGATCATAATAGGTAAAACTAAAGGGAACGTTCTTTTCGGCCATAAAGGCTATCTGAATTTTAAGCTTATCCGGATTCCATTGATCATCGCTGTCCAAAAAGGCAATATAACGACCCCGGGCTGCTTTTATAGCTTTATTTCGAGCCCCTGCAGGCCCCAAATTTTCTTTATTCTCAAACACCCGAATACGGTTATCTCGGCGGGCCCATTTTTTGACGATATCCATGCCTTTGTCGGTGGAACAGTCATTAACGATAAGCTGTTCCCAATCGGTGAAGCTTTGATGCTGAACACTTTTTATATTCCGCTCGATAAACTTTTCGGCGTTATAGAGGGGCGTTATGACGGAAACTTTTGGTGTTTTCATATATTCTTGGTATTAATCCAAAGACATAACGGCTAATGCGCGTTTTCCCGTTTTTACGGTGTCAAAACATACAAATTGTCCATCTGGAGAGGTTCTTGGGTGCAGATCGCAGGCAATATGCTTGTTGAAATTAAGCGTTTGAAACTTTTTAGGCGAATATAGAGAGGCCAGTAAAAGCACCTTATTTTTAGGAATATCCACCCGATACAAATGGGCCATTCTGTATTTATCGGGATAGGTATCGGTTATGAATGAAGAGCTATTAATAAAGGATTGATGGCCATCCGAATTGAGCTGGGGATAAGCCACTTGCTTACTTTTTGAAAAATCTTCAACGTGAAGTAGCGCATGGCAGTCAACTCCTTTAAAACGGCAATAGGCAATAATTTCGTTATGGGAATTCCAATCGTAATGAGAAAGCATCAATCCTAATGGTAAAATTTGGTAGTTTTTTTCCTGTAGATTGTAAATTACAAATTGAGAAAAACGTTTATTGGTATTCTCTTTTTCCACCCATCGATGCATGAACGATACGTATTTTCCATCGGGTGAGAAGAGCGAGTGCGTGATGTAGTGAAATCCTTCTTTGGCTTTTTCTTTTTCTTGTGAAATTTGATAGAGTTCCTGAAGGCTAACCACTAATTCCCGCTTGTTCTGTTCGATGTCGATAAGGTAAAAACCACTATTTTCAGGTGCTTTTTGATGAAGAAAACTATCATCATCACAAAAACTATAGCCATAGCCGGGCATATATTTCTGTAGTCGTTCGTAACTAAAACCGGAGGCCCATTTTCCATCGGGTGAAACGCTGTCAATGGGATAGCTAAGGTTTTTTTTAACACCGGATTGAAGGTTGACGATTTGTGATTCGAGATGATCTTCTTGGTTTACCCGATTAAAAATGATTTTATTTGTACTACACCATTGTAATCGGCTGCCTTTATGATAATTCCAGGATCGCGTCGTTCCAAGAGGCTGAAAAGATCCGATTTCTTTACCGTTAAATTTGAGATAGCCCACTGTAATGGCATCATTTCGGGTTGGCATTCTCAGGTCAAATGATAGCTTATGGGCGAGGATTTTGGAATTATCCGCAGAGAATGGCGAGCGGTCGTGAAAACCGAAAAAAAAGCCCTCTTTCAGGAAGATGGGCTTTTGTGAAAACTCCTTTTTTTGAGGCATCAAATCAAAAATACCCTGATAGACATTTCTAACACTCTGTTTTAATCGAGGGTTAGATTTGACAAAATCATAAACGGTACGTTCAAACTTATTCATTTCTTGATTTTGGATTGAATACGATGGAGTAATTGGGCATATTCCTTTTCGTGGTAGTAAAAATTAGGGCGCAAATTACGTATATTTTTTTCCCATTCGATTAAGTTTTGTCCGGAAATGCGCAGGACTGTTTGGATCGTCTCTTCAGGGCAGGCCATATCGATAACCAGACCAATATTATATTTTTTAACTTCCTCTTCCTGTGGGGTTCCTTGTTGAACAATAACCGGTTTTCCAAAAGCAAGAGCCTCATAAAACCGAATGGTTCGCGCATAACGCCAATTCCCATCTTCCTGATCGCTATAGGGATAGGCCGCCCAAACGATATCGACGGGATGGTACAAATCGTTTAGCTCATCCGGAGATTTGTATAATCCTCCATAACAAATATTGTCGATCCCCTTAACTTCTTCTTTTAGTTGGGGAATCACCAGGGGTTTTCCTCGAAGATACAACCCCAGTTTATGAGGGTTCTGAAGAGCTGCATTTTTTAAAATCATCCAGGATCGTTTACATCGTAAAACCCCGAAATATCCCAGGATTATTTTATCTTTTCTTTGAGGGGCGGCTTCTTTTGTTGAAACAATACTACCACGAACCAACTTGTTTTCGATTACTTGAACTTTTGCTTCATCGATCCCGTATAAGGGTTTAAAATAATCTGTAAAGTAGTTTTTGGAAGAGACGACAAGGAAGCTGGCTTTGTCGATGAACCTTTTTTCCAGTTTTCGCATCCATTTATTTTTCCAGGAATCTCCAAAATAGATGGGGCGAATATCTTGTATTTGATAAACCCAAACTTTCTTCTTAAACAATAGGGCTATCCGGCTGATCAGGAAAGTATCCAATGTAAAATTATAAATGACCTCATAGTCTTTTGCCTCCTTTCGTAAAAGCGGGAGGGTTTTTACCAGTCGGATAAGCCGGGAGAGGTAGTTACCATGTGAAAGCTGACCCCAATTTTTGAGCGATAAAGAATCGCTTTGCGTGACGGGATAATTTTTACGGGTAAATCCTATTAATCGAACTTCAGCTCCCTCCTTTTGTAACATTTTGGCGGTTTTTCGATAGGTGGTATGCTCTAAAGCTGTAGTGAAAAATAAAATTTTGGTCATTTTTGATCAGCATTAGTTTTCTAAAGTTTTGAGATAGGAGATTTTCCCCTCCCTGAATTTTCCGGAGGATTTATAAAAACCGGATTTTTTGAGAAAACTCTGAATATCTCGTTGAGTTACTTTTTGATTATACGTCCATTTTTTTTTACCGTCGGCAAAAGGCTCTAACCAAGCAAAGGCTTTTTGTATGCTCCCTCCGTTTTCCGCTTGATAAGACCAAAGATCCAGATCTACTTTTGAAGCGACTTCTACCAATAGCTTAAAGGCATCTAAGTCATACATCACATAACTCCAGGGTTTTGCTCTTTTCAGTTCCTTTGCCAATTGGCCGTCAGCATTAATCTGATCGTTAATTCGTTGGGGAGCGTCTTTTTCCAAAATTTGTTTGGCCAATTCTTTTTGCCCCGAAAACAAGGCATAAGTAGCCGCTTGAACGGTAAAATAAGTGCCGATATTATTCTTTGCGTTACGTTGTTTTTGGCCTGTTTTACTGGTGAGCATCCAATTTAAGAAAGCGGCATACCAGTCTTTAATTCCTTTGATTTCCCGGGGACTCCATACGGTGGATGATTGCATCAATTGTATTCCTTCGGCAATTTCTATTAACGGATTAGCACTTACAAGAGACCCGTCACTGTGTCCTTTTCCCAAAATAATCTGAGCATACTCAAAATGGGGATTCATTTTTGTTCGGGGATTCAGAAAAAAGATGACAAGGAGTTGTTTTGCTTTTTCAGCATATTTACTTTGCCCCGTAAAATAATAGGCTAATCCCAACTTATATACATCTTTTCCTAAGTTTGACAACATATCGCTGTCCGGTATATCTTTTCTTCCGGGATACGGTTTTCCGTCTTTGCGTATAAAAGGTTTCCCCTGCGGTTGCTTAGGGTCGGGCCACCAATATTTGGCAAGACTGTAAAAATCATGTAAATCGCCGCTGGGCGGCTTTTCCTGTTTGTAGGTAACAGAATAGGTGGTATCGACTTCTATAATTTGATCAGCTTTTTTTAGTAATACTTCTTTTGCTTTTACCAAACGGGTATTCCCGGCTTTTATTTTCTCGGCATTTTCATTTATACGCGTCAAACTACGGGTAAATAGTAGGTTCTTTTGAGCACTTCCACTCGTGAAACAGCCGACCAAAAATAAAAGGAGAAGGAGAGTTCTTATTTTTATAGCGATCATTTTTACAAAGTGTTGAGGCGTTGTAGTTTTTTATAGGTTTCCAATCGTATGGGGGTTCTGTTTTTGAAGGCTTTACGTACTGTCTGAGGATAACGGGTAAAAAGACTTTTTATAAAAGCTCCCAAAAAACCGTCTTTCTTGGTATATCCCAGATATCGAAAGGGGAAATAGATCATAAATAAAAAAGAATATCGCAGAGGATAGAGACTTAATGAATTATACAGCCGGTTATAATAGACATTCATTAATTCCCGGGTACGGTTTCTTGCTATCTCACTTCTTTTATGCCATAAAATAACGGTTTCGTTTTTGATGATTTTTAAACCTTGATCCAGAATCTTACAAGATAAATGCCATTCTTCTCCTCCATAGAAAAATTCAGAGGGATAATAGCCCACTTTCTCATAAATTGCTTTTCGATGCAGGCAAATACCTCCTTGGAAGAGTCCATAATCGTATAGCGTATTGCTTTTTGGGATCATTTTGGTATTAATCTCTTCAGGCTGGTTAAAATCGTAAACAACGCCTGCGATTACGGCAATATTTTTATCGGTTTTAATGGTGTGATAGGCATTTTCAACGGCTTTTTCATGCAAGACTCCGTCATTGTCCAGATAAAATATAAACTCTCCCTTGCAATAGGCTATTCCTCGATTTCGTCCTCCGGGACAACCATAATTCTGATCCAATTCTACGACATGAACTTCCGGATATTTTTCTCGTACCCGGGCGACTGAATTATCGGTAGAGCCATTATCGACAAAGATGATTTCGATGTTTTTATAGGTTTGATTTTTAGCCGATTCAATAGCTCGTAGAGATTCCTCGGCACGATTCCAATTTAAGATCTGAATGGAGACGAGGGGTAATTTAGTGGTAGGCATGCCGGTCGTTTCAATTAGGTTTTGGAAACGGAGGTAGAGGTTCCCTGATGATTTTTAGGAAGTACCAGAAAGATCAGAAAAAGAACAAAATACTCTCCTAACATCGTTAGCCCCTTCAAATTTAAGACCACAATCCACAAAAAAAGGATAAATAAATAAACTTTAAGAGGTTTTAGGGGGGTCAATTTTCCCAGAATTCTGGAATATCGGTACCATACTACGATAAAAAAAGCGGTGGCGACAGCTCCAAAGTAAAAAATGAGGCGTACATATCCCACATCCGATTTCATATAGTAACCGCCACCGTCACCTTGCATTCTGCCATCACCTATCAGCCAGGTCTTGATTGTATCGGGGAATTTGTACATCGTTTTTAATTCATTTGTCGAACTGCTTTCAAAGCTTCCGCCTTGGGCAAAATTGACGAAAAATTCAAAAGCCCAGCCGATGATCAGGTTTAACCGTTCGGCTCCAATAAATAGAGTTGCAAGAATATACATCCCAATTAGGGAGCCTACGATAACCCATAAGATTCTTGCATTAACCTTGATAAAACTGATTACGGTTTTGACTTCGATCAATAGAATCATAAATATCCCCAGCGCGATGGCTACAAAGAATGTGCGCCCGGTAAGCAGGCCTCCAATAGAAATTAGGAGTAGGGCCAGCCCGTATATAAAGCGATTTTTGGTAAGCCGACTTTGATGTATATAAGGAAGTACTAAAAGTGTAAAAAAGGCAACTCCGTATTTTATTGAACCGCTAAAAAACTGGCTTCCCACCCCCATAAACCGCCGGCTTATCCCCCCCATTCGTTTTAATATTCCTGCATTGGTTTTGGGATTTAAAAGCTCCATGTAGTTTTCAAAATACTGGGGATTCAAAAAAAAGAAACTCGAGATAAGAGTTTGTAGAAGAGCAACAACTACGATAAAGTGGAGCAGGTGGCCCAGCGAAGTCTTTTCCTCATAGGTGAATCGAAACCACCAATAGATAAGATAGGAAGAGAAAAAAGCGAAGAATATATTGATAACCTGAATCAAAAAATACAAGTCCCCTTTTGTAGCGGTTAGACGTGCTAAAAAGGCCAGAATAAAAAGTATTATCGTATAGCGGAGAAAGATAATAACCGATTGATTTCCCAAAAGACGAATGAGATCTTTACGTCCGATAACTAATAAAGCCAACCCTATTCCCTGAAAGACCCGGTCGATGGGAAGCGGAAAAGACCGCGGATAGATCGGATAGATAAAAAAGAAAACGAGAAATAAAAGAATGATTTTTTTCATTTTCGATAAACAGCTGTTTATTCGTTCTTTTGTAGGGCTTTCCGGTTGCTTTTAATTCGCGAGTTTGAACCAGTGCAATTTAAGGATTCGCAATAGCGAATAAGAATCCGGGTACATTTTTCTGATTTGCCGATAGTCGATGGGCATTCCCGATCGTATCTGCCGCGCCAGCATATTATAAATAAAACGATTGCTGAAATGCTTAAGGGCTTTTCGCTGGTTAGGATCCTCTATTTCCTCGATTATTTGTTTTAAAGTTTCATACGCACAAAAATGGGTGTTTGGTGTTTGGGTTACCTGTCCTTCTACATCCCTATAATAACGGGCCAGCAGTTTGTTGATATGGATATTACAATTGCTTTTATACAACCAGCGAATCCAGGTATCAATATCACCTCCTCGTTTACAAGCCTTATTATCGGCCGGGAAACCCCTGTTTTGATCCCGTTCAACAAGTGCCTTTCTAACGCTTAGGGTTCCGGTCCAAATATACCGTGTTTCTTCGAGAAAATGGAATAAGGAGAAAGCGGAGTACTCTCCCGAAAGTTTCAGGCCATTGTCAACCACGCCATTCTTGTTTTGAATTTCCCAATCGGTAGTGATCAGCTCAACTTCCGGGAAGGTTTGGATAGTCTTATAAATTTCTTGTAGATAATGAGGTTTCCAGGTGTCATCGGCATCCAGAAAGGAAATCCAATTATACTGTGCTTCCCGGATTCCTAAATTTCGAGCGGCATATCCTCCCGGTCCCGGAACGTTTCGCTTTAAAATACGAATTCGGGGATCTTTATATCGCCTTATTTGTTCGCTGGATCCATCGGTAGAAGCGTCATCAATAAGAAGCAGTTCAAAATGGGTAAATTGCTGATGGAGGACCGAAGTGATGGAGCGATCCAGATAGTCAATTTTATTATGGACGGGGATGATGACAGAAAACATAAGTATTCTATGACTGGGGTTGAAAGCCGCAAAGTAACTTACAATATTCGAATGAATAAACGAGATAGAGATAAAAAACGACAGTTGTTACTTGGAGCTGATCGATGAATGGTAGATCTTTTTTAAAAACTTTTTTTGAAGGACGAATAAAATTATTTAAAAAGAGCCGCGGAATCTTAATCAAACGTTGGTAGCGGTTTTGTTGTAAAACCATTCCACGGGACACTCTTTTTGTTTTTCTGGTGAGTTGTTTCATTTTATGACGAGCGGGATGGTTAACACATACAACAGGATCATAGATAATCGAAATGCCTTTACGAGTCGCCCGCCGATTCCAGCCCCAATCTTCTCCCGAGAGTTGTGTAGCATCAAACTCCCCTACTCTTTCAAATAATGCTTTACGAGCAAAAAAATTGGCGGTTACCGAAACTTGACGAATTTCTACATTTTCTTTTTGATTAAATGCAAAGATACTCTCATAGAGTTCGGCTAAAGTCTTTTTGTGTGGATTCTTGTAGAAAAGCAGAATTTTTCCGGCTAAACGTTGTACAGATTCGTCCTGAAAGGCCAAATATGCATTTTTAAGCCATTTTTTGTCGGGAATGCAATCGGAGTCCGTAAAGGCCAATATGGTGCCCCTTGAATGCTTTATCCCTTTATTTCGCGCGGCGTAGGATCCGGGTTTTATTTCATGCAAAAAGATAAGGTTAGCAGGGGCTTTAAAATCCTTTGGAGGATGATGTTCAGAATCGTTATCGACTACTAAAATTTCAAACCTGTCAGCCGGCAGTTCTTGTTTTGCCAAGGCACTCACGCAAAGTTGTAACCGTTCCCAATCTTTATAGGTGGGGATGATTACCGAAATTTGAGGAGTACAGGCCATTTGGTGAGTTTCTTTGGAATCCGATTGCAATACTGAAGATTTCAAAACGGGGCAAATATACAACAGCAGATTGAATTCATCTTTTAACAGGAAAGAGGCACGAAAAAAACTATTTTAGTTTGTACAACACAAAGAGTTAAATGGGGAAAGTCGTTTACTTTTGGAATTGTATTTTGAGATACTCATAAATATTCTGAGAAGCTGATTGATTGTGAGGAGGTTTAAGATAGGTATTAAAAAAAGTTGTTCGTGCTTCCTGCATAGCGTCTTTTTTATGAAGGATAATCGCCTCAATAAAATGAAAAATATCTTTTTTATGTCGTCCTAAATACATTTTCTCAAAGGCATTGAGTCCGATTTTGTTGGTGTCTTCTTTTACTTTTTCATTACGAATAAGGAATAAAACCGGCTTTTGAGTTGTTAAATACTCAAAGATGAACGATCGGGAATCATGGATCATGGCATCGGAAGTAAGAAAAAGATCGACATATTCGCTTTCTTCAAGCTGCCCGTTGGGAAGAGTTGACCATTTTTCAAAATAGTCATCGGTTCGTTTTTTTCCCCAGTTGGTATCCTGGTAGAGTTTTCCGCGGAGGTTGGGATGAGGTTTAAAGGCGATTTGGATATGATCGCGGTATTTTTCGGCAATTTCCATCATCAAATCAGCGTATTCAAAAAAGTTTGAGAATTCGGTTTCCTGATGCCCGGGAAGGGTATGATGAGGTGCCCAAATGATACGTTTTTTGGGGTTTGGTTGGGGCTTCCAAGGATCGTTTAGAGGGCGTTGGGGGTCGATTAAGGGATCCAGACCGGGATAGCCCGTAACCACCACGTTCTTACCTTTATTGGAAGCACTATTCTCAGCCAGTTTTTGATGAAATTCAGATTCTACAAAAACTTTCCAAGCCAGGTTATGGATCGGTTGATTATAACTCTTTTCGGTCCAACTGGAAGAATTGTAGAAATAAGGAACGTAGGCTGTTAGGGTATCCAGAAAATTATGAATTAAATACGGCTTGTGAGTATGGATCCAGGGAGAAGTAAAAAACACCAAATCGGGTCGAAATTCTTTTTTAATATTTAGTAATTTTCCGTTGCCGTTTACAGCTTGTACCGTTTTATAACCTCTTTTACTCAGGTATCTATAGGCGTTTTCTTGTTCCTGTTTTCTAATTTCCTCGGTGTACAGGGTAAAGGGACAGATAAAAACAACAGGATTGAATCGCTTGTCGTTTTTCAGTAAGAAATAGAGCTTTTCATATTTCCATTGCGAGAGATTAATCAGTAAAAAAGCGACATTTATTTTTTTCTTTTTTTGGAGTTGAAAAAGGCATTTCCGGTGATTCAATGCCACCTTTTTTTGCAGGGTCTTTTGATAGACCGGATGCCGGGTGATTTCTTTCTTAATCCTCTTAGAAAAACGTGATGTAAGGGCTATAGCGTTCATTTCTTTAGAGTAATATCAGAGGTAAAGGAATGAAAACGGATGGAAAGGAGTTTTGGGTTCAAGATTCTGTTGTTCTTTTGATAGTGGTGTGTACATATCCCCTGAAGTAGAAGGTTGACTTTAAAAATTAAAAGGTTGATGATAACGTTTTTTCTTAAAAAAAAGTTCAATCCAGAACTTTCGTGATTCTGCATCCCATTGTATTCCTTTATTTATATATCGTCGGTAAAGCTTTATTATTTCCTTTCTTTTGAAATAATTCTGGGCATATAATAAAAGCTGAAAATTAAAAGTCTTTTTTTGTTGCTGAATTAGAGTTTGATAGGCTCCGTTGGAATAGGTGTTAAAGAGGTTACGACTGTTGTTGTAATTTTCCAATTGTCGCAGAATCCATTTCCGCTTTTCTTCCCGATTACCAAACCGCCCTTCATTAGTTGATCCTTGTAGGCCAATACGATAAACGGCCATTGCGGGTCCGCCGATATAACCAATATTTCCTTGAAGCGCACAGATCATCTGTAGGGGATAACTCGAGATCGGGGATTGATACCCCCAATCCGGATAATCTTGTAGAGCACTTGCACGAATAAATTGAGAGACGGTTTGTGCGTAGTTGTTTTTTATAAACTGAGGGGGACTGAATTTTAAGTTGGATTCAGTTCTTGTACCGTTAAATTCACTCTTTTGTTGTTTTGACAGGTATAGGTTTGTTATCGCGTGATAACACATTTGGCAATCTTTATTGCGCTCCATATAATCCACCTGCTTTTGTAACTTAAAAGCATTAGTCCAATAATCATCGCCTTCACAAAAAGCAATATATTTCCCTCTTGCCGACATTCTGCTAAATCCGGATACACTGTTTAATAAGGCAATTAATTTTCCTTCCTTGTTGTAAAGGTGCGAAAGTGCTTGGTCTCTTAGAAAAAGTCTGATTTTATCCGGGTACTTTTGGGCATAGGTTATACAGTGTTCCCGTGTTCCATCGGTTGAGTGGTCCTCTCCAATGATAATCTCAAAAGGAAAATTAGTTTTCTGATCCAGGATTCCCCGGAGACATTCTTCAATAAATTTGGTATGCTGATAGGTGGAAACAAGAACAGAAACGAGAGGCTGGATTTGGTTTACGGGTTTATGGAGCCCTCCATATTCCTCTTGCAGGGCAAAACGTCGATTGATTTCCTTTTGAATCTCCATAATAAGCAATCCTTTTTTAGAATGAGCTTGTTAATTCCCTTCACAATAGCGATTTATTCTACTTTATATTGTAATGACAAGTATTCTTCTATGGGGCTGCATAAAGTCCCTATCCGGGTTGAGGCTGCTCCCCCGGAAAAATATCGCTTTCTTCCTTTTTTGATGAAAGAAACCTGTAGATATTCAATCCCGTCAGAAAGAACTTGTTTTTCAGACATGAATAGGGTGTTTTTATGCTTTATGGGCTAAAACTAAAACAACTGAGGGAATGGAACTTTGCTTTTAACGTCTTCTTTACGGATTATTCTTCCAAAAAGTTGAAAAAACGACATCTACAGGGCAGTAATTGAAGTTTTCTTTTTTTTCTTAAACACGATATAGTCGGCATTTCGAATCGTAGGGAGGTTATTTTTAGGTTTACGGAACAAGGGTTCTTCTCCCGTTTAACGGAACGAGAATCCGAATAACACGGAATGTAATTTTTTGAAATCAAAGCCCTCTCACCATACTGAAAAAAATGGAGTGTCGTTAATCCCGAATGCAATCCGAAGAGGAGAAATGGGTTTTTTATTATTTATTGAAAAGAATTCTCTGTATATTTCTATTTTGTTGTCGAAATTGTGCGGATTATAAGAAGAATCTAATTTTGAGGCGGTTTAAGATCCATAGAATACAAACAAAAACATTAATTTTAGCTACTTGTAAAAAACTTAAAGAACCACTTTATCTGTTATATTATGAAAACTCTTCAGCTTGGAAAAGATAAAACAACAGGTCAAATTGTTGATATTACGGAGGTTTCTTCGGGGTTAGATTGTAACTGCACCTGCGTACATTGCGGGGATGATTTATTGGCAGTGCAGGGCGATCAACGCCGATGGTATTTTCGGCATCATGAAAGAACAGATTGCGAGATCGGCCAGGAAGAAGCCCTTCAGGCCTTGGCTATCCAATTGTTTAGGATTAATTCCTATTTCTATGTTCCGAAGTATGGTCGGCAAAGGTATGATGAGGTCCTGACCGATGATGAGATTTCAGATTATCAAATTGAGCCTGATGTTGTTCTTTTTACCCGGGATTATCCTATTTATATACGTTTCAAATTGTATGAGGATCAACAAGTGGGGGGATTGCTTGGTTTTGAAGATGCCCGGGAGCGAGTGGTCGAAATTGATTTGTCCTCCTATACCTACACCAGTAAGGCTGATTTTGAACGCTATTTATTGGATCATGTGGCCGATAAAAGGGTGTGGACTTGGCATGAAAATCGATCGGATCAACTACGGCAGTTTATAACTGCTAAGGAAACGCGGCCTTGGATTTTGGGCGTTTTGGGTGCAGGATTGGCCTTTGGCTTGTATTATCTTCTTCGCTCGGATGAGGAAGAAGAAAATTGAACGCAGTCTGAGTTTTGTTGACGGAAATAGATTTTCCGGGTGATTCTTTATTTAGTGATGATTTGTTTGGAGAGTGCCAACGTGATTAAACGGTCGATCTTTTGTTTGTAATACGGGGAAATAGTATTGGAGTTTATCGTGGTGGTGAGTTGGCTGCGAACCATCGGGATGGTGTAAGGTAAGGTCCAGCCGCGTAGGGCTTTGACAATGGAATCCATATTATTAATACCCTGCATGGCCTGACTTCCGTCGGCCCAGCAAAGTAAGCCTACTTTGATGTCTGTGAGATAAGGCACGTCTTCATGAGCCGTCACCTCCAGCCAGTCCAGACAATTTTTCATAACTCCGGGGATCCCGCCATGATACAATGGAGCTAACCAGAAATGAAGATTGGCATCACGAAAAATATGGACCATTTCCCGAATCTTTTCCGGAACCTCTTTTTGTGTCAGGTTCAGTAAAGGAAGACTTTTGCTAACGATGTTATATTGTTCAAAGGAAAGTCCCTGGGCTTCTAATTGCTGAGCAATGTAGGCCGAAAGAATGGCAGAAGTGGTGTTTTCTTGATCTTCTATGGCTCCGTTAAAAATAACTATTTTATCATTTTCTCTCTTCATGTAATGTTTTTATTAGGCAACGAATTCCAGTTTAGCTGAAATGGAAATAATCTTTTATTCGAGATCGTTCAAGTATATGAAAATCGGGTCTTTAATTATCGTCTGGCTCCTCCGTGATTTACAAAAATAGGAAATTAGTGATAGAAAAGAGGGACCTCTCCTTTCTTATAGCAGTCACAAATTGATTTGGAGTATATCGAATAAATGATTTTTACCGTGTGTCCCAAAGAATAGCATGATGAGATTCCAGAGTATTTTTTAATAGCCGTTCTAATCCTTCGATGAGGGTTTTCCAGTAGTTATAGTTATTAAAGGTTTCAACTTGTACTTTATACTGTATTTTAGTTTGGTTCTTTTGGGGAGCTCCTAATCCGCGGATGGTTGATATCTTGAGATTTTCTCCCTCTTTAAAGAAATTGATCAGGTTGGATGTGGATGATTGCGTATAAAAAGAATTTGCCTTGAACAATACGGAAGCAGTTCCTTCTTTTTCCTGTTTTAAAATGTAGAATGATTCGTTTTTTAATAGGAAAATATGTCCGTTTTCCAGCAAGGCAAAGAATGTTTCGTCTTCATAATCTCCGATCATAATAAGCCTGTGGGTCTCCGTTTCTCTCAGGGTTAATTTGGTGGTGGAAGTAAGCTGAGCTCTTTTTTTTAGAGTTTTTAATTCTTTCAAAAATTTTGAAGCCTCTATAGGAAAAACGGGCTCCTTCCCTACTCTACTCAATAACTGTAAGGTTTTCGGATAGACTTCTTTACCGCCGTTTTTATAGAGATAATGATTAAAATTCTCCAGCCCCATATCGTTGGCAATTAGGGCCGAAGCAGATTCCATATTAGGATGCTGACAAGCCGTCTTTTTCCAGGCTTCCAGTTGGACCTGCTTTTTAAAAAGAGGGATGGATGAGTTTTGGGAATTAAAATAAAACCCCTCTTCGTTATATCTTAACTCGTTTGGGAAAGGAGGTGTTGTTGTCTTTCCCTCCTGAAAGCATCGGCAGTAAACATAGCCTCTGTAATGCATTTGATCGATGATATTTGTAATCTGCAAAGGTAAGGGTTTTGTTATAAGGCCATTAAGGATTAATATTTTCTACAGATTTTTGGGAAGCTGCCCGCTTTAGAATAAAAAGAATTTTTGCCCCCCATTCTGCCCCCAAAAAAGCAAAACCCTTGAAAACAGAGGCTTTTAAGGGTTTGTTAGTGGTCCTCCCGATAGCCATCGGGATGGCTCGAACCAGGGACTTACTCTCCCGTATTCTATGATTAAAACAAGGGATAAATGTTAAAGTTTATACTCCTTTTT
>CAZBXQ010000061.1:0-18551 GCA_964495935.1 uncultured Flavobacteriaceae bacterium
ATATCATATAGATTTAAGACATTATTGAGATTTATTTAAATATTTGAGATAAGATTTGTTATCATAAGAATAAAATTTATAACTTTGGGGTCTTAAAACAAATGAAGTGAAGAGCCTTTTTTATATGCTTTACGAATCAATGTATCGGATGTGTACGGAACATTCAAATCCGCAAGGCTTGTATAGGGATATCATTTAACACGGGAATAAAACATATCGATTTAAGAGCCTTTGCAAGAACGCAAGGGCTTTTTTTGTGATGGGTCTTTTATTACAATCGAGGATCCCGCTTTATAATTAATGGTGTTATCTGTTTTATAGAAGCTCCCGGCACTTTATTTAATGTAGAATAGAATTTAGTTGTAACTTTTAAATGGATTAAGATGAGAAAAATTAATCAACGTAAGAGGCTTAACGATAGCCCTAAAAGACGTAGTAGCACTGTTATCACATTTTCTGTGGGGCGTGAAATAACCCTGCTTTTATGTACTTTTTTTATGTTCCAGTTTTCCTTTGCTCAGGTAAAGCCTATTACAGGAACGGTAAAAGGAGACGACGGCACTCCACTTCCCGGTGTAAATATCGTTATTAAAGGAACAGAATCGGGCACTCAGACTGATTTTGATGGAAATTACAGTATTGATGCCGATGAGGGACAGATCTTGGTTTTCACTTTTGTGGGATTTGAAGATCAGGAGCGAGAAGTGGGAAGTTCAAATACCATCAATGTGACCCTGCAAAGTGGTTCTTCACTGGGAGAAGTGATCCTGCTCGGAAGCCGGTCTCGTCCTCGGACTTCTACGGACAGCCCGGTTCCGGTAGATGTTTTTGCAGTCGAGCAGACTTCCTTAGTGATGCCACAGACTAATATTAACCAGATGTTAAATGCGATTGCTCCCTCGTTTACGTCAACCGTACAAACTGCGGCAGATGGGACGGATCACCTCGATCCCGCACAATTGCGAGGAATGGGACCCGATCAGGTCTTGGTATTAATTAACGGAAAACGACGTCATACCTCGGCTTTGGTTAATGTAAACGGAAGCACCGGAAAGGGATCCGTTGGAACAGATTTAAATGCAATCCCGTCTTATGCTTTAAAGAGTATAGAAGTTTTACGTGATGGGGCTTCTGCACAATACGGATCGGATGCAATTTCGGGGGTGATGAATCTACGCCTCCGTGATGATATCGGGCTTAGCGGCCAGATTAATGTCGGCGGAAATTTGACCGACGCAGCCGGAGATCATACCAAAGATTGGGATGGCACAGCGTTACAGGCCGATCTGAATTATGGAGTGAAACTGGGCCAGCGGGGAGGTTTTATAAATACAACATTTTCCATTCAGCACCGCCAACCTACTTCGCGTGCCGGTGTGCGTAGCGGTGCTATATATGATGCTTATAATGCCATAGAGGCAAGAGCTGCGGCAGATGGTTTTGAACTGAATGAGCAATATGATAATATTAATCTTTTGACCGGAACTGCTGAAACCAATTTTGTAAATAAGGTTCAACAGTATGCTCAGGATGTTAGTTATTTTGATCATGATTTTCAGAATCAAATCCAATCGGCTACCAGTATCGCCGAGCTACAAGGGTTGTTGAGTGCCGATGTGACTGAAAACGAGCTGGCGTATCGCGGTCTGGAGCGCAGCGATTTCAATATGCGGGTAGGACAGTCCGAATTGACAAATACGCAGATCTTTGTGAATGCCGAGCTCCCCGTATCTGAGGATTGGAAATTATATGCCTTTGGAGGTTATGGGTACAGAGATGGAGAGTCGGGAGGATTTTTTAGACTCCCCAATCAATCGAATGCCTATACAACGGTTTATCCCGATGGTTATTTGCCGCTGATTAAAACCCATATTCAGGATTTCTCAGTAGCTGCCGGAATCAAAGGAGAGTGGGGGGACTGGCATGTTGATTTGAGTAATACCTTGGGGCAGAACAAATTTGATTTCTTTGTAGAAAACAGTCATAATGTGAGTTTGCAAACTGCATCGCCAACGAATATTAAAGCGGGCGGTCCGCAGTTTACGCAGAATACCATTAATCTGGACCTTAATCGTGATTTTGATATTTTTGAAAATCTAAATTTTGCTTTTGGATTTGAGCAGCGTCATGAAAATTATAAGATTCATGCCGGTCAGCCGGAGTCCTATTTAGCCTATGATAATAATGGAAATCCGGTCACCCCGACGACCAGCGATCTTGAAAAGCCCACAGATTTCTTTGGTAATTTACTACCCGGAGCCTCACAGGTTTTTGGTGGTTTTCATATTGATGACGCACTGGATAAATCCCGGGATTCGTATGCTGCATACGTAGATGCTGCCATTGATTTTACCGATTCCTTTTTGGTCGATGCGGCGGCACGTTATGAGCATTATTCGGATTTTGGAAATACCATTAATTTTAAGTTGGCTTCTCGTGTAAAACTAACCCGAGATCTGAACTGGCGATTTGCAGCATCAACCGGATTCCGGGCACCTTCTATTCACCAGCTGTATTTTAACCAGAGCTCCACCTTTTTTGTGGATGGTGAAATTGTACAGTCCGGTACCTTTAGAAATGATTCTCAGGTGGCGGGATTGCTTGGAATACCAAAACTTAAGGAGGAGAAATCATACTCGTTAAGTACCGGATTTACCTATAAAATTCCTTCTGCTAATTTGACGTTTACTATAGATGGATACTTTATTAAGGTGAATGATCGAATCATCCTGACCGGTAGGTTCAACAGACCGGATGGAGATTCTCTAACTCCAACGGAACAGAAAATTCAGGATATCTTTGATCAGTCGGGGGTAACAAGTGCCAGTTTCTTTGCGAATGCTATTGATACCGAAACTAAGGGCTTGGATATCGTGGTAAGCCATAAATATCATTCTCAGGATTTTAGTTTGACCAATAACTTGGGGATCAATCTTAATCAAACCCGAAGAGTGGGAGATATTCACGCTTCAGAGCTGTTGGAGAAAGCCGGATTAGTGGGGAATTATTTTGATGAAGGAGCCCGTGTTCTGTTAGAAGAGGCGGTACCCCGTTTGAAGGCGAGCCTTTCTCATGTGGCAACCTATAAAGACTTTGAGTTTTATTTGCGAAATACTCTGTATGGAAAGGTAACAGATTATAATATTAATCCGGGTACTGACAATGAGCATCAGATATTACCGGCAAAAATCATTACGGATTTGTCTGCGGCCTATAATTTTACAGATAACCTGAGTTTGACTATTGGAGCAAATAATTTATTCGATTTGTATCCCAAAAAGAATATTGAAGGACTCCGGTATGGAGATCAATTCGTTTATAACCGGGCAGCTTCGCAGTTCGGAATGAATGGACGGTATGTATTTGCAAAGTTGAGTTTTAAATTGTGAGATGGTTTAAACTTTTGGGATTGAAGCGAAAAATAGAAATTATTGTTACCGGATGACGGCTTTTTTGTGGAGCATAGCCATAGCTACGGTCGAAAAAAAGACTAAATCTGGGGCAATAAGGTCATTTTGCAGCCCATTTTTGAAAGTTTAAATGACCTCTGTAAGTCTTAAAGACCAAGGCTCGTAAGATTGATTTTTAGTCATTGACGAGCCTTTCTTTCTTCTTTTGAGAAGAATTTGGCTGTAGTTAGGAATATTTAATGCTCTTATAAAAACTGCTATTTTGTAGTTGCAGCGGTTTTTTAATGTCTTTTGTCCTGAGTATGGGGAGAGAGCAATCTTTTATCCGGTAATACGTCAAGATCTTTTTGGCGTTACAATGACACTATACGAGATATTGGCGATATGTATGTAAATATCAATACTAAGATAAGCTATAATAAATAGTTTTATAAATAGCACATTATCAAATACTTACTGAAGTTTCGGGGATGTTCTCACGAACTGAATTCAACACGATTTATTGGAATATATTCATACTGTATTTATTTTTAATGGGTTATAAAAAAGTAAATTGATTGAATCCATCCCAAACACCCCACCTACGGCACCCCTCTTTAAAAAGAGGGGAATGGATGTGCGATTCAATGAAATGTAGTTGGGATCCGGAGGATTAAAAAAGAAAATAAACCTAATTCCCCTCTGGTAGAGGGGTGCCCGCAGGGCGGGGTGTCGATTTCGGGACAATAAGCATAAATTAATGCCTGAAGTATAAACATCTAAACTTTAGATACTTATATATTATTATATCAAGTTATACTACATACTATTTCGGATTAGCGATGAGATCGAGAAGCGATTTTTGACAAGATCTTAAATGAAGAGTTTAACCGATTATACAATATTCCTCTGTATAAAGGAGTTATAATAAAGCAAATGAATGGAGAGCGATTTGCTTTTTTAGTAAAAAAATTTTAAATTTGCAAACATTTCAAGTAGAAACTTGGAATTTTTTAAACTTCAAAAATTCATATATGAGTCAAGTTAAAAAAGACGATGTTGTAAAAGTTCATTACACAGGAACCCTTAAAGATGGTCAGGTTTTCGACAGTTCGTTGGAGCGTGAACCCATAGAATTCAAAGTAGGAGCCGGACAGATGATTCCGGGTTTTGAAAAGGGGGTTTTAGACATGGAATTAAATCAAAAGAAAACCATTGAAATTCCCGTTGATGAAGCCTATGGAGAGGTTAAAGATGAACTTTTTCAGGAAATCGATAAAAAGCAGTTACCCGAGAATATCGATCCCAAGGTCGATATGGCACTGGCTGCACAAATGCCTGATGGTCGAACCCAGCAACTTCGAATTTCTGAGGTTAAAGAGGATTCTATTGTCGTAGATGCCAATCATCCATTGGCAGGAAAAGACTTAAAATTTGAGATTGAAGTCGTTCAAATCAATTAGTTCTTAAGGATTAACGCCAAATTGGCCGTTTCCCATGGAAAGGGTCGATTTGGTGTGATTTTTGATGCCATAGAAATGCATTATTTTTATTATCCGAATTAACTTTTTTAAAATCATTTTTTATAGATGAGACAACTTAAAATTACGAAACAGGTCACCAATAGGGAGTCCAAATCATTGGACAAATATCTGCAAGATATTAGTAAGGTGGATTTGATTACCGCTGAAGAGGAGGTGGAGTTGGCACAACGAATCCATGAAGGTGATCAGGAGGCATTGGAAAAGATGACGAATGCCAATTTACGTTTTGTGGTTTCTGTGGCCAAACAATATCAAAATCAGGGGTTGAAGCTGCCGGATTTGATTAACGAGGGAAACGTAGGCTTGGTGAAAGCGGCTAAGCGTTTTGATGAGACCCGTGGATTTAAATTCATTTCTTATGCCGTGTGGTGGATTCGCCAGTCTATTTTGCAGGCCTTGGCCGAGCAATCCCGTGTGGTGCGTTTGCCGTTGAATAAAATTGGCGTTATTAATAAAATTAATAAAGCATTTTCTCACTTAGAGCAAGAACTGCAACGTCCGCCTTCTGCTGAAGAAATCGCACAGGAGCTGGATATGGCTCCCAGCCAAGTAAAAACGGCCATGAAGAATTCAGGGCGGCACTTATCGATGGATGCCCCTTTTCAAGAAGGAGAAAATGATTCCAATCTGTATGACGTGTTGAGCTCAGGGGAGTCACCCAGCCCCGATGACTCTTTAATGCAAGATTCTTTGAGTATTGAAATTAACCGAGCTTTGGATACTTTGTCAGCCCGGGAGGCCGATGTTATTCGATTAAACTACGGAATTGGAAATCAGCCGGCGATGACCTTACAGGAAATTGGCGATACGTTTGATCTGAGCCGTGAGCGCGTTCGTCAAATACGAGAAAAAGGAATTCGACGATTAAAGCATGAATCGAAGAACAAGATGCTCAAAAAATATTTGGGATAGTTCAGCAAGTTTTTGCGATTTAATAAAAAACCATTCAACTTCTTCGTTGGGTGGTTTTTTTATATGGGGATGAAAGACGTTTCGTCTTAAACTTTTCTTATAAAATCAATTTATCTCTTTCTTGGATTGGTTTTTGTGTTTGGTATTCAAACCCCGAAAAGGACGTTAGCGATAAAATTATAATTTATCTTTGTGTCATCATCATGGTTATTGGGTCGGTAACCGCTGAATTTCTGTTGTGAGAATAGAGGCACCCTAAAAGGAGAAATTGTATTTTATGTTGTTTTTAACGGCCGGAGTGCAGGAGTTTTATAGTTTTAAACTTTTTGTAATCAAAATCTAATTTATCCGTTTATGTATTTTATCAATTCTCCCTTCAGGAGCGTGGTGTTGGTTTGCTCTTTTTTGTTCGGTAGTTTTAGTCTTTTAGGGCAGAGCTACGAGATTTCGGGAACGCTAACAGATTCTTCTAATCAGCCCATGGAGTCGGCTACTGTATTTATTCAATCTCAAAAAGATAGTACTGTTATCGATTATACGATTACCCGGAGCGATGGCCGCTTTTTGCTCAAAGGCAAGACCAATGAAATGAAGATTCGATTTCTTGCGTCTTATGTCGGTTTTCAGAATTATGAGAGGGAATTTTCTGTGCAGGGAGGATTGAAGGAGGATTTGGGAACCCTGGTCTTGGAAGAAGACAACAATACGCTTGATGAAATTACCTTACAAGGATCGGCGGCTCCCATTCGGTTAAAAAAAGACACGCTGGAGTTTAATGTCAGTTCTTTTAAAACTAAGGAAGATGCAAATCTGGAAGATCTCCTTAAGAAACTACCCGGGGTTACGGTAGCTCGAGACGGTTCTATTGAAGTAAACGGAAAGAGTGTTTCAAAGATCAAAATCAACGGGAAAGATTTTTTTACAAACGATCCTAAAGTAGCGACTAAAAACCTGCCTAAGGACCTCTTGGAAAAAGTGCAGGTGGTCGATACGAAATCCAAGGAAGACGAGTTTACCGGTCGGGAGAGCGATTCTGATGATAAAACAATCAATGTGGTGATACGAGAAGAAAACAATAGGGGCTTTTTCTCTCGTCTGACGGCCGGTGCCGGAACTGATCATCGGTTTTCTCTCAATGGGATTGCCAATTATTTTAAAAATGACCTTCGGTTGAGTGCCATTGGAAGTGCCAATAATATTAACTCCATTGGATTTTCTTTTGACGAAATCTATGATGCCATGGGACGAAATGCTTTTTCCATTATGAATTTGGGAAATAACAACGGGATTACCAAGTCTCATTTGGTCGGTTTGGATTTTGTAGATAGCTGGAAGGACAAAGCCGATTTATCGGCTGATTATCGATATGATCGTGCCAGTACAGAGACCGCTTCTGAAGTACAACGAGAAAATATTCTTCCCGATCGGCATTATTTCAATAATTCGAGCTCCCGTGCCAAGAATGTCAATAATAATCATAATGGGAGTGCTTATTTTGAATATACTCCTGATACACTAACCCGGATTTCCATTCGCCCTAATATATCGGCAAACAATGGCTTTACGCAAAGCGAATCTTATACAGCATCATCGGATAGCGATGGGAAACAGTTGAACAGCTCAAATTCGGAACAGCGGAGTAAGGTGAACGGAGTGGATTTTTCTAATCGTCTGGATATTATTCGAAGATATGGAAGCGAAGGAGGATATATGAGATTGGGATTTACCAATCGGAATAATACCCAAAAATCAGATCGCACAAACTTTACTTCTCGGGATCTTTATAATGAGGACGGGGAGTTGGCCGATAACGAGATACAAGATCAATTGATTCGAAGCGATCGTACAGGGGGAAATTATACTATCGATGCGAGTATCCGGATTCCGTTAAGCAAAAAGTGGAAAGTTGATGCCGACTATACCTATACGACTTCCAATGATGAAAATGAGCGTTTGCTTTATGAAACCGAGGACGGAGGGGAATACAATCAGCTTAACGAGGAACTGAGCAGTTCCTTCAAGTCCAATACCTACCAACACCGGCCACGGGTTGGGCTTGTTTACCGGACGGATAAAATAAATGCCGGCTTATCGGGAGGGCTGGAAAGTGTTCGTTTAAAAAACGAAGAAGAATTTACGCAAACTCAGTTCGACAATACCTTTAATAATATGTTTGCGAGGCTTTATGTGCGATTCCGGATCAGTCAGATGAAATCCATGTATCTCAGCTATAGAAATTCTCGAGATGTTCCTTCGGTTACGCAGCTTCAGCCGGTTTCCAATACTACAAATCCGTTGAATATCATAACGGGAAATCCGAATTTGAGACCGGCTTTGACCAACCGATTCTCCCTGAGTTATAACAATTATGATTTTCGCAGTCGTCAGGGGATGTTTGCCTACGTAAGAGGAAATTATAACTCCGACCAAATTGTATCCCGTACCGAAACAGATGAAAATCTGGTGCGCCGAACAACTTATACCAATGTCGATGGAAGCTATGATTTTAGGGGTGGTGTTCGTTTTCAGAAAGAGATTAAGTTTAAGGATCGAAGTACTTTGCGTCCCCAAATTGGTTTGAGCTCTTCTTTGCGGAGAGATATTGGTTTTTCTAACGGGGTGAAGTTCCATTCTGATAATTTTGCAATGGAGCCGTCGGTAAGTCTGGAGTACGACATTCCGGAGATTATTAATATCGAACCTTCTTACAACTTGGATTATAACCAAGCGGAATACAGTTTGGGAAGCCGATCAAACGAGAGTTTTACCGATCATAAAATGCAGTTGGAAGTGACTTCATATTGGCCTGAAAGCGTAGTGTTCGGAAGTACGGTATCTTATAATCGACTGGGGAAAACTGCTCCGGGTTTTGATCGTGATTTCGTCCTCTGGAACATGAGTCTGGGCTATAAGCTTTTGGGAGATGAGGGTATCTTAAAATTAACTGCGTTTGATTTGCTTAATCAGAATATTTCGACGGCCCGGAGGACGGGAGAAGACTATATTCAGGATACACAGGATTTGGTGTTAAAGCGTTATTTCATGCTGAGCTTTACTTATAAGTTGAGCAAGTTTGGGGGTAAAAAGACTTCGGGGCCACGTGGTGGAGGCAGAGGATACTACCGGCGCTCCTAATGATGGTATAGTATAACGAATTCCGGTACACAAAAAACCCTGGAAAACCATCTTGGCCTTCCAGGGTAGTTTTCCGGAGTCTTTTATTCCCGGGGATATACTATTTATTGAAGGACCGTATCATTGGGATTGATTTTATCTTCAAAAGTGATATCCGAGTCCCACCTGAAGTTGGATGAGTTGCCCGGGAGTATAGGCATTGGCTCCGTATTTGTATTCAGCCGTTGTAGCATAGACTCGGTTTGTAAAATTCATGAGGTTGGCCCATATCTCGAAACCCTTAAAATTATATCCGGTCCGCAGATTAAAGATGTGATACCCCTTATAGGTATGTTGATTTTCGGGATCCGTATAATATTTTCCCAACCCCTGCCATTCCAGCGATATTCTGAATCCCTCAATAAAATGGGGTTTATAGGTAGCCTTGGTGTTTATAATATAGGGCGGTGCACCTTTCATCTTGTTACCGGAGACATCAGTATTTCCATCTATAAACTCGATATATTGGTGTTGGGCATAGGTTCCTCCTAATTGAAGGGAGAGATCGTTGGTAGGGGAGTAATGAACACTTAGCTCCACTCCTTCGTGCCGTGTCTTTCCCGCATTTGTACTCAGTGATGTGCCATCGCTCTGCCGTATGGAAACGACTTCGTCTTTTCCGTCCAGGCGGTAAATGGCAATTTCGGCATAGCCCCTGTTTCCCAAACTATACCAACCTCCGATTTCATAATTGTAAAAAGAAGAAGGTTTTAAATTGGGAACAGAATATCCACTGTATAACGAACTGATATTGGGGGGTGAAAAGCCTACGCTATGATTGGCATAGAGACCCAGCCCTCCTCCAAAATCGTAAGTCAGCCCAATCTTGGGAGTAAAATGACTAAAGTGATTTTTGGTGGTTTTTGGCCCGGTGGTAGGACTTGGGGTCAAATGATTTTTGTAGTGATAATCCAAACGATCGTACCTCGATCCCAGAATGATTTTTAAATTCTCGATGGGGCTCAGTTCCAGCTGGATATACAGTGCCGAGTTGTATAAGTCGGCCGCATAGTCGGAAATCATGGTGTTTTGGTCATCCCGATAATAATCCTCGTATATTCCTTCCTCGTTCTTATTTATCCAGAGAAGTGCCGCATCATATTTTTGCGGGGTAAAGTCGAAGTTCCCGCCAACGATCCATTCGGCATTCCACCAGTCAAAATTTTGAGTATGTTGAATAAGGGTTCCATAGCTGCGAAAAGCATTCCTGTTGATCTCCCCCGTATAGATATGGGGATCTTCTGTGGCCCCGATCCGGTAAGAGGGAATTTGACCGATGGAATTATTACGGTAATAAGCAGTGAGATCTGTATGACTCCTCTCAGACCATTTGTGCTGTAATGAGAGTCTGGCTCTAAGGGCTTTTACCGTCCTGTTGGTAAAGCGTTGATTGCTAATCGGTTTTTGGGTATAGTCCTTATCGTAAAATTGTAAACTATCCAAATCGCCTTTCCCGTCGGCAAAATAATCGATGTAGGCAAAAGTTCCCGTTAAGCTGGTCTTATCGTTGATACGGTAATCGGCCCGGGCATTTATCGCATATTTATGAAAGTCGTTGTGATATTCCGCTTTTTGTGAACGATCTGCATAATATCCGGCAATGGCGAATCCGAGTTTGTCGTTGACCATCGTAGAAGCATCGAGATTGATGCGTTTGTAATCTCTGGTTCCCCATTCGGTTTCCAAAGTGGCTTTCGGGGTCAAAGAAGGCTTTTTAGTGATAAAATTTATAGCCCCTCCAACGGCTTCGCTTCCATAGATGGAGGAGGCCGGCCCCCTGATAACTTCTATACGTTGAGCGGCTTCGCTGTTGATTTCGATCAATCCGTTATGATTAAAATCTCCGGTAGGCCGAATCGGAATGCCGTCCTCTAAATATAAATAATAATCATTATACCCCAAAGGTTGCCGAATGGCCATTGTGTGTTGCTCGTTTCCGAGATCGACCATATATACCCCCGCCGTCTGATTGAGCAGCTGATCGAGGGAAGTGGCCTTGGTCTCTCTTATACTTGAGGCCCCTATAGTCGAAATGGCCATTGGTGTATCTTCCCGCGGCTTTTCATTTCTTGAAGCCGATACGATTACCTGATTTAAAGCGGTCTGGGATTCTTGGAGGGGAATATTTAATTGAGACTCATCGTGCAATACTATTTTTTTAGGCTGATAACCGATATAGGAGACGAAGAGAGTATCCATTTTATTATAGTGCAGGACAAATGTCCCTTGCGCATCGGTATTGCTTCCCTTGGTTGTTCCCAGAATGGTAATAGAGGCACCCACCAAAGGGGTGTTGGTGTTTTTGTCGATGACCTTTCCCTCCAATTTGTTTTGGGAAAAAGCAGCATAGGGCAGAAAGCTCATCACGACGGATAAGGTAAAAAAATATTTTAAATATTTCATTGAATTTGGTTTTGATAATCTCCCGCCATCAACTTTAGAGAAGGATGGTTAGGAGCAAATTAAAAAAAGGAAACTGGAGTCAATCGAGTTTCGGCCGATGGAAGACCGGCATCGATTTCTTGACGATCAAACCAAAAACTGAGGAGGGAGTAAGGGTTTTTCAACCCATTCTTCCGGTATAAAAGGAGGCCGGTATATAGTCTCACGATTTTTAACAGTTATCGTGAGCTTGGGCTTTACAAAAAGAGGTTCTGTTGGGAGGTAAGTAGAGAAAGAAATTTCTATCAATCGATTAGAATCCTGATGATGGTGTTCCATGTTATCCATTTTCTGGTCCAACTGACACCTTCCGTTACATTCCATTTCGGGCCTATCCTTGTTGATACAATAGGCAGCATAGACGTCGGTATGGAAATAATAATCGAGTAAGACCAAGGTTTTGGGAAAGGTCTGAGCCATCAGGGCATTGATGAGTACGAGCATCATGATAAACCGATAGGCTTTCATGAGGTACAAGATGCTCGTTTTTTGACGAAGATTGAACATTGTTTTAAATCTTTATCGAAGGATTTTTTCTCCCGTGGCCGGTGCTTGAACTACCGGTTATCGGTTAAAAAATAGGAGCTGCTCTCTTCGTTGATCCCATTTGAGGGCAGAATGGTATAGCGCACTTGTCCCTCATCAGTCCAGGCGACAATGAGTTGCCCGTTGGTCGTCGTTTTGAGGACGGGATAATTGGCTCTGGCCCGGGGTGAACGGATTACTTTTTTAAAGTGTCTTCCCTGTTGCATTCGTTCCACTATAATTTCACCGTTAATTTCGCCATCGGCTCCGGGATAGTCATGGTTATAAGCGAGGAAGTGCTCTCCGTCTGAGGAGAGATCAACCTGAATGAATTGGCTGTCGGCATCCACGTATCTGCGTTTTAAAAGATTGCCTAAACTATCCAGTTCGGCATATTGTACCCCTTCCCGGTCTTCTTTTCCGGTAAACCAAGTGACATAAAATGTATTCTTGGAAGCTTGGACAGAAGGGCCGTTGTGCGGGCAACCGTTGATTTGCCACTCATCTCCCGTAAAGGCCTGGGGAGGACCGAAAGAATAACCGTTATCGGTGGATATAGCAAGAGCAATATCCCGAATGTTATCTCCCCGTAAACTGCGATAAGCCACAATCAAACCCTTTGTTCCATAATAGTCCAGAGCAACTCGACAACATTCGCAGGCCTGTTGATCTATCAGGATAGGGGGAGTTAGCCCTTTTTGCCCTTTTGTTTTGGCAAATTTGAGGGGTCGTCCGTTTGCCGATTTGTCGGTTGCAGTGCTTAACCAGGCGATTCCAATCTCGCCATCACTTAAACGGGACAGTCCCGAAAAAGAACTGGATCGGTTGGCGTTATAATCTTGGGGGGCCACAGATTTCGGCTTCGTCCATGTTTTTCCCTCATCAAAGGATTGGAGATATTGCACGTCTCCCAATCCCCAGCGTTCGTTTTCCTTGGGCTCTTCCGAGGTCTCATAAAGGGCAAACAGAGAGCCGTCTCCTTTTACGGCGATCTTCGGCATTCCTTCTTCATGAATACTTGTGTTGTGGGGAATTGGAATAGAAATGGCCTTCCCAAATTGATTTTTATCCGAATTGAATCGTGCACAATAAAAGGCCTTTTCTTGAGAAGTGGAGTCCACTTCAACCCAACTTATAATTGGATTCATGTTTTCGTCCTGCGTTAAATACACACATGAGGCATCCTTGTTTTTGGTGGATATCAAATAGGATTCGGTTTCAGTTTGAACTGCGCTTTGCTCTGTTTCAGTTTTTGGAGATTCTTTACAGGCTCCCAAAAGAAACGGTATGAATAATAAATAATAAAGTTTCATCTTTTTATAGCGATAAATTCTGGGTTATAAATTTATTTTTTCCGGTAATTTATGATAATGGAATAGTATTTCGTGGTTTGTAGTCTATCACTTGATAGCCGTCTGTTTTATACGACATTAAGCATATACATACGGGATGGTCATTGGTTTTGTTATTCCCTTTCGGCCAAGAGGAAGAATCACAAACGCCGAAATAGTAGGCGAAGCGACATTCCTCATTTCTGTAGATAAGATTAATCCTTATACAGATCTTGATGTTCAATGGAATATCTCAACATAGTAAGGCTTATCCCTATATGTAGATAATAGTGATTGAAACCTTATGAATGACAGAAAGTTGTAATAGAAAATAAGATTGAAAAACAATCCCTTAGGATAAGCGGGATTTTGGAGGATGCGGAATTTTAGAAATAAATTCTTTGATGATGAAATGGGGAGGGTGAAAATTATTGTTATCAGCAATCACAGAATTCGATGATTCGTCGTCAACGATCATAATTTCAGGAGCCGTATAGACAGAAGCTATGGGTACTTTTTGAGAATCAGAATCGTGATGGTGGTGTTCTAAATCATCCAGCTTATTGTCCAGTTGACACCTTCCGTTACATTCCATTTCGGGCTTGTCTTTATTGATGCAGTACATGGCATAGATATCGGTTTGCAGATGATAATCCAGCAGTAACAAGCTTTGTGGAAAAGTTTGAAACAACAGGGCACCCATTAACAGAAACGCACAGAATGGTTGTATGATCCGATTATAATACACATCTGCAAATTTAAGCATAGTAAACTTATTTCATGTTGATTTTGTGATGAAAATTAAAGCAATAGCAGAATCGATTTTTTATGATTTCATTTTTTGGAATAATTTGTCCTTTCATCTCAGGTGCCGAGAGACAAAGATCTTGTTTATTAATATGAGTTACGATTTCCCTTTTGCTATTAAAAACGCTGAAAATAAACTTTGAAGTCGGTCCCATTAAGATTTGTGTTGGAATATTATTCGGAGTTCTCACGATTTTTATTTTTTAAACCTTAAATTTGCATGCAATTAAAAAAATTGCCATGAGTTTAAAGAGTGCTAAAATTGTAGGAGAGGGATTGACCTATGATGACGTATTATTAGTTCCGGCCTATTCGGAGGTTTTGCCGAGAGAGGTGAATTTAAAATCGAGATTCACCCGAAACATCACTATTAACGTACCTATTATTTCGGCAGCTATGGACACCGTAACCGAGGCTCGAATGGCTATTGCTATGGCCCGAGAAGGAGGTATAGGGGTGTTGCATAAAAACATGGGTATTGAGGAGCAGGCTCTTGAAGTGCGAAAAGTGAAACGGTCTGAAAGTGGAATGATCATTGATCCGATTACACTTTCTATCCGGGCTACAGTAAAAGACGCCAAGGATTCTATGCGGGAAAACCACATTGGGGGAATTCCGGTTGTGGATAAAGAAATGAATCTATTGGGAATTGTAACGAATCGTGATTTGCGGTTTGAGAAAAAGAGTCAGCGCCCGATCGTGGAGGTCATGACTGCCGACAATCTGATTACTACAAAAGAGGGGACGTCACTGAAAGAAGCAGAATCTATTTTGCAGGAGCATAAAATTGAAAAGCTTCCGGTTGTGGATAAAGATAATAAACTTTGCGGGTTAATTACTTTTAGAGATATTACCAAGCTCACGCAGAAACCGATGGCCAATAAGGATCATTATGGTCGCCTTCGGGTTGCTGCTGCGGTGGGGGTAACTGCCGATGTTTTGGAGCGGGTGGGAGCCTTGGTGGAGGCTCATGTAGATGCTTTGGTGATTGATACGGCTCACGGTCATACGAAAGGTGTAGTAGAGGTACTTCAGCAAGTAAAAGGGGCTTATCCCGACACCGATGTGGTTGTGGGAAATGTGGCTACTGCCGAAGCGGCTCGCTATCTGGTAGAGGCCGGTGCCGATGCCGTGAAAGTCGGAATAGGACCGGGGTCTATTTGTACAACTCGTGTTGTGGCGGGAGTTGGATTTCCGCAATTTTCTGCGGTTTTGGAAGTCGCCGAGGAACTTCAAGACACCGATATTCCCGTGATTGCCGACGGGGGCATTCGATATACCGGAGATATCCCGAAGGCTTTGGCTGCCGGGGCCGATACGGTGATGTTGGGTTCTTTGCTGGCGGGAACCAAGGAATCTCCGGGAGAAACCATTATCTATGAAGGCCGGAAATATAAAACCTATCGCGGTATGGGCTCCGTAGAGGCGATGCAACAAGGCTCCAAAGACCGTTATTTTCAGGATATGGAAGACGAGATCAAAAAACTGGTGCCCGAAGGTATTGTGGGACGTAAACCTTATAAAGGAGAATTGGTAGAGAGCATGCATCAGTTTATTGGCGGTTTACGTGCTGGTATGGGATATTGTGGAGCCCAAGATATTCCGGCCCTACAAAAAAGTGCCAAATTTGTGCAGATTACGGCTTCCGGAATCGCAGAAAGCCACCCCCACGATGTTTCCATTACTAAAGAGGCTCCCAATTATTCACGTTAAAATCCTGAAATACAGATTTGGAAGAAATTCTTAAATACTTTCCGGATATCGACAATCAGCAGCGGGAACGTTTTCAAAAATTAAAAGCTTTATACCGGGATTGGAATCTTAAAATTAATGTCGTTTCCCGAAAAGATATCGATCAGATTTACTTGCGGCACGTCCTGCATTCCTTGGCTATTGCCAGATATATCGATTTTTTGCCGGAAGCCAAAGTTTTGGATGTAGGAACGGGAGGAGGTTTTCCCGGAATTCCTTTAGCTATACTTTTTCCTGAAACTAACTTTGATCTGGTCGATAGCCGGGGAAAGAAGATCTTGGTTGTTGACGAAGTCGTTAAAGGATTGCAGTTGGAAAATGTAACAACCTACAATTGTCGGGTGGAAGACCTGAAAAAAACGGATGAATACGATTTTATAGTGAGTCGGGCTGTGGCTCAAATGGATACTTTTGTGCACTGGGTCAAAGGAAAGATTGCAAAAAAGAGCCGGCATAAGCTTAAAAATGGAATTTTATATTTAAAGGGCGGAAACTTAACCAAGGAGCTTCGGCACTATAAAACGGTTAAGGTATATCCGCTTCAAAATGAATTTGAAGAAGAGTTCTTTGCTACCAAAGCCTTGGTTTACTTACCCCAAAAATTTAAAAAATAGGTTAAAAATATTTTTTCATGTACTTTAGGGGTCTATTCTTGATTTGATTCTATTGGTGAAGCGATCATATATACCACATGTAGTCATTGTGCTGCTTCCTGTTTTGGTGTGGCTTTCTTTTTCCCCTTTTCTTTTTGCTCAGCATACAGTTTCTTCCGATAGTGTTGAGATATCGCAGGATATACCGGGGTTTTATGACAAAGTAAAAGATTATTCCGAACGGAGTAAGGTAGCTGCTCGAATTCACAAATGGATATTCCGAAGAGAGTCGGGACGTCGCACGCCTCCCAGAATTGATTATACGCGATACGACACCCTTCAAAATCGAGCTATAATTCGTCATGTGATTATTGCCACTGAAGACCCTTTTGGATACTCTGTTTTTGATACCTTACGACAACCGAAGAGTATTTTGGAGAAAGCCGGAAATGCCATTCATGTAAAAACCAAAAGGATGGCGATTAATAAGTTTATCCTGTTTAAAGAGGGAAAAAAGGTAGATACCGTATTATTTAAGGAAACCGCTCGATTACTCCGCGAACAGAAATATGTACACGATATTAATATTATTCCGCGGGAAGTGCAGGGGGAACCGCATGCAGTCGATATCGTTATTAAGGTTTTGGATTCCTGGTCTCTGTTACCGCGGGGGAGCTTCTCTTCCTCCCATTTTAAGGTGGGGTTGAGAGAGCGAAATTTTATAGGATTTGGACACGAAGCCCGGTTGCGTTATTCCAAGCGATTTTCAGACGGGGAAACGGGTTTTGGAGCCAAATATATGATTCCGAATATGGCCAATACTTTTATTGATCTTACCGGGAGTTATGAATCTACTTTTGATCATTTTCAGGATAAATATGTGTCGGTGAAAAGAGAGTTTTTTTCACCGCTGACTAAATGGGCAGGAGGATTATTTTTTCAGGAACGTTCTTTGGAGCGGCCTTTTATATTGCCGGATTATACGGTGGAAATTCATGATTTGAAGTTCTATTATCAGGATTATTGGCTGGCTCGGTCTTTTCCACTCAATGCATCCTCAAAAAATAAAGAAAAGAATCGAAATCTGATTTTGGCGTTGCGAACAGCTTTGGTCAATTATCGAGAGCAGCTGCCGATAGTGATGGATGAATCCCACTATTTTTCCAATGAGCAGCTTTATTTGGGGAGTGTGAGCCTTGCCTCCCGTCGGTATGTTCGGGATCATCATATCTTTAGAGATGGAATTACCGAGGATGTTCCTACCGGAGAATTATATACTTTAATTTCTGGGATACAGCGAAAAAATCACCGTACCCGGGTTTATTTGGGGGCTCAGGCTGTTTGCGGGGACTATCTGGATTGGGGATTCCTTAGTGGTAGTGTAGGGATTGGAACTTTTTTTGGGAAAAAGCATACCGAGCAGGTGACCCTTAATATCAAGGCAAACTATTTTAGTAACCTATGGAAACTGGGGGTCCGGGGCTGGCGAATGCGGCAGTTTATAAAGCCTCAGATTGTCATCGGATTAGATCGGGAAAAATCCTTTAATGATCGATTGGGACTTAATGAACGACCGTACTTTAGAGGGGTAAACAGCTACGAGTATATTGATTATGCTGATAAGCATCGGTTTATCGATTATCAAACCGGAGAAATGCAGGGTTTTGACAGCCCGGTTATTGGAACGAGGAAATATGTCCTGGATCTCCAAACTCAATTTTATTCCCCGTGGGAAGTACTGGGATTCCGTTTAAATCCTTTTGCCAGCGCGACATTAAGTATATTGACCGGCGGAGACAAAAGTTATGGGAGTAATCGATTGTATTCTTCTTTTAGTCTGGGCTTCATTATTCGGAATGATTATTTTGTGTTTGATTCTTTTCAGCTGTCGCTATCTTTCTATCCCTCTATACCGGGGGAGGGGAATAATGTAATAAAGGCTAATAGTTTTCGAAATGATGATTTTGGGTTCCAGGATTTTAAAGTGGATGAACCCCGCCCGATTATTTACCAATAATCCCATTTTTATAAACATTAGAAAGGACAAAGGAATAGGTTTGGTATAAGTATGTAATTTATAAT
>CAZBXQ010000062.1:0-5299 GCA_964495935.1 uncultured Flavobacteriaceae bacterium
ATTGTTCCAGGTGACGGCTTTTTTGTAGAGCATAGCCATAGCTACGGTCGAAAAAGAGACTAAAACTGGAGCAATAGGATTATTTTGCAGCCCATTTTTGAAAGTTTAAATGACCTCTATAAAAGATAAGAATGATAAAACACAGAACGTATCTGCTTTTTGCTTTATTTTGTCTCCTTCTTTTGGGAAACGTTTCTTCGGGGACAGCGCAAGATAAGCATGGAGAAAAAGCAATACAAAAAAATGTGCTTGAACAAGGCGATGCAGCCCAGACGAATGCACATTATCAGATCACGATTTTCAAGCAGCAGGGGCAAACGTTAAAACGCCTGTTTTTCGCTTTTGGATTTAATAATGTTGTTGGGAGTAATCTATCTCCGGGAGATTCTTATAAATTTCTGGGAAGTCGCTTTTTTGAAATCGGAGGCGAGTTTTCAACGGCCTTGACTCCAACCGGCTTTTACCGCTTGAATTATGGATTGGCTTTTCAATTTAATGGGCTTAAACCCAAGGATAACCGGTTTTTTAAAAAGAATGGCTCCAAAACCCGATTGGTGAAGTTTCCCTCTTCTTTGGAAAAATCAAAATTTAGAAGGGATCATCTTGTCCTCCCTGTTCATTTTGAATTTGGTCCCGCCGATCTCGATTATCAGGCCCGGTCCTGGCGGGTGGGGGTAGGGGGCTATTCGGGATTGCGTATAGGAATCCGGCAGAAGCTACGTTATAAAGAAGATGGAAAGACAAGAAGAGAAAAAAGTGCTCAACGACTTAATACCCCTGATTTTATTTATGGATTGAGTGCGTATTTGGGATATGGGAAAACGGCTTTATATGTAAAGTACGACCTGAACCCCATTTTTAAGCACAATCCGGTAGCGGAACACAATATATCTCTGGGATTGCGAATTACCCTTTATTGAGGTTCGTTTTTACCTTCCAGAATCTCCCAGTATTCATGGGCTTTTCGGATATAGGGAATGACAATGGTCCCTCCGATTAACGTTCCTATACTCATGATTTCGACAACCTGCTTACGGGTAATGCCTTCCTTATGGCAGGTTTCCAGATGATATTGAATACATTCTTCACACCGCAACACCAAAGAAGCTATTAACCCCAGCATTTCTTTGGTCTTTTTGTCAATGGCACCTTCTACAAAAGCATTGGTATCCAGGTTAAAAATTCGTTTTAAAACTTTATTATTTTCAGCCAGTAGTTTTCCGGTCATTTTACTCCGGTAGGCGTTAAACTCATCGACTTTATCCATGCGTGTTCAAATATTTGACAAAAGAATGGCAAAGGTAAGGAATTATGTTTGATTGCTTAAAAATACCAATCCAATCGCAACAGTATCATTCGACCTCTTAGGCGATAACGATCTCTAATAAGTTGGTTATTAGCAATGGAATAGAGCTTATAGTCTTTTACGTTAAATAAATTGGTAACATCGAAACTCACGTCCACACCGGCATTTTTAAAATGACGACGGATCTTAGCTCCGCTGAACAGATACCTGTTTTTGTTGTTTTTTTGATGAGTGAGGCTGTGCTTGGCATTGATTTCAAATTCCCATAATTGAAAGGGGGTAAACTGTAGTTCTATGGATTGATCTAATCGGAAAGTAGTGTGCTGAATGCGTTTTTCCTTTTGGGTATCTAATGTACTGTTAATCCAAAAGGCATGAGGCCGGTATAGGAGTCTGACTTGACCGAACAGCTTTTTGTCAAATTTTGAACTTAATGAAAAGTTCCGGGTGTGAAAAGGAATAAGTTTATCGTTAATAATTTGTCGGAAAGAGGTGGTGTTAAATTCCGATTTTAAAGAAAATGTACTTCCTAATGCAAATACATACTTGCTGAGTCCCAAGTTAAAGCCATAACTGCTTTGCGCATTCTCAATGGGCAACATGATGGTGTTTTGAATTCCATCGGTAATTTGAGTTGAAAATATAGTATTTGAAATGCTTTTGTTATAGTTAAATCCGGCATTCATAAAAAATAAACTTGCCGATTTTTCAAAATGGTAGCCAAGACGGAAGGCATCTTCTTTTCTTTTTTGTAGATCTGCCTGATTGGCCTGGAGGATTCTATAATTTTTTAAAACAGCACCCTGGAATACATCGGTAATATTACCGAAAGTATGATGATGGCCATAACTGATATTGAGCCTTTCTTCTATGTTGAGATTGTATTGCACTTTTAAATTAGGACTGAAAATAAAATGATTGTTTTTGGAATCCGAGTGGTAATCCTCTTGTGAATATCGTATGGTCTGATAGGCCAAGGGCAGGGAGACGATGGATTTCCAGTCTTTATACCTCAGTTCATAGGTAGCCGAAGCATAAAGATTTTGTCGGTTCCACTTCACATGGTTCCCGGCATCTCTATGGTATGGAAAGGATTGTTGATCCCGTTCAAAATTTAGAGTTGTATTAAATTTTTGATGTTCATTAATATATCCCAACTTATACTGCTGAGTGATCCTCTTATTTGGTATCTTATAAGAAATATAGGCATTTGAAAATAGTGTTGGGATCTGTAGGGATTGAACCACCGTATCGTAATTTCCCTCTTGATCTGCTATTTCCATATGATATCCTTCCCCTATTCGTAGTTTTTGTCGATTATTATTGTAATTGATCAGCCACCTGATTTCTCCGATTCCCTTATTATTTTGAAGTTGTGGTATCCAATTAAAATCATTGGAAATTTCGTATTGATTTTTGTCCAAGTTCTGTAAAAACGTATTCTCATTAAAATGCATCAGTGCATGATTATCGTCTGTATGAAGATTAATCTTTACATTATTATTTAAAAAATAATGTTTTTTGTTTGCCATTATATTGAAGGAGGTATGCAATAGCATGGGTTTCTTAATCAGTTCTTGTGTTTCGTTGTAGGTTATGGTATCCGTTGAGGTGAAATTGTCGATTGTACTGCTGTAATCCATACTACTTCTATCCCAGTATCCTTGAATATTGACCTTAAACTGGACCCCGTTTTGGGTATTGTACAGGTTGTTGAGATCGACAAGTTTAGAGCGATTGAAATAATAGGTTGGAACCGGTAAATCAGGAGGGCCCGCGGTACCGAGTGCCAAAGAAAAATCCGCGGGATCGGTACCAATATTGGAGATAAAATTGGAGGCACCTAATTGTTTAAAATCATTTTTGTAGTCTGTCCCACTGTTATTCAGTGCCAGCGTATTGATCATTTTAATGTTCTTATTTAACACTATGGGGGTTACGGCAGCATCATATTGTTGAGGAAGGCCTCCTCCGGTCATCAATTGGGTCGATAATTTTAATTTATTTTCATCTTTTAGAATCAGATTGATAGCCGTTTTATTGGTGAATATTTTGTTTTGTAAAACTTTGATGGGCTGATGATTCCTGATCACGTCAATGGCCTTAATATCTTCTTTTCGGATGGCTTTGGTGGCTAACCCGTACCTGCCATTCATCAGGTCATCCCCGTGAATGTATAAATTTTCGATTGGCTTTCCGTTATAATAAATCGTTCCGTCATCCCCGATGTCGATACCGGGCATGCGCCTTAACACATCCCCGACGCTGCGATCTTCCGGCTGGGCAAAATTGGTCACGGCATATCGTAAAGTGTCCCCCAGACGTTTCAGCGTCGGGCGGTTCTTTACGATTACTTCACGAAGTATTTCTTCATCGGGAGGAAGTTCAAATTGATAATAGGCAGTCTCTGGTTCAATACCTATTCGCTGTTTTTTATAGCCTAAAAAGCGGGCTTCTATCCATAATTTAACGGGTGAATGAACAGGGATTTCCAACGTGAACTCTCCTTTTTCGTCGGTGATAGAAAAGGCAAGAATGGTAGATGAGGAGTCTATTACAATCACACTGGCATGTTCCAAATTTTCTCGAGTATCGCTTTTTACCTGCCCCTTTACTATCTTTTTTTGAGCCAATAAGAGGTTAAAAGAAAAAAGCAGAAGGCTAAACGATACCCAATAAACGGCTCGATGGGCCATATGATAGAAATTTTGAGTGCTTATCGCCGAAATTATTTCAATTCCATGGGGTTGTACTTTTTTATTTTATGGACGGTATTGGCACTTTCGTCTTCGATGTTAATAATTCCTAATTTGGCATTGGGAGCCTGAGCACTCGTAAAGGTCTCAGGATTTTTTTCAAATTGCTCTTTAATTTTGTAATACTGTTTGACACTAATCGGAATGCTGTATTTGCTATCCATAAAAGAGGCAGTTGTTTCATTGGGATTGGTGTCTTTTGTTATGCCTTCAAATAAAATAGAGATCTCTTCTTTTTGATCATGTACTTCAAGGATCAGCCCGGGCAGGCCCGATAATTTCCAGGGCCCGTCCGGAAATGGAAGTTCGGGAGCAAACCATACCTCATACGTGCGTCCCCCATAATTCCCTACAGCTTTTTGACAAGAGTATCCCCCTATTTCCTTCTTTTTATCCTGTATTTTCCAGTCTATTTGAGGTATCGTGGTTTCTGCCTTATACACTTTCAATCCCAAAAGAGCATAGATCCCCATTTTTTGGGTGGCAAAATTTTTGACGATTTCTTCATTAATGAGTACCCCTGCATTATTTACGCGCAACAGGGGGCCTCCGCTCACAACGGTTAGGTTTGCTTCGGGAATATTCGCTTGCAGAGCTTGTTGTTCGGTGGACTTGCCGGGATCATTTTCATGGTAGATCAATAGGGAGCAATAGCGACTGCCTTGGTTATCCAAAGATAATATCATATCTTCTTTGTAAGGATTGTCCTTGTTTGCCAGATCATTGATATATTCAAATTTATAGGTGATGTTCACAATTCCCTCTTGTGCGCGCAGAGTCATGTCGATTCCTCCATAAATCATCATAAAAACGAATGCTATAAGACTGCTTTTCATAAAAATAGTAGGATGATAAAAATTATTGAATAATTGAGTTTAGTTTAAGTCTTTTATGATTTGGATATATTGTTTTTTGATCTTCTTATCGTCTATTGGGTTTCCTTATAATAAAATATTTGTAGAAGAGGTATTATAGCCTTCCATAATTAGTTGGAACTTCAGTTTCGATATTTTTAATTTTGTACAAGAGGAACTCGAATTAGTCCTAATACAAATTTGTTATTTCCGTTGGATGTTTTTATACAAAGTAGAATCAAAACAGTAATTTAAGATATTTTTCTATATTAAACGATGTTTTATTAAAATATTTACCATTTCAACTCATCTATATACTTCCATTTTTTGATTTCGGAAAATTTAATGATCTTGATATAGAGTTCTCTCATAAATTTTGAGTG
>CAZBXQ010000062.1:5399-7586 GCA_964495935.1 uncultured Flavobacteriaceae bacterium
TCATTTTGCAGCCCATTTTTGAAAGTTTAAATGACCTCAATAAAGAGAATTCAGCCTAAGAACAATACACTTTAAAGAATTGATCTTGCCGAATTATTCGGGTACTGCAACTTCAGGTTTTTTAAACCGGCTATAAAGACCAACGGCCAAGATGGAAAGAGCTCCACCTATTGCCATGGACAGTATAAGTCGTAACATATAGGAGAGGCTTACCTCCCAGATTTCGGGAATATGTACAAGAATGTCGATTCCAATTGCAAAAAGGACAAATTTCAAAAAAGAAAGAGAACTGTGTTTTCTGCGAAAAACATAGAGACCGGAGGCTAAAGCAGGGATAAAAAAGATTCGAGATCCATTTTCGGGAAAATAGAGGAGCGATTCAGGTTGATCGAAGTTTTTGAGGTAAATACTTCCGGCCATACATCCCAAAATAATAAGTATATGGAAGATCTTTTCCTTCAGCACGGCTTGATTTTAATTACTGCAATCTACGCTGTTCCATCCGTCCATAAACCCTTGCTTGATTTCGGATAAGATATACCCGCCTTCAGCATAGAAATAGAATCCCAGTATGGCTACTGCGCAAATCAGCAAGGTCACTGGCAGGGGGTTGTTCTCCGAGATTAAAGTTTTTAACTTTTTCATCTTGTACAAAGATATAAAGTTATCTTAAGATAAGACAGGGTAAAAATAACGATTCATTTGATTTACTCCTTATAATATTGCCTGAATTCCTTGGATGCTGCTACCAATTCATCCAATAATAGGAATCGGTTTTTACTTTTGAGTAAGGAAGCGTTGAGATATCGAGCTTCACAATAGTCAAAAAATCGGTATTTTTCCTCCGGACCGATCTTTAATTCGTTTTGCAATAATTCTTCTGTAAAAAAAGAATTATTAACAAAGAGACTTTCCAGGTCCTCGAAGGTAATGGCCGGGATTTCCGGAGCCTTATTTTTTTTAAACAATCCGGCTATTCCCTTAAATACAGCCGAACCCACGGCCAAAAAATCAATTCCATTGGCAAAGTAGCTCGGCGGTTTATTGTATAAAAACGGATGTCGTTTGATGTCTTCTTGTAGCATCAATTTAAATTCGTAATTAAAATTATCCAGATCGAATTCAAAGGGAGTGGTTGTGATCACCACTTCTGCCAGATCGAAATGCCTTTCTTTTAACTCGATATAAAGCCCGTTTTGAATCGCAGCACTATCGACTACCGTTTTTGTTTCTTCGAAGAATACGGATTTAAGAACCAAGGTGTCTTTTATTCGGGCTTTGATTTCGAATTCCCCCAGATTGTCGGAAAACGTGATTTCGTCTAAGGTCGTATTCCGGACTTCTACATATTCACTGGAAGCTCCGTCTGAAATTATTTTTCCTTTGATTTTCTGGGCCAAAGAATGCCAAGAGAAGGCAAATAGCAGTGCTGCAAATATGCTTGTTTTTATAGGTAGAAGGCGATTGATCAGCACGATTTACAGGTTGTGAAAAGGAATCCTTTCTGATTTACATGTCAAAAAATACAAAGAAATAGTGAGACAGCATGAGAGTGCGTTGTTGTGATGCCGTCGGGAATTACGGCAAGACAAAACTTTTAAAAATTTCCCGATGAATAACCCGAGTCTGATGGTTTGGATAGGCTTTTAAAAATGAATTGGGAAAGCGAACGTTTTGTAGCTTCCACTTGATTTCAGAGGCTTTTAAAAGTCCGTCTTGTTCCTCTATATAGTCAATTTCGGCCTGATCATGAGTACGCCAGAAATACGTGTTAGGATGGTTTTGATGATAGGCATTCCTTTTTAATCGTTCGGAAACCAGATAATTTTCCCCAGGAGCACCTTTATCAAATCGCATTTTAAGCTGTTTAAAATCACTAATCAATACATTGCGGATTCCATTGTCGAAGAAATAGCATTTTTTTCCTTTTTTGATTTCATTCCGGAGGTTTCGACTATAAGCCGGAAGCTTGAAGATAACATAAGTCTTTTCCAGTAGATCCAAATATTTCTCGACCGCCATCGTGTTAATGTTGCCTATGGTTTGCGCCAGTTCATGGTAATTGACTTCATGGCCCACGAGATAAGGAAGTTACTTTGTGATATAAAAATTACGCCTATATTTTATACAACTGAAGTTTCGAAGATGTTCTGAATTCAACACGGTTTATTTGAGTGAATTTACACG
>CAZBXQ010000062.1:7686-18118 GCA_964495935.1 uncultured Flavobacteriaceae bacterium
GCCCCCGTATAAGAAAATCCTACTGTTGCTATCTTCCCGATAGGCTCTCTTTTAACCTTTTCGATAAATAAAAAGGAGTCCGGTTTTGGGCTCCTTTTCATAGCTATTATGAATCGCTACTAATCAATCAAAGCTATAGCCGCCATCGGCGATTACCTTGTCGGCGACGATATTCTTGAGCTCGGCTATATTGGGATAGTTCTGGTATTTGGTAAAGCGTTTTAATCCCATCAGCAGCATGCGCTGTTCATCACCGCTGGCAAAGGAAATAATAGCCTCCCGTGCATTTTGGGTGATATTTTCCACCATCTGATAAAGTTTCAGTTGCGTCATGGCAATTTGCTCTTTAACGTGGTCTTCCCCTTTATTCTTAGCTAATTTTTCTGTTCGCAACAGCGTTCCTTCGATCATAAAGATATCGATGAGGATATCGGCGGCATTTAGGATCAAGTGCTGGTGGTTTTCCAGTTCGGCCTGATATTTTTGAACGGCACTTCCGGCGACCATCAGGAAGACTTTCTTCAGCTTGGTCAGGATTTCCTTTTCTTCGGCAAACAATTCCGAATAATCGGGCTTATCGAGGGAAGGCAATCCGGTCAATTCGTCTTTTATGGCCATGGCCGGAGTAAGCAGATCCAATTCTCCTTTCAAGGCCTTTTTCAACAGCATCCCGACAGCATGAAGCCGGTTAATTTCATTGGTCCCTTCATAAATTCGGGGGATTCGGGCATCACGCCAGGCGGCCTCCATAGGGGTTTCCTTGGAATATCCCATCCCGCCGTAAATCTGGATTCCTTCGTCACTGGCGTTTTGAGTGGCCTCAGAGCAGAATACCTTGGCCAGCGAGCATTCTACGGCAAAATCTTCGACCGCTTTTAATTCGGCCTCGGTTCGGCTTAAACCGTCATCCTCCCGATATTTCTGCGTCCATTTTTCAATAAGATTTGCGGTCCGGTAGGTAGCGGATTCACTGACGTATGCATCGGTGGCCAATTGTGCCAGTTTTCCTTTAATGGCTTCAAATTCGGAAATCTTGGTGTTAAACTGCTCCCGTTCGTTGGCATATTTTGTAGCGATTCCGAGAACCCGTCTTTGCGAATCCAAACAAGCAGCTCCCAATTTCATCCGGCCGATGTTCAGGATGTTCATGGCAATTTTAAAACCCTTGTTTCGCTCCCACAACAGGTTTTCTACAGGTACTTTGGTGTCCTCAAAAAAGACTTGTCGGGTAGAGGAGGAGGCAATCCCCAGTTTGTCTTCTTCCTGTCCTAATTTGATTCCGTTGGGATTGTCTTTGTCGTATTCCACGATAAAAGCGGACAGGTATTTGTCGTCTTCAATCCGGGCAAAAACGATAAAAGTATGGGCAAATCCGGCATTCGAAATCCACATTTTCTGACCGTTGATCAGGTAGTGTTTTCCGTCATCGGTCAGTGTTGCCGAGGTTTTTCCCGAATTGGCATCACTTCCGGCTGTGGGTTCGGTCAGGCAGTAGGCTCCAATCCATTCCCCGGTGGCCAACTTGGGCAAATATTTTTTCTTTTGTTCTTCCGTCCCATAGAGAGCAATGGGGAGAGTTCCGATTCCGGTATGCGCCCCGTAAGCGGTAGCCATCGAACCGGTAGCTCCGGAGAAATAATCGGTCACCAGGAACGAAGAAGTAAAACCCATCTCCAATCCGTTGTACTCCTCGGGGAGGGTAATTCCCAAAAAGCCCAATTCACCGGCTTTTTTTATAATATTTTCGGTAAGCTCATAATCGTGCTCTTCAAAACGATCGTGATTGGGCACAATTTCGCGATCGACAAATTCCCTTACGGAATCCCGCATCATCTGTTGCTCTTCATTGAGATCTTCAAGGGTAAAAACATCCTCTGCCGAAGACGGCTTGATGATGAATTCCCCACCTTTTAATAGTTCTTTGGCCATGTTGTCGTATTTAAGAAGTTTGTGTTTGGTTTCCGACCAATATCGGAACGAGATTTTTTGATATAGATAGGTTTCCGTTTGAGGATATTAGTAAACCTCATAAACTCCGGCGGCACCCTGTCCGGTTCCCACGCACATGGTGACCAAGGCGTTTTTACCGTTTAGTTTGCGTTTCCGCATTTCGTCAAAAATCTGAACCGAGAGCTTGGCTCCGGTACAACCCAACGGGTGACCGAGGGCAATGGCGCCTCCGTTTACATTGACAATCTCGGGGTTCATTTCCAATTCCCGGATAACGGCTACAGACTGTGAGGCGAAAGCTTCATTGAGCTCGACCAATTCGATGTCATTCAGGCTTAATCCGGTTTGTTTGAGTACTTTAGGAACGGCAAAAGCGGGTCCGATTCCCATCACCTTGGGTTCGACTCCCACGGTGGAATAGCCTTTTAGCCGGGCTTCAGGCTCCAGATTGAGTTTTTTCATCATCTTTTCGCTCATGACCACCACAAAAGCGGCTCCGTCACTCATTTGGGAGGAGTTCCCGGCCGTTACACTTCCGCCTTGCGCAAATACCGGACGGAGTTTGGCCAGGATTTCGAGGGAAGTATCTTTTCGGGGGCCTTCATCTCGGGTGACCGTATAATTCTTCGTTTCCTTTTTGCCTTCCTCATTCACAAAGATATGCTCTACATCAATAGGGGTAATTTGCTCTTTGAACCGGTTTTCGGTTTGTGCTTTGATGGCTTTTTGATGGGAGTTATAGGAGAATTCATCTTGGTCTTCCCGGGAGATATCGTAGCGTTTGGCGACTTCTTCTGCGGTGAGCCCCATTCCCCAATAATAGTCGGCGTGACCCTCTTTGGCCAGTTTGTAGCTGGGAGCCGGTTTAAATCCGCTCATGGGGACGTAACTCATGCTTTCGGCTCCTCCGGCAATGATACAATCGGCCATCCCGCTCTGGATCTTGGCGGTGGCAATGGCAATGGCCTCGATTCCGGAAGAACAGAAACGATTGACGATCATTCCGGAGACCTCCACGCGATCCAGAGCCATCAGCGAGATAAACCGCCCCATGTTGAGGCCCTGCTCAGCTTCCGGCATGGCGTTTCCCACAATCACGTCATCCACCTGGCTGTTGTCTAATTCGGGGACCTGTTTTAATAAGTATTTGATGGTTTCGGCGGCCATTTCATCCGGGCGTTTAAAACGTAAAACTCCGCGGGGTGCTTTCCCCACCGCCGTTCGATAACCTTTAATTATATATGCTGTTTCCATAATATGTGTTTTGTGTAGTGTATTATATTATTGTATATTGTATAGCGTATAATGTATATTGTATAAGCCTGATGCTTCTTTAAAAAGAACACCTGAAATTCTGTTTACTCCAGGCTTTTCTGAAGCTTGATGATCATGTTTTGAATATGGTGAATTTCGTTCTCGGCAGCTTCATATTCCTTTATCTTTAAGTATTGCATCTTTTTAGAAAGTATCAATTGTGTTTCCAATTCAAACGAGGAACCGAGAGCAATTCCCAGAAAATTGCTAAAGTACTTATTTGTTGATCGACCGCATCCTTCAGCAATATTAGAAGGTATTGAGACTGCAGCGCTTCGGATTTGAGATTGAAGTCCGTATCGCTCTCTTTGCGGGAACTTCTCTGTAAGCTTGTATATTTCTTTAACCAAATCCATAGATTTTTGCCAAACCCTCAACTCTCTGAAATAATTCATACTATTAAGAAGTCTTTAAGATTTTTATCTTCTGAGCGATAACACTATACACTTTACATTATACAATATACGATTTTATCAGTTTCTCAGCGGCTTTCCGGTTTTCAACATGTGCTGCAATCGTTCTAATGTTTTACGTTCTCCGCAAAGAGAGAGGAAGGCCTCACGTTCCAGATCCAGCAGGTATTGCTCGCTTACCTGAGTCTTTTCAGAAAGATCGCCGCCTGCCATGACATAAGCCAATTTATCGACTACCTTTTGGTCGTATTCGCTAATATAATTCCCGGCGTGCATTTGGTCGGTTCCCACCCAAAGAGCTCCTAAGGCTTCTTTTCCTAAAACGGTGATATCATCCCGTTGAATGGGTTTGGTATAACCGTTTTCAGCGATGAGCAGGGCATGCTTTTTGGCGATGGCTAACTGCCGTTCCTTATTGATAACGACCACATCTTTATGGCGTTCCATGATGCCCAGTTCATAAGCTTCTTCAGCCGATTTGGAGACTTTGGCCATTCCTATGGTAATCAGATTTTGCTGATATCGGTTCAGATCCACATCGCCTTTGACCAGAGAATCGGCGGCACGCATCGTCATTTCTTTGGTTCCGCCTCCGCCGGGGATCAGCCCCACGCCTACTTCCACCAATCCGATGTAAGTTTCTGCTGCGGCCACAATTTTATCGGCGTGCAGGGAAATCTCACATCCCCCGCCTAAGGTCATGGCGTGAGGCGCGGAAATCGTTGGGATCGAGGAATACCGCATTCGCATGGAGGTCTGTTGGAAGTAATGAACCGCCCTATTCAGCTCGTCATATTCCTGTTCGCTGGCCATCATCAGGATCAGTGCAATATTGGCCCCGGCAGAAAAGTTGTTCCCTTCATTATAAACAACCAAGCCTTGGTATTCTTTTTCGGCTAAGTCGATGGCTTTGTTTAGGCCGTCCAAAACGCCTTGTCCCATCGTGTTCATCTTGCTTCGGAACTCCACGTTTAGGATTCCGTCTCCTAAATCTTGTACAATAACCTCGTCGTTGCTGAATACTTCTTTGGATTCTCGGATGTTATCGAGCACAATAAAGGAATCCTGACCCGGCATCTTGACGTAGTCTTTTTGATCGATGTCGTAGTAGTAGGTTTTGCCGTCTTTTACAGTATAGAAAGCATCTTTTCCATTTTTTAGCATCTCGTTTACCCATTTCCCGGCTTTGAGACCCTCGTTATCAATCAGTTTCAGACCTTCTTTTACGCCGATCGCATTCCAGATTTCGAAGGGGCCGTGCGCCCATCCATATCCGGCTCGCATCGCGTCGTCGAGTTTGTAGAATTCATCGCTGATTTCCGGAACCCGCATGGAGGAATAGGCAAACAAAGCAGCGAAGTTCTTTCGGAAGAAATCGCCTGCTTTTCCTTTATCGGCCAAAAGTACCGGATAACGATCTTCCAGAAAATCAATTCCTTTGGTTTTTTCAAGAACGCTGAAGCTCGCTTTTTTTTGATCCCGGTATTCCATCGTTTCGAGGTCCAGGGTTTTGATTTCACTGGAGGCATTTTTATGAGAAACCTTTTTGTAGAATCCGGTATTATCGGTTTTTGCTCCCAATCGCTTCTCATCCACCAGTTGCTGTACAAAGTCAGGCAGGGCAAAAACCTTACGTTGCTCATCATCGGGGCAATTTTCATACAGCCCGTTGGCTACGTGCACCAGCGTGTCCAATCCGACCACATCGGCTGTTCGGAAGGTAGCCGATTTGGGTCGGCCGATAACGGGACCGGTGAGTTTATCGACTTCCTCAATCGTTAATCCCAATTCCTTAATCTGGTGGAACAGGCTCATAATCCCAAAGGTTCCGATTCGGTTCCCGATAAAGGCCGGGGTGTCTTTGGCAATCACGGCCTTTTTACCCAGAAATTTGGCACCGTATTCTTCGAGGAATTCCAAAACCGCTGAATCGGTTTTGGGACCCGGGATAATCTCTAATAACTCCAAGTAACGGGGCGGGTTGAAAAAGTGCGTTCCGCAGAAGTGTTTCTGGAAATCTTCACTGCGATCCTTACTCATCAAATGAATAGGAATTCCGGAAGTATTGGTGGAAACGAGAGTTCCTTCCTGACGATATTTTTCGACCTGATCAAACACCGATTTTTTAATATCCAACCGTTCGGTAACAACTTCGATGATCCAATCTGATTCAGAAATCTTGGAGATATCATCTTCGAGGTTACCGGTTTTGATCCGGGAAGCAAATTTCTTGCTGTAGATGGGGGCAGGATTAGATTTTAAGGCCTTTTGCAAATCGGTGTTAACAATACGGTTGCGTACGACTTGGTCTTTTAAGGTCAACCCCTTCTTCTTTTCTGTTTCTGTCAGCTCCCGAGGGATAATGTCCAGTAGTAATACTTGTACGCCTATATTGGCAAAATGGCAGGCAATGGCACTCCCCATTACACCGGAGCCGATAATGGTAACTTGATTGATGGTTCTATTCATAAGATCGTATTATAAATAAGAGTTATATAATTTTTTACACGTTTAAGATAAGAGAAATTATTGGGATATCCTATTCTTTGTTTTTCGTTTAACGGGGTTTTAATAAAGCTGCATCGCGCAATGTAAACAATCAATTTTACATATACCTGTTAAGTAATCATTTATATCATATAATCAATGAATTATACAATAATATGAATAAAAAACTTAACGGTGTAAATAAATATAAAAAATTTTATATTTTGAATAAAAACGGAGGGAGATGATGTAAATCTGATGGGGGGCATTAAATATTTAAATTGTAGTTTTGTTCACTATCAAAAATAAAAACCGTGAAGAAGATTGTAATTGCCATAGATGGATATTCCTCTACCGGAAAAAGCACAATTGCCCAGGAATTGGCCGAGGTATTAGACTATATATACGTCGATACGGGGGCGATGTATCGAGCGGTGACACTTTTTGCTCTGGAAAACAATTTTGTGGGAGACGATTTTCTTAGGAAAGAAGAAATCGTAGAGGCATTGGGAGGAGTAAAATTGGAATTTAGGAAGTCAAAGGGAGAATTGCGAATGTGTTTGAACGGGAAAGACGTTGAAGAAGAAATTCGAGGTCTCGAAGTTTCTAATTTTGTAAGTCCGATTGCAGCAATCCCTCAGGTACGGAAGTTTTTAGTTGAGCAGCAGCAAAAAATAGGAAAAAAGAAAGGAATTGTAATGGATGGTCGGGATATTGGAACCGTTGTTTTTCCGAATGCCGAATTAAAATTGTTTATGACGGCTTCTGCGGAAGTTCGTGCCCAAAGAAGATATAAAGAGATGAAAGCCAAAGGGCAGGAAGTGAGTTATGATGAAGTATTAAAAAATATAACTGAGCGGGACACCTTGGATACCACTCGGAAAATCTCCCCGTTGGTGAAAGCTGAAGATGCGATAGAAATTGATAATTCGGATTTGACCCGAGAAGAGCAATTTTCCAAGATTCTGAGTTTAGCACAGTGTCGAATTGAGGAGGCCCGGGATTGAAAAGTATAAATTGCTTCCTCTGGAGATTAGAGTTGTATAAGAGATAGCTTCCACTTGATTCCGAATTTAAATTTTCCGGAGCTCATTTTATAGCCGATCGGGGATAGGTTAAGTTTCCACATTGCATAAAACCCAAAGATGTTGTATTTTGAAACAGGAAATTTGTTCAAATACAATTAACCTTAAAAATTAAAGCTGATGAAACCTCTTTATCTGTTATTGTTTGCTGTCGGGCTATTCGCTGTTTCGGCTGAAGCTCAAGATTTTCATATGCCGGCTGCGAGTCCGCATGTTTCGATTAATCAATCTTTTTCAACTTCTTTTATTAAGCTGGATTACAGTCGGCCGGGGAAGCGAGGCCGTACCGTTTTTGGCGACTTGATTCCGTATGGAGAAGTTTGGCGTACCGGAGCCAATGCAGTGACAAAAATCACCTTTGGCGAGGATTTGATTGTTGGAGGCGAGAAAGTAAAAGCCGGAACCTATGCCTTATATACCCTTCCGGGAGCCGAAAGTTGGAAAGTAATCTTAAATAGAGGAGTGAAAAATTGGGGTGCCGATGGTTTTGATGCTGCTGAAAATGTCATCACGATCGAAGTTCCGGCAAAGCGACTGGAGTGCCCTCAGGAATCCTTTTCGTTGACACTGGAAGACATTTCTAAAGATAAAGCGAACCTGCGATTGGCTTGGGATGATGCAGAAATTCGGGTTCCCATTGAAGCCGATAATGATGAACGGATTATGGCGTACTTGGAGGAACAGCTGAACGGAGAGCATCCGCCCTATCTGCAAGCTGCGGGATATTATTTACAGACCAACCGAAAAATGGAGGAGGCGTTGAGCTATATTAATAAGGCGATGGAAGCTCATCCCCAATATTATATGTATTGGACGAAAGCTCAGATTCTGGAGAGGCTCAACCGCCATGAGGAGGCTCTCAAAGCCGCTAAAAAGGGAGTTGAGATAGCTCGAGAGGAGCATCCTGCTTTTGAATATGAATATCAACGCAATTACGAGCGGTTAAAAGCGGGGGAGATTAGATAGGTAGTTAGGTGGTAGGTAGTGGGGAGTAGGTAGTAGGTAGTATGACCTTCCCTAAATAGTGTGATATTTGAACTTGGAATTGAAGTGTGTGAGATGTATATTTAGTGCTTGACGAGAACTTTTTATACTTTTTTCCACTCTACTCACTATATCCAATCGGTAAGATTTTTTTCGTACAATCATATTTAAAAGCTTCTAAATCTTTATTTATTAGAAAAGTTGATGGTCTGGCATGAATGATACCAAAACGGAAAGAAACCGTCCAACAATTGACAATTAAATGACAAATTTAATTACAATACGAGAATACGAGTCGAAGGATAAAAATGAAGTCATTCATTTAATAAGGTTAAATACGCCTAAATATTTCGCAACTGGCGAAGAAGAAGACTTAAACGAATATTTGGAGATAAAAAGAGAACTCTATTATGTACTACTTTCTAACGAAAAAATTGTTGGTTGTGGTGGAATAAATTTCGCCGAAAAGAAAACCATTGGAAAAATAAGCTGGGATATTTTCCATCCGGAATATCAAGGTAAATCATTAGGAACTCGACTTTTAAATTATAGAATTGAACGGTTAAGAGCATTTAAAAGTGTCAAAAAAATCACAGTCAGAACTTCTCAAATGGCGTATAAATTTTATAAAAAGCAAGGTTTTGAACCATTTGAAATTGTAAAGGATTATTGGGCTGACGGATTCGATTTATACAAAATGAGCTATAAACTCAGTGCCGATGCATAAATTAATCATAGAAAAACGGCAAGCAAAAGGATTTGTCAGAGTTGCAAAAATTGTGTATCGATTCGATACATATAATATGTCGAAAAGTTTATAATTCAAAGCAATTAATGGCGTGGACTTCAAAACTAAAAGACAATTTATTTTGGGAAACGTTGTTTAAAACCCAATCTATTTTAATTGCCAAAAGAAATGATAAACCAGTTGGTTTTCCCTGCCTGTCAGGCAGGTTTGCCCACCGTAGCGTCAAGCCATAACCTGTTATGTGCTATGCCTAAAGAACAAAATACGAAATGAATATAGACCAAATACTTGATAAAATATATGCACTTTCAAATACCTCAAAACAGGAACTTAAACAGAGTATAACCGAAGTTGATTTCCCAAAAGGACATATTTTATTAAGAGCCGAAAAAATTGAACGAAGCATTTTTTTTATGAAGAAAGGAATTGCCCGAGTTTATACCCATACGGCAGAAAATGAAATAACATTTTTATTCTGCAAAGAAGGAGACACCATTGTTTCTATGAAAAGCTATGTCCTCAATCAAAAAGGTTACGAAAATGTTGAATTATTGGAAGATTCCGAATTATACGAGTTGAAAACCGAAAAACTTCAAAAGCTTTTTGAGAAAGATATTCATATTGCCAATTGAGCCAAGAGATTTGCAGAACAGGAACTCATAAAAACAGAAGAACGTTTTATTTCCCGACAATTTCGAACCGCAAAAGAACGATATAGAGATCTTCTAAGAGACAATCCCGATTTAATACGGCGCGTTCAATTGGGTTATATTGCTTCTTATTTAGGAATAACCCAAGTAAGCCTAAGCCGAATCCGAGCCGACATAAAATAAATTCCTTTTTTATCATTTGTAAAAAGAAATCCTGATTTCAATTCTGAACTTTGTCCAAAAAATATAGAGCAGAATGAATTGGGTTATTTTAATCGTTGCAGGCTTATTTGAAATAGCTTTTGCATCGTGTTTAGGAAAGGCAAAAACGGCCACAGGAAATGAAGTTTATTTATGGTATGCAGGGTTTATAATCGCACTTACGATAAGTATGTCTCTTTTAGTGAAAGCAACCCAAACGTTACCAATTGGAACAGCTTATGCCGTTTGGACAGGAATTGGAGCTGTCGGAACAGTTTTAATCGGAATAGTAGTTTTTAAAGAGCCGGCAACATTTTTACGTTTACTGTTCATAACCACTTTAATTGGCTCAATTATTGGTCTAAAAGTCGTATCGAGTTAAAGAATAAGACGCACAAGCACATAACGAACGGTTTACCAAAAGTGGTAATAATTGAATCCATTCACTATTTTTTGTAACTTGTTAAAAATCAACATCTTGTGAGTGTATTCAAATAAACCGTATTGAATTCACTACACAGAATATCTCTGAAATTTCAGTTATCAATCGATTCTATATTAATTGATTGCTTAATGTTTTACCTAAGAATAAATAAGCAG
>CAZBXQ010000063.1:0-2500 GCA_964495935.1 uncultured Flavobacteriaceae bacterium
ATTTTATTAACCTTTTAAAAATCAAAATACTACGCCCCTTGCATCCTTCCCGTTCCAACAAGATAAACCTGCTCTCATAAAATCTTTTCTTTTTATAACAAATTATAGACCTATAAGTCTTTAAAAGTTTTCTTAATCTATCGAAAAGGCGAGCTTATAAACCGAAGTTTGTAAGTTGAAAAATAGGATTCATGAAAAAACGACTTTACATATTGGGAGGTGGTCATGCCGGTAGTTCTGCAGCTTTATCTGCCGCTCGATTCAAAAAAGATTGGAACGCTGAAGATATTGAAATCCATGTCATTGATAAAAACCCTTATATGACGGTTAAACCTCGTCTGTACGAATACGAATTAAACCAAGTCATCAATCCTTTCTCTCAATTTCTTCCACAGGCGGGAGTCCACTATCATCAGGATGAGATCACCTCCATAAATAGGAAACCTCAAAGAGTAGCCGGAAAAAAAGGTCATTATTCCTATGATGCTTTGATTCTTGCCGCAGGAAGTACGGTAGAATCAAAATGGAAAGCCGAAAATGTGGACAGTTATGAGGGAGCCAGACATTTGCAAAAAAGTTGGAAATCGCTGATCACTGCTTGCAAACCTTCAGAAATTATTAAAATTGTCATCTTAGGAGGCGGATTTACAGGAATCGAATTAGCTGCAGAGATGCCCGGAAATATCAGGAAATACTGCCAAGAAATACAAAAGCAACTTCCCAAAATCGAAATTTCTTTAATGGGGCATGGAGAAATCGGCGCAGGATTAGGAGAAAATCCGAAATCTGAAATCCAAAATGCCTTGCGGCAAGCCGGTGTCCTCTCCATCTCAAATGCCGAGATCAAGAAAGTAGAACAGCAAACCGTTTATTATACTCAAAACGGAAAAGAAACCCGGAAAAAGTTTGACCTTGTCATCAATACATTGGGACAAACCCCCAATTCTTTGGCCAGCCTCTTAAATTTAAAAAAAGACAATAGTGGAAGAATAGAAGTTGGTTCACAGCTGAACATTGCCCCAAAAAGCAATCTCTTTGTAGCAGGGGATATGGCCTCCGTTTATGTTGATCGACACAACAAAGCTCTGATGACTTGCCAACAAGGTCGCCCCCAGGGCCGCTATGCCGGGTATAATGCAGTAGCGTTACTGACCGGGAGAAAACTTTTAGAATACACACAATCCCATTATGTTACCTGCCTGGACCTGGGAGATTATGGTGCTCTTTATACCACCGATTGGGATCGCAAAGTTCGGTTTCAAGGAAAAAAAGCCAAAAAACTTAAAAAACATATTAATCGGGAACGCATCTATCCACCAATGACCGGAAAAGCAAAAGATCTGTATGCTGCCGGGGCCATACAGTTTAAGGACGTTCTGGAAACCATGACCACCTCGGAATTTTATTGATCGGTATAAAATTTTTGCAAGCCGGTAAACTTCCTTAATTTCGCACTCCTTGAAAGGGGTAAATCATTAAAGTATAATATCATCAAAATTTTTAACATGGAGTTCTGGGAACGTTTCAAAGAAGAAAGTATGGATATTCTGGTTTCGGCCGGAATGCGGATCGCTTTTGGCCTTATTATTTTTATCGTTGGCCTGATTGCCATTCGTTATCTGCGAAGAGTCATCTTTAAAATTATAGGCAAAAGCAAGATGGACCTCTCCCTGAAACGCTTTGTCGAAAGCCTGAGTATCGTCATATTATATGCTCTTTTGATCTTTTGCGTGGGCGTTTCCCTCGGTATTAAAGCCTCTGCTTTTATGACGGCTCTCGGAGCTGCCAGTATCGCCATCGGATTGGCCTTACAAGGCAGTCTATCAAATTTTGCAGGAGGGCTGCTAATCCTCATTTTTAAGCCTTTCCGCATTGGAGATGAAGTACAACTCAACGGAATCTGGGGCGTGATTGATAATATTGATATCCTGTACACCCGAGTGAGCGACTGGCGCGGACAAATCTATACTATCCCCAACGGAAAAGTGTCTAATGAAATGGTTTTAAATCTTTCGGCTACCGGGATTCGACGAATCGAAATTGAGCTGCATTTTGCACTCGATGAAGACTTTGATCGGCTGCGAAAAATCATTATTGACGAAATGAAAAAGTACCCGACAGCATTAAAAGATCATCCTTTTCAATTCCGTTTCAGCGGATTTAAAGATTATTATATCAAAGCCTCTGCCCGCTGCTGGTCAACCGATGAAAATTACTGGGGTGTATATTGGGGCCAAATGGAAGCCATAAAAAAGGTCTTGGAGAAAAACAATATTGAACTTGAGATCCCTCATCAGAAAATTAAAATGGCAAAAAGTCAGCGTCCTGAAAAATGATTACTAAGCTAACAAGGTGAACCGGAGAATTATAAAAGACCTTATTACCTCGTAACTGGTATTCGTTTGTTTCTTAGAACTTTATTACATGATTTACCTACCAAACGAGAGATCTCCTATCATAAAAAGAGAGACGAAAGTTCAGTTAATTATAAGCTAAGTAA
>CAZBXQ010000063.1:2600-18023 GCA_964495935.1 uncultured Flavobacteriaceae bacterium
TTAAAAGATGAAGAAGCTCATAGATTAGAATCATTCTAAAAAAGAATTATTAAAAAACGATAATTCCTTAAAAAGTGGTGTACATTCGCATAAAAACAAATTCCTATGAAAATGTACAGATCCAAAACTCCTCTTTTTATTTTATTTTTTTCGCTGGTAGTACTGGTTTCATGCAAGGACCATAAAAAACAATCTGCAAAAACCGAAGATGAAATTGAGGTTTCCAAAGTCGCAGACACGGTAAAAGTTGAAATCAATGCCAGCGATCAGATGCGCTATGACCGATCGACCATTGATGTGTATGAAGGACAAACCGTGGTACTAACCCTTCACCACACCGGGAAGATGTCGAAAGAAACGATGGGACACAATTTTGTGTTGTTACAAGAAGGAGTCTCCAAAACATCTTTTGACCGGAAGGCTCAAAAATTCAAAGACAACGACTATATCCCGACAGACACCAAAAGTATAATTGCCCACACCAAATTATTGGGAGGCGGTGAAAGTGACACTATTACATTTAAGGCTCCGGCTGTTGGCGACTACGATTACCTCTGTTCTTTCCCCGGTCACGAGCCGAATATGCACGGTACGTTTACCGTCCATAAAAAATAGATTTTCTCGATTCCTCTGTAGGAATCTCAATTTTACTCCGGGAGGTCATATAGCCCGTTTAATTCCTAAACTAAGAATAGGAAAGCCCATCAAGCAGACCGCAAGGGATAACCGCTGATATTCAACTACAATTTCAGAATATTCATCGCCTCTATCCATTGCAGTTTGGGCTTAAACCAACTGATAGTCTTTTTAATTTACAACTCTTAAAGTTTAAATCACTTCCCTAAAAAAAGCCCCAAAAATTGGGGCTTTATAAATTTTAAACGATTTTAAATCAAGTTCAATTAATCTACCAGTCGTACATTTACCGCATTAAGGCCTTTTCTGCCTTGCTCTACTTCGTAAACGACTTCGTCGTTTTCTCTTATTTCGTCTCGTAATCCGCTAACGTGTACAAAAACATCTTCTGATCCGTCGTCGGGTACGATAAATCCGAAACCTTTAGTTTCATTAAAGAATTTTACTTTTCCCTGTTCCATTGTATTAAATTAAATAATTAAAAAAAATTGTGTTATTTATTATTATAGATTTTCAAATAACCTCTTAAAATCTTTATTTTAGCCCGATTTTTCAGGTTATGGGCTTGTTTATACTATTTTAAGCAAGTACCTTCCATCAAAATTGATGAGCCAAATACTTGTCATGCTTTACCGGTACTTTAAACCCCAGTAAATTTTGGATATTCCGAAGTTGTTTCTTTTGTCTCTTATCACAAAAAGAGACTGCAACTCCCTCATTTCCCGCTCTACCGGTACGTCCAATTCGATGGACATAGGTTTCCGGATCATCGGGCAGTTCATAATTTACCACCAAGGGCAGTTCTTCGATATCGATTCCGCGGGAAGCAATATCGGTAGCCACCAGAACTTTTGTTTTTGAATTTTTAAAATCTCTTAGTGCGCGCTGCCTTGCATTCTGGGATTTATTCCCGTGAATAGCAGAGGCATAAATCCCTGCCTTTTTTAATTTTTTAGTCAACTTATCGGCACCGTATTTCGTTCGCGTAAAAACCAAAGAACGATCCACCAAATCATTATTCAACAAGCCTAAGAGAAGCTTCACTTTCTCATTCCGTTCTACAAAATATACCGACTGTTCCACGGTATCAGCGGCAGAAGAAACCGGAGCAACAGCAACCTCTACAGGTTTTTTTGAAATCGAATAGGCAAACTTCCGAATCGATTTTGGCAGCGTTGCCGAGAAAAAAAGCGTCTGCCGATTTTCCGGAATCCGCTTCAACACCTTTCGGATGTCATGGATAAATCCCATATCCAGCATACGATCGGCTTCATCTAAAACCAAAACTTCGAGCTTCGACAAATCAATATATCCCTGCCCTATTAAATCCAAAAGTCGGCCGGGAGTCGCCACCAGAATATCCACGCCGCGTCGCAAAGCTTTAACCTGACGTCCCTGCGGAACACCTCCATAAACAGCACTGCTTTTTGCGTTTAAATAACGGGCATACAATTTTAAGTTCCCTTCTATTTGTATAGCCAATTCCCGGGTGGGGGTCAAGATTAAGGTATGGATTCGTTTTTGCTTTGAACCGCGTTCCCATTGCTGTAAAACCGGCAGTGCAAATGCAGCGGTTTTTCCGGTACCGGTTTGAGCGCAACCTATTACGTCTCTGCCGTTAAGAACAAGCGGAATCGTTTTACTTTGAATCTCGGTAGCCGAGGAATACCCCACATCATTTAAGGCACGACGTAAGGGTTTAATTAAGTTTAATGTTGTAAAATTCATATTTTAAATACCAGGCTGCATTCATTTTAAAGCAGCGTATTGCCGGCGTTCATTTCACCGAAACAACCGAAAATGCATAACCTGAAAGAGCGTGAGAAAATAGAATTCTAAACTAAACCAGAAGATGCGCAGACAATCTTGTCTATTAATTCGTTTTGCAACAATACGTTATTATTTTAAAAGTTGCATCATTTATTTATAAAAATTAACAAAGTTTCTATTATTTTACCTTTTAAGCCTGGACTCCCATCTCCTTAATTAGTTTAAAATGTGAAGAAAGAGCGTTTAAAAAAGTGGGGCAGGACAAGTAGGGAAGATCAAATTCTCTACATTTCTTTTGAACAATAGCACTGAGATTGGGGTAATGTACATGGCAAATCTGAGGAAATAAATGATGTTCCACTTGATAGTTCAACCCTCCCAGAATATAGGTCAAAAATTTATTCCCCGGAGAAAAATTTGAAGTCGTCTTGATTTGATGTACCGCCCATTCATTCTCAATGACCAATTCATCTCCCGTACCGGCATAGGAAAACTCTGTTTCTTCAACGACATGGGCCAACTGGAAGACAATAGAAGTCCCCAGCCCCATTATGACATTTAAAATAATAAATCCGATTAACCAGCCCAACCAACCGTGAATCATTATTGGAAAAACAATATATATAAGGACATAAAAGATCTTACTTACCCAAAAAACGATGTGTTCTTTGGTGGACATCGCCGGTAATTTTGTCGTATAGGTTTTATGGGCAAAATATTTATAAAAATCCTGCCATAAGATCCAATAAAAAACACTCCCGGCATACAAAAGAGGCAGGTATAAGTGTTGAACTTTATGAGCCGGAACCCATTTTTGAGTACGGCACATCCGTATAAAAGGACTTTGTGCGATGTCGTCATCTTTCCCATCCACGTTGGTAAACATGTGATGCAAAACATTGTGTTTATGCTTCCACAAGAAATTATTAGCACCAATCAGGTTCAGTGAATACCCCAAGACCTCATTCACCCTTTTGCTCTTGGAATAACTGCCGTGACAGGCATCATGCATAACATTAAAACCCACCAGAGTTAATGAAATTCCCAATAAAATCACCAAGCATATCGCTATGGTTCCGGGCATGGGAACAAACATCAATACTCCATATAACAAGAAAGCCGCAACCAAAAACAGGCTGCTCTTAATATAGAGACGTCGATTTCCGGTTTTATCCAGATGATTTTCTTTAAAATAAGCGTTAATATCTTTCCGTAAGGCTCGATAAAAAGTAGCGTGCTTATGCGCGTAGGTAACTAAAGGCATATAAAACTTGGTGGGTCAAAAAATAAACAATTAAGTCCATCCTTATTCCAGAAGAGCACCAACCAAAAATATCGTCCTTGCTACTCTGCAAAAATCAAGAATGAGACCGCAAATATACAGTGTTTATAATAAGAATGAGGTTATTTTGATCAATAATAGTTCATAAAATAGAAATTTATTTCAGTTCAAGAGCATGGAAAATTACCTGCGACTTTAGTCGCGGGTTTAGGAGAATTCACAAGATTGGGCTTCAGCCGCCTCAATAGAGAGCTTTTGGAGGCCTATACCAAGAATAAAAAGTATTAAGCCGAGGCAAGTCCTGAGTCCTTTGAATAAAGCAGGCCCTCCATGCGGCCTTGGAGAATCGGATCCGGCCTTATCGTCTGCCGGAGCCAACAGCAAAGGAAGATTTAAAAGTATAAAATGATCCCAACATGTGATATATCCCCAATGGATAATCCTAAAAAGCGGGATGCGCCTCAATCTTTACGCTCCGCTCCGATTTTTGTTCCGCTGGGAAGAACAGCGTTCTTCCTGATAATAACAATCCCATCTTTAACCGCATAGTTTCCAACATCTTGATCTTCAAGTTCTTCTCCACCAATAATCTGTACGTTATCTCCAATTCTGCAATCCCGGTCAATAATGGCATTCTCGATATAGCAGTTTTTTCCGATACCTATAATCGGCACCTTCGCATACTCCTTATTACAAAGTCCTTCATTCAAGGTCTTGTCAGATTCTGCACCCATCAGATAAGCGCGTTTAATAATCGTCCCTTCTCCTACCCGGGAGCGAATCCCAATAACCGATTGCTCAATTCGTTCGGCATTGATAATACAAGCATCCGATAAAATCACCTCCTTCAGGATCGTCTTAAAAACCTTAGACGGAGGCAGCATTCTACCACGCGTATATACCCTTGTATTAAACATACTAAAGTCGGGATTGGGCTTGGTCAATCCGATAGTGACATCAAAAAAGGATTTTACGGTTCCGATATCGGCCCAGAACGAATCAAAGGGATAACTGAGTACTTTATAATCCTGAATGGAATCCGGTATAATTTCCTTTCCAAAATCTGTTCCCGAATTTTCCTTTAATAACTTTGCCAGCACTTTTTTAGAGAACACATAAATCCCCATAGAAGCCAAATAATTTTTGCCCTGAGCTTTTAATTCTTCCGGAACATCAGAAACCCAATTCGGTAACTCTGCCGGGGTTGGCTTTTCGACAAAGGAAACCACATTGTTTTTGTCATCCGATTTTAAGATTCCAAATCCCGGTGCATCCTCGGCCGTAACCGGTATGGTACCAATAGTGATATCTCCTCCTCGATCTTCGTGAAATTTAACCATCTTCGAATAATCCATGTGATAGAGATGGTCGCCCGAAAGGATCAACACATATTCATAATCTACCCGATCGAGGTGATTTAATGTTCGGCGAACCGCATCGGCCGTACCCTCAAACCAATTATTCCCGGCATACGTCTGTTCGGCCGCGAGAATATCAACAAATCCCTGACTAAACAAGCTAAAATTATAGGTGTTCTTGATGTGTCGGTTTAAAGAGGCCGAATTAAATTGTGTCAACACAAAAATCCGAGTGAAATCAGAGTTCAGGCAATTGGATATAGACACGTCGATAAGCCTGTATTTTCCACCGATGGGAACTGCTGGTTTGGCACGCTCCTCCGTTAATGGGAAAAGCCGCGAGCCTCTTCCTCCGCCCATAATTATACTAACTACTTTTTTACTCTCCATATTCCTAAACTTTTTTGATTTATCAATACACTTTACGACAGCACTTTCTACAAACTCTCATACATTTCCAAATATCGTTTTGCCGAACGATCCCAAGAAAAATCAAGCCGCATCGCCCGGGCTCGCACAACTCCCCATTGTCGGTATCTTTTATATAATTCTACAGCTCGTTCCAGGGCATGAACGGCCGCTCCCGGTTCCGGTTGCTGAAAAACAAAGCCATAGCCATTTTTATCCTCAACATCCACAATCGTATCATGCAATCCCCCTACATTTCTAACCACGGGAAGCGTTCCATATTTCAAGGCATACAGTTGATTCAGACCACAGGGCTCAACCCGCGAGGGCATCAACAATATATCGGATGAAGCGTAAATTTTATGTGCCAAATCTTCATTATAGCCAATATAAATGGCCGATGAATCGATATGAGTATCATAAAAATGCTGTACGGCACCTTCCACATCGGGGTCTCCGGATCCTAAAATAAAAATACTACATTGATGTGGATTTCGGTGTAGAAGCTCTGTAAAAATAGGAGCCAGCAAATCTGCTCCTTTAGCATAGGCAAATCTTCCAATAAAAGAAATCAGGGGGCGGTCGGTCGGCAAGCCATAAGCTTCGCAAAGAGCTTTTTTATTTGCTTTCTTTCCTTTATTCACGGTTTTAACATCATATTGAGCCGCAATTGCCCGGTCTTTCTTCGGATTCCAGTAGGCCACATCAATCCCATTGACAATACCGTACCCTTTTTCCTGCATCCCGCGATAAAGAATCTCCAAACCATTGGCTCGGTCCTGCAATTCTTTTAAATAGCCTTCAGACACCGTGGAAAAAGCATCAGCAACTTTAATTCCGGCTGCCAGGGGATTCACCTGACCATCCCAGTCCAGAATTCCCCATTTCCAACTATCAAATTCGGGAAAAAGAGCGGCATAATCCCAGCTCATCCATCCCTGATATTGTCCGTTGTGAATGGTTATCACGGTTTTAATTGAAGCAAACTCATTAAATTCTTTGGCATACTTCATAAAGAAAGGGGTGAGGCCAACATGATGGTCATGACAATGAACGACATCCGGAAGTTCTTCTTTATGGTATTTCATCCAATGTAAAAAGGCATGCTGAAAGGCAATCCATTGCTCGGCTTCATCACCATAAGCATAAACCTCCGGGCGATCCAATTTTCCCGGAATTTTAATCAAATAGAGCGGAAACCCCAAAACCTCCTTTTTTTCTTTATAAACCGTATAAACCAATTTCTCTGAGCCCTGAAAGAATTGATCTTCAGCCATAATTTCAAACTCATTCTCCTGTATAAATTTCCGGTCGTACCAGGGCATAACGACCGAAGCCTCCGCCCCTTGTTTATTTTGGAATTTCGGCAAAGACCCGATAACATCTGCTAAGCCACCGACTTTAGCGATTGGATAACATTCCACACTGAGATGAATAATTCGCATAGTGTACTAATTTAAATTCTATTTTTATTTTTCCCTCTCAACCGTTAATCCGGTGATTTTTTGGGCGTTGTTTTTTTCGTTTTTGTCTTTTTAGATGACGTTCGGGAAGTCCCCGATTTCTTTTTTTTCGCTTTGGGCGTCGCAGCCTTCTTTTTTGTTGCTGTCGCGGTCTTTTTAGCCTTCGTTGTTTTCTTTTTTACAGCCGATTTCCCTGCTGCCTTCGCTTTCGTCTTCTTCTTTGTTTTTTTGACCGCTTTCTTCTTATATGTCACTGATTTCCCGGTAGCCGCACGTTTTACTTTTGTTTTTTTAGATTTGCTACGATCCGATCTCTTTAAAATCACCCCTCCCAAGGGAGGCAGGGTAAGAACAACAGAGTCTTTCTGATCCATCCACGGGATTTCTTCAGACTCCATCTCTTTTATAATATTCGTTTCCGAGCCGTAAAACTCTTTTTCATCTGAACTCAATACTACCTTCCATTTTCCGGCTTCCGGAACGCCCACCCGATAATCTTCACGAACAACCGGTGTAAGATTCAAAACGACAATCAAATCATGTGCAGCTTCTTCTCCTCTTCGCAGATACGCAAAGACCGAACGCTCCCAATCTCCGATTTCCAACCACTGCAACCCCTCCGGTTCATAAGCCTTTTCATAGAGTGCCGGTTGCTCCCTATAGACTTTATTCAGGGCTTTAAAAAATGTTTGTAGTCCCTTGTGGGGAGCATACTCCAGTAACTGCCAATCCAAGGCCCGATTAACATCCCATTCGCTGGTCTGGCCAAACTCCCCTCCCATAAAAACCAGTTTAGATCCCACAAAAGTGTACATAAAAAGATACAGTGCACGCAGATTGGCAAATTTCTGCCATTCGTCTCCCGGCATCTTATAAATCAGGGAATTCTTTCCATGCACCACCTCATCGTGAGATAAAGGGAGCATAAAATTCTCATGATAGGCATAAACCGTGGCAAAAGTCATCTTGTCGTGATGATATTTACGATTGATAGGATCTTCCTTAAAATAGTCTAACGTATCGTGCATCCAGCCCATCATCCATTTCATTCCAAACCCCAATCCTCCATCATAAACCGGCCGGCTCACCTTGGGAAAGGAAGTGGATTCCTCGGCAATGGTTTGAACCTCCGGATAATTTTCATAAACCGCCGCATTAAATTCTTTTAAAAAGCTGATTGCTTCCAGGTTTTCCCGCCCGCCATATTGATTGGGAATCCATTGTCCTTCCTCGCGCGAATAATCCCGGTAAAGCATAGAAGCCACAGCATCTACACGAAGCCCGTCGGCGTGATAACGATCTAACCAAAATAACGCATTACTGATTAAAAAGGACCGAACTTCATTTCTACCATAATTAAAGATATAAGATTTCCAATCGGGATGAAAACCCTGACGAGGGTCTTCATGTTCATACAATCCCGTACCATCAAAACGATATAACCCGTGAGCATCTCCGGGAAAATGCGAAGGCACCCAATCCAGAATTACCCCAATATCATTTTGATGCAATTGATCAATCAAAAACATTAAATCCTGCGGACTGCCATACCGCGCGCTTGCCGCATAATATCCGGTGATTTGATACCCCCATGACAAATGGTAAGGATGTTCCATGACAGGCATTAATTCGACATGCGTAAATCCCATTTCTTTGACGTACTTCACCAATCTCTTAGCAATTTTCCGATAATTCAAGTACGCTCCCGGTTTTTCCAAACTTCGCTGCCAAGATCCTAAATGCAATTCATATACCGAAAAAGGACGATCCAAACGGTTATGCTTTGCGCGGTTTTCCATCCAGTTCTGATCATTCCATTCATACCAAGTCGTGGCTATCACCGAAGCCGTATGAGGAGGCTTTTCACAGGAGAAAGCCAAGGGGTCGCTTTTTTCCAATCGGGCTCCATGAGGACTGATAATACTGTACTTATAAACCTCTCCAAGACCCAATCCAACAATGAAACCTTCCCAGATCCCGCTGTGATCCCATCGGCTATAGAGCTGATGACTGTGCGGATTCCAACCATTCCAGTTTCCAATTACCGAAACCGATTGAGCATTGGGTGCCCAAACTGCAAAATACACTCCTTTTTGGCCGTCTTTTTCAACCGTATGTGCTCCTAACTTCTCATATATACGAAAGTGTTTTCCCGACTTCAACAAATCAATGTCAAAATCAGTAAATAACGAATATACGCTCACGCTGTTTTTTGTATCCATAACGCTGAATTCCTCTTTAAGGACTTACTCTAACTCCCCGGGTTTACCCCGCTACGATTTTATGCAGGAATACCTCCCACCAACAATCATCAAGTAAACTTATGAAATTATCTTAATAATACTTTAAATTTATTAATAAAAATTACAATGTGTTTTCCTGTATTCGGCCGTTTTATTCCTCAACACTTATTTCTTATCACGCTGGTCTTATTGAGGTCATTTAAACTTTCAAAAATGGGCTGCAAAATGATCTTATTGCCCCAGATTTAGTCTTTTTTTTCGACCGTAGCGATGGCTATGCTCTACAAAAAAACCGTCATCCGGAACAATAATCTCTATTTTTCACTTCAATCCCAAAAGTTTAAACCATCTCATCGGCAAAAATCAGGATATAATTACCTCCATAATGAAAAAAGAATTAAAACTTCTCGGCCGCCTCCAGTACCGGCTCACACCACAAACTTGCCGAACTATTCTTATTCTATGCAATATCGATTTTTTAACAGCACTCCCATAAATCCCCTTTATCCTGCGTAATTCACCCCTTCATAAATGTATAAAACAGGCTTCGCGCTATTTCATTCATTATAAATATGTTAGGATATAAGAATGATAACGAAACATTATTTATAGTGAAATAGGATGTTTAAACAGCTTAAATTGGGGGTAAAATCAAACTTGCCAATAAAACCAAAATTAAATCAGTTGCTTCCTTTTTCCAACTTTTGACAAAAATAGTATATTTGGTAAATCCGAGACAATTTCTGACGAATGGCAAAAACTTTATGTTTTGATTCTATCGGCAATTTAGAAAAAATTGCAAGTGATCATTTACCATCCCCATTATTTATTGTTTATCAACAGCTTAACAAATCCTTAGGAAATCATAAAAAGCAGTATTCCAAAACCGAGTTGGATTCTGTATCTTGTTCCTTTTTAAAAATTAAAAAAGAACCTACGGTCAATGAGAATCGCTATCTCGTTGGAAATCTCAATTTAAACCTTCTAAAACAATAAAAATCACAAAAACTCATAACCCTTGTTTAAAATTGAACCGAGATTTTTCGTTTATAAAACCATCTAAAATGGACTTGAACCTGAAAATATCTCCGTTTTGTTCCAATCTTTAAGGGAATCAAGAAGGTTTTCAAGACTTCTCCCTTTAGAAACGGGACAAAAAGCTTTAAAAAATTAGAAATTCACATTCTTTCTCAATCAAAATAAAATTAGTGAGAACCGAAAAAATAAAACACATTACGATGGAAACAAAAATACAAACCGCTATTCAAACAAAATTACCTCCTTATGCTCCACAAGAAGTCGAAAATGCCGTACTCTACGAAGTTAATATTCGACAATATTCAAAAGCAGGAACCCTCAATGCCTTCACCCAAGACCTCCCGATACTTAAACAGCTCGGCGTCAAAATCATTTGGGTGATGCCCGTCCAACCCATTTCGATGAAACGACGTAAAGCGACCCCCGACAAAATGATCGAGGAAATTGAAGATCCGGAAGAACGAAAAAAATATTTGGGCAGTTATTATGCCATTGGTAATTATACAGCTGTACATTCCGATTACGGAACCCTTGAAGACTTTAAAAACCTGGTACAGACAGCTCATCAAAATGGGATGTACGTTATCCTGGACTGGGTCGCCAATCACACCGGTTGGGATCATCCCTGGATCACAGAACACCCGGAGTTTTATCACAAAAATAACAATGGCGAAATAACCGATCCCATTAACGGCTACACAGGGCAACCGGAAGGCTGGTCGGATGTTGCTCATCTCAATTACGACAACGAAAACCTGTTTGAAGCCATGACCAACGAAATGCTCTTCTGGATCCGGGAAACCGATATCGATGGTTTCCGTTGCGACGTTGCCGAACGGGTTAAATTGGAGTTTTGGGAATTCACCTACGCGCGACTCTACCGGGAGAAGCCTATTTTTATGCTGATGGAAGCCGATACCCCGGCCTATCTGAAAACAGTTTTTGACATGGGGTATAACTGGAAGCTTTTTCATATCATGAACGAAATTGCACAGGGCCGGAAGTCGGTTCACGATATCGATGGGTTGATGGACTATCTCAAAAATACCTACCGCGAGGAAGACATCATGATGAATTTTGTATCCAATCATGATGAAAATTCCTGGAATGGCTCCGAATATCAACGTTTGGGCAATGCGGTAGAAATTTTTACGGCCTTGGTATATCTCCTGCCCGGGATGCCCTTAATATACAACGGTCAGGAATACGATTCGAAGAAGAATCTTTCCTTCCTGGAAAAAGACAGCTTCCCCCATAGAAAAGGTAAAATGTTTGGAATCCTCGAAAAACTCGGAAAATTAAAAAACTCAAATAATGCTCTCAACGGAGGCATCAATAAAGGGGGGTATGAACGTCTTTCCACTTCCAACGATGCGCAGTTCTATGCCTTTAAACGGGAAAAAGAGGAGCAGACCGTTTACTTTATCGGAAATCTCTCCAATACGTACCAAAAAATAGCATTGGATTTAAAAGGGGATTTTGTTGATACGATCCGGGAAAAGCCCGTTAACCTCCACGACGGCTTAGCCGCTTCCCCTTGGGAATACTGGATCCTGATCCCTCAATAAGAAACTATATTTCTGTCTATTTGTAGGGGTTTTACCTCCTTTTCTCGAATACAGAAAATTAATTCTATATTTGCCGTTCTATTTTTAAAAATTTTACAATGGATTTTAAAAATTTCGAAATACCGTATGCAGTCGATTCAGCTTATACGAAAAAAACAGCCTATTTTTCAATGGAATTCGCCATTGACCAATCGCTGAAAATCTACTCCGGGGGCTTAGGTTTTTTGGCCGGATCACACATGCGAAGTGCTTATAATCTAAAACAAAATCTAATCGGAATCGGGATTCTCTGGAAATTGGGATACTACGATCAATCCCGAAATCAGGACCAAACCTTAAAACCGATCTGGATAGAAAAACAATATAACTTTCTTAAAGACACCGGAATCAAATTTAAAATCGAGGTTCACGACTCCCCGGTCTGGGTAAAAGTATGGTATCTGGCACCGGAAGTCTTTAACACGGCTCCGATTTTCTTATTGTCCACCGATACGGAAGAAAATGATCACGTTTCAAAAACTATTTCCCATCGTTTATACGACAACAACGAATCCACCAAATTAGCTCAGTATATTCTGCTGGGGAAAGGAGGAGCCAAGCTACTGGAAAAATTAAACTATGGTTGCGAGGTCTATCACCTCAACGAAGCTCACGGACTCCCGGCGGCTTTTTACATGTTAAACAAGTTCAAAGGTAATGTCGAAAAAGTAAAAGAGAGATTCGTCTTTACTACGCATACGCCGGTAGATGCCGGCAATGAGGTTCACGATATCAATCTGTGTAAAGAGATGTCCTACTTTTCGGGATATTCGGTAGGAACCGTCAACAAAATTGTAGGCACTTCCAATGGAAGTTTTAACCACTCCCTTTGTGCGCTTAAGATGTCAAGAAAAGCCAATGGAGTTTCCAAACTCCACGGAAAAGTAGCCAATAAAATGTGGGGCGATCATGAAGGCATCTGTCCGATCACTTCGATTACCAACGCTCAGGAGTATAACTATTGGGCCGACCACAAACTCTATACACTTTTAGATCAAAAGAAAGAAAAGGCCTTTGATGAGCGAAAGAAGGAGATGAAACAGAAACTTTTCTCGATTGTCGCCGACCAAACCGGGAGGCAATTTGACCCCCGTGTTTTTACGATGGTCTGGGCTCGTCGGTTTGCCACCTATAAACGCGCCGATTTCCTCTTATGGGAGAAAGAACGTTTTGAAAAACTGCTAAACCATTTAAAATACCCGGTTCAACTCCTCTGGGCCGGGAAACCTTATCCCATGGATTATGCCTCCATCACAACATTCGACACCTTGGTAAACGAAAGCAAAAAGCATGATAACATGGCCGTCCTTACCGGATATGAATTAACACTAAGTAAAGTCTTAAAACAGGGTGCCGATGTATGGCTGAATAATCCACGGGTACACCGCGAAGCTTCAGGAACCTCCGGAATGACCGCCGCCATGAACGGAGCTGTCAATCTCTCTACCAACGATGGCTGGATCCCCGAATTCATCAAACCGGAAGTCAATGGTTTTGTCGTTCCCATGACCGATTATGACCGCATGAGTGTGAAGGAAGCCGATGATTATGATTTGGAAGCCTTATATAAACTGCTGGAAAATACTATTCTTCCCCTCTATTATGAGGATCAAACCAAATGGAGAAATATCATACAAACAGCCATGCGGGAAATCAAAGAACCGTTTAACAGTGATCGCATGGCGGCAGAATATTACGAAAAGATGTATGCTCCTAAAGAGGCTTAACTCGTACTACAATAAAGGAACTTTTAACGAACCCGACTTCAAGGAATTGGAATCGGGTTTGTTTTCTTGCTCCTAAACCAAAGGTCACCCCATTTCTCCAAAAAAACGCCGGTCCTTACAACCTGGATCTATCGTAAAAAAGGTGCATAGATTCAGCTCATGTCACTCGCGGACCTTTTGCTCTTCTCTAACGATTGCTGAGGCCTGCTCAAGTGCTTTGGACAACGGTAACCAGGTAGTACCATTCACGGTGAGCTTATCAACCTCCGTTTTTGACAGCTCCCGGCGCACCTGTGAGCTCTCCACCTCCACCAAAAAGATCTTTGTTCCACCTTCGTGCAATTCCCGGATAAAACGAAGAAAACTATCAACTCCCGAAGCATCTATCACCGGTACATTTTTTAAACGGACCAGGAAAACTTTGGGATGCTTCTTGATAAAACGCATTGCCTCTCTGATTTTATAGGACGCACCAAAAAATAATGGTCCGGTAATGTCAAACATTTTTACGTCTTTTGGAAGTACCAGTTCCTTGTATTCCCTATCCTCGATATCGTCCTCCTCCTTAAAGATCTTTACTCGACTTGTTTTTATCATCTTTCGAATAAAAGAGAAAGCCGCCAGCACGATCCCTATTTCAATAGCAATAGTTAAATCGACCAAAACCGTTAGAAAAAAGGTAGTCAACATCACCGCCACATCCCCTTTGGGCCCCCTTAGAATACTGATAAAGTTTCGGTATTCGCTCATATTATAAGCAATGACAATCAGAATTCCGGCTAAACAGGACAAGGGAATCAAGGAAGCCCATTGCCCTAAAAAGACTAAAATCAAGAGTAAAACAATAGCGTGAACGATGCCGGCAATTGGCGTACGACCGCCGTTTTTTATATTGGTTGCTGTTCGGGCAATGGCTCCTGTAGCCGGGATTCCCCCAAAGATAGCAGATCCCATATTGGCAACTCCCTGACCTATCAACTCGGTATTGGAACGGTGGTTTCCACCGGTCATTCCATCGGCCACTACAGCCGATAGCAAAGACTCAATTGCGCCCAGCATGGCAATGGTAAAAGCAGGTTGAATCAATTTCTGAAATGTGGCAAAATCAAACTTTGGAACCGCCGGTGCAGGAATCGATGAAGAAATCGTCCCAAAACGGCTTCCTATCGTCTCTACAGGAAGGTCAAAAACGTGAACTGCCAGCGTGGTCAGCAGAATAGCCCCTAAAGAACCGGGTATCTTTTTCGAAAATCGAGGACTCAATCCCACCCAAAGAATAGTTGCAACAGCGATTCCCGCCGCAGTCCAATTTACCGTATAAAAATGAGAAAAATAACCCGTCCATTTCGCGATAAAATCAGCGGGAACCTCGCCCATTCCCAACCCCAAGAAATCCTTGATCTGGGAAGAGAAGATAATCACCGCAATCCCACTGGTAAACCCGATAATCAGTGAATGAGGAATATATTTGATGACCGATCCCAGACGAGCGATCCCCATCAAGACCAACATCAATCCCGCGATAAAAGTGGCAATTATCAGTCCTTGTACGCCAAACTCCTGAACAATCCCGTAAACGATCACGATAAAAGCTCCCGTAGGGCCGCCAATTTGTACTCGGCTACCTCCTAATGCCGAAATCAAAAAACCGGCGATTACCGCTGTAATCAGCCCCCGTTCCGGACTGACTCCGCTGGCAATCGCAAAAGCAATGGCGAGAGGAAGCGCAACGATCCCGATTATCACTCCCGCCATCGCATCTTTTCCAAGTTTGGACCAGGAATATTCCTTTAACGTATCAAGTATCTTTGGCCGGAAAATTTGTCGCATCATCTTTTTAGTTCTACTTTGACACATTATAATAATCCAAATTTTTATTATATTTTACTAT
>CAZBXQ010000064.1:0-17431 GCA_964495935.1 uncultured Flavobacteriaceae bacterium
TTAACCACTTCGAAAAAAAATAATGGGGAGGTTACTTTCAGTCAGGGATCGCGCTCCCCATTATATTCATAGGCTTCACAGTTGCTCTATAAAGTTAGTTCTTTTTTGTTAGCACTGATGAAGTGCTATTTGGAATGCAGGATAAATGTATTCCGATGGGAATTGATATCAGCGGTCTATTGAACTCATCACCTTTTTGGCAAAAGCATTAGCCGCTTCAATCTGTGTTAGATTCTGGTTCTCCATCAGTTGGTGTACTTCGATCGCTCCGTACAGATTGGTGAGGAGCTCTCCTACAACATCCATTTCGGTATCCTTAACCGAGCGATGCTCGGTAAAAGATTCCAGTACATGGGCTGTATTTTGGAGCTCTTCCCGGGAGTTGTTTTTCTGTAAATGTCTAATTATGGGCAACTTCATCGACGAGTGTTTTTAAGGATTCGAATTTGTTGGTTTGTACCTGATTCACGAATTCTCCCTTTTTAAACGTGGCAAAGGTGGGGAGGTTATCTACCTTGGCCATTTGACGTGATTTGGGATACTTTTCTGCATTGACAAAAACAAACTCCACGCCTTCGGTTTCACGGGCCAGTTTTTTGAATTTCGGCTTCATAATCCGGCAGTTTCCACACCAGTTGGCCATGTATTGTACAACTACAGTGTCATTTTTGGAAACGATTTCTGCCAGGTTGTCTTTTTCTAATTCTTGAGTCATAACGTCTTTTTTTAGTGAATTAATACAAGCGAGATCGTTTAGTTTACTGATAGGTAAGAGGCTACTCCCTTGGTGTCGGCGGTCATTGCTTCTTTCCCTTCTTCCCAGTTTGCGGGGCAAACCTCGCCGTGCTTTTGAACATGGGCGTAGGCATCGATCATGCGTAGAAACTCCTGTACATTTCTTCCCAGTGGCATATCATTAATTCCCTCGTGAAAAACCTTTCCGGTTTCATCAATCAGGTAAGTAGCGCGATAGGTCACGTTTTCGCCTTCGATGATCAGGTGATCGCTTTCCTCGTCGTAATGCTCATTGGTGATATCGAGAATTCCCAGTCGCGAACTTAGATTTCGATTGGAGTCTGCCAAAATAGGATAGGTCACCCCTTCGATTCCCCCGTGATCCTTGGGGGTATTTAACCAGGCAAAATGTACTTCCGGAGTGTCACAAGAAGCACCAATGACCATAGTATTGCGATTTTCAAACTCTTTTAAGGCCTCCTGAAAGGCGTGTAACTCGGTCGGGCACACATACGTGAAATCTTTAGGGTACCAGAAAAGTAATACTTTTTTGTTGCTTTTTCGGGCTTCGTCCAAAATATTTAATTTGAAAGTATCGCCCATTTCATTCATGGCATTTACGGTAATGTTTGGGAATTTTTTTCCTACTAATGTCATGATTTTTACGTTTTTATAGGTTAATACATAATTTTAAAAGGCACAAAAAAAGTTGAGGGTCCATAAATTGCGGGCTCCCAACTGATTGTTGACAAAGAAATGATTATTCTTTTGAATCGTTGGCAGGATTAACCCCTGTTTAACGATTGCCCGATTAAAAGCGATGATTAAAATGGTTTTTCATTCATTTTACCTAAACATAGTTTTGTAATTTAGCCGACAAAATCATCTTGCCTTTGACTTCGAAATCTTCATATTGGGGCTATGCTCTGCTAACTTTACTGCTTGGAGTGTTGGCATTTTGGGGATTTAAAGAAGTACTGCCGGATACCCTATTCCCCGAATTAACAGATTCGAAAGCGGATCATATTGTTGTCGATGAAATGATGAAAAAGGCTATGCAGGAAGCCGATACCAGCTCCTCCGAAGAACAGAAAGAAGGCTTTGGGGCCAAAAAAGATTCGATTGTGGCCGCTAAAAAGGAAGTGGAAGAAGACCCGGAGCTGCCCAACCAGCTTTTGGCTGAAGATTATTCCCAAGCGGAGGCGAGTTTTTATCTGGATCATTTTTATGAGCGATTGGATGTGTTGGAGAAAAACCCGAAAGAAACGAAGGTTCGCATCGCCTATTTTGGTGATTCTATGACCGATGGAGACTTGATTGTTCAGGATATACGCCAATTTTTTCAAAGTAGATTTGGTGGAAGCGGCGTCGGTTTTGTGCCTATTACTTCCGAATCGGCGCGATCGCGTATCTCTGTTATTCATCGATTTTCGCCCGATTGGAAGATGTATTCCTATATGAAATCTTATGATGATGCAGTGCCTCCTTTTGGGGTTCACGGCGATGTTTTTTATGCGGTCGATAGTTTGGCCCCGAATTATGTGCGGTACAGTGCCGGGCAAAATCGGAAAAACCGATTAATACCACGACCGACATTATATTATGGACGAGCTAAAAATGATTCGGCACAGGTCCGGGCAGTGATTGATGAAGATACGGTGACGTACCGGTTAAAACCCACACAGCTCTTAAATACCTTGAGACTTAGTGATCGTTCCTTGACCAACCTCCAAATTGACTTTTACAATGCAGATTCAATTCCTTTTTATGGAGTGAATATGGATACTCCTTTTGGAATTCAGGTCGATAATTTTTCCAATCGGGGAAATTCGGGGTTGCCGCTCAGTCAGCTTAATACTTCACTAATGCATGCCTTTCAGAACAGTGAAATTCATTATGATTTGATAATTTTGCAATATGGAACCAATGTCCTCAGTGCGGGAAGGACCGAATACGGATGGTATGGGGTTGGGATGGGACGTGTTATTCGCCATTTGCGAAAGGCTTTTCCCGGAACCTCAATTTTAATCGTTTCGATTGCCGATCGCTCGCAAAAGTATGATAATGAAATGAAAACAGATTCTGCTGTAGTTCCTTTGCTTAAAGTGCAAAAAGCCTTTGCTACAAAAGAAAAAACGGGATTTATTAATCTGTATGAATTAATGGGGGGACGAGGGAGTATGGTCGATTGGGTAGAAGGAGAACCACCGCGGGCCAATAAAGATTATACCCATTTTAATCCCCGGGGTGCAAAGGAGGTAGCCGGGTTAATTTTTGATCAATTGGCGACCGGGTTTAAGGCCTATAAAGAGCAAATGGAAAAGAAGAAAATTGAAGCCGAAAAGAAAGCAAGGCAACAACGGGATAGTACCCGGAGAGATAGCCTCCAAAAAATCAGAGAAATGCGAAAAGAAAACCATAAAGCAGCAGAAAATGATAGGGATAGCCTTCAGGCCGACAAGTGATTTTACGATGAGTTTATTGTTCTGCTTGTGTGTCGGGATGGTTCACGCGCAGAGTCAAGCCGATTTTATCGATAAAACCTGGACGCCGCAGACGCCCGAGAAGGAGTTCGTTCTCTCCTCCGGAAATGTGGCCTTGCACCAGTCGGAATCTTTATCTTTATTTTTTGAAAAGCTCGGGAAATTATATCGTCAAAAAGGAGGAAAAGTAAATATCGTCCATATTGGAGATTCTCATATTCAGGCCGGATTTATGACCGGAGAGATCCGGGATACCTTACAGTCTGTTTTTGGGAATGCCGGGTTGGGATTCACTTTTCCTTATCGTCTGGCCCGATCCAATGGTCTGGCGGCCGTTCGTTACACTTCTTCGGTTCCCTGGACCTCCCATCGCAATCGGTATGCCGACAGAGCCGGCCGGATTGGACTGAGTGGATACAGTTTGAGTACCGAGGCCTCCGAGTTTGCCATTAACCTTGAAATCGAGGAGGATCGATATTATTTTAACGAGCTAAAGCTCATTACTCCGCTTTCTGCTTCTGTTTTTGAAGTGGCTGAAACCGATACGCCCATCGATTTGAAACAATGGACGACCACATATAAGACGCACCATATCCAATCTGGAGAGGTTTTGGGAGGAATTGCCAGAAAGTACGGAGTTCGTATTGCGCAAATAAAAGCAGCTAATAATTTACGATCGGATATGATTCGGGCAGGGGCTACGTTAAAGATTCCGATTCGAACGCAGAAGCCCATCCCCATCGATCGATCTAAATTTAAACCTTTGCCCGGTACGGCGATGCCCGGCTATGTTAAGTTTACCGCTGTTGAACCAGTGAAGTCGATTTGGTTGTTACCGCAGAAAAAGAGGAATCAATATGCTTTAAACGGGATCTTTTTGGGAAATTCCTCTCCCGGGATCACATACAGCCCCATAGGGGTTAACGGAGCTCGTTTTAGAGACTATAACAACACGCCTTTATTTTTTAAACAATTACCCTATCTGGAGCCGGATCTCATAGTGGTTTCATTGGGGACCAATGAAGCTCATGAGCATATTAAAACGGATCGTTATATAGCAGATTTAGAGGAGTTTATACACCGGTTGCACAGCGTCTTGCCGCATACTCCTCTACTGCTGACCACACCTTCTCCCATGCTCGACCATCGTCGTGACCCTAATAAATGGGCGGCCGAATATACCGCGGCCATAATACAGTATGGAGAGGAGCATCATATTGCCGTTTATGATCTTTTCCATGCTCTGGGAGGGAATCAGAATATTCGTACAAACTACGATAAAGGGTTGTATTTTAGGGATTATATCCATTATACGCAAAAAGGCTATAGGCATTCCGGAGATTTATTTTCCGAGGCATTTTTAAATGCTTTCTATCGGACAACCCACAAACCGTTGTTGGATGAACGTTAAAGATTGGCTGCTCTTTCTTCCGTCTGTAGAACAATGGAAGTCGTGGTTTGTCTATGATCCCGATCATCCTCTCCTGTTTAATTCGGAATTGTTTCTGGGGTTGTTTTTGGCGTTTTATGTCATTTATATTCTACTGCGAAAAAAGTTCAGGCTGCGGCTGCTCTATGTGGTAATTTTCTCCATCTTTTTTTATTACAAGTCCAGTGGGATCTTTTTTGTATTGCTGATTGGAACGACTATTCTGGATTATTTTCTGGCCGAAGTGATTGTCAAAGAAAAACGGCCGGGGCTGCGCAAGTTATATCTCACGCTCAGTATCGTTTCCAATTTGGGAATCTTGGGATATTTTAAATATACCAACTTCTTTATTGAAAGTGTGAATGAACTGAGCGGAAGTGAGTTTCATATGCAGGCGATCATCCTTCCGGTCGGAATTTCCTTTTTTACGTTTCAATCGATCAGTTATATCATGGAAATTTACCGGCGGGAGATTAAACCGGCAAAGACCTATTTGGATTATGTTTTTTATATCTCTTTTTTCCCTCAATTAGTAGCCGGTCCCATTGTCAAAGCCAAGGAGTTTTTGCCACAGGTTTATAAAACGGTAAAGCTGACTAAAGCGGAAGTCAACGAAGGATTATTGTTGATTGTCGGAGGGTTGATTAAGAAGGCAGTGATTTCAGATTACATCTCTGTAAATTTTGTCGATCGGGTTTTCGATACACCCAATTCTTATTCTGCTTTTGAAAATCTTATGGCAACCTATGGGTATGCCATTCAGATCTATTGTGATTTTTCGGGCTATTCGGATATGGCGATCGGATTGGCGTTGCTATTGGGCTATCGATTGCCCATCAACTTTGACGTGCCTTATCAATCGACTTCTATTACGGAGTTTTGGCGACGCTGGCATATTTCCTTATCCACCTGGTTAAAAGAATTCTTATATATCTCTGCGGGAGGAAACCGGAAAGGTAGTTTTGCGGGCTATTTTTTTCCCGCAGTGTTTTTTATCGGTATTATCTGGTGGGGAATTAGTTTTTGGGAAACCAGTCCTGTTCCGTTGTATATTGCAGTCGGGAGTTTTTTATTGTTTTTGTGTACCATTCTTTTTGTCAAAAAGTCGAAGAAAGCTTTTTATACCAATTTTAATTTAATGACTACGATGTTATTGGGAGGATTGTGGCACGGGGCGAGCCTGCGGTTTATTATCTGGGGAGCTTTGCACGGCCTGGCTCTGGCTTTTCATAAAACTGTGATGACACTTTTTCCCAAGCAGTTGAATGCTCCGGTTTGGCTTCAAAAGATTTGGCGGTTAATTTCCATTCTTATCACTTTTCATTTTGTTTGCTTGGGGTGGATCTTCTTTAGAGCCCGGGATTTTGATGTGGCCATTGAGGTTATTTACAATATTGGCTCGTTAACTTGGCAACCCGAGCAGTGGGGGGTCATTATCACCACCTATTATCCGGTTTTCGTGTTGATTGCCATTGGCTTCATCTGGCATTTCCTGCCTAAGAACTGGATGAATCAACTTGGGCGCGTATTTTATAGGATGCCGTTACCCCTCAAAGGGGTTTTTATCGGGTTGGTTTTTTGGCTGGTTTATGCGATTGCCAGTACGGGACCACAACCGTTTATTTATTTTCAATTTTAATGCGATAAAGCCCTTGACGGTAAAGGTTTTCTTTGGTTTTTGGGACGGTGCTTTATAGACTTTAAAAAATATTCTATTTTTATCCCTTATTAATCTTTAATCTATTAACAGTATGCAGTGGAGAGGAAGACGTCAAAGTTCCAATATGGATGACCGCCGCGGAATGAGTAGTAAAGGGAAGCTTGCTGCCGGAGGGGGGATTATAGCCATTATCGTTTTGTTGTTACAACTGTTTGGAGGAGAAACGGGACAAATGCTTGCGCCCATTTTAAATCAGTTTAGCAGCACGCAGGTTTCGACTCCTACCAAGCAGCGCGAATTAACCGAGGATGAAAAGGAGGTAGCCCATTTTATGGCAACGGTGTTGGCCGATACAGAAGATATCTGGACGCAGGTTTTTGAAGACAATAATTGGGGAGTCTATAAGAAACCGACATTAGTTTTGTTTACTGATGCGATAGACACGGGGTGTGGACACGCAACGGCTTCTGTGGGACCCTTTTACTGCCCCGCTGATCAGCAACTGTATATGGATATGGCATTTTTCGGGGAGTTAGAACGAGATTTTGGAGCTCAAGTTGGAGAATTTACCATTGCTTATGTAACAGCCCATGAGATCGGGCATCACGTGCAAACTTTGACGGGGATCTCTAATAAAGTCCGACAACTCCAGTCGCAAACCAATAAAGTGGGAGCCAATAAACTTTCAGTGGCGCAAGAACTGCAAGCCGATTTCTATGCCGGAGTTTTTGCACATTATGAAAAAAAATACCTCGATGAAGGGGATATCGATTTAGCCTTGGAAGCGGCAGAAGCCGTGGGAGACGATAATATTCAACGACGTTTTCAAGGTGATGTACGCCCCGATACTTTTACCCATGGAACTTCGAAACAGCGAAAGGAATGGTTTATGCGGGGCTATCAATCCGGAGATGTCGGGCAGGGGGATACCTATTCTGAGTTGTTGAATTAAAAAGGGCCGTCTATATGCCGGTACTTCCAAATCCACCTTTCCCGCGTTGGGTATCGTTTAATATTTCGACTTCTTCCCATTCTGCCTGTTGATGCCGGGCGATGACCAGTTGGGCAATACGCTCCCCATCCGTAACGATAAAATCCTTTGGGGACAGATTGATTAAGATCACTCCGATTTCTCCGCGGTAATCGGCGTCTATAGTCCCCGGCGCATTTAAAACCGTAACTCCTTTTTTGAGTGCCAACCCGCTTCGTGGGCGTACCTGAGCCTCATAGCCTTCGGGGAGCTCGATAAAAAGACCTGTTTTTATCAGGGCTCGTTCCAGTGGTTGTAAACAAACCTCCCCGCTGAGATTGGCTCTGAGATCGACCCCTGCGGAACCCGAGGTCTCATATTGCGGTAACGGATGTTTAGAAGAATTGATAATCTTGATTTTCATAGTATAATTAGTTTTTAATAAGGCTTCGGAGTTCTTTTCGTTCCACCCGATAAATAATACCCATAAAAATAAGGAGAAGCGATAAGCCTACCCCATAATTTCCCCGGAATCCGTAAAAAGAGATGGCCGAGAAGAGCATGGCGAGTATTAAATATCCTCCGATCTTTTTTAGATTGTAAGGAATATGATAATATTTTTGACCCCAAAAATACGAAAGCAACATCATTGAAGTGTAGGCTGCCAAGGTACCCAGCGCAGCCCCGATATATCCGATTACGGGGATCAGCCATAAGTTTGCTCCAATCGTAATGATGGCGGCAATAATAGAAATATAGCTGCCGTAACGGGTGCGATCGGTAACTTTGTACCAGACCGAAAGGTTGTAATAGATGCCCAGAAAGAGATTGGCCAAAAGAATGAGGGGAACAATGTTCATGGCCTCCCAAAACACGGGGTCCCGAATTAAAAGTCGTTTTAACAAATCGATAAAAACCATGACTCCCACAAGAATCAGGGAACCGAAAATAGTGAAATATTTAGTGATTTCCGCGTATGTTTTCTTAGCGTTTTTATGGGAGGCGTGTTTAAAGAAGAAGGGCTCGATTCCCAGTCGGAAGGCCATTGTGAATAGGGTCATAAAGATCGCCAGTTTATAACAAGCGGCATAAATTCCCAATTCGCTTTTTGCAATGTCTTCGGGCAGTAAATACATCATCATCATGCGGTCGGAAGCCTCGTTGATGGCATAGGCCAGCCCGGCGATTAATATGGGGAATGCATAATTCATCATGCGTTTCCAGAGGGCCTTGTTAAAATGTAAACGGAGCTTGGTATAGAACGGGAAAAGGATCAGCAAGGTAAGCAAGCTGGCAATGAGGTTGGCCAGAAATACATATTCTACCTGAAAGTTAGGGATATACAGGGATTCGATAAGTGAGGATTCTGTTGACCAACGGACCAAGTATTTCAAAAATATATAGTTGAGTACCACGTTAATGGCTACGTTGATGGTTTTGATAAAGGCATAACGAAGGGGGCGTTCTTGGGCGCGAAACCAGGCAAAAGGAATAACAGCCAGAGCATCTAAAACCAAAATGGACAAGGCAAACTGAACCACTCGCAAAGGAATTTCTGCAAGGTTTGCGAGTTCCTGTTGAAATAAAAAACTAATTCCCAAAAAAAGCAGGGAAGAACCGACCAATGACCAGGCAGAAGTATGGATTACTTCATCGGCATTCTTTTCTTTGTGGAAAAATCGGAAAAATGCAGTTTCCATTCCATAGGATAACATCACATTTAAGAGTACAAAATAGGCAAACACATTTGAGATTTCACCATATTGTGACGTTGACATCACCCCGCTGGTGTGCAATGGCACCAGAAAATAATTTAGGATTCTGGGGATGACCGTTGCAAGTCCGTAGATAACGGTTTGTTGAAATAATTTTTTAAACACAAAGAGGGGTTTCGCTGAGGTCAAAAATAGGGTTTTTGAGCGGGTTATTCAATCTTGGCATAGAATATCTGAGGAGCCCCGGGTACGTTTGTTTCCGGGGTATTATATCCCGTTTTTTGAGGATTGCCGATCTTCTTTTCCAAAAATCCATTCCTTTTTTCGAAAGCTAATTAAAAACTATCGTCTAATTTTAGCTTTCAAAATTATATACGATGCCTTCAGTTCAGGAAACGACCTTAGCGATTAGTTTAAAAGCCCTTGAAAATAATTATACGTATTTACGATCTAAAATTCCGGAGACTTCCCAATTTATGGGAGTTGTTAAGGCCTATGCTTATGGATCGGATGCGCTGGAAGTGGGACGTAAATTGGTCACTTTGGGGGCAGAGTATCTGGCGGTTTCTTATACCCGGGAGGGGGTTGCTTTAAGAGAATCCGGGATTTCTGTACCGATCTTGGTTTTTCATCCGCAGCCTGTGCAATTTCGTCAAATTATCGCTTGTAAACTGATTCCCACCTTGTACAATAAACGCACTTTTCAGGCTTTTATAGAAATTGCGCAAGAAATGGAGTTGATACATTATCCGGTACACCTGAATCTGAATACGGGAATGAACCGCTTGGGTTTTGGACCTGCAGCATTAAAGGCAGTGGCCGCTGCTGTACAAAAAACGGAGGCGATAACGGTAGAAGGTATATATTCTCATTTTGTAGCCAGCGAGGATCCGAATGAAAAAGATTTTACCCGACTTCAAATTCGGCGATTTCACGAAATGTGCCGGATGTTAACAGAAAAACTACCCAATCGACCCCTTTTGCACCTGTGCAATACCTCGGGAATCTTAAATTATCCGGAAGCCCATTTGGATATGGTTCGAGCCGGAATAGGCCTGTATGGATACGGCAATAGTTCGGAAGAGGATAAGAATCTAATTCCGGTTTCTACACTAAAAACTCCGATAACCCAAATCCACCATTTAAAGAAAGGAGAAACGGCAGGGTATAACCGGAAGTTTATAGCCCAAAAAGCGTGTCGGATTGGAGTTTTGGAGTTGGGGTATGCCGATGGCCTCTACCGGGCCTATGGGAATGGAAAGATGAAGGTTTTGGTGCGAGGACGGAAAGCCCCGTTGGCGGGTAATATCTGTATGGGAATGGCGATGGTGGATATTACCGAAATTGAATGTAAAGAAGGCGATGAAGCGATTATTTTTGGAGTTGAACATCCGGCCGCAGATGTGGCAAAAAGTATCCAAACCATCTCTTATGAACTGATTACAGGGATTTCACAACGAGTGAAACGCATTGTTTATAAAAAGTAAAGAAAGGTGAAGTGGTGTCGATTTGCTGTTGGTTTAACAAGTTGTTATAGAATAAAGTAAAAGATTCCGAATGGATTTTGCTAACTTGCAACGCCATATTATATCGTAGAAAAATCACTAAAGTAGATTTACAAAGAACCCCTAAAAAATTAAGAAATGAGTGAAACATTAACAACAAAATCGGTCGCCGAAGAATTTGGAATTAAGGAGGCTCTTAAAGCCCTCGGAATTGAAACCGAAAATGGCGGAACCGCTATTGGAAGCGAGACGTTTTCCAATGGTAAATATATTGAGTCTTATTCGCCGGTCAACGGAGAATTAATTGGGAGAGTTAAAACGACGACCAAAGAAGATTATGAAAAAGTAGTACAGGCGGCGCAAGAAGCATTTAAGGAGTGGCGTATGGTCACTGCTCCCAAACGCGGAGAGATTGTACGGCAACTGAACATGGAGTTACGAAGACTGAAGGAGCCGCTCGGGAAATTGGTTTCCTATGAAATGGGAAAATCCTATCAGGAAGGTTTGGGCGAAGTTCAAGAAATGATTGATATTACCGATTTTGGTCATGGATTGTCACGCCAGTTATACGGGTTGACGATGAAGAGTGAACGCCCCGGACACCGCATGTATGAACAATATCATCCCATGGGAATATTAGGGCTTATTACGTCCTTTAATTTTCCGCTTGCTCCCTGGTCTTGGAATACTGCTTTGGCTTGGGTTTGTGGTGATGTAAGTATCTGGAAAGGATCAGAAAAGACGCCGCTGTGTTCTGTGGCCGCACAAAAGATTATCGCCAAGATTCTGGACGATAATGATATGCCCCAAGGGGTTTCCTGTATGATTACCGGAGATGCTGAGGTCGCTCAGTTTATGACCAAAGACGAACGTGTTCCCTTGGTATCGGCAACCGGTTCTACTCGTATGGGAAAAGCGGTTGCGAAGGATGTGGCAGCCCGATTGGGTAAATCCTTACTGGAGTTGGGAGGAAATAATGCTATTATTGTTACTCCTCATGCCAATATCAAAAATACCGTTATCGGATCGGTCTTTGGTGCGGTGGGAACGGCCGGGCAACGCTGTACTACCACGCGCCGATTGATTGTTCATGAAGAAGTGTATGACAAGGTTAAAAAGGCGATGATCGATGCCTATGGTCAATTGAAAATCGGGAATCCGCTGGATGTGAAGAATCACGTGGGGCCGCTGATTGATAAAGGAGCTGTAGAGATGTACCAAAATGCTCTTGAGAAGATCAAGAAAGAAGGCGGTGAGATTGTCGTTGAAGGTGGTGTTTTAGAAGGAAGAGGGTACGAATCGGGATGTTATGTAAAACCTGTGATCGCCGAAGTGAAAAATGAGTTTGATATTGTTCAAACCGAAACTTTTGCCCCCATCTTATACCTGATTAAATATTCCGGGGATGTAGAAAATGCTATTGAATTGCAAAATGGAGTGCGTCAAGGATTGTCTTCGGCCATTATGACCGATAGCTTGCACGAAGCCGAACGATTCCTTTCCGGGGAAGGCTCCGATTGTGGTATTGCCAATGTGAATATCGGGACTTCCGGAGCTGAAATCGGAGGTGCTTTCGGTGGAGAAAAAGAAACCGGAGGAGGTCGGGAATCGGGATCCGATGCCTGGAAATTCTATATGAGACGACAGACGAATACCATCAATTACACGACCGAATTGCCGCTGGCACAAGGGGTAAAATTCGATCTGTAAAATATTGAATACAAGATTATTATAAAACGATTCCTCGGGGCTAATGCTTCGGGGAATTTTTTTTCGAAAGATACGACGGGGAAGATGGGAAAACTTAAATTCAGGTAACCCTTTAATACCTGCAAAATTGACGATGGAATCGGTAATATCGATACAGAAATGGTATCTTGCCCGGGGAACGGTTTATCGCCATATTACATCAATAATTGGAAAAGAATAAAGAACATATCCTGATTATCCGATTATCGGCAATGGGGGATTGTGCCTTGGTCGTACCCGTACTGTTGGCACTACAAGAACAATACCCCAAAGTGCAGTTCACGGTGGTGAGCAAGCCTTTTTTTTCAACAATTTTTGGACTGGTAAACGGGATTAATATCGTTCAGGCTGATACGAAAAGGGAGTATAAAGGTTTTTGGGGGGTAGTGAAGTTGGGGCGGCAACTTTCCCGCAGGAATTTTACTAAGGTAGCCGATCTACACAATGTTTTGCGGAGCACCATTTTGCGAATGCAGTTGGCTTTACACCGTATCCCTTCGGCTAAAATCGATAAAGGAAGGGGAGCCAAAAAGGCTTTGACCCGATTGGAAAATAAACAGATACATCCTGTACAAACAACCCCTGAACGCTACGCACAGGTCTTTCGAGAGTTGGGATTCCCATTGGATTTATCGGAAAGTGTTTTTTTGGACCCGTTAGATCTTTCGGCAAAAGCAGAAAAAAAATTGGCTGATAAGGCTTCAAAAATTATAGGAATAGCGCCTTTTGCGGCTCATCAAAGTAAAACGTATCCTATAGATTTAATGAAACAGGTAATTGCCCTACTGGAGAGCGAAAATGACTGTGAAATTTTGTTGTTCGGGGGGGGAGCTGCTGAAGTGAAATTACTGGCCGATCTGGAAAAGGAGTTTCTCCATACTACTTCCACAGCAGGAGAGTTGAGTTTTAAAGAGGAACTGCAATTGATTTCCCGTCTTGATGTGATGTTGTCAATGGATAGTGGGAATGGTCATTTGGCAGCGATGTTTGGAGTGCCGGTGGTTACACTTTGGGGAGGAACTCATCCTTTTGCCGGTTTTGCACCATACGGGCAGCCGGATGATAATCAGCTGCTGCCGGATCGGGAGCGTTATCCCTTTTTACCAACTTCGGTTTATGGAAACAAGATCGTCCCGGGATATGAGGATGTGATGCGAACAATTCTCCCTGAACAGGTTGTTCAGCGGATTCGGGAAATCCTAAAAAATACTAAGCCTGAAAACAACGGAAAACGATGACCTTGAAATTCTGTATTCGTATGGCTGTTTTCAAGTATGACCTTTTCAAATTAACGACGCAAGATCCAATTGGAGGGATTCAGGTAATTGGAATCTTTAAAGATATAAAAGTTTAGTGTGGGTTGATCGGTATCTCGACTGTGGCCGACGATTCCCAGTTTATCACCGGTTTCTACGTGATCGCCGCTTCGTACAAATAAATCGGTGAGGTTGCGGTAAACGGTGATGTAATTTCCATGTTGAATCAGAACGGTTTTATTCGCTCCGCGAATGGCTTGAATCTTTAGGACTTTGCCCTTAAAGACGGCATAAGCCGGCTCATTTTCGCCGGTTACGATGCGGATTCCGTTGCTCTGAACCGTTACGTTTTTGGCCAGTGGGCTGGGGTGTTCTCCAAAGGGCATGGTAATGCTACCGGCCTTAAGCGGCCAGGGCAGACGTCCTTTGTTGGATTCAAAGTCGGCCGCCAGTGCTTTAGCCTCCGGGGTGAGCTCAAAACTGGTTGATGAGGTTGATTTTTTACCCTTGTTCTCGGTGGCGATGGCTGCTCGGATAATACGATTGATTTCGGCATCTATTTTTGCAATTTCGTTTTTCTTGGCCTGAATCTGATTCACATACCGACTTCCCTTTTTATTGATTTCTGAAAGTAACTGATCCTGTAGCTTCTTATCCTTTTGAAGCTTTTGCTGGGTAGCCCGGTTTTCGGCCACAAGTCTTTCCTGCTCTTTTTTCTCCGTAACCAGTTTCTGGTTTAAGGACTTCATTTCTTCCGTATTAGCCTTTATTTTTTCTCCTTGTTGTTGTCGATATTGGGTATATTGTTTCATGTATTGTAGCCGCTTATAGGCTTGCAGGAAGTTGTCGGAGGAGAATAGAAAAAGTAGTCGGCTCTGTTTGGACCGACTGTGATAAGCCTGTTTCATCATTCCGGCATAGTCTTTTTTCAGGTTTCGAAGTTCAATGCGCAGGCTTTCGATGCGTTTTTGGTTGGTGGTGATCCGTTCGGTGAGGATGTTGGCTTCCTGATTATACGTTCGAATCAGTTCTTCGGTTGTTCGAATTTTTTGTACTAAACTCTCGGCCTTTTGAAGGACGTTTTGCTTCTTGCTCTTATTGGATTCCTGTAATTGGTTAATCCGTTGGATTTCTTTCTGCAGGGCTTGTCGTTTTTGCTCCAACTCATGGCGTTGATCCTGGCCTTGAGTGGTCCAGGCTATACAGCTGAGAAGCAGAATCAAACCCATATTTTTCAGGTAAGCTTTCATTATTTTATTTTTAATTTACGATATCCTTTTGGGATGCTGAACGGAAAACGTGCCGGTGTATCCAGTTCAAGCGATCGATAGCGTAATTGTACATCAATTTTTGAATTGGGTTTGGAGACCGTAATATAAATTTTATCGGGGAAATTGCGGTCCGGATTAGAAAAATAAGAAGGATAACGGATGTGTACGACATCTTCTGTAGCGGGTTGCTTGAGGTATTCCTCTTGTAAGGATAACGTTTTTTTGTCAACAAGTATTTTATAGAGAAGGGTATTTTCTCGAGAGGACTTTAAGATATACGATTGGGCATCGGTCTCCAGCGCATAGAAGCGTGAATTTGTCGATGTTAGGAGCTGCCCCAACAACAGGTTTTGAAAATTTTCAAAATCTAATTTCACCCCCAAAAACTTTTCTAACAAACTGAAATCACCGGTAAAGTACTGTCGGTTGAGTTTGTTGTAAAACTGAACTCCCTTGGGGGTAACCATAAGCTTGGCCAAAGGAAATCCCAGTTTCTGAGCACTAATCCAAATGGTGTCATCCTTTTTGATACGCAAACTGAGGTTTACCGACTGTTTTATGTTTTTATCCTCAAAACTTCCACGTAATTTTGCCGAGAGGGTTTTGAAATCGGGAGCTTGTTTATGATTGGCTTTGAGGATATTCTTGGGGGAGACTTTCTTCAAAACCATTCCCTCCGGCGTCTTTTTTGCCGATCCGCAGGAGGACAGGAGGAGTCCGATAAACACAAGTAAAAGGAGAATTTTTACATTTTTCATGAAGGGCTATAGTTTTAGACTTTTGAGTTGTTCGGTATAATGATGAAGCTGATCCTCTTGCCTGAGGTCGGTATAAACCTCGATTAAAGCTTTATAAAACTGGCCTAATAACGTTTTATCTTCAATTACAAAATCCACGCCGTCCAATAAATTTTCTTTAGCTTTCTCAGATTGATCGAGTTTATTCAGTGCTTTCCCTTTTACCAGATATAAAAAAGCTTGGGTAGGAAAATATTGCAATGCCCGATCCGAAAGTTCAAGTACTTTTTTATACTCTTCTTCCTCCATGTATAAGCGTATGGTTTCCTTGATCAGGTTGAAATCCCGGGGATTCTCCTGAACGGCTTTTTCGAGATATTGAAGAGCTTTTTGAGGATCCCGGTTTTTATAATACTCGGCCAGTTCTTTATTGGATTGATCTCCTTCATTTAACGCTGCTCCCAAGGTGGCTATCAAATCCTCTTCATATTCCGGATGGTCCTTTACAAAATGTGTAAAATCTCTGATGACCCGCATTTTAATGTTTTTACTGAGATTATCCTCTTGAATGAGCGGTCTCATGGCTTGAATGGCCTGCTTTTTTTCTTGCGTATTGATGTAGTGCGGATATAGCCCTAAAAAGACCTCGGGTTCCTGAGGGGCTATGGCCTTTAATTGAAGAGCGGTAGTATAAGCCCTTTCCGGTCGACCGTGCAGATAATGAAGTTGAATAAGGGCTTTTAAATTTTGTGGGTTTGCGGGATTCTTCTGAATTTTATCTTCAAAATACGAGATCAATTCCTGGGGCTTTTTAGTTTCTCGATATATCCTTTGACGCAAGGCCATGGATTTTCCGGTTTCTCCTTTTTTCTGCTCCAGCGCATGAAGATGTTGTAAGGCTTTGATATCGCGATTTTCTATTGCCTCAAGTTGTGCCATATCCAGATAATAGGCAGGATGATTGGAAACCAATTCCTGAGCCATTTGTAAGGCTTCTTCAGTATCCCCTTGAATTTGATACAAGTGTAGGAGATTCATTAGAATGAACTCTTCATCGGGCCGTTTTTGAAGTGCCTTTTTATAGTGGATAATAGCTTCGTCGTAATGCTCGAGCTTTTCATAGTTTTTGGCTAATTGAAAATGAATGACCGAGGGATCGGGAGCAAGATCTAAACTTTTTTTAAAATAATCGATAGCACGGTCATAGTTCTCAATTCCGCTTTCTGACAGCCCTTTAAAGAATAATTCCTGAAACCGATCGGTAACTTCTCCAAGATCATCGGTTACCAAAGTGTCGTTTACGGCCTTCAGAAACTGAGGTTCCTGAGCCTTGCTGATAGACCCCGTAAGCTCCAAAATAAAGAACGGCAACAGGAAAACGAATTTGGGGAAACGAGATGAAATCATAAAAAATGAGAGAATGAGATCAATATTACCGGGAACTTGTGATTCGCATAATACTACAAATATATTGTGGAAATTAAGAATGTTTGATGAAAAGCGATGATATTTTTAATAAATCGTCATTTGTTGGGCGATTTTACAATTTTATTATAGAGGTCATTTAACCTTTTGAGATTGAAGTGAAAAATAGAGATTATTGTTCCAGGTGACGGCTTTTTTGTAGAGCATAGCCATAGCTACGGTCGAAAAAAAGACTAAATCTGGAGCAATAAGATCATTTTACAGCCCATTTTTGAAAGTATGAATGACCTCATAGAAAATAATTGTATGGTAACGGGAGGAATTCAAGCTGCTTGACTGAAGTTTCGGAGACGTTCTGATGTGCCAAATTCAACACGGTTTATTGGAGTCAACTTCCATGATATGGGTTTTTAGCAAGTTACAAAAACAGTAAATGGATTCAATTCATCAGAAACACCCCGCCTACGGCACCCCTCTTTTTAAAGAGGGGAATGAA
>CAZBXQ010000065.1:0-17334 GCA_964495935.1 uncultured Flavobacteriaceae bacterium
GGATATAAGAATTCTAAAAAATAGGAGTGGAATTAATTATGCCACGAACAACTTTCGGGTGATTTTGGGCAGGTAATAGCCCAGACCTACTCCACGGGCAATCACAAAGGAGATAAAGGCAAGCCATAATCCGGTATTCCCGTAATATCGGGTGGTCAACGTGCCGATTCCGATCAAAATAAGTAAAGACAGTACCGTGGCATTTCGCATTTCTTTACTTCTTGTGGCCCCGATAAATACCCCGTCCAATTGAAAGGCCACAAAGGAAAAAATAATATAGATCCCGGCATAGATGGCGTGATCCTGGGCGATGACTTGCACGGCCGTGTCCTGGGTCAATAAACTTACCGCAGCGGGAGCAAAAAGAATGATGAGTATTCCCAAGAGGGAAGCACTGACTCCCGAAACCAAAGTAGTCTCCTTGATACGTTCGATAAAAACAGCTCTTTTTCCTGATCCAATGGCTTTTCCGGTAAACATTTCCACAACATTTGCAAAACCATCCAAAAAGAAAGCCGAAACCGACACAAACTGAAGTAGTACATGATTGGCAGCCAAGATATTATCACCAAATTTTGCTCCTTCATTGGCAAACCAGGCAAAACCACCCAAAAGTGCAAAGGTCCGGATCATGATGTCACCATTCACCTTGAAGAGGGCTATCACTTCCGATTTTTCGATGATTTTTTTCCAGAGCATTTTTAGTTGCCGAAGAGGGTGTTTTATCTCCAATTTCCGAATCAAAATATAAATTCCGTAAAAAAGTGCGACCCACTCTGCTATTAAAGTACCCTGAGCGATTCCTTTTACCCCCATATCAAAACCGACGACAAATAGGATGTTTAGCGCGATGTTCAATCCATTCAGCAATAATTGAACGTATAGCAGTTGCCGGGTAAATCCCAGACCAATAAATCCGCCTAAAATAGCATAGGTAATCAGCGTTGCCGGTGCCCCATAAATGCGGATGTAAAAGTAATCGGCCACCAGGGATTTCACTTCTTCACTGGCACTGAGGAGCCAAATGGAAAGGTTTCCGATAAAATATTGCAGAGCGATCAAGACAATCCCGATGCCTAAGCCCAAAAGTACAGATCGGTATAAAACAGATAAAACGTCAGAGCGGTTGGATTTTCCATGTGCCTGGGCGATAAATCCGGTGGTTCCCATTCTTAAAAATCCAAATCCCCAATACACAAAACTGAATATCAGGCCGGCCAGGGAAATGGCTCCCAATCCGGCGGCATGGCCCGTTTGCCCGATGACTGCTGTATCACTTAATCCCAATAGCGGAGCCGAGGCATTGGCCAAAATGATGGGGAACGCCAGGTAAATGATCTTTTTAATATTCTGAACCTGCATATCTTCTGATAAAGCAGCAAAAATATATTTTTATCGGCTACTTGTAGAATTTTAATGGGTTTAAAGTGGAAGTTTAATTGTGCGATCCTTAGCATAAAGATGACTTTAAAATCGAAGGAAGGGACTCTCGCAGCAGCGATGAATTGAAGGTACTCTATACCCGGAAACCTCACTCAGGCATGGTTTCTGTCCATGTCGTTTCTTGACCACGGATATGTTCATTAGGATTAATCCGTACAACGGATGGAAAAAGGATTTGTCCGATTTCTCAATATGGTCTTTATCGGGGTAAACCGCAAAATAATGATACTTACCCTTGTTAATCCTGTGATTGAGAATTCTATTACTCCTTTCCGGATCTGTTAAAACCATTGTGGAATATACGATGGAGATCCCTGTTGTGTTTCTGATAAAGGAGCTTTTTAGGCCTTCAATTTTTCAGTAATTTTAGCATTGAATACCGTTCACTTTCAGTTTTTAAGGCTATTTTTGCAAACCTTTTGAAAATAGATTTTATGTCAGCAATTAGAAATATAGCGATTATTGCACACGTGGATCACGGCAAGACCACCTTGACCGATTCCATTATGCACTATTGTAAAGTATTCAGGGATAACGAAGAGGTTAAGAATTTGGTGCTGGATAGTGATGATCTGGAGCGGGAGCGAGGGATTACCATTACTTCCAAAAATGTGGCGGTAACCTATAAGGAGGTGAAGATTAATTTGATTGATACCCCGGGACACGCCGATTTTGGCGGAGAAGTAGAACGGGTATTGAATATGGCCGATGGGGTTTTACTACTGGTCGATGCCTTTGAAGGCCCCATGCCGCAAACTCGGTTTGTATTACAAAAGGCGATTGATTTAAAATTGAAACCTTGTGTGGTGATTAATAAAGTCGATAAACCCAATTGTACGCCGGAAGAAGTGCATGAAAAGGTTTTTGATCTGATGTTTGAACTGGGGGCCGAAGAATGGCAACTGGACTTTCCCGTGGTCTATGGATCGGCCAAACAGGGCTGGATGAGTGAGGATTGGGAAAACCCTACCGAGAATATTGCACCCTTACTGGATATGGTAGTACGCGAGGTTCCCGCCCCGAAAGTGGAAGAAGGAAGCCTGCAAATGCTGGTGACTTCACTGGATTATTCTTCTTATACCGGTCGGATCGCAATTGGGCGTGTGCATCGCGGAACGATTAGAGAAAATCTGAGAGTGGCTTTGGTAGGAAGAGAAGGGAAAGTGACAAAATCAAAAGTAAAAGAACTTTTCGTCTTTGAAGGAATGGGACGCCGCAAGGTGCAAGAGGTTGGAGCCGGTGATATTTGTGCCATTGTCGGATTGGATGGGTTTGAGATTGGCGATACGATTGCCGATGCAGAAGCTCCGGAAGGAATGGAAACCATTGCCATTGATGAGCCGACTATGAGTATGTTGTTCACCATCAACAACTCGCCTTTCTTTGGTCGGGATGGTAAATATGTGACTTCCCGACACCTCAAGGAACGCTTGGATCGAGAATTGGAACGCAACCTGGCATTGCGGGTGGAAGAAACCGGTAGTGCTGATAGTTTTATGGTTTTTGGCCGGGGGATTATGCATCTGGCTGTTCTTATCGAAACCATGCGACGGGAAGGTTATGAATTGCAAATTGGTCAGCCCCAAGTGATTATCAAAGAAATTGACGGAGTAGCGTGCGAACCTGTAGAAGAACTGACCATTGACCTACCGGAGGGAATGTCGGGAAAGGCCGTGGAACTGGTGAGCCAGCGGAAAGGCGATATGACCAATATGGAAGCTCGGGGAGATCGGATGATCTGTGAGTTTACTATTCCTTCCCGCGGATTGATCGGACTTCGGAACCAATTATTGACGGCAACTGCCGGAGAGGCCATTGTGTCGCATCGGTTTAAGGAATTTCAACCGATGAAAGAAGGAATCCCGGGACGGATAAATGGTTCGTTGATTTCTATGGAAACCGGTACCGCGATTCCGTATTCCATTGATAAACTTCAGGATCGGGGTAAATTTTTTGTCGATCCGGGAGAGGAGATTTACGAGGGGCAAATTGTGGGCCAGAACAGCCGACCCGACGATATCACCGTGAATATTACCAAAACCAAGAAATTGACAAACGTTCGGGCTTCCGGCTCTGACGATAAAGCACAAATTGTTCCGGCGATTAAATTTAGTCTGGAAGAAGCCCTGGAATATATTCAGAAGGACGAATATGTTGAAGTGACACCACATCATATGCGCCTACGAAAAATCTATTTAAAGGAACACGAACGAAGACGCCATAAAAAGGACTAAGTCAAAACTCTGCTGCCGAATGGTCATACATAAACCGGGAAGGCGTGGATAAGGGGTCTCTCGCAAAGGTACCGCGTATGCCTTTTTAGTATTTGCAATTTAGGAATCGGCGGATAACTCCCGAATATACCGACACGGATTACCGGCGGCAAAAATCCCGGCGGGCATATCTTTGGTCACTACGCTTCTGGCGCCGATAACGGTTCCGGTTCCGATAGTAATTCCGGGAAGGATGATGGCACCCCCGCCGATCCATACATGATCTTCAATAACGACAGGTTTTGCCGATTCCAGGTTTTTTGCTCGCAGCTTGTAATTCAGCGGATGATTAACGGTGTAAATTTGCACATGGGGACCGATAAAAACCCGATTTCCGATTTCTACGGGAGCTGCATCCAAAATCGTGGTGTTAGAATTGATAAAAGTATTCTTGCCGACAGTGATATTATAACCGTAATCACAGTAAAAAGGAAGCTCTAAATACAGCTTTTTACTCTCTCTTGATAGAAGTTTTTTGAGCAGGTTTTCACGGGCCTCGTCTTCATCGATCAGGGTATGATTCAAGGCTTCTATAATTCTTTTGGCTTCTTTGCGTTCGACGAGGAGTTCACGATCCAAGGGATTATACCATTCTCCGGTTAACATTTTTTCCTTTTCGGTTTTCATTTCTTTACGTAATAGATTTTTTTAATTCATGTGCAGAGCCATACAAATCCTTTGAATTCGTATTTCTTGGACTATCGGTTTCTATTTTCGAACCGTACTCAAAGATACTACTTTTTTGAGGGTGCTGAGACTACTTTTGTTTTGCGATTGTAAACAAGCAACCATCCCGCAGCCACCGGGAAAAGAACCGAAAATCCAAAGAGGAGCTCGTTAAAGGTCGCTATATCCATCAGGGGTAAATTCAGCCAGAAGGCAGTGGCGCGATAGAAAATCATCAGTTCTGTAACTGCCACGGTAAAAAGAAAGAGGTTTAAGGCGCGCTGAGAGAGCCGCAGGAGTTTGAAATAATGGAGGAAGACGAGAAGTACAGGGATGATAATGCCCAGGAAAACCAGATGCAGATAGCCGATGATAAAATCACGGAATCGAAAGGCCAGTTCGGCAATGTAAGGGATAACCGAAAAAAGCTGTAATAGTATGCGGAATCCCAATAACACTCCTGCAATTTGCAAAATCTTGTAGGCATAGGCTCCCAATTCTTTTTGAAGCAGTAGGAAATGGGGGCGGATAAGTCGATACAATAAATAATATCCATACAGCTGATAAACGGCTCCAATACCTCCCAATACATAAAAAATGGCCGGAGGTTGAGTCCATAACACCGAAAGGAAATAACTGAGGAAAATCCCGGTATTTAAATACCGATAAAAAGGGTAAAACTCCTTGTTCTTAAAGTGAACTCCTTTTTTTTCCAGGAGATAAAACAAAATACCTATCAAACTAACAAAGAAGAACCCGCTGTAGAGAAAGTGCAAAAAGAAATATAGGGCATCATTGAACCAAAAAGAACTTGTTCCCAACATGGCACTAATCGGGCCAACCCCCCAAGTTCCTAAACTCGATAAAACTAAATAAAAGAGTGCCGTTTGAAGTACAATCCATGATTTTTTAGAGAGTAAGCGTGCCGGGGCTTGTCGAACCATAAATCCGGTAAAAACATAACTGGCAATAAGGTATAATGAGGAAAAAGAGATAGAATATAAGGCATATCCTTGGAAGGGAAAGCTAAACAACATCCCCAGAATACTGATGTTGGTAAGAATAAAAATCCATTGAAAGGATTTTTTTTTGATCCTACCTTCAAAAAATACTTTGTAAATCAACAGGGTTAGTCCCAGGTAAATCCAGCCCAGTAGGGCGGTGTGGGAATGAGCGTGCAACAAGTAGGTGAAATTAAACCCCCGGGGGAGTTGAAAAACAAAAAAAGCCCGTAACAGCAGCCCCAGAAGCGTTACGACAAGAAAATAACTCAGGGCAATGGCCGTCTGTTTTTCAAGGTTTATTTTCACTGTTTTTCTTTGACTTTTGCCTTGCAAATATCTTTAAATTTTGAGGAAAAGAAGGAGATTAAGATATTTTTATCGGGAATTAAATTGAAGGGAGCAAATGGACTTTGCTGTAATCGTAAAAAGCCGGATGAGGAGAGGTTGAGCAAAAGGAGGGCTGCGCTACAATTCACGGGCAATAAGCCCCCATGGGAGCCGGAAGATCGATGGGCAATTTGTTATTTTAACAAGGGGCATCGTTAATTTTATTCAACTTTGTTTTATTTCTTTGTCGATATGTTTTATTTTGTTGTTTTCAGCTTAATTCTTTTCCTGTGAAAGAGAATCCCAATAAAAAAGAGGGAAATCCCTCAATAAAAAAATCGAAGCCCTGGGGGAAACGCCTGCTTCATATTGGTGGCTGGATTTTTATGGGGGTTGCGCTGCTGGGGCTTCTTTTGGTTCTGTTTGTACGAAGTCCTTGGGGGCAGGATATTGTCGTTGCCAAGGCAACCCAATATTTATCCGATAAAACACAAACGGTGGTCTCCATTGACCGGTTCTTTATTACTTTTTCGGGTAAGATAGATCTTCAGGGGTTGTATATTGAGGATCAGCAGAAAGATACCTTGCTCTATTCCAAAGAATTGCAGGCGGCCATTCCGATCATCCCGATTTTGAAGGGGCAGCCTATCGCTCTCCATCGTGTTTCCTGGGAAGGACTTCGGGCGTATATTTATCGCCAGGATTCCATAACCGGTTTTAATTATCAATTCTTAATCGATGCCTGGGCATCCGATGCAGATGAAAATCCTACCGAAAACAAGGAAGAGGAGCCGTCAGAACTGCCAAAAATTAGTGTTGGCGATGTGGATTTTAGTGATTTTCGGGTGCGGTATATCGATTCTGTCGGTGGTATCTATGGGAAATTGAATCTGGGTAAATTTCATTTTAAAGGTGATCGAATAGATCTAAATAAGATGATTTTTGAGGCCCGAGATCTCGAACTCGAAAATACTCTGGCCGATTTTGAGATGACTCAACCTTTTCCCGAGGAGGAAGAGGAATCAACGGCTCCTTTGCCTTTGCTGGGAGTACAAAATTTGCGGGTAAAAAATGTGGAGGTACATTATCAAATGATTCCGGATTCTATGGCTATAGATGCTGAAATCAATGATTTTCTGGCTTCTGATTCGAAGGTCAACCTCCCGGAGAACCAAATGGAGTTTGGAGAGATTCATCTTGACGAGAGTTTTGTCGCTTTTAAATATTGGAAAGAAAGTACCGACCGGTCCCGGGAAGCAGAACCTGCTGAAAATTCCGAATTTTCCTGGCCGAACTGGGATATATCGGTGGATGAGGTGGCCTTTAACAATTTACATTTTATCTATCAGGGTACCCGGGAGCCTCAACCTGTCGATACCTTTAATCCCGATTATATCGAAATACAGGATTTTAATCTGAATCTTCAGGATACGCATTTGGGCAAAGACGAGATGCTGACCGCTCAATTGAAAGAATTGGCATTTGAGGAAGCGGGAGGTTCTACCTTGAAAGGACTGAATTTTGATCTTGATGTAAATGCTACAAAAGCCTCCTTGAGCAATCTGAATTTAGAAACGCAGAAAAGTATTTTAAAAGGAACGGTGGAAGCCCGCTATAAATCCTTGAATACGCTTTTAGATCATCCTGAATCGACTAAACTTGACGTGGAGATACCCAAATTGAGCGTAGATCTTGACGAGGTGTATTCCTATCTTCCCGAGTTAAAAGAAAATCCGTATTTAAGAAATAGTACCCGGCATCGCCTGGAAAGCCGGTTGCAGGCAGCGGGGAGTTTAGCTTCGCTGAATATTACTGAAGGAGCCGTTAATTGGGGCCCCGATACGCGTTTACGATTTCGGGGAATCGTAAATAATATGGTCGATGTCGAGCATCTCAGCTATGATTTTAAAGCGATTCAGTTGCACACTTTGCGCAGTGATATTGTACAGTTTATAAACGATGAGGAATACGGCATAAAATTACCCGATACGCTTCGATTGACAAGCGCATTGCAAGGAACCTTAAAAGATTATCACACCCGCTCACAATTGACTTCTTCCAATGGGGATATTCAGATAAACGGGGATTATAACGATGGAGAGGGAACGTTTAACGTCGATCTTCAGATTGATACATTAAATCTTGGGGAATTACTGGGGCAACCCAGCCTGGGAGAAGTAAGTTTGCAATCGAAGATTACAGGAAGCGGGAAAACCCCGGGTACACTCAATGCCGATGTCGATGTCGATATTCCGCAATTACAGTTTAATGATTATCATTTTTCCGATTTGCAGGCTACCGCTCATCTCGTTGATGGAGAAGGTGAGGTCGAAATAGGATATACCGATCAAAATCTTGATTTTTCGATGCTGTCGCAGGTACAATTGGATTCCTTGAGTCAATGGGTTTCTACACAGATCGATATTCGGAAAGCCGACTTAAAAAAATTAAAATTCTATAATAAAAAAGTGGTTTCCAAATTGCAAATGACGGCTGATTTTGAAAATCAAAATGGCAATATGGAATTTCAGGCCCATATCGATAAAGGAGTCGCCAATTTTCAAGACTGGGACCATCAATTGGGAAAGGTAGATCTGGAAGGAAGTTTGAAAAATAAAGAGACTCGTTTTTCAATTCGGAGTAACTTTTTAAATGGTGATCTGGAGGCCAATGCTAATATTGATATTTTACAATTAGCTTTAAGACGTCAGTTGCGACGTTATTTTAGAGATTCTGTTTATGCGTTGGACTCAATTCGGAATCCGGTGGATTTAAAATTGCAATTACGGCTTAATAAAAATGATCTGGTAAACAATGTGTTTTTTCCGGAGATCCGAAAGATGGATACCCTGAAAGTGGATATCGATTTTAAACAAAAAGATGAACTTCTCACCAGTCAAATTACGTTACCCGAACTACAATATGACGATTATAAGCTAAAAGGGTTGTTTTTTAATATTCATTCGGCAGCTGATGTAGCACAATATATACTCGGATTTGAAAACCTCGATGCAGAGGCCTTTGGAATGTATCGAACCTTTATTAACGGAGATTTACAGGAAGGGCTGCTGACCACTAACTTTTTTGCTTTTAATGAAGAAGATGAGGTCTTTTATTCCGGGCATAGTCAGACCTCCGGAAAAGAGGGGAATCTCCATTTTAAGTTGTTACCCTATAATCTCATGCTGAACGGTAAAGACTGGACCATCCCCGATGACAATGAATTAATTGTTTATAAGGATAGTATTCAGGTTTCTCACTTTACCCTTCAAAGAGATAACCAAAAATTGGAGATTGCCAATGAACTATCGAAGATTAAACGACCTCAGATCGGGGTGCAGTTCGAAAATTTTCAATTACAAAATCTCTTGGGATTACTAAATCCGGAGGAAGGACTGGCCTCGGGAACTTTACAGGGGCGATTAATAGCCGTCAATCCAAGAGGAAAATTAGGTTTATTGGGAGATTTGGGAATTGAGGATTTACACGTTTTGGAGACTCCTTTAGGAGATTTGTCGTTTAGGGGCTTTAGCCGGGATACCGATACCTACCGATTTAAAATGGAGCTTAAAGGAGAAGATACCGATGTAGAATCAAAAGGAACTTATGTAGTCGGGGAAGGTGAAAATTCAACATTAGATCTCGATTTTGACTTGAATCGATTGGGTTTTAAAACGATTGCCCGGCTTTCTCAAAATGAGCTTAAGGATGCTTCCGGTGCACTCGCCGGGCATTTTACTGCGCAAGGAGAAACCGCCGATTTACAATATGAAGGGAAACTGCAATTTAAAGATGCTTCTTTTCTGGTAACGCAGGCCAACTCTCGGTTTACTATAAGTGACGAGGAATTGTTGATTAATCAAAGGGGATTGACCGTCAATCAATTTTCAATACGAGATGCCGATGGGCATGAATTTACGGTTGATGGAGCGATATTATCCCATAAATGGCACGATCCCGAATTTGATCTGAAACTGCGGGCCAATGACTTTCAGCTTACCCATTCGACGGCAGAAGATAATGATCTGTTTTATGGAAAATTGAATTTTGATGTTAACGGATATATACAGGGAAGGCTGAGTCTCCCGGATATATTTATCAGCTTAAACATCAATAAAAATACCGATTTTACCTATGTCTATTCGGCCGCTCAGGCGGGCATCGAAAAACGCGATGGAGTGGTCGAGTTTATTGATAAAGAACATCCGGAAAGGAATTTTGTACCCCGCGATTCAACCTTTTTGGAACGGATGAAAGGAATACGACTGCACGCTAAGCTGAATGTTGATAAACAGGCAAAATTTACTGTAATTTTGGACCCCCGAACGGGAGATAATATAGAAGTTTCGGGAGAAGCTGCCTTGGATTACCGCATGACCCCCAACGGAACATCCAGTTTAACCGGGCGTTATATAATCGATAAGGGACATTATAAAATGAATCTTTACAATCTTGTAGGCCGGGAATTCCAGTTTAAACAAGGCAGTAAGATTGTCTGGAACGGAGATCTCATGGATGCCAGTATCGATGTGTCGGCCATCTATCGTACGAAAGCCTCGGCAGCCGGATTAATGGCAGCCGAAACCGGCGGTATTGGCGTTGGTGAGGATAATCAGTACAAGCGACGTTTGCCTTTTTTGGTATATCTCAATGTGGGGGGGAGCATCGATCAACCGGAATTGAGTTTCGGCTTGGATATGCCCGAAGAGTCTCGGGGAGAATTTGGCGGGGCGGTGTATGGCAAGGTGAATCAAATCAATGAAAATGAAAGCGAATTGAATCGCCAGGTATTCTCCTTACTGGTACTCAAACAATTCTTTCCACAATCGGGAAGTGATGGGAGCACCGGAGGGTTTACCGAGGTGGCTCGTGATAATTTAACAGATGCTTTGGCCGATCAGCTGGGAGCCTTTTCAGATGAGTTATTGGGGAGTACAGGAGTTCATTTAAATTTTGGAATCGACAGTTATACCGATTATAGCGGGCAATCCTCACAACAACGAACGGATTTGAATATCACCGCCGAGAAGAGCCTTTTTAATAACCGACTTATTGTTAAGGCTGGAACAGATGTAAATGTGCAGGGGGATCGGCGACCGGGCGAGGAAAGTGCTTTGCTGGGTAATGTGAGTATAGAATATTTATTGACCGAGGACGGCCGATGGCGGATAAAAGGCTTTAGAAAAGATGAATACGACAATGTGATTGACGGGCAAGTCTTTGTCAATGGTATTGGTTTGGTTTTTCAACGTGATTTTAATCGATTTAGTTATTTATGGAGGAGCTTTATAGGTAATCCGAAGAAATATTATGCCCAAAAGAGAAAGGAGCGCGAGGAGAGGAAAAAACAAAAGAAGATGAAAAAATCGGAAGAAGAAAATACAAAAACACAAGAGAAAGAGAATTGATGCGTAGTTTTAAATGTCTGTTTATGGGATGCCTGGTATTGCTTTTCTTGCAGGCCTGCGCTGTTAAAAAATATATCCCCGAGGGAGAATTGCTTTATCGGGGAGCAAAAATCAATATGGAAGATTCCCTCTCTTCCGGCGATCGAAAAGTGCTTCGGGAAGATTTGGAGGATGTCCTTTTTCCCGAACCCAATTCTCGATTTTTGGGGCTTTATCCCGGGCTTCATTTCTATTATGTCGGTAAAAAAGAGCACGCGGGTTTTATCGATCGTTTCCTAAGTGACAAAATGGGACAAAAACCAGTATATTTTTCTGCTGTGGACCGAGCAGCAACAGAAGAGATTTTTGAAAATCGACTGGAGAATAACGGGTTCTTCTTCGGACATATCGACTCGGAGGTAAAAAAGGATGAAAAAAAGAAAACGGCAGAAATTACCTATACCGTGAAGCCGGGCCGGCCCTATCGTATGAGGACCTTACAGTTTGAAAGAGATTCTTTGATGATCGATACCCTGGCTCGGGATATTGAAGAAGCCTTGCGGCACAAGACGACAGTTTTGAAGGAAGGAAACCGATTTAGCCTCAACGATTTTAAAAGTGAGCGAGAACGTATTGACGACATTCTTAAGGAGAAAGGTTATTATTATTTTAGCGATAAGTTTTTACTGTTTCAAGCCGATACGAATCGGTATAAAGACAAAGGTTTTGATTTATACTTAAAAGTAAAAGACGATACTCCGGAAAAAGCCAAAGTACCCTATGTTTTGGATAGTGTACAGGTATATGCCAATGTGATTAACGATACGGTTTACGGGGTGCAGGATACGGTGCGTGTAGAGGGAGTAGAAATCATCCAAAGTAAGCGGCGAAAAGCCTTTAATCCGAAACGGTTACGCCCTTTTGTTTTGTTGGAACCCGAACAGCTTTATAGCCCGCAAACCTCACGGTTTACCAGCCGGCGGCTATCCGGTATCGGAAATTATAAATTTGTAAATATTTATTATCAGGAATCGGATACATTGACAGATGATTTGGGACGCCGACACCTGAAAAGTGTAATTACACTTTCTCCTTTGCCGCGTAATACCTTCCAGTTGCGTTTTCAAGGAGTTACAAAATCCAACGATTTTGCCGGCCCCGGGATAGGGGTAACCTACGTCAATCGAAATATTTTTAACGGGGGTGAAAACCTCAATATCGACACCGATTTTGGTTATGAAAAACAGTTTTCCGGAGAAAGTAAGGGAACCCAAAGTATAAGTTGGGGCATAAAAGGGGCACTTATTTTCCCGCGTTTGCTTTTTCCCTGGAATTTTGATAAGGTCTTTCGATATTCCATACCCAAGACAAAAGTCAGCATCGGATTTGATTATTTAGACCGATCTCACCTTTATTCCTTGATTAATTGGTCTTCTTCTTTTGGGTATATCTGGGAGCAAAATCGATTTGTTACGCATACGTTAGATTTGTTAAAAATAGATTATGTCAAGTTGGGGCATACCAGTGATCGCTTTCAGGAAATTTTGAATGAAAACCGGTTTTTGCGACGTAGTTTTGAGCAGCAGTTTATTGCCGGTCTTAATTATTCTTTTACGTTTAGTGAGTTGAGTGAAAAAGATCAAAGAGGAAAATTGTATTTTCAGGTCAATACCGATTTTGCCGGCAATATTCCCAACTTTTTCAGTACTGAAGGAGAGGGAGAAGGAAGGACTTTTTTAGGATTGGAATATGCCCAATATGCCAAAGCAGATGTCAATTTAAGCTATCACTACGATCTGGATCGAAAGGGTGAACAAACTCTGGTAGGCCATGTGTTTGCCGGTTATGGCTGGCCGTATGGGAATTCAAAATCCCTGCCTTTTGTAAAACAATATTTTGCCGGTGGACCTTATAGTATTCGAGCTTTTAATATTCGATCACTGGGCCCCGGAACCTATAAACCGGAAAAACGAGATGATTCTTATTTTGATCAGGCCGGGGATATCCGGTTGGAAGCAAATCTGGAATATCGCTTTCCGATTGTTTCGTATTTAAAAGGAGCGTTGTTTTTTGATGCGGGAAATGTTTGGCTTAAAAATGATAATGAGACCTTACCCGGAGGAAAATTTACTTCTCATTTTTATAAAGAGTTGGGAATGGGGGCCGGTTTTGGCGTTCGTGTCGATATTCAGGGGTTCGTATTGCGATTTGACCTCGCCTCACCGTTAAAACGTCCTGCAGAAAATTGGAATTTTGAATATCGGAAACCGGTCTTTAATTTTGCTATTGGGTATCCTTTTTAATCCTCCCTCGCCGATAACCGTGAAAAATAGATGAATTTCTTCTTTTTTGTTTTCCGGTTCAGTTTTAATTTCAAACCTCCTTCCAATTTTTTTAAATCGTAAAGGAGGCTTGAAAAGGGGGCTATTAATAGTTGAGAACCAGTCCCGCTCCCAGCTTCATATCACTGTCATAATGCACGCGAAGCCCAATATTTCGGGTAAGAATGTACCGTAACCCGGCCTTATATTCTTTGTCGGTATTGACCATAAACTCACCTCGGATACGCGGAGCAATGGGGATGTCTTCGCGCATTAATTGAAGCCGGAATTTTCCGTCGTGGAAGGCCTCGGCTTGAAATACAACAAGTAATGGCAGCGTATAATTAAAACCGATACTCCCTACCAACCTTTTATTTTTGGTTTCTTGCTGGCCCAATAAGTTCTTTTTCGGCCGATCGCTTTTTTTATACCGCCAGTCCAATCCGATAAACGGCATAAACCACTGATTTTTGTCAATGTAACGACCAAGGTGCGTCTCGAGTTCGAAGCCTCGCCGGTTGGTATAGCCCAGTCGCCATGCTGAGGTCAGACTCCAACGTGCATTTTCCAGTGCTAATTGCCCGTCATTGCCATTACTGGCAAAGTCATTTTCAATACTAAAATAAATGGGATTACTGGAGCGTTGCAACTTCTTATACATTTTTTTTCGATCCTTGATTTCCGGATTTTTATACTCTCCCACATCAAAAACCCGATTCATACCTCCCATCATATGATAGAGAATATGACAATGGAAAAACCAATCGCCTTCTTCGTTGGCGGCAAATTCAAGGGTATCCTTTTCCATGGGCATGATGTCCAATACCGTTTTTAAGGGGGCATAATCGCCCTGGCCGTTTAGGATTCTGAAATCATAACCGTGCAAGTGCATGGGATGCCGCATCATGGAGTTGTTATAAAGCGTTAACCGAAGAATTTCTCCTTTTTTTACTTTGATTTTGTCCACTTCCGATAGGATTTTGTTATTCATACTCCATACATACCGGTTCATATTTCCACTAAGTTCAAGATATACTTCTTTAACTTTTCGATCTTCGGGGAAATCGGTTGGGGTAGGCGATTTTAATTGTCCGTAATTCAGGGTGACGGGATTCCCCGCTTCCGGGGTATGATGGGGAGAATGTTCATCTTGCATTTCCATTGCTCCGGAAGAATCTTCTTGTTGATGACCATGATGCTCCGATTTATGGATCTCGGGATACATGACCGTGTTCATATCCATGGTTTGAAAACTCATTTCCATCTCCATATTATGCATATCTCCATTCATTTTCATCATTTCGTTCATCCTCTCCATCCCTTTAAAATAGTCCAGCTTCGGAAGCGGAGCAAGGCGTTCTTTTGTGCCTTCTCCAAGAAATAACGAGGTGGATCCCGACCGGTCTTCCGAAGTAGCCGATAATTCATAAGAATGATTGTTTTCGGGTAGGGTAACCACAATGTCATAGGTTTCGGCAACGGCAATCAGCAGCCGATCTACCACTACGGGCTCAACATCATTACCGTCATTGGCAACAACTGTGATTGTACCGCCGGCATACCGGAGCCAGAAATAAGAAGAAGAACTGCCATTGGCAATACGCAGTCGGATACGATCTCCAGCTTTAAAATCGGGATAGTTTTGTTCCGGTTTCCCATTCGTCAAAAATTGCTCATAATAAACATCGCTCACATCCATGGCATTCATGCGTTTCCATTCATTCTTTATCTTGGTTTTAAAATGGCCTTTCTCAATAGCTTCAGAATAACTTTGGGTAGAACCTTTTTGGATTTCAAACCAGTCGGTTCCATAATGGAGCATACGCTGAATATTCTTTGGGTTTAGCGAGGTCCATTCACTTAAAATAACCGGAAGGGTTGGAAGGTCGTCGATTCCCGGTCGCCATGTGGGGTCTTCTTTTTTCTTGTGCATGATAAACATACCGTACATCCCATTTTGTTCCTGAAACCCGGAATGACTGTGATACCAGTGAGTTCCATGCTGCTTGATAGGAAATTTATAGGTGTAGGTTTCTCCGGGGCGAATGGGGTTTTGCGTTAAAAACGGAACGCCGTCTTGATGATTGGGTACGTGTACGCCGTGCCAGTGTAAGGCGGTACTTTCTGAAGACTTGTTAATAACGGTAATCTCGGCTTGGTCGCCCTCGGTAAATTCTAATGGGGGCATTGGAAATTGTCCATTGAGGGTTAATATTTTTTTATTTTTTCCCGCCAGGTTAATGACGCTGTCCTTAACGATTAAAGTGTAACTGACTGTTTCTTGAGCCCACACAGATAGGGAGAGCATGAAAAGAGATATGAGGAATCCTATTCCCTTTCCGGATATTGATGATGAATTCATATCAGACTGTAATATTGTGATACCCCATATTGAAGTTTTTTTATAACCTTACAATATCTTTCCCGGAAATACCGGAATCTGTTTATTGTGGGTATCGGTTAAATTAAAATATAAAATAGAAAGGAGGGGCTGCCTTGTGCAGCGATGGAAATTAGCCTTGTTTTGGAGGATTCCAAACCGGCGTATTACCTCGGGACTCATAGGTTACCGAGTAGTTAAAATGTAAATCTAAAAGAATTGCAGAAAATTTTATAGGCCTCACTGCAGTGTGGATAAGTGGTGTAGAGATGCAGCTCAGACAACAGCCGTTATCACAAGGGGTTCCACAAGGGAGATTGTTATCCGCCGCCGGGATTCCGTTTTGCATAACCTCGCAGCAAACGTCTTTTTGAACTTCTTTTTTCTGATGAGAAGCCGGCATTTCACAGCATGAACTTTCGGGCATTATTGGTGTTGACACAGATCCCATAGAACTTGAAATCAATCCTACAATACCGATCAGGCTTAGAATGTATTTGAGATATCGTTTCATACTGCGGGCTAAAACTAATCAATTTTTTTAAAAAAGAAAGCTCTCGATTTACTATTTTGCGGATTGGATCGGCCGATGTGAATAGAACTTATGAAAGAACTTCTATCCCTCTAAAATAAAGGTTAATATTTTTGCAAGGAGAAGGCTTTATTAAGCGAAATTTATATCTTCATGCTCCAAATTAGTAAAACGATTAAATTTTTTAAATTATGGCAAATGAAATTTTAGGACCGCAGCTTTTAGGACCGTTGACTCCGTTGGTTGGGGAATGGGAAGGTGATACGGGAGTTGATTTATCGTATCATAATAATGATATAGAAACCGGGAAGACCAGCTATTTTGAAAAAGCATGGTTTAAACCTATTCCTACGCAACAAAACGGGAAACAATTTTTAGAAGGATTAGCTTATAAATCGGTGGCTTGGCGACATGGGGAAGAGGCGATGAACCCTTTCCATGACGAATCGGGATATTTACTTTGGGACAAAGAGCGGAAATTGGTTTATCGAACGGTTGTTTTTGGACGAGGAATTGCCATACAGGCCGGAGCCGAGGCCGAAGCTCGCTCTAAAGAATTCCATTTTAAAGCAACGCCGGGAGATCCATCCTTCGGAATCCTGCAAAACCCCTATTTGATGGAGCGTGCTGAATTAAAATCATTTGAGAGTACGTTCAAATTTAACGAAGACGGTACCTTTACCCACAGTTCTGATATTGTGCTGAAGTTGGCAGAATTGGGAGGCGAAGAAATGCGCCACACCGATGAAAACACGTTGCATCTCGTCAAACGTTATCATCCGGGATCTGAATTTCAATAATAACGAAGATTGGATTTAGGAATGTAAATTTAAAAGCGGCCTTTTGAGGTCGCTTTTATACTTGTATGCCGGGTTCTATTCAGCCCTGTTTTTTGTGTACTTCAATACCAAAGAATGAGTGGTGAGGTCCCTTATTCTTCATTACGCGTATTTCTATCTATACATCACGCTATTTATGGATTATAATAAAAAGGAAATTTG
>CAZBXQ010000066.1:0-17289 GCA_964495935.1 uncultured Flavobacteriaceae bacterium
AAATAGATATAGATCGCTATTATTCAATAGATTAAAAGTGTTAAAGTAGAATTAGTAGTTCAGGTTTTTTAATAACAAAAGTTTCGGAGTTAATACTTTAAGTATCAATTTATGCTTATGGTTCCGAAATCGACACCCCGCCCTGCGGGCACCCCTCTACCAGAGGGGAATTAGGCTTGCTTTCTTTTTTTATCCTTCAAATCTCTAACTAAATTTTATTGAACCTCAAATCCATTCCCCTCTTTAAAAAGAGGGGTGCCGTAGGCGGGGTGTTTCTGATGAATTGGAATCAATTTACTGTTTTTGTAACCTGATAAAAACCCATATCATGGAAGTTGAATCCAATAAACCATGTTGAATTTGATACCTTAGAACGTCTCCGAAACTTCAGTTAATAGCTTTTGATTTTGTAGAAGAGCTTCCTTATATTCTTTTTTGAGAGTCTCTACCAGTTTTTCGGTCTCCGGAATGTGGTGGATATGAGTTGCTCCATGACCGGCCGACCAGATATCTTTCCAGGCTTTTGATCCTTCTCCGCTCAGTTTTGAAAAGTCTTCTTTCTTTTTGATGGAGAGATCGATACCGGCATTTTCAATAGATTTTTTTATAAAGTTGGCATGTACTCCGCTTATGCCATTGGTATAGACGATATCGTCGATTCCTGTCTGGGTAAGCATCGTCTTATATTCCTTTTGAGCCATACTCTCTCGGGTGGCGATAAAACGGGTGCCTAAATAGGCTAAATCGGCTCCGGCATTTTGTGCTGCGAGTACATCGGCACCGGTGGTTAATCCGCCGGCCAAAATGAGCTCCCCGTCATAAAAACTACGGATTTCCTTGAGTAGAGCAAAAGGGCTGGCTGTTCCTCCGTGTCCTCCGGCACCGGCAGCCACTGTAATAATCCCATCGACGCCGGCTTCTGCCGCTTTTTCGGCATGTCTTCTTTTGATGATGTCATGAAAGACCAAACCGCCATATTCATGCACTTGATCCACCAAGTCTTTAACAGCTCCCAAAGAAGTAATTACCAGAGGGACTTTGTATTTAATGCATAGTTTTAAATCCTTCATGACACGTGGATTGGTTCGATTGACAATCAGGTTAACCCCGAAGGGAGCCGGTGTTTTTCCCGTTTTCTCCGAGTATTCCTCCAATGCTTTCGTAATGGTTTTTAACATGTTTTCAAAGTCTGCGAAAGTTCTACCATTTAAAGATGGAAAAGTACCGCAAATACCCGCTTTACAAGCTGAAATCACTAATTCGGTTCCCGACACCAGGAACATGGGAGCGGCGATTATTGGGAGTATGAGTTTGGATTTATAGTCGGTAAGTGTCATAAGATAATGTTGAGAACTCCAAAAATAAAGAAAGATTTAGACATTGTCGGGGGGCACTCAAAACCGATAAAACGGTTTTGTATCGGTTCCTCCAATTTTTCTGAAACAATAAGAGTGCCGTTGGGGCAGGCAGTTTTTTTCGTTCTTTGCGCTCTGGTTTGGTAAGAAATGTTACTTTTGTTTGGAATCAACTTTTAACCCTTAGATTATGACCGGATTATTTGTCGTTATTGGAATTCTTGTAGTACTTGTTATTTGGTATATCTCTGCCAATAACCGATTGGTAGCATTAAAAAATAATCGTGAAAATGCGTTTTCTGATATTGACGTACAGTTAAAACAGCGACATGATTTGATTCCGCAGTTGGTCAATGCGGTAAAAGGATATATGAAACATGAAAGCGAGGTGTTGACGCGGGTGACTGAAGCTCGAACGGGAGCTTTGAAAGCCCATGATATTAATTCTAAAATTGCGGCCGAAAAAGAATTGAGCTCGGCAATGCGATCGCTGAATATTCAGGTGGAGGCATATCCCGATTTGAAGGCCAGCCAGAATTTTATGCAATTACAAGGTGAAATTTCAGATGTGGAGAATAAGCTGGCTGCTGTGCGGCGTTATTTTAATTCGGCGACACGGGAATTAAATACGGCCATCGAGTCTATTCCTACTAATATTGTGGCAAATATGAAAGGGATGACCTCTCAGCCTTTTTTTGATGTTGGCGAAGAGGAACGCAAGGCGATGGATAAAGCCCCTGAAATTAATTTCGATTAACGTTATATGAAGTTTGTCGGATTACATACACAGATCCGTAGAAATAACATAAAATCGATCTTCCTTCTTGCGGCCTTTCCGGTATTGGTGTTGATTGGGCTTTATGCCGTTTTATATTTTACGATAGACAGTCGTGCGGGGGTGGCGGCGGTTAATGATTCTTTTTTAAGAGCCCTACCCATCACCTTACTCCTTGTCGGAGGGTGGTTTGTTATCGCTTTTTTCTCGCATTCCAAAATGATTCAAATGGCCACGCACTCCAAACCACTGAGTCGGAAGGAAAATATGCGGGTTTATAATCTCACCGAGAATTTGTGCATGTCGGTGGGAATGAAAATGCCGAAACTGTATATTATTGAATCGGAGGCACTCAATGCCTTTGCTTCCGGGATTAATGAAAAAACCTTTTCGCTTACCCTGACCCGGGGAATCATCGATACGTTGACCGATGATGAGCTCGAGGGGGTGATTGGGCATGAGCTTTCTCATATTCGCAATAAAGATGTGCGTTTATTGATTGTGACCATTGTTTTTGTAGGGATTTTTGGCGTGATTCTGGATTTGGCCTTTCGAAATTTGTTATACGGCCGCATGTTGGGAAGGGGCCGCCGAAATCGTAATAACGGAAAAGGCGGCGGCGGTTTTATTTTAATCGTTCTCCTCGTGGCGGTGGTGTTGTATTTCTTTTCGATGATTTTTAAGTTGGCGTTATCGAGAAGTCGGGAGTATATGGCCGATGCCGGAGCCGTTGAACTTACTCGTAATGCTCAGGCACTGGCTGATGCATTGAAGAAAGTTTCCGGAAATTCTGTAGTCAAAACGGCTAATGATGAAGTGCGGGAGTTATTCCTTGACAATAGTGGCGGAAAGAGATCCAAGAGCTTTTTTTCGGGCATTTCCAATCTCTTCTCGACTCATCCTCCCATTGAAAAGCGAATCCGGATTCTGGAGAATATGCGATAATATTCATCCGATTCCGTTTTTTTAAATTTTATAGAGGACCCCAATATTTTCCTTCGCACTACCTGATGGAATCCTACTCTTCTTCCTTAAAATGGTCATAGAGTAAATTGATAGCAGATTTCAGGATTGGTGAGAACTCCTGTACTTCCTGTCCGCCCCTTTTAACGCCGTTGGTAATCGCGACGAAACCGATCTTTTCTTCAGGATTAAAAAACATCGAGCTGTACAGCCCGTAAGCATCACCGGTGTGCCCCGTCATGGTTTCGTTTTCGATAAGATTTTTGACTTTGAACAGGGCCAAACCATAGGCCGCATTATCGTCAATTTTGATGACCGGGGTTTGCATTAATTGGTCACTTTTTGAGCTGATAATGGAGGTGTTTTTATAGGTTCCATAATTCATATGCATGATCATATAACGAGCCAAATCGTGAGCTGAAATTTTCATTCCTCCGGTGGGTGAAAAGATAGGAGCATCATATCCCTTCCGGTAATTTTTTAATCGGTTGGTAAGCGACCGGTAGGCCGCCGGAGAGGGAACAAGTTTGTCTTCCTCTTCGTTGTAAGCATATAACGTCACAAATTTGGAACGATCTAAACTATCAACATCATATCCGCCGGTGATGTCGAGCGGTTTTAAAACATGATTGACGACATATTGATCAAATCGCGTGTTAGACCATTTCTCTAAAATTGCGCCCGCCAAGTTGTAGTTGAGATTACAATATTCATACCCCGTTCCGGGCGCGTAATCGTTGTAACTTTTTTCGTAGGTATCGGTAGAATCGGGGTTGATCGTATTGAGTGTAAAATATCCTTGAGAATCATTTAAACTTGAACTGTGACTCATAATCATTTTTAACGTAATGGGCGTATCGGGATATTTTGGGTTTCGGACTTTGAATCCGATGAGGTCACTTACGTCATCGTCCAGATGCAAACTATCTTTTTCGACTAACTGCATCAGGGAAGTCGCGGTAAAGGATTTGGAAATCGATGCAATTCGAAATAAATCTCCTTGTTCTAATGGGATCTCTTTTTCGATGTTTTTGTATCCCAGATTATCTTCAAAGATGATTTCACCGTCTTTTACGGCTACCACAGCCAGGCCGGCAGCATTATTTTGATCAACGAGTTCTTGTAATTGGTCGTGAATACCGGGTTGAGGTTGAGTGCAGGAAATCATAAGGGAGAGTCCGATACAAAAGAAAAGGAAATGAAATGATGTTGGGTGAGAAGTCATTAGGCTTTTTATTAGTTAAAACTGGAGCCAAGATAAAGAAAGTTCTGTTAATATAATATAAGTTTCGGAGTTAATACTTCAAGTATCAATGTATGCTTATGGTTCCGAAATCGACACCCCGCCCTGCGGGCACCCCTCTACCAGAGGGGAATTAGGCTCGCTTTCTTTTTTAATCCTTCAAAACTCTAACTAAATTTTATTGAACCTCAAATCCATTCCCCTCTTTTTAAAGAGGGGTGCCGTAGGCGGGGTGTTTCCGATGAATTGAATCCATTTACTGTTTTTGTAACCCACTAAAAACCCATATTATGTAAGTTAACTCCATATAAACCCTGTTGAATTTGATACATCAGAACGTCTCCAAAAGTTCTGTTAATATAATTAATTTAGAGGGATAGAAATGGACGACAAATCTGCTCTTGGATGGGGAACAATTCCCCTGACCGTAAAAATTTAATCGACATTCTAAATCTATATATTTTGGAAAAAGATACAGAATCAATAAAAAAAAGCTTCACCAAAGCCGATGAACAATTACGTCAAGCCGAGACGGATATTGAGATTTTACAAGAATTTTTAAAAAGGTATAAAAATGTAAAAGGGAACATACGAAGTTTAGCCTGCTTAATTCATGAATTTAATTTTGAGGAGATTCAAGGCGTCGGAATCCGCAGGAATAGTGAACTATTTCAAGGATTTCGCAACGCGGAAGCTCCCAAAATTAAATCAAAATTCTCTTTCGCAATAAATATATTGTTTTACTATTTTTCATTTTATAACATGCTTGTAATGAATGTAATAGCACGAAATTTGTTTTACACATTTATGAATTGGTGAATTATGCAGGTTAGAGTCGTTTTATTTTAGTGAAGACTACAGGGAGGGTTTAGAAATTCTTGAAGAAGAAGGATTGACCAATGATTTTTGGTCAACCGGTCAGGACGCAATATGGAATATAAGCATGCATTATCGCTCACTAATAGCCGAATTGCTAAAGCACGTGAGTGATGATATTTATGAAAGTACGACCAGAATCGAAGGATAGGCTTCCTTGATTTAAAAAAATTGAGTAACTTTAAAGGAAAAGCCAATTTTTCATTTGATGAGAGAGGATTTTCTGCATTATATCTGGCGATTCAAAAAATTTGATTTCCTTCATGCGGCTACCGAGGGCGGGGATTCTATTCAGCTGTTAAACTCGGGGCGATATAATGAGGAATACAGCGGCCCCGATTTTTTTAATGCCCGGTTGCGAATCGGAGATCAACTCTGGGCGGGAAATGTAGAGATCCATATTCATTCCAGTGATTGGTATGCTCATCAACATCAAAAGGATGTCGCTTATGATAATGTGATTCTGCATGTCGTTTGGGAGCATGATGTTGAGGTATTTCGACAATCAAACACCAAAATCCCGACTCTGGCACTCAAAAAATGGGTTGCTCCCGAGACACTGTCCAATTATAAAAAATTGCTTGAATATGATGGTGTACGTTGGATTAATTGTGCTCCCGATTTTCATTCCTTTTCTGATTTTGATGTAAAAAACAGCTTGGAGCGACTCTATATTGAACGGTTGGAACAGAAATCGACGTTAATTTTTGAGTTGCTTGCCGAGAATAAGCGGGATTGGGAGGCAACTTTGTTTGTTCTTTTGGCCAAGAATTTCGGACTTAACCGGAATGGAGAGGCATTTTTGGAGATGGCTCAATCGGTGCCTTTTGCGGCCGTTCGAAAAATTTATGAGCACTGGCGACTGGAAGCCCTATTTTTGGGCCAAGCCGGACTTTTAGAAAAGGAATCGGTAGAGGTTGCTTATTTTTCTAAATTGAAGTCCGAATATCTTTATCTCCGGAGGAAATTTGAGCTGTCGGTACCCATCGCCGTAAAAGTTCATTTTTTTCGATTGCGCCCTCCCAATTTTCCAACGATTCGCTTGTCGCAACTGGCCGGTTTATATACCCGCCATAAAAATCTTTTTCAGAAGGTCATAAAAGAACAGGAACTTCGTGTTATTCGGGAAATTTTTTCTGTTACAACTTCAGAATTTTGGAAAACCCATTACACTTTTCAAAAAGAAAGTACCTCCGTGAAAAAGTTGCTCACCCGTAATTTTATAGACTTAATAATTATAAATACCCTCGTGCCGTTGAAATTTTGCTATCAGAAGGCTCGTGGAAAACAGGATTTTGAGGCTTTAATGGCATTGATGAGCCAACTCCCGCCCGAAAAAAATAATGTTGTTGCAGGTTTTAATAAGCTGCGTAAAGGAACTGCAAATAATGCATTGGAGGCTCAGGCCTTGCTACAATTAAAGAAGAATTACTGCGATAGGAATCGGTGTTTACAATGTGCATTAGGAATAAAACTGTTAGGGAAACCGTAAAGAAATTTGTGGCTATTCACCTTTTTTTTGACAGTTCTTTAAGATTAAGACGATTTTCTGTTGCGGGATTGTTTCTTTTTTCTCACTTTAGTGATTTCTAAATAAAAAAGAACAATATTCTTTCTGTATGAAAAGATACCTGCTTTCCTTATTTGCAATTTTTTCTCCTTTTTTGATTTTTGCTCAAGCTACATTTTCGGATCGAGTAAATGCATTTTTCCAAAACTATACAAGCTGGTTTAATGACTTCATCTTTTACAACATCCCCATTACCGAAAATTTCCAGATTCCCTGGGTGGTGATTGTATTGATTGGCGGAGCGGTTTTCTTTACCCTTTATTTCAAGTTTATCAATTTTACTGAGTTTCTTACGGCGATCCGGGTCGTTAAGGGAGATTATGAAGATATTGAGGCATTGGGGGCCGAAGAGCTCTATCAAGATGTGGAAAAGGATGAGCACGAAGATGTTGTGGAAGAACTCTTGGAGGAAAATGAACATTTGGGAGAAGTCTCTCACTTTCAGGCTTTGGCTACGGCCTTGTCGGCCACTGTGGGCTTGGGAAACATTGCCGGGGTGGGGGTGGCGATTTCTATCGGTGGTCCCGGAGCAACGTTTTGGATGATTGTTAGTGGTTTGTTGGGAATGGCAACAAAATTTGCCGAATGTACGTTGGGGGTTAAATACCGCGATATCGATCAATATGGTACCGTATATGGCGGGCCGATGTATTATTTGAGTAAGGGATTAGCGCAAAAAGGGATGGCTCGATTGGGTCGGATTTTAGCAATTGCCTTTGCAATATTGGTTACCGGAGGAGCCTTTGGAATTGGAAATATGTTTCAGGCCAATCAGGCGACTGCACAGTTCATCGATTTGTTCAAGCTGGAAGGCACTGCCGGTATCTGGATCGGTATAGTTTTGGCTGTTTTAGTGGGATTGGTTGTAGTTGGCGGAGTCAAGCGGATCGCCAAGGTAACCGAGAAAGTGGTGCCTTTTATGGCGGTTTTATACGTTGGCAGTGCGTTGATTATTCTCGTTGTGAATTATCAGCATATCGGAGATGCTTTTTCGTTGATTTTTGAAGGTGCTTTTTCCGGTATAGGTATTGCCGGAGGACTTGTAGGAGTACTCATCCAAGGTATTCAGCGGGGTACCTTTTCTAACGAAGCCGGTTTGGGATCGGCACCCACGGCTCACGCCGCTGTAAGAACCCGATATCCGGCTTCAGAGGGAATCGTAGCTTTGTTGGAGCCTTTTATCGATACGGTGGTTATTTGTACCATGACGGCCTTGGTGATTATCATTGCCAATTTTGACCATAATGTAGTGGAATACGGGCATGCTATTACCGAAGGAGTAACGGTTACTGCGGCTGCTTTTGATACCTCGATTCCGCATTTCTCAATTGTATTGACGATTGCCGTGATCTTATTTGCGCTTTCGACAATGATTTCCTGGTCGTATTACGGGGTGCAGGGATGGATGTACCTCTTTGGGAAAAGTTCACGAACAAGAACGGTTTATAATATACTGTTCTGTATAGGAATTTGGGTGGGATCCGTAATCAGCCTTGATGCTGTTATCGATTTTGCCGATGCCATGAATTTTGCTATGGCAGTTCCCAATATTATTGGAGTTTTAATTCTGGCTTCTGTGGTTCGTAAGGAATTGAAGCGTTACAAAAAGGCAATTAAGATTAAACATAAGGCACTTGATCGTGGACTTGAGGATGTAAATAAGAAGATCTAAATGACACAAGACCGCAGATTGGGCATTGAGCGTATTGAGAAATGATATTGGATTCCGATCAGCAGAAGGGAATAATCGGGCTGGCACTCGTTATTTTATTACTTACGGGCTTCATCTATGGTCTTAGAAATCGTACGACTCAATCCGCTTTTTTAATGACCACGCCGGAAGAGCAGGAGGTGCGTTTATTTTTGGATTCCGTACGGCAGGATAAGATTGACAAAGAAGATCAAAAACCGATTATTTTTCCTTTCAATCCTAATTTTATAACCGATTATCGAGGTTATGTTCTGGGGCTTTCCGTAGAAGAAATTGATCGTATAAAGGCTTATCGGGAAGCTGGATTATGGGTGAATTCTAAAGAAGAATTTCAACAGGTAACGCGTATATCCGACTCCTTATTGGAAGCAGTAGCTCCTTATTTTAAGTTTCCGGAATGGGTCAATAACTCCGCCATCAAAAAAACATCGGTGCAAACTTCGGAGCGGTCTCCTCAAATAGCCCAAAAAGATTTGAATACGGCTACCGTACAAGATTTGAAAACTGTTCGAGGAATTGGTGAAGTATTGGCCAATCGTATTGTGCGCTATCGGGATCGCTTGGGAGGATTCCTCGGGGAGGCTCAGCTCAAGGATGTATATGGATTGAAGACCCAAGCTCGGATGGCTGTTCTGGAACAGTTTACTGTAATACGGGAAGAACCTCTGATACGGCAGGATCTCAATTCAATCTCAACCGGAGTACTTGCAGAAATACCTTATTTTGACTATGAGCTGGCACGTAAAATTGTGGATTACAGAACAACCCATAAAAAGATTGACAGTTTTGAAGAATTAAATGAGATTGAGGGATTTCCTTATTACAAAATGGAGCAGATAAAACTGTATCTGAAGATTGAGGGAAGGGATGAGGAAAAAGTGAAATAAAAAATAACGTTTTAGAAGTTCGCATAAAAATAACTACCTTGTGCGACTCCAAGTACTGATGATTTTGGCCGTTGCCGGCCGAGACTTGGGAAAGTATTTTAAAAATAATTTAATTTATGAGTAAACGCTATTTTACAGAAGAACATCAGTTGTTTAGAAAGAGTCTTCAGAATTTTTTGAAAAAGGAAGTGATTCCCCATATTGATAAATGGGAAAAAGAAGGTACCATTGAACGCTTTATCTGGAAAAAATTCGGAGATATGGGGTATTTTGGGTTGCATTACCCGGAGCAGTATGGAGGACTGGATTTGGATCTTTTTTATACGGTTATTTTTTTGGAGGAATTGCAAAAGATTAACTCGGGAGGATTTGCGGCGGCTATGTGGGCCCATGAGTTTTTGGCCATGACCCATTTAAATAAAGAAGGTGATGAATATATAAAAGAGAATTATCTACGCCCCAGTATTGCCGGTGATAAAATTGGGTGTTTGGCAATTACGGAGCCTTTTGGAGGGTCTGATGTGGCCGGAATGAGAACCACCGCTATAAAGAACGAAGGGACTTACCTTTTAAACGGCTCAAAAACCTTTATCACCAATGGTGTTTATTCGGATTACCTTGTGGTCGCGGCTAAAACCGATCCGCAAGATCGCCATCGCGGGATTTCGATGTTCGTTGTAGATCGCGATACCCCCGGTGTAAAAGCCACTAAATTAGACAAATTGGGATGGCGCGCTTCCGATACCGGAGAGATTTCCTTTACAGATGTAAAAGTTCCAATCTCCAACAGAATGGGAGAGGAGGGAAAAGGATTTCAGTATATCATGCAGCATTTTGCTCTGGAGCGTTTGATTATGGCGATTAATGCTCATGCCCGTACCGAATATGCTTTGGAATATGCGATCCGGTATATGAGTGAACGAAAAGCTTTTGGGAAAACGATTGATTCCTTTCAGGCACTTCGGCATAAAGTGGCCGATATCGCAGCAGAATTGGCCGTTGTAAAGAGTTTTAATTATGAAACTGCCCGACGTTTAGATAGCGGAGAATATGTAGTTAAAGAAGCCAGTATAGCAAAGTTAAGAGCTACTAAAATGGCCGATGAAGCGATTTATGACTGCTTACAATTGCTCGGCGGATATGGATATATGGAGGATTATCCCATGGCGCGATTACTTCGAGATAGTCGCTTAGGACCGATTGGCGGGGGAACTTCAGAAATTCTAAAGGAGATCATTGCCAAAATTGTGATAGATGGAAAACAATATAATCCTGCGGTACATTAATTTGGAATCGAATACAAGTAATAGCCGAGATTAAACCCAACTACCGTGAACTCATGGGTTTTACCTGAAGTCGGATCCTGACGGAATCCGGTATCGGTATAGATTTAAAGGTTGAAAATTTTGTTTTGTTCATAAATATTCTATATTGAACAACAGACAGTATGATAGTATAACCCTTTAATATCGCTGAAATGAAAATCGTTATGTATGTACTTGCGGCTCTGATGGGATTGACCGTTTGGAGCCAGAACAAGATTCCTTCTAAAGAGGCACAAATTAAATCGGCGGTGCAGGCGGCTCCGGAGATGTATCGCGAGGCAGCTACCGTGATTGGATATGCGGAAGATGGAAGTATGATGACGCTTCGAAAAGGAAATAATGAAATCATTTGTCTCGCTGATGATCCGAAGAAAAAGGGTTTGAGTGTGGCTTGTTATAGTGATGAATTGGCAGACTATATGGCTCGCGGGCGAGAATTGGTGGCCGAAGGAAAATCAACTAAAGAGAAAAGAGAAATTCGAAAAAAAGAGATTGATGCAGGAACCTTATATATGCCTTCAACCCCTGCAGCACTGTATGTCCTATCGGCCAATCAAGATGATTATGACCCGGCGACCGGTGACATTGAGAATGGAAAGTTGCGCTATGTCTTTTATAAACCTTATATGACCGTTGAAGAAACGGGGCTACCCGATAAGCCTCAGGGAAAAGGCATGCCCTGGTTGATGGAGGCTAATACTCATCGTTCACATATTATGATTACGCCATAAAGGGGAGAGAGAAGTTAGAGGGGAGAAATTAGAAGTGAGAAGTGGGGTTTGAATTTTGAAATCACTAAACTTGGCTTGCGAGGAGTGCGGCTTATGGGGTAAAGAAATAAAACATGGGAATTCAAGTTGAAAATTTAACCAAAATATACGGTGATCAAAAAGCGGTTGATGGGATAAGTTTTTCGATTGATACCGGGGAAGTGGTTGGTTTTTTAGGACCCAATGGTGCCGGAAAGTCAACTACGATGAAGATGCTCACCGGTTTTATTTCTGTGACTTCGGGAGCGGCTTTTGTCAAAGGAAAATCGGTAAAAACCGATACGTTGGCACTCCAACGAAATATTGGCTATTTGCCGGAGCATAATCCATTGTATCTGGAGATGTATGTTCGGGAATACTTACAGTTCTGCGCTCGGATTTTTAAAGTAAAAAAGGAGCAAATAGAGGAAGTTATCAATCGGGTAGGCCTGCAGCCGGAAGCTCATAAAAGAATTGAAGCCTTATCAAAAGGGTATCGGCAGCGGGTGGGGCTGGCCACAGCATTGTTACACGATCCGGAAGTGCTCGTACTGGATGAACCTACTACGGGTTTAGACCCCAATCAGTTAGTAGAAATTCGGGAGCTCATAAAGACCATCGGAAAAACCAAAACGGTTTTTCTTTCAACCCATATCATGCAGGAGGTAGAAGCGGTTTGTGATCGGGTTATAATTATCCATAAGGGAAAAATCGTAGCTGATGAATATTTGGCAGATCTTCGCGATGAACGGGAACAAATTATACAGGTAGAGTTCGATTATCGCATTGAAGAAGTCGCTTTAAAACGGTTGCCGGATATTGTTGGGATAAACAGCGCAGTGGGGTCCAATTTTTATGAACTCACCTTTGATACGCATGACGACCGGCGATCGTTGATTTTTGATTTTGCCCAAGAAAATAGTTTGAAGATCCTTCAGATGAAGCAAAAATTGAAAAACTTGGAAGATCTTTTTAGAGAAGTGACGATAGAGGAAAAACAGCTATTCCAAAATTGAAAATTTGATGTTCCAGCCATCCGATGAGATTAGAATTGTTTTTAGAAAATGAATTTGAATTACCCCCGGCGATTGTTCGGGATTGGATTGAATCGGGAGAACGAAAAACGTATCAGAAAAAAGATTTACTATTATATCCCTTTACACCCTCAAGAAAGATTTTTTTTATTGAGCGAGGCCTGGTGAAATTGTTCTACGATAAAGATACTCGCTCCGTTACCCATACTTTTATTGCTGAAAACCAATTTATCGGACGAAATGATTTAATCCTACAAGATGGGAAACCGAGAAATATAATGTACGGGATCAGGGCTTTTGAAAAGGATACGGTTGTATATGAATTGCCCTATTCTAAAATTGATATGTATGCCCGCACCAGCCTGGAGGTTAGCCATCTTATACGGGATATTCTGGCCCACCATTTACTCCATTTTTCAAATCGGTTGAGTAGTTTGCAGTTTGAAGATGCACAAGTTCGTTACGAGCAATTGCTTGAAGAGCAACCAGAGATTATCCTTCGGGCTCCTTTGGGCGATATTGCCTCTTATTTGGGAATTTCGCAACAGACCTTAAGTGTGATTCGGTCACGAATCCAATAGAAATCCATTTTCAGACTTTTTAAGTTATCTGAAAAATTTAGACTATCTTTTTACGGAATTTTGTGTTTGCTGTATAAATAAGGTGAGAAATGAAGAAAATTATAGGTTTTCTTGTCGTGTTGTTGATATTTTCTCGGGCAGAAATTAGAGGCCAGTCGATGCTTGAAGAAGTATTGAAAGAACCTATCTTGGCTGCCACTCAAGAGAATGCCGATTTGAAAATTAAACGTAGAAAGGGAGAAATGACACGTATGGATAAAGAGAGTGTCAGGGCTAAGAAATTTCCGCAAGTCTCTGCATTTGGGGGGTATGGCTATCTTTATTCTCGACTGAATAATGAATTTCCTACGCATTATTTACCGATAAGCGGAACCCCTTTACTGGAAGATCCTTTGATTTCAAGCTTTCAGACGCAAGCACTGGTGGGAGGAATTTCGGCACGACAAGTCATTTTTACGGGGTTGCAGATTTCTAATGGGATCCAAGCTTTGGAAGAAAAACAACAAGCTGAGGAATTTCTGGCAGAAGCCGGTAAGGCAGAGGTGATTAAAGAGGTGATTACTACTTTTGATCAATTGATGTTACTCCATGAAGTAGAAAAACTGATTCGGGATTCTGAAAAAAGGCTGAGTAAAGAACATCAAAAAGTGATTCAAGGAATTGAAAACGGCTTGGCAATTCCTTATGATCGGGATAAAATACAGTTGGCTCTTCTTGAATTGGAAGAGAAAAAAGTCGAACTCGACGGAAACCGTGAAGTATTGTATGATAAGCTGGAATATTTAACGGGGATGGGGCGTTCCCGACTGAAGGCTGTATTTTATGAATTAACCCCTTTTCTTGTAGAAGAATATCAAAGAACGCCTGAGAATCGGTTGGAGTTAAAAGCCTTAGAAGCGGGGAGGAATGCAAAAGAATATGCTTACAAAAAGGAAAAAGGAACCCGCTGGCCTACTGTTTTTGCCTTTGGGAGTTTAAGTTATATCAATGCTTTTGATTCGAAATTGAAATTTAAGGAAATACCGGTCGGGAACGAATTGGCGTTACGGGCCGAACATTTGCGTCTGGAACCCGCTGCCGCCATTGGCATAGGTTTGAAATGGGATCTCTTTAAAGGGGGAGAAAATCGAAAGAAAATCAAGAAAGCCGAGATTGATCTGGCGATTAGTGAGACAAAACTTCGGGATACTCGTAAAAAACTCAACCTTTTGATTAAAAAAAATCAAGCGGATCTGGCTACTGCGCAAAAACGAATTGCCGTTGCCGGTCAACAACTGCGGGTAGCCCAAAATAATTTACGCTTGGCCTCTCGGCAATATCGTTCGGGCCTGGTGGATTTGACGGAGCGACTGGCTGCCGAAAATGAGTTCTATACAGTACATCTCAATTATTATAATCAGATTTTAAATCAACGTGCAGCAGTGGTAGAGCTGCTGTCTTCTACAGGTGAATTGGAGGATAAAATTAACGAATAAAATGAAAGCGAACAGTATTTTATCAACAGGGGTGATGGTTTTAGTTTTGGCTTCTTGTAGCCGGAAAAAGATTGATCCGGCCTTTTTAGGGAAAGTTGAACGCGATCAGGTAGCAGTGGTGACCAAGGTGCCGGGAACGGTGGATAAAATCCTTGTATTGGAAGGCGATCACGTAAAAAAAGGAGATACCCTGGCCATCTTGGATATTCCGGAGGTAGATGCTAAACGGGAACAAGCTCAAGGTGCTCTCAAGTCTGCCGAAGCTCAATATCAAATGGCCGTTACAGGAGCCACCCAAGGGCAGTTACGTCAACTTCAAAATAAAGTAAACGGACTTAAGGAGCAATATGAATTTGCCGAAAAGTCCAAAGATCGGTTAGCGGCCATGGTACAGGATAGCTTGATTCCACAGCAGCAGTTTGATGAGGTTTGGGCCAAATTTCAGGGGGCTAAAAACCAATATGAAGCGGCTCAGACCGAGCTGCAGGAGGCTCGCAAAGGAGCTCGTATGGAACAACAAACAATGGCTTTGGGGCAGCAACTCCGGGCTTCTGGTGCCTTGCTGGAGGTGGGTGCCGCCGAACGTGAAAAGTATATGATCGCCCCGCAGGATATGTCGGTAGAAACCATTAACCTCAATCGGGGAGAACTTGCTTTGCCCGGGTATCCGGTCTTTAGTGGATATATTGATTCTTCGGTTTATTTCCGGTTTACGATTCCGGAAGAAGAATTGGGCGATTTGGTCAAAGGGGATACCGTGGAGGTACATGTTAAATATAAAAAAGCCGATCCCATTCAAGGCCATGTCAGCCTGATCAAAGCCTTGAGCTCCTATGCCAATATTGCCACAGCCTATCCGGATTTTGATATGGAACAGGCCCTGTTTGAAATTCATGTTCGTCCTGAAAATATGGAAGAGGTAAAGAAATTAATCACGCGCGGAACCGTTTCTCTGGAACTTAAGAAATAGCATGTTGTGAAGCGATTTTTAGAACTTATAAAACGGGAATTCCGGCTCTTCTTCAACAATAAAGTACTGCGTCTGCTCTTTATTGGGGCTCCCATTTTATATGGCGTGTTAATAGGTTCGGTTTACCAAAAAGGAAAGGTGACAAACCTGCCCATTATCGTGGTCGATGAAGATATGAGTCCGATGAGTGCCAAATTCATCGATATGCTCGAAGAAAATGAGACGGTAGATGTAGTCGAGATTATGCCTTCCATGTTTGGAGTCAAGGATAAGGCCATTGCTAAGGAAGCAACGGTTATCGTTCAGATTCCCGGGAATTTTGCCGCCGGCATTCAACAAAATCGCTTGCCGGAAATTAGTATTTTTGTCGATGCCTCTAATACGTTGACGTCAAATTCTGCTTTGATGGCCGTTAATGTGGTGGCGATGACGATGAAGGCCGGGATTCAGATCGAATCGCAAATGAAACAAGGAGTCCCGGAATATGTAGCGGCTCAGCACTATGAGCCCTTTAAAACTACAATTATCAAGCAGAGTATCCGGTCTGGCAATTATCTCTATTTCATGCTTCCCGGGGTTTTATTAACGGTTTTCCAACAAGTTTTACTGCTCGGACTGGCACTGACTTTTGCTGAGGAATATGAACGTGGAACTTTTGTCGAGTTGGTTGAGAAAATGCCCAATGCCTTGGGAATGCTTTTGGTTAAGATCGTACCGTATATGATCATGTCGGTCGGGATTCTTCTTCTCTATTTTGGATTTTCAAAATATTACGGAATGATCATTGGAGGGGCTTTATGGGCTTTTGCACTAAGTACCTTTGTTTTTATCCTGGCCGTTTGTGGAATCGGGGTTTTAGTGAGTATTGTATTGCCCAACCAATTGAAAGCAACAGAAGTATTGATGGTCGTAGCAACTCCCAGTTTTATTTTGAGCGGCTTTACCTGGCCATTGTCACAAATGCCCGTCTGGGTTCAAATGATTGCCGATGTAATTCCGCTCACACACTATCTTAAGATTTTTAGATTACTCTATTTAAACCACTCCGGTATTTCACATATCTATAGCTCGCTATGGGCCATGGCGATTATCGGGGGAATCACCCTGGGAGTTTCTGCCGTTATTTTACATTTTAAGATTAGAAGAACCAAACGAGAACTAAAACTATCGAGAGCTGTAGATCGGGATTTTGAGGAATGACAAAACGGGATCTATGAATCTATAAAAAGAATTTTACAGGCGTACGGCTTCGGGAACCATATCGGTATAATCCCCTCCATTTCGCATGACATCTCTAACGATAGTAGAAGAAATAAACCCTTTCCCGCTGGTGGGCAGTAAAAAAACGGTTTCTACCCCAGTCATCTTTTGATTGGCTTGAGCAATGCTCTTTTCAAATTCAAAATCAGTAGAGTTGCGAAGACCACGAAGGATAAAACCGGCGTTTTCCTGTTGGCAAAAATCCACGGTGAGGCCCGTGTACGTTTTGATTTTTATTTGCGACTCCCGTTCAAAAGTTTCTTGGAGAAAACGTTTACGCTCTTTTAGAGAGAACATGTATTCCTTAGCGGCATTGATTCCGATAGCAAGAATAATTTCATCAAAAAGGGGGAGGCTTCGTTTTACAATGTCGTAATGACCCCGGGTTATGGGATCGAAGGAACCGGGAAAAACAGCACGTTTCATAAGACCTGATGATTTTTTTAAAGGTATAAAATTATATAGAGCTATACTTTTAACAACCGTTAATTATTCGTTTTTGCAACCAAGGTTCT
>CAZBXQ010000067.1:0-16433 GCA_964495935.1 uncultured Flavobacteriaceae bacterium
ATAGGTACCGATTTTAGACAGAAAGGATTTAATTCTAATGTCAATATTGACAAGGGGAGGTTGCATATTGATACAAAAGTTCAGTATGCAGAAACCTATAACAATCCGTTGACATTTTCGATTCGGGAGTCCTATTTTATTTCTCCGCTTATTCCTGTTTATGATAAAGATCGGGAGTATGGTTTTGGGATAAGAAGCGGTGATATCCCGGATAATCGCAATCCGGTTGGGGATAACCATTTTATTCAATCCCATACCCGGGATCAGTATCTGCTGGGGAATCTTGGGTTGACTTTTGATATTTTGGAAAATCTGAAAGTCGGAACCCGTCTTTCTCTGTCCAATTTAAGCACGTATGAGTATAACTTTCACCCGCCGTTCCAGACACGAGCGGTAACCGATGATCCGCAGGATCCCTATGCTTTCTTGTCGGAAAACAACATTCTGCGGAGACGTTATAACGCCGAATATACGCTTCATTACGACTTTGATCTTGGCCTTCACAGTTTTGAACTCCTGGCCGGATATCAACGCATAAAAGAGCTGCTTAAAAATACCTTTGCACAGGCCGAAGGCTTCAAAAATGACGCCCAGGGGAATAAAGTCCCGGCACAAATATTAGATCCTGATTTTAATACTTTGGATGCCATTTCAGATGGAACCTATACGGCTGCCGGTACACGCTCAACCTATACCTTAGCTTCTCAATTTGGTCGGCTTAATTATTCTTATGATGATAAGTATTTATTTCAAGCGAGTATCCGGCGGGACGGAAGTTCTAAGTTCGGAGAGAATCATAAATATGGTTACTTTCCTTCTTTTGCAGCGGGCTGGAAGATCACGGAAGAAAAATTTATGGAGCATCAAAATATTTTCAGCCAGTTAAAACTCCGCTATAGTTGGGGACAATCGGGAAATGATAGTGCTTTGGATAATTATGCTTATGTGGCACTAATTTCCCAAGGGTTGAGCTCGGGTGATGGAGGATATGTCTTTGGTTCTCCGCAGACTTCCATGGTCGGCAGTATAGCCCGTTCTCCCGATAACCCAAATTTAAAATGGGAAACCCAAACAGCTTCTAATTTGGGTCTTGATTTTACCTCCTTGGGCGGACGATTAACAGGTTCTATAAATTATTATAACAGTGAAACTAAAGATTTGTTGATTGTCAGGGAATTGGCTCCTTCTGCAGGATTAAACAACCCGGTTTCCAATGTGGGAGCCTTTAGGAATAAAGGATTTGAGCTTGAACTGAATTATAATGGAGATATTCATGATTTTAATTATTCTATCGGAGCTACCCTAACAACTATCGATAGTAAAGTGACCAAATTGAGTGATCCTGATCAGGTTTTATTGGGAGCCGGTTTGTTGTTTGGTGCCGATCATTTTGTTAATAAAACAAGGGTAGGCTATGCACCCGGCGCATTTTTTATGCCGGTTGCCGATGGAATTTTTCAGAATGAACAAGAGATTCAGGAGCATAGCGTAAACGGAGAACTGATTCAGCCGAATGCCAAGCCCGGAGATATTCGATTTGTAGATCAGAACGGAGACGGAAAAATTGATGAAGGAGATGATATCTATGCCGGTACACCAATTCCTAAATTGGAATACGGTCTGAATATTAATATGAATTACCGCAATTTTGATATGAACCTCTTTTTTCAGGGAAGTGCCGGAAATAAGATATACAATGGAAATGACTTTAGGCTGTTGAGTATGGATACCGGTAGAAATTATCGAAAAGCTACGCTTAACGCCTGGTCTCCGGAGAATACCAATACCGATATTCCACGACCTATTATTGGTGATCCAAACGGAAATAACAGAGCTTCTACTCGGTTTCTGGATAAAGGAGATTATTTGCGCGTGAAAACAATCCAACTGGGATATTCCATGCCGGAGAAAATACTAAAAAATACGTTTATCAATAAAGCAAGAATCTATTTCACGGGACAAAACCTGTTTACCCTGACTAATTACAAGGGGCTGGATCCCGAAGTGGGCGGTACAGTCCTTTCTCGCGGTATAGACGAGCGCTTGTATCCAAAGTATAAATCCTATATCATGGGACTACAATTAAATTTTTAAAAATATTAAAGGATGAAAAATATAGTATTGTTAACATTGGCTTTTTCAGTTTTTCTCTTCCTGAGTGCTTGTAACGATGATGAGTTTCTGGATCAAAAATCCCCCGACCAGTTAAATACTGAGAACTTTTGGCGCGGATATGATGATGCGTTATCGGGACTTACTGCTACTTATGCCGAATTGGAATCCAGAAGTGATTTTTGGAATGGTTGGCAGGAAGGGCGGCCTTTAATTGAATATTTTAGATCAGATTACGTCGTTCCGGGGCCCGATGCTTATAACTATTCACATTTTATGCAGATGACGAATTTTACATATAGTAGTGGGCATATTTCGCTGGAAGTAATATGGACGACTAACTATAGAGGGTTGAACTATGCCAATCAGGTGATAGGACGAGTTTCGGAAATGGATGAAGAACAAATCACCGATGAACAGAAAAAACAAATTCTGGGAGAGGCTACTTTTCTGCGGGCCTACTATCATTTTAAGTTACTGAGCCTTTACGATCAAATTGTAATTAGAGAAAGTGAAGTGGATATCGAAAATGTCGATAAACCTCTATCGACACGGCCCGAAGCTTGGAATGTCGTGTTAAGAGATTTTAAGGCGGCGGCCGAAATGCTGCCCTGGGACGTTTCTCAGGCAGATTTGGGACGGGCTACCAAAGGAGCAGCCTTGGCTTATTTGGGAAAAGCGTATTTGTATAAGGCGGGCGATCCGTCTGCTGCCGAGGGTAGTGATTATCAAAATGCAGCCGACGCTTTGAAGCAAGTTATAGATCGGGGTAAATATGGTTTGGAAACGGACTTTTTAAGTCTTTTTGATGGTACGAATGAAAATAATAAAGAGTCGATTTTTGAGCTTCAGTTTAAGAGTCAGGATGCTAATTCGGATAATTCGACGGCATTACATAACTTTATTAACCCGGTTTCTTTAGAGGGTTGGGGGGATATGGAAGCCTCCATGGGATTGGTTGAAGCCATGAAAAGCGAGGGAAAGATTGCGGGAGATGGCCGTTATGATCATCGTTTATATACAACGGTGTTTTTTAAAGATCCTTATTTTAATGATTCGGGAAACCCCAGGATGCAGGGACGGACTTGGAACGACTTGATGGAAGAAACCTATGGCTCGGCCGATGCTCAGGACAACCATGCCTATTTTAGAAAATGGACCCCGAAAGATGTTTGGTCCAGTGGAGAATACACAGGTATAAATATGGTATTGATGAGGTATGCTGATGTACTTTTGATGTATGCCGAAGTTTTAAACGAATTGGGACAAACTGCTCAGGCTATTCCCTGGATTAATCAAGTCAGGAAAACGCATGGAAACATGCCGCCTATTTCGGCTACTTCTCAGGATGAAGTTAAAAAGCAGATTATTCATGAGCGAACGATGGAATTTTCGTTGGAATCATCAAGGTTTTTTGATTTGAGAAGATGGGGGATTATGGAAGACGCCATGAAGAAGGCAGGGCGGTCCGGGTTTAATAAGCAAAAGAATGCCTATCTTCCGGTGCCTTTAAAAGAGCAACAAACCAATCAGGAATTGTAAAAAAGGAAGATGCCCATGGTGCTGACGGGTCATTATAAAATCATTTTGGGTATGATTAGGGTTGCGGGCCTCTTGGTCGTGCTGGCTTTGTGGGGTTGTCAAAAATCAGCCACGAATGAGAAAAAAGAAAAGGAGGAAATAGTACAGCCCAATGCTCCGGTTTTGGATTATTATGGAATACCCGATGGAGTGAGCGATAACCGCCTATTATCATTTTCTGATCAAGGGGCCTGGTTTTCCTTTTCTATTCCTGATAGTATTCAGCAAGGAGGTTTTTCGGGTCCTTTCCTGATGACTCAGGATAACGGCATTTGGGCTTCTAAAAGCATGGTAAAATTTCGACTTTTAAAAGACCATAAAACCCCCATAAGAGAATGGAAACCAGTGGTCGTAGAAGAAGATTCGCCTTTGTCCAAAATCCACTTTGGATATGAAAATGATGATTTCAGTATTTTTCAAACATTGTTTTTCCCGAGCTCCCGCACGGCTTCTGTAAGAATCACGATAAAGAATAATTCATCTGAAAAGAAGTCCTTTTATCCGTTATTTTCGGGAAACTTGATGGAAGAAAGTTTGTCATTTCGGCAAGGGAAACAATTTATCCGAGTAGAATCGACTAAAGAAGATGCTGTTGGTTTTTTGAATTTGCCCGGCGGGGATCTTGATCTTTCAGAAACAGGTTACCGAATGACTGCGAACAAGGTTGTGCTCGAGTCCGGAGAGAAATACAGTTTAGTATATACCCTTTCCTTTTTGTTTCCCGAAGATGATCTGGACCAGGAGGATAAGATTATTAAAAATGTAAAAGCGAATTTTGACCGGTTGCTTCAAAAACGGATAAAAGAGAAAAAGGCCATTGTTGCCAATCTTGAGAAGCAGCTGTCCCAAGCTTGGCAAGAACCTGAATATCGTCAATTGATGTTGAAGACCGTTTTAACACTTCAAAATAATTGGCGTTCGGCTGCGGGGAACTTATATCACGCCGGACTTTTTCCAAGTTACCATTCGAAATGGTTTCAGGGATTTTGGGCTTGGGATAGCTGGAAACATGCTGTTGCTTTGGCGACTTTTAACCCGGAATTGGCTAAAGAACAGGTTTTGGCCATGTATGATTATTTGGATCCGGATGGATTTATACCCGATGATATTTTTAGGAATAATCAGTATGAAGAAAATAACTATCGGGATACAAAACCTCCTTTATCAGCTTGGGCGGTGTGGGAAATCTATACGGCAGACGGAGACCGATCCTTTCTGGAGGAGATGTATCCAAAATTGATAAAACAACACAAATGGTGGTATGTTAATCGGGATCATGACCAAAACGGATTATGTGAATATGGCTCGACAGACGGGACGCTGATAGCTGCAAAATGGGAGAGTGGCATGGATAATGCCGTTCGTTTTGATGAAAGCAAGCTCCTGAAAAATAGTGAAAAGGCCTATTCTCTGGATCAGGAAAGTGTGGATTTGAATAGTTATTTATTGGCAGAGAAAATTTATTTGTCAAAAATTGCGGGAGTTCTTGAAAAGCCCAAAGAAAAGGAAGCTTTTTTGAAAATGGCGCAGGATATAAAAAAAAGAATCCAAACCGAGTTTTATGATGAAGAAACCGGTTGGTTTTATGATAGAAACATAAATACGGGGCAATTAATCAAGGTAAAGGGGCCCGAAGGCTGGCTTCCGCTTTGGGCCCATGCAGCAACAAAAGAGCAGGCGACAAAAGTAATAAAGAGCATATTGGATCCTGAGCTGTTCAATACAAAAGTACCTTTCCCTACATTACATGCAAGTCATGATAAGTTTCAGCCGAAGGATGGATATTGGCGGGGCCCGGTGTGGATTGATCAAGCGTACTTCGGCGTGAAAGGACTTCAGAACTACGGATTTGATGAGGAAGCGGAGGAACTGACCTATAAATTATTGCACAATGCAAAAGGAGTTTTGAATTCCGGAGCTTCGATACGTGAAAATTATAACCCCGTGACCGGGGATGGCTTGGAGTCACAAAACTTTAGTTGGTCGGCAGCCCATTATCTGCTGTTGCTTTTAAACCTATGACGAAAGGTTAAATGGCAGGGGCAAATTTCCGGTGGAAAGATAGCGGGTAGTAGAAAATCATATTTTGTGCCGATAAAGGAAGGGCTTTCCATAAATAATCGATAAAAACTAAATCAATATACCGATGAGGACAAATCGTTTAAAATATCTTTTGATCTTAATTCTTCTATTGAGCGGGGTGTTCACACAGGCTCAAAATCGGAACTATCATGAGGATCATCAGGTTTTTGGTATTCATAAATTAGATCCAAAAGGCAGTTTCTTTTCCTTTGAAAGTCCGGAGCTGGCCAAGGAAGGAGAAATGGAAAAGTCAAAACGATTCCAGTCGCTTAATGGGCTGTGGGATTTTCACTGGGTTCGTTCTCCACAAAACCGATTAAAAGATTTTTATAAGGTGGACTTGGATGTCTCGGACTGGGGCAAGATTAAGGTTCCCGCCAATTGGGAAGTAGAAGGCTATGGTTTTCCTATTTATTTGGATGAACGATTTCCTTTTACGGCAGAATGGCCGAATGCACCCCAAGATTACAATCCAGTTGGCTCTTATCGGAAAATCATTAACATCCCCGAATCCTGGGCGAACAAAAGGATAATCCTGCATTTTTCGGGAGCAAAATCGGCAATGTACGTCTATTTGAATGGGGAATTCTTGGGGTACTCACAGGGATCTAAGTTACCGGCTGAATTCGACTTAACCGATAAGGTGAAAAAGGGAGATAATTTATTGGCTTTGCAAATGTATCGCTGGAGTGACGCCAGTTATCTGGAGAGTCAGGATATGTTGAGAATGAGTGGGATGGAACGAGGAGTGTACCTCTATGCCGAACCCCGACTTCGGGTAAAGGATTATAAGATAGATGCTAATTTGACAAACCATTACAAAAATGGAGATTTTAAGGTTGATCTTTTTTTGAGTAATGAGGAACAAGAAAGTAGCAGGGCTCAAGTACAGGTTCAATTGAAAAGTAATCAAACTGGAGCAGTGGTTTTTTCGGCTTCTCAAGAGATCTCTATTGAGGCAGGAGATAAAGCAGCGATTAACTTTAAAAAGAAAATCAAAAATGTAGAACTGTGGTCTGCAGAAGTTCCAAATCTATATACATTGGAGATAGAAGTATCGTCGGAACAGGGGGAGCCCAATTTTATTCGGCAAAACGTAGGATTTAGAACGGTGGAGATAAAAGGAGGGCAATTCTTGGTTAATGGAAAAAGAATTTACATTAAAGGGGTGGACCGGACAGAAACAGATCCGAAGAACGGTCATGTAGTTAGCAAAGCTTCTATGGAAAAAGATATTCAGATGATGAAGCAAAATAACATTAATGCGGTTCGTACCGCCCATTATCCCAACGCCCCCTATTGGTATGAGCTTTGTGATCGATACGGCCTCTATGTAGTCGATGAGGCCAATATAGAGAGCCATCCGCTCGCCATTCGCGAAGATACTCAGATAGGAGATGATAAAAGTTGGATTCCGGCTCATATGGATCGGACAAAACGTATGTTTTATCGGGATCGAAACCACCCCTCGGTTGTAATTTGGTCTTTAGGGAACGAAGCAGGCCATGGTGTTGTTTTTGAAACGACGTATCGCTGGCTGAAAGAGCATGACACGCGCCCCGTACAATATGAACCCATGGCCAGAACGCCTTTTTCAGATATTTATAATCCCATGTATCCCTCTATTGAGCGGTTGATTGAATATGCTGGCCGTAAACCTGCAAAACCGGTAATCATGATTGAATATGCGCATGCCATGGGAAATTCAGTAGGAAATTTACAGGATTATTGGGACGCGATATACCAATATCCCGCTTTGCAAGGAGGATTTATCTGGGATTGGGTCGATCAAGGTCTGGAATATCACCATCTCGATGGCCAGCCCTATATTGCCTATGGTCATGACTATCATCCGACTTTGCCCACCGATGGAAATTTTCTCAATAATGGATTGGTCGATCCGTATAGAAATCCTCACCCCCATTTATCGGAAGTTAAAAAAGTATATCAACCGGCTCATTTTGAATTTGATAAGGAGGAGAATAGATTAAAAATTTTCAATACTTATTTTTTTAAATCCCTTCAGGACAATCAAGTAGATTGGAAACTTTTAATTGAAGGAGAAAAGGAGGATGAGGGTACTTTTTCAATAGATAAAATTAAACCCCGAGAAGAAAGTGAAGTTAAAATCGATCTTCCTGATTTTGACGGTGATGCACAAGATGTTATACTTCAAGTGTCGATGACAACTGATCAAGCGGATGGTTTAATACCGGCTGGTTATGAACATTCCATAGAGGAGTTTTCACTGATAGACTTTTCTCCTGAGAAATTAACGACCTCAAGAGGAGGGGAGATGGAGCTAAGCGAAAACGAAGAGGGTTATACGATAAAAAATAAGTATTTTAATTTGAAGATTGATCCGTTTGGAGAGATAGTAGAGTGGTATTATCAAGGACATATGATTACGCATTATCCTATTCATCCCAATTTTTGGAGAGCACCGACCGATAATGATTTGGGCAATCAGATGAACGAATGGGCAAAGGTTTGGAAAGAAGCTACTTATCAATATACGCCCAAATTGATGGAAGCTCCACAAAAGGGTGAAAAGGGTATCACTTTCAAAGTGGGATATAGTTATCCGGGAGATATTGCACGAACAACAATGACCTATACTGTATATCCGAAGGGAAGGATGAATGTGGATTATGAATTGGAGATCCTAAAAGAAGGGCTTCCCAATATCCCGCGTATTGGGGTTTATCTGGAGTTACAAAAAGGCTTTGAAGACGTGGCGTGGTATGGAAAAGGACCCGGTGAAAGCTATTGGGATCGGAAAACGGGAACAAAAACCGGAATTTATTCCGGCAAGATCGTCGATCAATTTTATCGCTATAACCGACCACAAGAGACCGGAAATAAAACCGATGTACGATGGATTGAGGTTGCATCTCCATGGATATCGTTAAAGGCCGAAGCCCGATCCTCGCTGCTTAACAGTAGTACTTGGCCGTTTTTAATGAGGGAATTGGACCTGAATGAGGGGAATCTGCAAGAATCGGCTTCCGGGTTGGTGCCGTTGACGAAAAAACACGGTGCAGATATACAAGTACGAGATGATGTTCAGTGGAATATCGATTATTTGCAGATGGGGGTAGGCGGAGATACCTCGTGGGGTCGTTTGGTACATCCGGAATATACGATTCCCGCTGATCAGAATTACCATTATGAATTTTCCATTACCCCTCATAAAACTGTGAAATAGTTTAAAACTCTTCTCCGTTTTTAGCAACTTTGAAGAATAATCAAATTGAGGTGGTTTAAACTTTTGGGATTGAAGCGAAAAATAGAGAGTATTGTTCCGGATAACGGCTTTTTTGTAGAGCATAGCCATAGCTACGGTCGAAAAAAAAGACTAAATCTGGGGCAATAAGATCATTTTGCAGCCCGTTTTTGAAAGTTTAAATGACCTCACTAAGCATCTTATTATGTCCTTCAAAACCCGGAACATCAGAAAAGACGGTCTTGATATTCATGTTTTACAAAATACCGCAACAGGAACGGAAATTCATTTATTACCGAAGTATGGAGCCTTGTGGCATGCTTGGAAGGTACGTACGGGAGATTCAACCTTAAACCTAATCGATAACTATAAAAATTTAGATGAACTCGATAAAGATCTTCGAGTATCTCATAAAAGCGCAAAATTAAGCCCTTTTGCCTGTCGAATCGACGCGGGGATTTATACCTTCGAAGGGGAATCATACGAGTTTCAACATAAATTTAATGACGGGACCGCGATCCATGGTTTGCTGGTCGATCAGGCCTTTGAGCATATAGAGACCAAAATTTCTGAAACGGCTATCCAGTCTGTTTTCGTTGGTCAATATCGAGGAGAAGATACCGGGTATCCTTTCGATTTTGATTGTGAGATTAGCTACGTCCTTTCAGCCGAGGATGTGGTGACCCTTAATACCACGATAAAAAACCGATCCGAAGTTGATATTCCGGTTGTCGATGGCTGGCACCCCTATTTTAAAACCGGTTCAAAAATTGATGATTGTCTTCTTCAATTTAAAGGGAAAGACAAGATTGAATTTAATGAAAAATTGGTTCCTACCGGAAAATTATTGCCCTTTCGAGAGTTTGATAAGCTTCGTAAAATCGGAGCTATAGAATTGGATAATGCTTTCCATTATAAATCGGAAAAAACGGAGTCGGTTTTACAACTTGTGGATCCTCAGCAAGGGATTACTATTTCTATTCGGAATTTAAAAAATTATCCGATCCTGCAAATGTATATTCCGCCTGATCGGAATAGTATTGCTATCGAACCGTTGAGCGGCGCACCGGATGCCTTTAATAACGGAATGGGATTGACCATCTTGTCTTCAGGCGAGGAAAAGAGCTTTTCGGCCGGTTTTAAAGCCGAAATCGCTGAAGCCGGAAAATAAGCAACGGCAGGAGGTGCAAATGATTCTGTTACCGGTGATTTTGCCGGGAGGATAGATAGGGTTGAAGCTTTGATGGCAATTGCCGGCGGTTTTAACCCCTGGAAAAGATTTCTCCTTCGTCGAAATGAATCACTCCGAAAAAAATAATGGGAAGGCTACTTTCGGTCAGGGATCACACTCCCCATTAAATTTATAGGCTTCACAGTCGTTCTATAAAGTTAGCTCTTTTTTGTTAGTACTGATAAAGGGCTATTTGGAATGCAGGTGAGAAGATCATCGCTTCTTGTAATGGGTTTCCGGTAAGGATTGAATCAATTTCGCAGCTTTTTCGGCGGAAATATCGCGTTGTAAATTTCCTAACATTTCATACCCTACGCTAAACTTCTTGACTGTTGCCGATCGTAATAACGGAGGATAAAAATGCATGTGAAAATGCCATTCCGGGTGGGGTTTACCATCGGTTGGAGCCGGGTGAAAGCCTGCAGAATAAGGGAAAGAGATTTTGAAGATATTATCATACTTGATCGTCAATCGCTTGATGATATCGGCTAAGCCGTCTTTTTCGCTATCTGTCAAATCGGTAAATCTTCCAAAAGGGCGCTTGCTGATGATCATCGTTTCGAAAGGCCAGAAAGCCCAGAAAGGAATTAGTGCTACGAAGTGATCATTTTCAATAAGAATCCGTTCTTTTAATTTCAATTCTTTATCGAGATAATCTCCCAACAGGGTTTTTCTGTGTTTTTGATAATATTTTTCTTGTTGAATGAGCTCTTTTGCAGGTTCTGCGGGAACTGTTTTTTGGGCCCAGATCTGCCCGTGTGGATGAGGATTGCTACATCCCATAATAGCTCCTTTATTTTCAAAGATCTGAACGTAGTTTACATAATCTAACTTTCCGAGGTCTTCGTATTCCTTCGTCCAGGTATCTACTACACGCCGGATTTTTGTGACTTCCATTTCCGGCAGTGTCAGGTCGTGACGGGGAGAAAAACAAATTACTTTACAAATCCCTTTCTCTCCTTCTGCAACGAGGAGACCATCTTGGTTGATTCCCGTATCGGGAGCTTCGGGTTGAAGCGCACTAAAATCATTTTTAAAAACAAAAACATCCTCATACTTGGGGTTGGTAGCGTTTCCTGCCCTTGCGTTCCCGGGGCATAAATAGCATTCGGGGTCGTATGATGGTCTTTGATTCCGGGCCGACTCTTCCTCTTGTCCTTGCCAGGGGCGTTTGGTACGGTGGGGAGAGACCTGAATCCATGTTCCGGTTAACGGGTTGTATCGGCGATGGGAATCGTTTTGTAGATTTAAAGACATGGGTACTCGAGTTTTTTGTGAATAAAGCGAAACCGGCTTCAATGAATCCGATTATTTAGGCAATGCGATGCGTTCCCCGGGAAATTCGGGTGACATAAATTTTCGGTTCGTAGCCTATGGCTTCTTTATATTTGCTGGTAACGGTTTCTTTGAAATTTGCTACGTGTTCTTCGGCTACCAGATTAATGGTACAACCACCAAATCCCCCTCCCATCATTCGGGCTCCTAAGACACCGGGGCATTGTGCTGCAAAATCAACTAATGCATCCAATTCTTTACAACTCACCTCATAATCATCCCGTAGGCCTTCGTGCGTTTCTTTCATCAGCTTTCCAAAGGCTTCAAATTTGTGATTATTCAGGAGGTCACAGGCTTCAATAACCCGTTTATTTTCTTTGACCACATAATTGCATCTTTTGAATATCACAGGGCCCATTTCCTCTTTTGCATTTTCTACCATTTGCAAAGTTGCATCTCGCAGACTTTCCACTTCCGGATGGGATTTCTTTAGGATAGCCACTCCTTCTTCACATTGTTTACGACGGATATTGTATTCCGAAGAGGCTAATTCCCGGCTAACTCCCGAGTCGCACAGGACGATTTGGATATCCGGTCGGTCAAAAGGGAAAGGGTTGGTTTCAAGGCTTCGGCAATCCAATTGAATGACACTTTTTGCTTTTCCCATAAGGCAACCGATTTGATCCATAATTCCGCATTGCAGACCGACAAAATTGTTTTCAACCTTTTGTGCCAGCCTGGCAATTTCTATAGAGCTGATTTCCAGATCCAATAATTCATTTAATCCGTAAATGACCCCGGACGTTAAAGCGGCTGATGACGACATTCCGGCCCCAATGGGAATATCACCCCCAAAAACACAATCGAATCCGGTTATATCGTAACCCTTTTTAACCAGTTGATCGTAAGCTCCTAAAAGGTAATCCGGCCAGAAATAACCGGATTTTTTTACATCTTGGGTGCTTGTTGAGTAATCTTCATCCTTGTCGATGGAGAAGAGCCGAATCTCTTCAGATGGATTTATTCCAATGGCCAACAGGATGTGCTTGTTTACCGCTGCCGGCAGGGCAAATCCATCATTGTAGTCGGTGTGTTCTCCAAGTAAATTAACTCTTCCGGGTGATTGGATAAGAATATAATCGGATCCAAACCTTTTTTCGAAATGGGTTTTTATCGTGTCAGTCAAAATCAGTTGATGTTTAGATGATTCAAGTGAAAATTACCAAAAAAAGGCATATAACAATGCCGTTATGATAAGGATAACATAGGCTCCAATATTAAAACTTTTTCCTGTTTTAAAAACTTTATTGGTCGTATGAATAGCTTTTGGATCTTCTGCATTGGGATTGGTCGTAAGACTCACCCCCATAATGATAACCAAAGTTAGGATAAGCGTGTAAAACATCTGATCCAAGAAAGGCATATCAAAGGGTCCCATTTTCAAAATTAGAGCAATGACAATGGAGGATAAAACCCCGTAGATGGCTCCTTTAGAGGTGGCTTTTGGCCAAAACAGCCCCATTAGGAAGACGGCCAGAATGCCCGGGCTTACCAGGCCGGTGTATTCCTGTATATATTGGAAAACCTGAGGCACATTCCCCAGCATGGGGGCGATTAAAACTCCAATGACGAGGGCGATCGCTGCGGATATTCGACCTACGTTTACGGTTTGTCTGCCTGACGCCTTGGGATTAAAGTAGGGGATATAAATATCCATGGTAAAAATCGTTGAGATCGAGTTTAGCATCGAGGCCAAAGAAGACACGACTGCTGCGGTAAGAGCGGCTACAACCAAACCTAAAACCCCGGGGTGCAAAAAGGCTTTCATCAGCCAGGGGAAAGAGTTGTCGTAATCGATGCTTCCATTAGCTTTAGTAAAATCATCTACAATCCCGGGGATCTGGGTAGTACCGTCGGGTTGCATATACATAGTATATACAATAATTCCCGGGATGACCACGATCAGGGGAACGATGAGTTTTAGAAATCCGGCAAAGATGATTCCGCGTTGAGATTCCTTCAACGATTTGGCAGCCAGTGTACGTTGAATTACATACTGATTAAAGCCCCAATAATAAAGATTGGCAACCCATAATCCCCCGATTAGAACCGCTATTCCCGGTAGGTTGTAATATTCGGGATTGTCTTTGTTTAAAATCATATGGAATTTCTCCCCCGCGGTTTCATAGATATGTGAGAAACCGTGAAAGACTCCTCCTTCGGGGGTGACGTTGTTGAGTGCTACAAAAGTTGTAATAAGTCCGCCGATGATCAATAAAGTAACTTGCAATACGTCAATCCAAGCAATGGAAGACAGCCCTCCATATAAGGAATAGGCTGCCGAAAACAGAGCCAATCCGATGGCCGCTGCCATAATCAGACTTCCGTCACCCACTCCCATAATGGTGTCGAGTGCTTTGGCTCCCAGAAAAATCACGGTGGTCAGATTGACGAAAATAAAAAGCGCAATCCAGAATACTGCCAAAATGGTTTTCAGCGATTTATTAAATCGTTTTTCTACAAATTCAGGGATGGTATAAATTCCTTTTTCAATAAATATGGGAAGGAAGTATTTCCCTACAATGATGAGGGTAATGGCCGCCATCCATTCATAAGAGGCCATTCCTAAACCCACGGCAAATCCGGCTCCTGAGGTTCCAATGAGCTGCTCGGCCGAGATATTGGCGGCAATAAGAGAGACCCCGATAACATACCAAGGGAGTGATTTTCCGGCTAAAAAATAGTCTTCTGCATTTTTTTGCTCTCCTTTATGAGATATCCATATCCCCAGAAATATGATGATTGCACAATAAGCAAGGAATATAACCAGGTCGAGTGTAGAAAAATCAGCAGAGAGTTTCATTACAATAATAATAGATTTATAAAAGGGAAGTAATTTTGTCCTGTCGTTCTATGACAGTTGACGAACTAATTAATATCCAATAGCAAATTAGCCATATTGTAGTCAAATATATAATTATAACTTAAACTTTAAAGATAAAAAATAGCGATTTTTTCTATTTCTGAATTAATTTGCTGTGTGTACTATTTATTCGATCCCCACGGAATCGTCTCCCCGGCCATCGGCCACGACGTGGTAGTTTCCATCGTCATCGACAACGATCATTTCTACACGGCCCATTTTATTCACTTTTTCAAAGGTATAGCCCATTTTTTCAAGAGCGTTAATAGTGGTTTGGGGAAAATCTTTTTCTACGCGCACTACTTCCGGTAACCATTGATGATGGAATTTTGGGGCATTGACGGCTATATTTGCATTTACGCCAAAGTCGATGATATCCACAATCGATTGAAAGACTTGGGTGGGAATGGTGGTTCCCCCGGGAGTTCCCACGACGATCTTAGGCGTGTTGTCTTTTAAAACGATGGTAGGACTCATTGCACTCAGCATCCGTTTATGAGGGGCTATGGCATTGGCTTTTCCGCCTAAGGCACCAAACATGTTGGGAACCCCGGGTTTAGCAGAGAAATCGTCCATTTCGTTGTTCAGGAAAAATCCGGCACCGGAGACGACAACTTTGCTTCCAAAACTGCCGTTAATAGTCGTGGTGGTTGAAACGGCATTTCCATCCTTGTCTAAAACACTGATGTGGGTGGTTTGATTACTTTCTTTTCCTAAATTTTCAACTTTTCCTACCTCATTACTGGGAGTTGCTTTGTTGGGATTATAGGTAGCCATTCTGTTTTTTAAATAGGTTTCGCTCAAAAGCATTTTAGACGGATCGTCTATAAAGTCCGGGTCGCCCATGTATTCTGCCCGATCGGCAAAAACGCGACGCTCTACTTCTACCATCAATTGTACAGCTTCGGGAGAGTTGAGTTGTTTTCCCTTCAACCCCTTAAGATCGACCATCTTAAGAAGTTGGGCAAGGACTAAGCCGCCACTTGGCAACGGCATGGTTACAATTTCGTGTCCCTGATACGCTATGGTTAAAGGCGTTCGTTCCCGTACTTCATAGTTTTTGAGATCCTTTTTTGAAATAATGCCGTGGCTCGCTTTCATTTGACGCACAATGAGATCGGCTGTTTTTCCTTCATAAAATCCTTTTTGCCCCTCTTTTTGAATACGTTTTAGCGTTTTAGCCAAATCTTTTTGAACGAGGATATCCCCTTCTTTCCAGTCTCCTTCTTTTACGAAGGGAATGGGATTCTTGTTGTATTTTAAGAAAACTTCTTTTCGACTGTTTAACAGGCGGGCGTCTGATGCTGAAAGCGCGAAACCTTGTTCGGCCAGATCGATGGCCGGCTGAATTAGTTTTTCCATCGGGAGTTGAGCATATTCATGCATTTTAAACAGGCCGGCGACGGATCCGGGGACACCGGAAGCAAGCCCTCCGTTCTGACTGCGATTTAAATCGGCATCGCCGTTTTCATCCAAATACATATCGCGATGTGCTTTTCCGGGAGCTTTCTCCCGGTAATCCAGTGCTATTTTCTCACCTTTATTGGTAACGGCTATGGTAAACCCCCCACCGCCGATGTTTCCGGCTTGGGGATGCGTAACTGCTAATGCAAACTGGGTGGCGATCATCGCGTCAAAAGCATTGCCGCCCTCCCTTAGCATTTTGGCTCCTGCCTCACTGGCTAAGGGAAATGCAGAAGCTACCACGCCTTTGTTGCTCACTTGAGCTTCTTTGATGATATTGTAGTCTGTAAATTGCGCAAAAGTCAGAGTAGAGGCACCCAGAAGAAAGGCAATAAGAAATAGGGATCTTTTCATTTTTGTTGATTTACAAATTGTATAGGTTGGTAATTTGATAAAAATAGAAATTTGTTTAGATTTTTTGTGAGGATGTGCGTTTTTATTCAATTCTTATACAAAGAACAGAACGGAAAGAGCAGAACAGAGGGCACCGACTCCGGCCGCCAATAGTGCCAATGGGGCCTGTGTTTTAACATGATCCA
>CAZBXQ010000068.1:0-16424 GCA_964495935.1 uncultured Flavobacteriaceae bacterium
TCCTTGCCTCGCCAACGGCGAGGAATAATAACTCGGAATGACATTCTTTCTATAACAATCTTTGATGTTTCCTGTCATCCAGAGCACAGCGAAGGATCTTTTTTTCTCTTCTGAAACTACAAATGTAAGATTCCTCACTGCGTATCGGAATGACATTCTTTCTATAACAAACTTTGATGTTTCCTGTCATCCAGAGCGCAGCGAAGGATCTCTTTCTTCGTTAAATCTACGGATATAAAGATTTCTCACGGTGTGTCGGAATCAACTGTGCTTAAAAACAAATTTTTGAAACATAATTTTCGTCATAAATAATTTTGTTTTTGTCGATGATAAATCACTCCACAAATTAGATGATAAGACCACTACCTATCCGAATGCAGTCAGGGATCAAACTCCCCATATATATTCATAGGCTTTACAGTCGCTCTATAAAGTTAGCTCTTTTTTTGTTAGCGATTAGAAAACGCTATTTGGAATGCAGGTTAGAAAAGGAACCAAAATCAAATAGAAACATAAAGTTTTTCAGGCTCGATTTTGCCGAATAAATCGGATCCCGGCTTTTGTCGATGATAGATGTGTTTTTTAGTGATAATTATCTATTTTTAGGCCTTCGATGAATATCCTTGATTGGGTCTGTTTTTAATTATCCCGTAATTTCTTTATAATGAAAACTTTGAATTCGTTTGGTGTCGTTTTTGGTGTTCTTTTCCTGTTTGCAGGTTTTAACGGTAATGCTCAAGAGCCCTGGAGCAAGGAGCCTCCTTACTGGCAGAATATGAGCGTGGTTAAAGTGAATAAAGAATATCCGCGAACGGAGTTTATGTCCTTTGATGGTCAAGAAAGTGCTTTGTCTAAAAAATTTGAAGAAAGTAAGTACTATAAGTCTCTTAACGGGACTTGGAAATTTTATTTTGTCGATGCGTATAAGGATTTGCCGGAAAATGTGACAGATTCGGCTACTTCTACAGCCGATTGGAAAGATATCAAGGTGCCGGGAAACTGGGAAATTCAGGGATTTGGCACGGCTATCTACGTAAACCATCCTTATGAATTTGTAGAGCGAGATCCTCAAACCCGGTTACCCAAAAAGCCCTGGCCTGAACTACCCGAAGATAATCCGGTGGGCGTATATCGCAGAACGATCGATGTTCCACAGGAATGGCTGGACAATCGGATGATCTTTTTACACATTGGAGGAGCAAAATCCGGAACCTATGTCTATATCAACGGCAAAGAAGTGGGGTATAGCGAAGATTCCAAGAACCCGGCAGAATTCCGGATTAACGACTATGTTCAACCCGGCGAGAATCAACTGGCTATTAAAATATATCGATGGAGTACGGGTTCCTATCTGGAATCCCAGGATTTTTGGAGGATCAGCGGGATTGAACGCGATGTCTATCTCTGGTCTCAGCCTTTGGTCTCTCTACGGGATTTTCGCATAAAGTCAACGTTGGATAAGAATTATAAAGATGGAGTTTTCGGCTTGGAAATGACGCTGGCCAATTATGGGATAGGCGATTTGAAGGAGGATAACAATTATCATCCCATCCCGTATGCCAAGGCTCATTTAAAATATGAATTGCTGGATAAGGAGGGGGAAGTGGTGGCCTCCGGTCAGGGGGAAGTGAGCATTAAAGGTAGAGGAGAGCAATATTATGATTTCCCTTCGGTCAAAATCCCTGCCGTAAAGCCTTGGAGTGCCGAGAACCCCAACTTATACCGGCTGGTGATGACGATTGAAGACAAGGATAAGGGCTATAAAGAAGTAGTTCCTTATAAAGTTGGATTCAGGAAAATTGAAATTAAGGAGGTAGCTTCTGGAGATCGAAAAGACCGATTGCTGTTGATTAACGGGGAACCCATCAAGTTAAAAGGAGTAAATACTCATGAACACAATCCCAAAACCGGGCACTATGTTCCCGAAGATTTAATTCGGAAGGATTTTACATTGATGAAGAGGAATAACATCAATACGGTTCGTTTGGCTCATTATCCACAGTCCCGACAGTTCTATGAGTTGGCGAGCGAGATGGGTTTATATGTGTATGACGAAGCCAATATTGAGAGCCATGGGATGTATTATGGTAAAGCCTCTCTGGCCAAACATGAGGAATGGCAGAATGCCCATTTGGATCGGACCATAAATATGTTTGAGCGGAATAAGAACCATCCTTCCGTGACGTTTTGGTCATTGGGGAATGAGGCCGGTGATGGGGCCAATTTTGATGCCACCTATCGATGGGTGAAAGGGATGGAAAAAGGGTTGCTGGATCGCCCGGTGAATTATGAACGAGCCATTTGGGGATTTCACTCCGATATGTATGTACCACAATATCCCAGTGCAGCCTGGCTGGAGAGCATCGGTAAGAAAGGATCCGATCGCCCGGTGGTTCCTTCAGAATACTCCCATGCGATGGGGAACTCCAATGGGAATTTGGGGTTACAGTGGAAAGCTATCTATAAATATCCCAATCTTCAGGGCGGATACATCTGGGATTGGGTCGATCAGGGAATCGAGGAAACCGATGAAAAGGGAAGAAAGTACTGGGCTTATGGAGGGGATTACGGCAAGGATATGGCCAGTGACGGGAATTTCCTGATTAACGGAATTGTCAGCCCCGATCGAAACCCACATCCGGCGATGGCTGAGGTGAAATACGTCCATCAGTATTTCGGATTCAGCAAGGAAAAGGATCAATACGTTGTCAAAAATCGCTTCCATTTTACGAATTCGGATAATTATATATTGAAATACAGTATTTTGGAGAATGGTGAATCTCTCGTCGAAAAAGAAATTCCGATGAAACTTGCACCTCAGGAAGAAATGAAAATCGATATCCCTCTGGAGGATATTTCCCTTAAAAAAGATCGGGAGTATTTTGTCAATTTTGATGTTTATACCCGTCGTCAAGTGGGTGTGATTCCTGCGAATTTTAATGTGGCGCATGATCAATTTAAGTTGCGAAAAGTTGAAGATAAACCGGCTTATACCGGGACAGCTTCCGGGAAGATAAAAATTAACGAGAACGATAATTTTGTAAAAATTACAGTGGGTCGGGCAAAGCTTGAATTCGATAAAAACCGAGCTATCATTACGTCCTACAAGGTGCGGGGGAAGGAATACTTTGCCGATGGTTTTGGTATTCAACCCAATTTTTGGAGGGCTCCCACCGATAATGATTATGGAAACGGCATGCCCCGGCAATTGCAGATTTGGAAAAAAGCCGGCAAAGACTTTACGGTAACCGATATTTCCACCGCCGATAAAGGTGACCATGCCGGTTTAAAAGTAACCTATTTATTGCCGGCCGGGAATCTGTATATTATCAGCTATAAGATTTATGGTGATGGTGTGTTAAAGACTGATATTGAATTTACTTCGACATCTATGAAAGCCGAGGAAATTGAGGTTTCTGAGGCTACGCAGATGGCCACTTTCTCGCCCGAGATGGAAGAAGCTCGTAAGGAATCTGCCAAGTTAGAGGTACCGCGAATCGGAATTCGCTTTCGGATACCAAAATCGATGAATCAGGTAGAATATTATGGGAAGGGTCCGGGGGCGAATTATATCGACCGGCACTCGGCGGCGCGTGTGGGGATTTATAAAACGACGGCCGAGGAGATGTATTTCCCGTATGTATTTCCTCAGGAAAATGGGCATCGCACGGCAACCCGCTGGCTGAGTTTAACTGATTCTCGCGATCGCGGGCTTTTGATTGTGGCCGATAGCCTCGTGGGCTTTAATGCACTGCGCAATGCGATTGAAGATTTTGATTCGGAAGAACATACCGACCGGCCGTATCAGTTCAATAATTTTAGTTCGGAAATGCGAGCCGCAAATTCGGATGAAAAGGCCAGGAATAAACTTCCCCGACAAACTCATATCAATGATATTACTCCACGGGATTTTGTGGAGGTGTCGATCGATATGAAACAACGCGGACTTGCGGGCTATAACAGCTGGGGAGATCGCCCGTTACCGCAATATACGATTCCCTCTGACCGCCGTTACAAATGGGGTTTTAGCCTTGTTCCGGTTAATAACGAAAAGGAGAAAAGAAAGAAGGCAAATCTGAAGTATTGAGGAAGAGAAATGGGAATTATTCCCGTGAGAATTGGTAAAATGCGATAGGATAATAATCCCTAAATAGGAAAATCAAGAGGAGGGCTTGATCCTGACTTCATTCGGTCGGAGAAGAACAAAAACGAACTGAAAACATATTAAATTTTTAATCTTTTAATTGAATTCAAAAATGTTTCCAAAGATAAACCCGACAGAAACTTCGGCCTGGCAGGAGTTGTATCAGCATCAGATTAAAATAAAAGATGTGCAAATGAAAGATCTGTTTGCACAGGATCCGGGTCGGGCAGAAAAGATGTCCCTTCGGTTGAAGGACGTGTTTTTTGATTATTCCAAGAATATCATAACTACGGAAACCCTTAAAAAGCTGTTTAGACTTGCCGAGGAATGTAAAGTCGAGATTGCGCGGAAGGCCATGTTTACAGGGGAAAGAATTAATGAAACTGAAAACCGATCCGTTTTACATACGGCCCTTCGTAGTTTTTCTGAGCAACCGCTTCAAGTCGATGGAAAAGATGTGATGCCCGAGATACGGAAAGCCCGTCAGAAGATGAGGATATTTTGTGAGAAAGTACACAATGGAGAATGGAGGGGATATACCGGTAAAAGGATTAAAAATATAGTCAATATTGGAATTGGCGGAAGTGATTTGGGACCGGTAATGGTTACAGAAGCGTTAAGGCCGTATTGGAAAAAAGGAATTCAAGCCTATTTTGTTTCTAACGTGGACGGTTCTGATATTACAGAGGTCCTTCGCCGGTTAGATCCGGAAGAAACACTTTTTACCATTGCTTCCAAAACCTTTACTACTCAGGAGACGATGGCCAATGCCCATACTGCACGAGATTGGTTTTTAAAGAAATCGGGAGATGAAAAACAGGTGGCTAAGCATTTTGTGGCACTTTCAACCCATAAAGAAGGAGTCGAAGATTTTGGGATTGCCCCGGAAAATAGGTTTGTTTTTTGGGATTGGGTCGGAGGTCGTTATAGCCTGTGGAGTAGTATCGGGCTTTCGGTGGCCTTGACTATTGGCTATGATAATTTTGAGCGATTGCTCCGGGGTGCCGAGGCTGCCGATCGGCATTTTAAAACGGCCGAATTGGAAAAAAATATACCGGTGATTATGGCGTTAATCGGAATTTGGTACACCAATTTCTTCGGAGCAGAGACGGAGGCTATATTGCCTTACGATCAATATATGCACCGATTTGCAGCTTATTTTCAACAAGGAAATATGGAAAGCAACGGGAAAAACATTGATCGAAACGGAGTTCCCGTTACCTATTCTACAGGTCCTATTGTATGGGGAGAGCCCGGTACTAATGGGCAGCATTCGTTTTATCAGCTTATTCATCAGGGGCGGCATTTAATTCCCTGTGATTTTATTGCGCCGGCAGTGAGCCATAATCCTGTGGGCGATCATCATCCTATTTTACTTTCCAATTTCTTTGCGCAGACTGAAGCTCTTATGAATGGAAAAGAAGCTTCACAAGCCCGAGTCGAACTCCAAGAAGAAGGAGTCGAAGATTCGAAAATAGAAGCGTTGCTTCCGTTTAAGGTTTTTGAGGGTAATAAACCTACGAACTCATTTTTATTGAAAGCAGTAACGCCTTTTAATCTTGGAATGCTTACCGCCTTTTATGAACATAAGATATTCGTTCAGGGAGTGATCTGGAATATTTTTAGTTTTGATCAATGGGGAGTAGAATTAGGTAAACAACTGGCCAAGCAAGTCTTGCCCGAATTGCAGAATGACGAAGAAGTTACTTCTCACGATTCCTCAACAAACCGGCTGATCAATACCTACAAGAAATGGCGGGGAGAGAATTACGAACGGCCTGAAAATACCTGGAAGTAGAATAATTAATTGAGGTTTCGGAGACGTTCTAAGGTGTCAAATTCAACATGGTTTATGGGAGTCAACTTCCATGATATGGATTTTTAGTAGGTTACAAAAACAGTAAATGGATTCAATTCATCAGAAACACCCCGCCTACGGCACCCCTCTTTAAAAAGAAGGGGATGGATTTGAGGTTCAATAAATTTAGTTAAAGTTTTGAAGGATTAAAAAAGAAAGCGAGCTTAATTCCTCTCTGGTAGAGGGGAGTCCGCAGGGCGGGGCGTCGATTTCGGAACCATAAGCATACATTGATGCTTGAAGTATTAACTCCGAAACTTTTGTAATTAATTGAGTTTTTTTTGAGATTCTTGTCATAAGTAGATCATTTAAACGTATGAGATTACGACAAAACCCACCGCGAAGTGGACTGGTATGGGTTGCCTATTTATTACAGGGTTGCAGCCTATTTTAGAACGTTTAAACGACCCTCTCTGTAAATGATTTTGTAATCCTTATGGGGCCTCGGGAGAGGTCCTTTTGTTTTTTTAATAATAACCCCGTTCCTTCTTCAATTGAGGCTCTATCATTGTATAAAAAGTGTCTCTTTTATCCCGAGTTTAATATCAAAAAACTGAGTTACTGCCTCAAACGGATTCGGTGATTTTTTATTTATAAATCGAATGGGTTATCAGGTAGACTGTAAGCATAGCGTTACTATAAACAGATCGGGAATGCAGCTTATGCCTTTGGAAAAAAGAACTCTTTTTAGCGGTTGACTCAAGCCAAACTGCAATGGATATAAGTGACGAATATCCTGAAATTGGAGGTGAATACCGAAGGTTATCTTTTACGGTTCGCTTAAGCTGATGAATGATTCCGAGTCTAAATTTACCTCTTGCCGTCTGCTTAAGCCGGTGATTATTCCAAATATAAAAGATTATTATCCCTTGCCGTCTGCATAAGCTGACGGAAGAGAGGGGGATAAAAATCGGGCTTTAGATAATGAAAAACAAAGTCATTGTAGATCGAAGAAATAATCAGTAGAGGGTATCTATTTAAACCTTTAATTGCTCTTTTTCTAAACTTTAAAACTACAGTTATCAACTACCTATCGATCTTCAAAATACGGATTCTTAATTTTTATAATCTGATAAAATTAGGATTTAAATTTAATATTTAACATAATATATGAATTTATTAAAAAATTATATCAATTTCATTGAATTTAAATTAAAGATAAAAAGATCTAAATATATTAAATTTAGATAAAATATCTATTGGAAAATAAAATTTTTGCCATGTTTTTATTTCTGTATTTTTCTTTATACTGTTATTTAATAATTATTATATTATATAAATAATTGATAATTAATATATAATGATTATAATATTTAAATAATATAGCTGATTTGAATGGAGTTTATATATCGGCTAAAAATGTCACTTATTGTATTTATAGATTTTTTTACTAAAAAATTATGATATATAGAAATATATAATTATATTTGGGGACGACTATTTTATGTTAAAGAATTAAATTCTTGTTTAATATTTATGTTTTTCACTTGAATTATGAATTTATTTTCAGTGTCTTTTTTAGCAAGAAGCTATTATAATTCCGGAATATGATTAGAAAATTACTTGAGTTTGTTAATGCGATCATTATTTTAATTTCTCTTTTTAAGAGAAAAGTACACATTGTGATATGCGTTATTATTTCTAACGAACTGTTTTCAATTGGAAGAGATAAACTTGTGTCTTTGAAGTGTCAATTTATACTTCTGTTGGGGAGGGCAGTCACTCTTTTTTTCTGTCTGAACAAGCGTATTTTACCTATTCAAATAATAGATTTTTTACAGTTTTTTCCGAAGAACAATAACCGGATTAAGCTGATCCACCTTTCAATTATCGATACCAACCCTTATAGATCAATATCATGATGTCTAAAACAGATCAATTTCAAACTCCCGGATGGTTTAAGGGACTCCTGTTTGCTTTTATAATGCTAAGTCTTACTTGCGGAAATAGCTGGGCGCAGGATAAGGAATATGCTTCAAGCTACTATGACAACAGTAATGTGGATGATCCTGGTAATGCAATAGATGGGGATGAAACGACTAAGGCTACATTGAGGGCACACCCAGGAGCTTTTAGGATAGGTAAGAAGAGTGGTTCTTTAGGATTAGAATTTTCAGACCCTATCCCTGCCAACAAGAATACATTTGTGAAAATTAATGCAGGCGAGACCGATATTTTAGAGAGATTGCTTGGAGGGAGTATAGGTAATCTTCTTACAGATCTTTTAAATGATTTATTGTTAGGAAGCCATTCATTTGAAATAGGTGCTTATGATGGAAATAATGAACTTTATTCTGCTATATCAAACAATGGCTTCGGAGACCAACGTATAAAACTGATACAAAATGCGGACGGGGATTATATGTTTATGTTGAGGCTTGATCAGGAGTACAATAGAATAAAACTGAATAACTCCAGCAATGCCTTATTAGGTGTGACAGGAGATAAGAAATTTGATGTTTTTGATGCTTTCTACTATACTGATGTCGGAGCAGATTGTGGTTATCCAATAGGAACCTCCTTTGATGGATCGGGTTTGGATTTAAGCCTTTTAAACCTTGGTGATCAGCATTTGAATAGAGCTATTGATCAAGATACTACCTCTTATGCAACTTTAAGTAATACTTCTCTTTTAGGGTTGAATATAGCGACCAGTTTATCACAATATTTTTATTTCCCTACAACATCGGCTGAAACGGCTACTCTTAACACCAAAATAGCGATAGCGTCCAATGGAGTTTTGAATCTCGACTTATTGGGGAATGTAGAAGTAGTCTTTTATGATGGAGAAGAGGTGGTTTATGAACGTTCTTTAGAGGCAAGCCTTCTTGGGAGAACGGAGGCTTTGGGATTACTACAAAACGGAGACCCGGTGACACTGACGTTTGCGCCCGGAAGTTCTTTTGATCGAGTAGAATTCCGAATGGATTCTCCGCTAAACGTGAATTTAATCGATGCAGCTTTCCGGATTTACGATGTCCAGCGTTATGATGATGCGTTGAGCTGCCCGAATCCTGAGATCGCGGAAGTTCCTGATCCAACCGAGGATCCCTTTGATATAGCATCTTGTTCTACGGATCTGATTGATTTTGAAAATGTCGATTTTGCGCAGCGAGCCGTAGATGGCAATAATGAATCTTATGCTACTCTATACGCCAGTTCCGGACAAATACTTGGAAGTGGCCCTGTAACCGGTTTTATCGAGATGGGATTAGGAGAAACCTTACCGGCCAATAAAACAACCTATGTCCGTATTGGCTATGATAAAGATGTGTTAGATCGTTTGTTGGGGGGAAGTCTTGGAAAATTAGTGGGTGATTTAGCCAATGATTTCTTGTTGGGAAATCAATATATTCAAGTTGAAGCCAAGAATGGAAATACCACGGTTTTAGATGAAAACAGTTCACATGCTTTTGAAGGGCAAGCAGACGGAGTAGTAACCATTGTAGAAGATAAAATCGGGCGGTATTATATAGCCATTACCCCGGATAGTGAATATGACCGGATCCGGATTACCAATCATGTTGGTGCCGCGTTACCAGTAGGGAAAACGTCAACTTTAGATGTGTATAATGCCTGTTTTGAAACCGGCAACGACAGTTGTTTTCCGGCTAATTTTACCTCGTATAAAGGAAATGGAATAAATCTGTCTGTAGGCGATCTGTCTGAAGTGGGAGTGAAAGATCCCTATAAAGCGATTAGTGATAACTCTTCCGAATATTCCGAGATCAACTTGGGTGTTGTGGGAGTTTTAAGTGATGTGTATCAAACCATTTATTTTAATCAGCCCTCACAGGCGGGAGATCATGTACAAATTCGGCTGATGGTGGAACCTTCTTCTACGCTAAGCGCAGATATTTTAGGAGCTTATAAAATAAAGTTTTATAACGGAAAAGAACAGGTGGGTCCGGACTATAATTTGCAAGACTATGCGTTGATTAACAATCTCGATGTATTGGCACTGTTCAATTCCGGAGGAACGGTGACCTTAGATTTTGAACCGGACGGTACTTTTGATCGGGTCGATATCGGTGCGGAATCTGTAGTTCAATTAAACGTAGATGCAGAGCCGTTACGAGTATATAGTGTCAACCGTTATGGTGATGATTGTCCATTGACCATTACTGAGTCCCCTTTTGAAGATAGTGCCTCTTGTATTGCCGAGTTAATCGATTCCAAAAATGCCGATGAAGTGCAAAACCTTTTTGACGAGGACTTTGATAGTTTTGCCACGCTAAAATCCGGAGCCGGATTCCTTTTAGGTTTAGGAAATAAACATGAAGGTTATGTAGAGATGGGGTATGGGCAGATGATGGATGCGGGAACCACTTCCTATATCCGTATTGACTTTGATGATAATATATTAGATGCTTTGGTGAGTGGAACCTTAGGAGATATAGCAGCCGATTTAGTTGATGGGTTGGTTTTAGGAAATCATTATTTTAAAGTAGATGTAAAAAATGATGATGAAACTGTTTTAAGCGGTTCGAGTAAAAAAGACGGATCCGGAGCCACTGATCAAATCCGAATTGTTCAGGATGCCTTAGGTCGTTATTATATTGCGGTAACTCCGGACGAGGAGTATAACCGTATTCGAGTGACAGATTATACGGAGAGTTTAGTAGGAGCAACAGCCCCACCCAATACCATGAACGTCTATGGGATGTGTACAGAATTAAGTACAAATGCTTGTTTACCGGCTTTTGCGACTTCCTTTGAATATTCCGGATTAAATCTGGGGGTAGATCCCATTGGTGCTGCCGGAGTAACCAATCCTGAATATGTTTTAGATGGTAATACCCAACATTATTCCGAAATTGGTAACGGTACTTTGGGAGTGGGTGCCTCTACCAAACAATGGATTTTCTTTAATACTGTTTCCGAAGCGGATGATATTGCTCGCATTAAACTTAAAACGGAGGGAGGAAGCGTAAATCTTGATTTGTTGGGAAGCATAGAAATTAAAGCCTATTTAGGGAATGATGAAGTAGCCTTGTTAGACTGGCAAAATGGGATTGTTCATGGAGTAAACGTCTTAGATTTACTATCAAATGGTGAATTAGTTGAAATTCCTTTTATACCGGGTACGGCATTTGATCGTATTAGTGTAGGAATAAAAACTTTAGTAGATGGCTCTGTCTTCCCGCCCATTCATTTGTATGCAGTAGAACGCTGTGTGGAGGATTTGTTGTTGCCGGAATTGTCAGTAGAAAAAGAAGGAATATATGATAAAGTAAGTGGACAGGTAACCTATACGATTACCGTCACCAATAATGGTAATGTTGATTTAACCGATATTGTCGTCAATGACGATAAAGTCGGGTTAAACAAAACGATCGATTTAGCTGCTGGAGATGAAGATACCTTTGAGGTAATCTATACACCGACGGAGGATGAAATCGAAGAAGGCGAAGTAGAAAATACGGTAACGGTCAGTGCGCCGGATCCCAACGATCCCGATGGCGATCCGATTGAGGATAAAGATACGATCACCACTCCGGTTACAGATCAAGATGCTCCTTCATTATTGGTAGAAAAAGAAGGAACATTTAATAGTGCTACCGGGGAAGTCAGCTATACGATTACCGTCACCAATAATGGAAATATTGATTTAACCGATATTGTCGTCAATGATGATAAAGTCGGTTTAAATAAAACGATCGACTTAGCCGCCGGTGACACTCAAACCTTTACTCAGACTTATACGCCCAGTGAAGATGAGATCGCAGAAGGCGAAGTAGAGAACACGGTAACGGTCAGTGCACCGGATCCCAACGATCCCGGTAGCGATCCAATCGAGGATAAGGATACGATTACGACCAATGTCACGGAAAAAGATGCTCCTTCCTTATCAGTGGAAAAAGAAGGAACCTATAACCGTGCGACGGGCGAAGTCAGCTATACCATCACCGTCACCAATAATGGAAATATTGATTTAACCGATATTATAGTCAATGATGATAAGGTCGGTTTAAACGAAACGATTGACTTGGCTACCGGAGATGAAGAGACCTTTGAGGTAACCTATGAACCTACCGAGGATGAGATCGCAGAAGGCGAAGTAGAAAATACGGTAACGGTCAGTGCACCGGATCCCAACGATCCTGATGGGGATCCGATCGAAGATAAGGACACGATCACCACTCCGGTTACAGATCAAGATGCACCCTCATTATTAGTAGAAAAAGAAGGAACATTTAATAGTGCCACTGGGGAAGTAAGTTATATGATTACGGTCACCAATAACGGAAATATCGACTTAACCGATATTGTCGTCAATGATGATAAGGTCGGTTTAAACGAAACGATTGACTTGGCTACCGGAGATGAAGAGACCTTTGAGGTAACCTATGAACCTACCGAGGATGAGATTGCAGAAGGCGAAGTAGAGAACACAGTAACAGTCAGCGCACCGGATCCCAACGATCCCGATGGCGATCCAATCGAGGATAAAGATACCATCACCACTCCGGTTACGGAGCAAGATCAAGATGCTCCTTCGTTATTAGTCGAAAAAGAAGGAACCTATAACCGTGCGACTGGGGAAGTAACCTATACGATTACGGTTACCAATAATGGAAATATTGATTTAACCGATATTATAGTCAATGATGATAAGGTCGGTTTAAATAAAACAATCGACTTAGCTGCCGGAGATGAAGAGACCTTTGAGGTAACTTATACACCGACGGAAGATGAAATCGCAGAAGGCGAAGTAGAGAACACAGTAACGGTCAGTGCACCGGATCCCAACGATCCTGATGGGGATCCAATCGAGGATAAGGATACGATTACGACTGATGTCACGGAAAAAGATGCTCCCTCGTTATTAGTAGAAAAAGAAGGAACCTATAACCGTGCCACCGGGGAAGTCAGCTATACGATTACGGTTACCAATAATGGTAATGTTGATTTAACCGATATTGTCGTCAATGATGATAAAGTCGGTTTAAACGAAACGATCGACTTGGCTACCGGAGATGAAGAGACCTTTACTCAAACTTATATACCCAGTGCAGAAGAGATCGCAGAAGGCGAAGTAGAAAATACGGTAACGGTCAGGGCGCCGGATCCCAACGATCCTGATGGGGATCCGATCGAGGATAAAGACACCATCACCACTCCGGTTACAGATCAAGATGCACCCTCATTATTAGTCGAAAAAGAAGGAACCTATAACCGTGCCACCGGGGAAGTCAGCTATACGATTACGGTTACCAATAATGGTAATATTGATTTAACCGATATTGTCGTCAATGACGATAAAGTCGGATTAAATGAAACGATCGATTTGGCTGCCGGAGATGAAGAGACCTTTACTCAAACTTATATACCCAGTGCGGAAGAGATCGCAGAAGGCGAAGTAGAAAATACGGTAACGGTCAGTGCACCGGACCCCAACGATCCTGAGGGAGATCCGATAGAGGATAAAGATACGATCATCACTCCGGTTACAGATCAAGATGCTCCCTCGTTATTAGTAGAAAAAGAAGGAACCTATAACCGTACGACGGGAGAAGTCAGTTATACGATTACGGTTACCAATAATGGTAATATTGATTTAACCGATATTGTCGTCAATGATGATAAAGTCGGATTAAATGAAACGATCGATTTGGCTGTCGGCGACACTCAAACCTTTACTCAAACTTATATACCCAATGCAGAAGAGATTACGGAAGGTGAAGTAGAGAACACGGTAACGGTCAGTGCACCGGATCCCAACGATCCTGATGGGGATCCGATCGAGGATAAAGATACCATCACCACTCCGGTTACGGAGCAAGATCAAGATGCTCCTTCGTTATTAGTCGAAAAAGAAGGAACCTATAACCGTGCGACTGGGGAAGTCAGTTATACGATTACGGTTACCAATAATGGAAACATCGATATTGAAAATATCGAGGTAGTGGACGATAAAGTTGGTTTAAACGAAACGATCGACTTGGCTGTTGGAGCGGATCAATCTTTTGAAGTAACCTATGTTCCTACCGAAGAAGAGATTGCAGAAGGCGAAGTAGAGAACACAGTAACGGTCAGTGCACCGGATCCCAACAATCCCGATGGGGATCCGATTGAGGATAAGGATACGATTACGACCAATGTCACGGAAAAAGATGCTCCCTCGTTATTAGTAGAAAAAGAAGGAGCCTATAACCGTGCCACCGGAGAAGTCAGTTATACGATTACCGTCACCAATAATGGTAATGTTGATTTAACCGATATTGTCGTCAATGACGATAAAGTCGGTTTAAACGAAACGATCGATTTAGTCGCCGGAGCGGACCAATCTTTTGAAGTAACCTATGTTCCTACCGAAGAAGAGATTGCAGAAGGCGAAGTAGAGAACACAGTAACGGTCAGCGCACCGGATCCCAACGATCCCGATGGCGATCCAATCGAGGATAAAGACACCATCACCACTCCGGTTACAGATCAAGATGCACCCTCATTATTAGTCGAAAAAGAAGGAACCTATAACCGTGCCACCGGGGAAGTCAGCTATACGATTACGGTTACCAATAATGGTAATATTGATTTAACCGATATTGTCGTCAATGACGATAAAGTCGGATTAAATGAAACGATCGATTTGGCCGTCGGCGAGACAGAAACCTTTACTCAAACTTATACGCCCAGTGAAGATGAGATCGTAGAAGGCGAAGTAGAAAACACGGTAACGGTCAGCGCACCGGACCCCAACGATCCTGATGGCGATCCAATCGAAGATAAGGATACGATTACGACTGATGTCACGGAAAAAGATGCTCCCTCGTTATTAGTAGAAAAAGAAGGAACCTATAACCGTGCGACCGGTGAAGTCAGCTATACGATTACAGTAACCAATAACGGAAACGTCAATCTCGAGAATATCGAGGTAGTGGACGATAAAGTTGGTTTAAACGAAACGATCGATTTAGCTGCCGGAGATGAAGAGACCTTTGAGGTAACCTATGTTCCTACCGAAGAAGAGATTGCAGAAGGCGAAGTGGAAAATACGGTAACGGTCAGCGCGCCGGACCCCAACAATCCCGATGGGGACCCGATTGAGGATAAGGATACGATCACCACTCCGGTTACGGAGCAAGATGCACCCTCATTATTAGTAGAAAAAGAGGGAACCTATAACCGTGCCACCGGTGAAGTCAGTTATACGATTACGGTCACCAATAATGGAAATGTTGATTTAACCGATATTATAGTCAATGATGATAAAGTCGGTTTAAACGAAACGATCGACTTGGCTGCAGGCGACACTCAAAGCTTTACTCAAACTTATACACCCAGTGAAGATGAGATCGCAGAAGGCGAAGTAGAGAACACAGTAACGGTCAGTGCACCGGATCCCAACGATCCTGATGGGGACCCGATCGACGATAAGGACACGATTATCACTGATATAGATGAAAAAGATTTAATTGATTTGGCCTTTACTAAGATTGCTAAAGTCGAAGGAGATAAGGATGTGGCAGAGTTAGGCGATAAGATTACCTATACATTTACCATCGAGAACACCGGTAATGTTGATTTGACCAATTTGTCGATCAACGATCCGATGGACGGCTTGGACTATGACGGTGCCACTACCGGTATCAATTTGGCTGCGGGAGAGATTTATAGGGTCACGGCGACTTATAAAGTAACACAAGAAGATGTAGAAGTCGGTAAGGTTTCCAATCAGGCGATGGTAAGTGGAGAAGATCCGGATGATAATGACATTCCGGAAACGCCATCGACAGATGATCCGGATAATCCCGGTGAACCCGGTGATGATCCAGACACCCCGACGGAAGTTCCAACGGAAGGAACCCCGGACTTGGCCTTTACCAAGATTGCCGAAGTGGAAGGTGGAAGTAGTACGGCAGATTTAGGTGATATTATTACTTATGTATTTACGGTAACTAATACCGGAACGGTAAACCTGAGTAATATATCGATTGAAGATGCTATGGAAGGTTTAGTTTTTGAAGGAGCAATCAGTAATATAGAAATTCCTGTTGGAGAGTCTTATAGCGTTAAGGCTACTTATACAGTGACAGAGGAAGATGTTATTGCCGGTCAAGTGGTAAATCAAGCTGTGGCCAATGCCGAGGATCCTGGAGGAAACAATATCCCTGATACCCCATCAAGCGGAGACCCGGATAATCCGGGTCAACCGGGTGATGATCCTGATAATCCGACGGTTGTAGAAGTTGAACAGCGGGCAGAATTGACGATGATCAAGGAAGGTGAAGCTTCCGCAGATGGTATAGAGATCACCTACACCTTTACGGTGACCAATACGGGGAATATGACGATTACAGACCTTGTAATTAGCGATGAATTGTTAGGAGCGGAAAACCTTCTAAAGGTAGAGCCTTCAACTCTGGCCCCGGGGGAAAGCGGCGTGGCGACAGCTGTATATCAGGTAACACTTGAGGA
>CAZBXQ010000069.1:0-16276 GCA_964495935.1 uncultured Flavobacteriaceae bacterium
TCTTCAAAATCCTGCTCCCGATAGACCTTTTCCAATTCTTCCAACTGCTCCGGAGTAGCCACTTCACGAATCCGCTTAAAGAGTTTTCGTTCTTCATTGCGGATATGTAATTCCAATTTTTCCTCTCCTAAACTCAGCGCAATTTCAGGTGGTTTTTTATTCCCCAAAAACAACCGATCCAAGCGGCGGCGACTGGCCATCGCTTTTTTGACTAAGGGATCATCTTCACCCAAAATAGAATAAACATATTTTTCTTCGGCATCAAAATGCGGGGTCATGTAGGTCTTATAAAACCAATCCGTATATTTCTTTATCCGTTCAAAACTCACTCCTTTAGAGATTCCCGCTCTAATTTTCCAGCACAGCATCCGCCCGTGATGATGCTCCTTATTAAAGGGTTTTAGGGCTTTCATCTTGTCCAAAATAATTGATTTAAAGTGATTCTATAACCTCTTTTAAAACAACCGCCTGATTATGTACTTCATCTTTGGCACCAAAGAGTAAACAGATCTGGTGTTTCCGGGCGGTTTCTTTGATCTTTTTTAATTCTTCCTTTTTACCCTCCAATTCTTTTCGATAACGCTTGGCAAATTCTTCGAAACGATCGGGATCATGTCCAAACCATTTCCGCAGTTCATGGGAGGGGGCCACTTCCTTATTCCACTCGTCTAAATCGGCCTTTTCTTTGCTTACGCCTCGTGGCCAGATCCGATCAATCAATAATCGATATCCATCATTGTCAGCGGCTTCTTCATACACACGTTTTAATATTATCCGTTTCATATTATTATTTATTTATCGGAGGTTTAGGGTTTAGGGGGCGAACGGTCAATTCATTTATCAGCAAGTTATCCGGAGTTTGTAAAACATGAATAACCGTGTTGGCCAAATCAGCAGGTTGCAACATATTATGATGCGTATCAATTCCCGATGATTTAAAGAAATCGGTATCAATAGAGCCCGGATTAATACAGGTCACCTTAATATGATCAAAGCGCAATTCTTTAAACAAGGCTTCACTAAATCCGCTCACTCCAAATTTTGTGGTACAATAGGCTGCCCCTTCACTTCGTGCCACGGTACCCAAAATCGATCCGATATTAATAATGTGTTGCGTTCCCGGTTGAGGTTTCATTAAAGCGGCCAAAGCAGCTGTAATATAATACATTCCATTCAGGTTTACATTCACCATCTGCAGCCAGTAATCGGATTCCATTTCGTCAATCTTCCGAAATCCTCCTATTCCTGCATTATTGATGAGAATATCGGGACTGTAATCGAGATTAAAAGTATCCTCTACCCAGTTTTGCAAGCCTTTCTCATTGGTCAAATCCATACGAACAGGATGAAAACCGGATCCCAGGCTCTCCCGGATTTCGGTCAGGGCATCGATATTCCTGGCCAACCCAAACACCTCCACCTCCTGTTTGATTAAGGCCTCAGCGATTGCTCTCCCTAATCCACTACTCGCCCCGGTAAGCACTGCTATTTTATTTGCTAATTTCATATTTTCTTAAATTCTATTTCCCGCTTCGCTTCTTCTATTATAATTCTAATGCTTTAAAATTCAAGACTCACTCTTCTTTCGGGCCATAATACAAACGACCATTTTTTATTTTTGCCGGTTTGGTATAAGGATGTTCTGTAGCTTTACCGGCTCCCATAATATGCCGAACCTCCCAACCTTCGGCTTTTAATGCATCGGCAATCATCGATCGATGGCACCGCCACCAAACTGCTTCTGCACACATCACGGCCGTTCGTTCTTGGCCAGCCAGCTCCTTCAATTCTTTTAATCCGGCTTTAAAATCGATGGTTTCCATATAATCGGCATAAGCCCGAAAGGATTTATTTCGCCAGATGGTATTTTTGGAATCTGCCTTATACTTTCTCCTCCCCCCGAGATCCTTAAAATAGGAATACTCAATCCCATTTTTTTCCAGCGATTCCCTTAACCGATCCTGATTGAACTGCGGGAAGGCAGCAGACCCCGGTAAACTTCTGACATCTGCCAGCCGGACGATCGAGAAAGCGGCAAGCCATTCCAAGAATTCCTCAATGGAATGGGTGGAATGACCTATCGTCCATATTTCCTTTTGAGATCCGGAAGACAACCTATTCGTCTTGACTGTGTTTTTCCATTTCATCGAGCGCAATCGTGCCATGGGCATATGCTGCTCCGGCTCGCATTTCGGCCGCCACCCAAATAGCTTCCATAATTTCCTGTTTGCTGGCTCCCTTCTTCATGGCCTGCGGGACGTGTGAGCGTATGCAATACGGGCACTGGGTTACATGAGCCACGGCTACGGCAATAAGCTGCTTCGTTTTTTCATCCAATACTCCCTTTGTAAAAACCGTTTTGCTGAAATTTCTCCAAGCATCGATTTGTTCGGGAGCTAATTCGGCTTTTTTATGATTGCTGGTTCCCGTTGCGGGAGCAAATAAATTATTATCACTCATAATTCTTATTTTTTGATTTTACGTAAAATAAATATAGAGGTCTCAAAATTGTCATTTCGAATTATTCCCCCCATGACGCGACCAAGATTTTAAAAATGACACTCTTTAACATCCTTCCCAAATCTCTGCGACATCCCCTTAAATTCTCTTTCAACGGGGGCTTACTTTGCTCTCTTCGCTTCCAAGGAAGGGCTGAGGTGAGGATGTTTTCCAGAAATTTTCACCCCTCTAATAAACAAACTATTTGTAAAAATGTGTCATTTCAAACGCAGTGAGAAATCTTAACTCTCTAATCAAGAAGAGATTTCTCCTTTGTCAAAATAACCAACCGCTCCCCAAAAAGAGATTGTGAGACCGCTATACCTCCCAATTAATAGTTGCCATTTTTTGACACTACAGCCGGCAATAAACAAGCTACGGCCATAGAACATACAGAAGTGTCAAAAGATGCCCTTATAAAATTTATAAACCCGGTCGTAGCCCACATGAGTACTAAAATCTCGCTGAGGATTGGTAAGGAGCCGGATTTCCCAACCCCACTTCTTCTTAATCCGGAATCCCCTTCCACAGACCGAGTCGATCCATTCATTTAGGCTAACGTTGCCTCCAAGGTAATATCGCAGTTCAGCACTTTACTAATCGGACAATTCTCCTTAGCGGCATTAGCAATTTCTCGGAACTTGGCTTCATCCAAATTGGGAACAGCAGCCTTTAAAGTGAGGTGGGAGCTTTCGATTTCCAATTTATCGGGATTCATCGTCACTTCAGCAGTCGCATTGACACTGTCCGGAGTGAATCCGTTCTCCCCACAAATCAGGCTAAAAGCCATCGCAAAGCAACCGGCATGAGAGGCTGCAATCAATTCATCGGGGTTGGTTCCTGCACCATCGCCGAAACGGGTTTTAAAAGAGTATGGTTGCCCGTCAAAAACCTTACTTCCGGTAGAAATTTTACCGCTTCCCTCTTTAACTGATCCGTTCCAAACGGCACTTGCTGTGTGTTTTTTCATTTCTTCTTATTTTTTATAAATTAAACTTTAATATATTACTTTTTTACGATCAATACAAAGGCTTTCAGATGCTTTTCATGTTTTCTAAACATGTTCCGCATTTGCAAAACACGTTTTCGCTCTCCGGGGTGCGACATTATCTTAAAACCAATCTTAAAAGCCCGGGCAATTCCTTCATCCTGAACAATGCGACCCGGTTCCAAAAGCCGCATCGGAGCACGACTTACTTTAACCGGTTTAAACCCTTCTTCCTCGAGCAATCGAATCCATTCTTGTCGCGTCTGCGGTCGGGAATTCACTCGAACCGTCAATTCCAGCTCCTTACTGATTTCCTCTTTAATCGCGGGGTCCAAATCATCGGGAACCAATCCCAATTCATGAATCCCATACAAACCTCCGGGCCTCAACAATCGGTATGCCTCTCGAATGATCTCCCGTTTCCGGGGATTGGCACGCATGGTCAGCATCGCCTCCCCGATTATTTTGTCATAACTTTCAGCCGGCAATCCCGTATCCCGAGCCGAGCGATTCACAAAAGAAATCGTCCTTCCCCGGTATTTCTTCTGAAGGTGCTCAACCACCTCATGATTGATATCCACTCCGGTATACGTTCGAGGATTTCGACCGATAAGCCCTGCAGCCGTATATCCCATACCGGGAGCAAACTCGACCACATCATCCTGCCCATCAATCTCCATTCCCGCCATCAACTCCTGCGTTAATTCCCGTCCTCCGGGCCGTAACACCCGTTTCCCCAGCTTGGCCAAAAGCCAATGCCCATGAATCGGATTGATGGTTTGATGTCCCATATTTATTGCCCGGTTACTTTTTTAACCCGTCCTGTAGAATCACCCGTGCCTAAACTCAAACGCACAATACTATCTTCCAGTGCTTTTAAATCATGCGGCACCTTCTCGCTCAAGGTAATCAAGTCTCCCCGTTTTAAGTTTAGTTTTTCCCGGTCTTCGACTCCAAAACTGATATTTCCTTCAAATATCTCAACCACGATCGGAAAGGGGGCCTGATGCCGTTTCATTTCCTGGCCTTTCTTAAAGACAATCCGAATTTCCTTACCGGCTTCAGAATCCAACAATATCTGAACCGCAGGTCGATCTTCCTTATAATGAAGGTCTTGAAGTAGTGAAGCTGTTTTCATATCCTGTTTGTTCCTTATTTAGAATGAGTCAAAATTAATATTAATTATTTCATTATCCTAACAAAACCCATTTTTTTACAAAATACATTTTCACAGCCGCCAAACAGAACCCTAAAAACTCCCCGGCACCCTTGGGAAAGCTCACCCAAAAAGATAAAAAAAGCTACCCCGGATTCAGGGGTAGCTTTTTTTAACTATTACAAAAATAAATTCCTGTTAATTCACGTCCCAGAAAAGTTTGGTCGTTACCTCATCTCCACCAATAGCCTCAGCAGCAGCTTCGGTATTGATTCCATTTAACAGATATTCTTGATCGGAATAAAGCATTCTCACCGGAACACCATCAACCAATGAACTCTCGGGGTTTTCTAATACCGGATAATCCAAACGTCGAATAAAGGTCCACGATGCAAAAGTCTTTTCAAACAAGGAGATATAAGCTTCCATACCGATAGATTCCTTCCAGTTTGAAGCATTATAAGGATTGCTATTCAAATAGGCCTGCGCATCTGCGCCATCAACTCCGTTCAATTCCATAGAAGCCAAAACGGCCTCGGCATAACGATCAGCAGGATTACTAACATTGTATCCTCCACCCCGAGCAGCAGCTTCTGCCTGCAACAGCAAGATCTCTTCATAGCTGATGAGGGTTGCGGAAGCGGTGGGCTCCAACATAAAGCCTCCTTCCTCCGTCGGCAGGTACTGAGAATTGGATGAAAAGGGGTTACCTATACCCGGTACACCGCCTATAAAATCACCATCAACAGTAGTAAACCAAACCGCTCTACGCGGATCGTTTCGAGCATTCATCGGATCGATAACAATCTCAGAAATAACAAAGTCCCGACGCCCGGATCCGGCTACGTCAATATCATCATAAGCCGGATTATTAAAGGTTCCTCCGGCGAAGTCCATAGCGAAGGCAGCTTCGCCCGAATCAATCACACCGGCATTCAGTGCCTCATTGGCCCATTGCACCGATGTAGAGGGATCCACATCGGCCAAGTTCATAGCCATTCTAAACTTAATTGAATTGGCCGCTTTTCTCCATTTATCCATATCTCCTCCATACACCAAGTCGCCTTTTCCGTACCCCGGCTTCGAGGTGTCGATAGTTCCCACAACGGCATCTACCCGGCTGACCAGATCATCATAAATAGCCCGGGCATCATCATACACCGGAGCAAAATTATCATCTGCCGCATTCAAGGCATCAAAGTAGGGTACATTTCCATAGGTATCTACAAGATGTTCCCAAACAATAATCTCGGCGATTTCCAACGTTGCCTGCTTATTGCCCCGGGTATCTTCATCGGCTAAGATTTCCTCTGCCAAGTTTTTCTTTGCCTGGGCAAAATTATTCAACGAGTTCACATACATTCGATCCCAGTTATTCCGAGGCTGATTTCTTCCAAAATCATAACGTGATTCATCAAAATAGGTGGTCTCTACAATTTGCTGGGTAAAGAATCTAAAATTATTATAGTTTACATTCGGTGTAGTCGCATAGTAAAAGAATTGCTCCTGCCCCATACTCAGCAATGTTTCTGAAGGTAGTTCGGAGGAGTGTTTTCCATCCTCGTTCAACTTTGCCAAATCCTCTTTCGAGCATGACATCATCGTCAACACGACCAGAAAACTTATTGATATCGTTTTAAACAAATTTTTCATTTTTAATTAGAATTTTAAGGTTACGTTCAAACCAATTTCTCGCATTGTCGGCAGTGCTCCAATGGACCACCCATAGGCATGGATACCTCCCCCCACCATACTTTCAGGATCGGCGTAGGGTAGATTCTTATGAAGAATCCACAAGTTACGGCCTACCAAGGAAACCTTGACGTCGTTCAGGAAAGTATTTTCCAACAAACTGTTTGGAAGGTTATAACCAATGGAGGCCTCTCTTAGTTTTACATAACTTCCATCATAAACATATCGTTTATTTGGCATTCGGGCATATCCTTCTTGGTTACCGAAATCAGATGGATTTTTAGTAACCGTGGTGTTCGGTTGCCCATCCGGATTCACGCCTTCAAAAACCTGTCCTTCTTCCCGGATGTTACCGACTGCAGATTCTTTAAACAATCCGGTAGCGGTACCATACCACATATCGGTAGAGAATACATCTCCGCCATGACGCACATCAATCAGGAAGCTCAATGATATCCCTTTATAGCTCAGGGAGTTTCGCACACCACCAATCCAATCGGGAAAAGCATTTCCAATAATTTGATTGCTCTGCTTCAAATAGTATCCGGTTTCCGGATCGATAATGGGTTTTCCGGTACCTTCGTGATATACATAATCAGAACCTACTAACGATCCCCAGGCTTCACCTTCCCGAGCGTTTAATGAAACACCTCCCTGATAAGAATCCAACAGGTAGTTCGTCACATCCGATTGATCGGTGTGCAACAACTCAACAACTTTATTCTTGTTCGTTGACCAGTTGATATCCATCTGCCAGGTAAAATCTGCTGTTCTTACCGGAGTTATTCCCAATTGTAATTCAAATCCTTCATTGTCGATCTGTCCTGCATTAATAGAAGCCGAAGACACTCCGGAAGCTGTTGAAATCGGCAAGGTCGGAATAATTTGATCCATCGTCTTGGTTTTATAATAAGCCAAGTCAAAAGTAAATCGATTATCAAACAGGCTCCCTTCCATACCAAACTCAAATTCTTTAGCCCGTTGCGGTTTTAAATTTGGATTGGGTAAACGTGTTTGTGACTCCAACATTCCCACATCTCCAAAGAAACCGGAAGGCTGATAATAGTACTGTAGTTGATAAGGCTCAGTGGTTCCCCCTACTTCGGCATAATTTCCTCGCACCTTCCAAAAATCCAACCAATCCACATCGTCCATAAATTCAGAAAGAATAACGGCTCCGGTAATCGAACCATAACCGTAAGTATTATTATCGGCCGGTAAGGTAGAGCTTCGATCCACACGATAAGTTCCGTCAATATAGAAAGTCTTCTTGATATCTAACGAAGCAGAAGCAAACAAAGAGTTTGTCTGGGTTACATATTCAGTTTCAGCAGGAGGCAGGGTAGGTGCCGCTGTATTTCCCAAACTATACAGAAAAGGAACTACCAGCCCTCCTTCGGTAGAAGCATAAAAGGAATTAAAGTTATTTCTTCTGATATTCCCTCCGGCAATTCCACTCACATTAATATCATCGGTGATATCAAATTTATAGTTAAAATGTAAATCATAGTTGGTCTCTTCCTGGGTGATATCCCGTCGTTCATATCCGGATCCCACATTAGCCCCGGCAGCACCAAAGGTTTGCGATAAGGACCCCACAGCCAATCTTCCATCAATTCCCAGCGTACTCCGGTCGTAAGAGATCTTTCCTTCGATACTCAGATTATCGGTAAAGTCATAACCTAAACTGGCAATATTAAAACTTCGGAACCGCTTATCTGTAGGAGCACTTTCATAGGCCTGAAAATACGGGTTGTTCCAATACTGTGGAGTCGCAGCGTTGTCGGAGTTTAAAATATTCCAGCTCACATTCCCGTATGCATTGGCCGCAGACGGGTCTTGACGCGCATGGAAATAGGCTCGTTTTTGATCCTTTAGATCTACGTTTGTTTGCCACCACTGTCGAAACAGGGTTACGATATTATCACTATATCCGGTAATGCCCCTTCCCGTCGTATTTTGGAAGGTCAATGTACTGTACAGGGAAGTGTGCAGCTTGTCCGTAAAATTATAGTTAGTCTTTAAAGAAAGTGTATTCTTGGTCAAATCCGAATTCGGCATCATTCCTTCGGAGATCATGTTATCATACGAAAACAAGATATTTTTATCTCGATCGCCCTTTTGCAAAGAAACCGAATTGGTATAGGTTACCGGGGTTTCAAAAAAGTATTCCGGGCCGTGCTCGGCGGCTACCCATGGAGAAGGCTTCCCAAAATTGGGAGAACTCTCATCAAAGGAATCCCATTGATATACTAACAGATTGGGATCAAACTTAGGTCCCCAGGAAGCATCCTCGGGAAAGTTGGCATAAGGAGTGCCATCCGGTGCCGGATCTTCATTATAGAAAGCCATATCATATCCGGCTCCATATTTATCCTGATAGGTAGGGAAGGTACTCTTGTCCATAAAACCAACTTGTACACCGGTGTTCACCGTAACCCCCCAGGATCCATCTTCCTGACTATGTCCATCTTTAGTCGTGATCAAAATAACCCCGTTCAGTCCCCGCTCTCCATATAGGGCAGAGGCTGCAGCTCCTTTTAACACGTTTACAGAAGCCACATCCGACTGGTTAATATCAGACAAGGCATTCCCGTAGTCCACGCGTCCAAAACGAGAAGTACTATTATTCACCGGCGATCCATCAATAACGATCAGCGGGTTTGTTCCTGTGATTCCTTTAATCCCGCGAATAACGAGGTTTGACGACCCGCCAAAGTTATTGGTGGTCGTTACATTTAATCCCGAGACTTTACCCGAAAGTACTGAAGACAAGTTACCGGTATTGGTCGTCCCTCCCGTTAACTCATCCGACTTCACCTCCTGAGAAGCATATCCCAAGGACTTCTTTTCTCGTTTAATACCGAGAGCGGTCACTACAACTTCATCCAGGGAAGTCCCTTCCTGAAGGGTGACATTAATAGTCGTATCGGATCCCACGGTTACCTCTTGGTCCTGAAAGCCGACACTGCTAAACACCAGCACTTGGCCCTGTTCAACATCGATCGTATAATTACCATCAAAATCTGTATTGGTACCCGAAGAGGTTCCTTCCACCGTGATATTCACCCCCGGAACGGGAACTCCGTTTTCATCGGAAACTGTACCGGAGACTTGTATTGTTTGAGCCTGTGCGAACACCAATGGCACGACAAAGGCAAAAACAAAAGTTAGTACATAACTGAGTTTTGTTTTCATAGAGAAATTATCTTTAATTTAGTAATACGCAAATATTAAGATAACATTCAGGTTATGCAAATTTTTTATCATAAAAATTGAAGTGCTAAAGCTTTGAACACGAAAAAATTACGGGAGGCAATATTACAGACTATAGTATTTAATAAACTGATTATCTGTTATTTAAAATATAATAAAAACAAAAATAAAGTCTAAAAAATGACCTTGAAAACCGAACGAATGACTCCTAAATTGCATCGATAATGAAGATATAACAGATATAATAACTAACATAAAAATAGTTTTATCTCTATTTCTATTGAAAAATATAGATATAAAATCTATATCTGTTTATCGATTATAATCGAATTCTAAAAAATCCTTTACGACGCCTCCCTAAAATCCTATCTTAACCCGGATCGTCCCTAACAGATGGATTTTGGAAATGACAGCGGGGGTAGCTCTGTCTGTCATGTTAAATCAAGCCCTATACCTCCGGTTTTGTTTGTCCATAGAGAGAAAAGTTTTGATGTTTCATGGATAAGATTATTCGACACAACAAAAAAGACCTGAAATAAATCAGGTCTTTAATTCTTCGATTTCAAAAACGATCTACTGAGGAACTAACACCATAGATCGGTTATCAAAATAACCCTCGACGGAGTAATGAAAGGTAATTTCTCCCGTTTCCTCGTCAACTTCTCCATAACCACTTATCGGAATACCGAAGTTATCGGGTAAATACCCTCCCGTTATCGTTAAAGTACCACAAACATCACTGATATTAAAGGGGTATGCTGCTCCAAAGGCATTATCGGCACTCACCTCATATTTCCCGGAACCGGTCTCGGTTATCGTAATTGCACCATTCACCCCATTTAAATACATATACTCCCCTTCAAGAGAAGACGGACAAATGGCCTGTAGTGTAACAGCAACTTTATTTTTGTTACTGGAGACCTGCTGGCTGGAGGAAACAATTTCCAAAACCATATCTTTAGGATTAAATGCATCCAAGGCTTCAGAAATAACCTGTACCGTCACAAAACCAGTATTTTCGCCGGCCGGAATCGTTACCGATGTATTTGCAAGTGAAAACTCTACGCCTTCCTGAGCCTCACTGTCAGAACTTACTGCAACCTCGACCTGAACATCCTCATTCAACGGGGTTCCATCGGCTCCAAAATATTCCACCGGAATTTCATAATCATATACGGCATTACTCCCGTCTTGCAGGAAGTTTTCCGAAAGGTTAGCACTCGGAAATTGTGTCACAATAGGCCCTTTCCCGTAATCGGTTTCATGATCGTCTAAAAGACACGAATTCAAGCTAACCAATGCCAGAATGGCCAAAAATGTATTAAGAATAAATCTCTTCATTGTATTTTATTTTATAATTAAGGTTGCCAAAATATTTTCTGATTAAACGCATCATCTCCTGTCTGCCCCGGAACATGATCTGCGTTTCGCGCTCTTTCCGAGTTTGGATATAACAGTCGGTAAGGACGATGTGACCGTGTCGTGTTCTCAGGTAATGGAACATCCTTAGGGAATCCGGTACGGTTAAATTCCATCCAGGATTCGATCGAGGAAGTTCCGTTTAAGGCAATCCATTTTTGAGTAATAATAGCCTCAATTTTATTGGGGCTGTTATCATATCCCACATTAGGGATTCCCTGCGTATAATAATCTTCGGCGGCTACAGCTGCATCCGGTACTTCCAAAAACTCAAAAGAAGCTGTTATCGCATCCTCATAAAGTTGTTTTGCGTCTCCCGAAATATATCCTCGCTCGACCGCCTCGGCCTGCAATAATAATGCTTCGGCCAACAACATTACGGGTTGATCTGAACCGGGACTCTTAATGAGTCCGGGGCCTACTTTCGATAAATCTTCCGAACGAAAACCCTCTCCGGGTAAATCGGTGTCTTGAGGAGCCCCTTTATACCCTCCGGCCTCGGCTTCAGCATAGAGTCTAAAAAGACGGGGGTCATTGGTTCCATCCAGATAATCGATTGTAAAATCGGAAGCTACGGTGTAATCTCCCCGATCGGTTTGAGCGCCGGTCCCAGCTTTCCTAAAATACCCGTAGAACGGACTTAATTTATCTTCGTTATCACTATATCCGGGATTGGCCACCACATTGCTGGTAATAAAGCCATATCCGTTAGATTCAATTTTTGAAATCTCACCGGAAATATCGACCAAAGAGCTTGCTCCATCAGAAAGCCGGATCAAATATCGCAGTTTAATCGTATTGGCAAATTGAATCCAGCTTGCTACATCTCCATTAAAAATGATATCGTGAACACCCGGATTCTCGTCATTATCGGCAAGATTCATTAACAGGTCAACAGCCTCGCTCAACGCAGCAATGTTCCCTTTATAAACCTCCTCGGCAGAATCGTATGCCGGCGTGGTATTTTCTCCTCTCAAATTGGCTTCACTATAGGGTACATCGCCATAGATATCAACGATATACTGATATTGAAAAGCTTTAAGAATCAAGGAAATCGCTTTATATTGATTATACTGCACAGCTCCTTCCTCATCCTCATAATTCTCTACATACGTTAGGTTCTTAAAAACGCTTACATAAGAAGTTTCAAAAATCGTGGATTGAAAGGTACTGTTAATATCATATCGAAAATAATTGTAATTCGCTTGCCAGTTTGACGGCGTCGCCCAATTATACATCAACATATTGCCCAAATACATCATTGACCGGGCATTTAAACTTACCATTTGTTGCTGGGCAACAGGAAGGGTCAAAGAGGGTGTACTCACCCCGGGGTCGTTCGGATTCTCATTCACGTCAAAAAAGTTATCACTGCAGCTTGCAAACACAAAGAGTGCAAAGACACTGAACGCTACTAAATATCCTATTCTATATAATTTAATCTTCATTTTTCTTAAAATTTAGCAGTTAGTTTAAGTCCAAAAGTTCGTGTTGGTGGTAATTGACGTTGATCTCCAATACCGATTACATTACCCGTACTGTAGTTAAATTCGGGGTCTGTCAATTTATTATCCTTGGGTCTAAACATCCAGGGATTACGAGCATACGCTGTTAAATTCAAGGTATTCAACCCGATATTTGATGAATTCAACAATTCAGCAAAATCATACGACAACGAGATCTCTCTAATCTTCACATAAGACGCATCATAAATATAATTCTCGCTGATTGAACTGTAATTCGACCAGAAAGCATTTCCTCCATTCGAGGTCAACCGATCGGTATTGGCAATATAGTTTCCATCGGGTCCCATATACGAAGAGTTGGGAAAAACAAAAGGTTTACGGCCTGCAGTAACACTGTGCGGGGTTAACCCCGTAAATTCCAAAGCATTGGTCATATTATTATAGAAGACCCCACCTTTACGATAGTCTGCAGAAGCAAACAACTTGATTCCTTTAAAGGTAATGGTTGTATTTAATCCCATGGTATAAATAGGGGTTGTTCTGCCGGCATCATGAAGATTACTATCTTCAATCGGATCTCCGTTATCACCGACGATCACCCGACCTTGATCATCTCTTTCATAACCGATGACTTTTAGTATAGGATAGGGAGATCCCACCTGAGCAACGGTAAATGCGGCATTATATCCTCCAATCGTCAGTTCTTCTACACCTTCTGTTAAAGAAAGCACTTTATTATCGCTATAATTCGAGTAGTTATATCCTATATCCCATTGAAAATCATTATTACTAATAATTGTGGCACTCAGATCCCACTCTATACCTCTATTTTGTAATTCTCCGATATTGGTCAACAAAGTAGAAGCCCCTGAGGCATAAGAGGAACTTATCGAAATAATCTGATCGGTGGTATTGGTTTGATACAGGCTTATGTTGGTATTGATTCGATTCTTCCAAAAAGCCATTTCAATTCCCACCTCTCTGGATAGTGTAAATTCAGGTTTCAGGTCCGGATCAACTTCTTTGCTGGACTGTGATAAACCTGCGGTATTGTCAAAAGGAAATCCGGCCGGAGCGGCAAAAATACTCTGGTTTACATAGGGACTGGGATCATTACCCGATTTTGTGACATTCCCACTTAACTTCAAATAACTCAACACATCCGATTTTAGGCTTGGAAGAGCTTCTGTTAATAGTAACGAAATACCTCCACCGGGATAAAAGAAAGAACGATTTTCCTTATTTAAAGAGGAAGACCAGTCATTTCGCCCACTAAAATTTAAGAAGAGCCAATCGTCATATCCCAAAGTAACATCAGCAAAAACACCCACCTTTTTATAGTCTTCTGTGGTTCGTTCACCCCCCAATTCTCCGGTTCGGGTAGAAACGTTATAGAAACCCGGAATAATAAGGTTTGAGCCATTTACTCCTATTTTATTTGATTTGTCTATCCGAATACTCTCCCCTAAATTAGCTTTTACATTGAAACGATTCAGGAAATCCTTGTCAATACTAATCAGGAAATCGGTATTCAAACGAGAAAAATTATTCATACTGTTTTCGGTATCCGCTCCATAGGGATCAATTTCCCCATAAGGGTTAGGAACATGGAAAGCATAATCAAAACCGGCCCGGGTTCGGTTAAAAACATTATGACTGGTATAATATCCCACTCGAGCTGTGGCCGTTAACCAATCTGTAACATGATAACTGGCATCTCCCACCATTTGTACCGAATTAAACTCCGATTTATCTCTTTTGGTGTCTATCAGATAATAAGGATTCTCATAAAACCGGTAAAAAGAAACTTCATTCCGGGTAAAATATCCGTCTCGCCAATTTTTCATTTCGGTAATCGGTACGTTTAACGGCGTATTTAAGATACTCCAGTATAATGCACGATCTTGGTGATCGGCCGCAGAAGACACAACGTTTTGACGTGAGTGGAAAAGCGAAACACTTCCGTTAAATTCAAATTTCCCAACATTTTTAGAAGCATTTAAACGAACATTTGTCGTTTTATATAAATCTTTCGGCACGACACCGTTCTTATCCAAGTGATCTATAGAAAATAACACACTCCCCGTATCGTCTCCGCTGGAAATGGTCACTCCGTTACGGTAGCTCACCGCATCGTCAAAGAAATTCTTGAGGTTATTATGAATGGGTGCATAGGGAACCTCCCATACATCCCCATTTTCATACGTCTCACTAATCGGCACCATAATACTGGGGTCAAATCGAGGTCCCCAGGCTACGTTTTCCAAAGAACGAATCGTTCCGTCGGGGAATCCCCCGGCTCCAAACTGATCCTGTAATTTCGGCATGTAAGAAATCATTTCAACTTCAACCGACGAGTTCAGTTCGACATTCAGCTTACCCGAACCCTTTTTGGTTTCGATGACGAGCACCCCGTTTGCGGCTTCCGAACCATACAACGCCGATGCGTTTGCCCCTTTCAAAACGTTAATCGATTCAATATCCTCCGGGTTGATGCGGTCTAAAGCCCCTCGAGTTGTCGGGAAACCATCAATAACAATTAAGGCCTCGTTATTGTTCAATAGCGACCGGTTACCTCTCAAAATAACCCGAGTAGCCGGATTTACTCCATTATTGACCACATTAATCTGTAAACCCGAAACTTTACCCACCATCGAAGCTGCGGCATTTACAGAGTTGGCAGCCGTAAGCTCATCGCTATCCACCGTACTCACCGAATAGGATAGCTCCCGGGGTTTTCTTTTAATCCCCATAGCCGTTACGACCACTTCATCCAAGGCCGTTCCTGCCTGCATTGTTACATTAATAGTGGGACTGTCGCCCACAGTAACGCTTTGATCCTGAAACCCTACACTTGTAAATTTTAGGATCTGCCCCTGTTCGGCCTGAATGGAATAGTTTCCGTCAAAATCGGAACTTGTTCCAAAACTCGTATTCTCGACGGTAATATTTACCCCCGGAATGGGAATACCGTCATCATCGGTAACGGTACCGGAAATTTGCATTGTTTGCGCTTGTGCAAATGCCAAGGGCACCAGCAAAGCAAAAACAAATGTTAAAAAATAAGTAAACTTTGTTTTCATAAGAAATCCATATTTAATTAAAAATCGCGTACAAATATTATGATAAGTTTTAACTTATACAAACTTGAATTCCCAATTTTTAACGATCATAGTTTTAAAAAGAATAAAAATATTCAAGATTAAAACATCATTAATTCCCTAAAAACAATAAAAATTTTAAAACAGAACCAAATACATTTACAATATTCTAAAACATTACAATTTATAATTACTATTATTCTTTTTTTTATTAATAAATCATTGATATATTATTATTATTTATAATAAAATACTATATATTTATTATTTTATGATTTAAACAATAAATAAATATTATAGCAAGCCAATCAATATATGGATAGATTATCCAGATAATAGAAGCTTAATCTAAAGCAAATACTAAAATGTCTTCTTCCGAAAAAAATTATATAAACCCCAAAAAGGAGGCTCTTCAACCCCCAAAAAGATCCAAAAATAATTTTCTTAAGACCGAAAAAAAAATTGGTCAAAAAGCGTACATAAACTTAATTCTTCAATAAGTATGAATAAATGGATACAAAAGAAAAGCGATTATTCATAAAAGTCATCAAAACATTTACATTAAACTACTGAAGTTTCGGAGATGTTCTGATCTACCGAATTCAATACGGCTTATTGAAATAAATGGACACGATATGAATTCTTAATAGGTTACAAAAACCATAAAATGGATTCAACAAATTAGAAACACCCCGCCTACGGCACCCCTCTTTTTAAAGAGGGGAATGGATTTGAGGTT
>CAZBXQ010000070.1:0-16240 GCA_964495935.1 uncultured Flavobacteriaceae bacterium
ATAGATAACCCCAATATTTGCTACTGATATCGAATGATATCAAACGAGTGCAATCCATATTTAATACAAAATGTTGTATCTGCGTCTATTTTTGGGTGTTAAAAAAGGGTATCGATCTCTCGAAACCCTCGTTGTTATTAGTAGCGAGACCGAGAATTGAACTCGGGACCTCCGGGTTATGAATCCGACGCTCTAACCATCTGAGCTATCTCGCCATATTGTATTTAAAGAACTATTCTGTTTTAATTTTGAGAATTGAACTCGCCATCTTCGGATTTTGAATCCGACGCTCCCAGTCGGTAGGTTTCCGGCTTTTATCGGAGCGAATTCTCTCGCCAAAATCGTTATTTATCGCAATAAATAAAGACGGCTGCAAATATATAATTATTTTATATGCCGGCAAATCATCCGGATAATTATTTAATTTTTTGAATATATTTTTAAACTCCATAGATAATATATATATTGCCGGAAGCAATTTGGACGATTTAAGAAAATTACTATGGTCAAATATCAATTGGAATTTCCTATTCAAGCATCACCTGCATTGATTTATAAATATATATCGACCCCATCGGGATTAAGTGAATGGTTTGCCGATAATGTGAATTCAAGAGGGAAAAAATTTACGTTTATCTGGGGAGATAGTGAGGAAGTGGCAGAGATGTTAACTAAGAAAAGTGATGAACGTATAAAATTTCGGTGGGAGGAAATCGAGGATTCTGCTTCATTTTTTGAGATTCGAATCCAGGTTGATGACATTACCAAAGACGTTTCTTTATTGGTTACTGATTTTGCTGACGATGAAGATGAGGTGGAAGATGGGAAAATGCTTTGGCAAAATATGATTGATGATTTAAAAACGGTTTTGGGTTCTAAATAATCCACAACAGCATTTTAAAGAAGAGAGGAAGACGGTCGGCAATCAGTTTGCAGGCCGTTTATTCGTTTCTCCAATTTCTACAAAAAGAAGTGATTTAAAATAAATCAAATACTTTTATGACAGAAGGAGTAGGGAAATAAGAAGTTAGTTATGGCTTGGGTTTTCCGGGGAATTGGCCCAAATTATATATTCCCCGCCAAGATCGGTTAGTTTCTCTTTCCAGGTAGAAGCATCATTTTGCTCAAAGATATTCCAGTTGTTTTCACTAACGATCCATGATTCTGTTTCAATTTCACTTTCCAGTTGGTTTGGACTCCATCCTGAATAGCCCAGGAAAAATTTAATTCTATTATGGGGGATGGAGCCGTCTCTCAACCCTGTTTCGAGGCGATCAAAATCACCACCCCAGTACACGCCACTCGCGATTTCGATACTTTTGGGAAGAATTTCGGGGATTTTATGTAAAAAATAAAGATTTTGCGTTTCAACGGGACCGCCGGCATATAAATCAAAGTCCGTTTTGATTCCCGGGATTAAATCGGAAAGTTTATAACTCGTACGTTTGTTAAGAACAAATCCCACCGTTCCGGTGGTTGCACTATGTTCGGTAATATAGATTACCGACCTTCCAAATGAGATGTCCCCGGTCAATGCAACTTCAGCAACTAATAAAAGCCCTTTTTGTGGTTCTATTAAATCCAAAACTTGATTGTTTTTATGAATAAATATACAATTTATATCGAAAAAAAAGCTGTTGAGCTGTATAATTCGTGTATTGGCATGTTTGAAATGTATCCGACCCGATAAATCTTGCGCGGGACTTCGATGAATTCTCTTTTACCGATGATTGCGGTTGAGGGGCTCCAATTTCTATCGGAATCATGGCTTCGCTCTGCAAAATAGTCATTATGTGAAACCGTAATCTTTATTTTAGCCTACCGACCGGCCGGTTTCACGTTAATCCCAAAAGTATAAATAGCCCTATAAAAAAACCTTCTTACGGCTGTAAGAAGGTTTCTAATTTTGATCGCAAAGATGCTTTTAGTTTACGGCTTTTTGAAGTCCGGATCCGGCTTTAAATTTTACGACGTTCTTAGCAGCAATCTTGATCGTTTTTCCGGTTTGAGGATTTCTGCCATTACGCGCAGCACGACGAGAAACAGACCAAGAACCAAATCCGACAAGAGAGACGCGATCTCCCTTTTTAAGAGAACCTTCTACGGTTTCAAGGAAAGATTCCAAAGCTTTTTTTGCAGCTACTTTTGAGATTCCGGCATCCTCTGCCATGATGTCAACTAAATTCGTTTTGTTCATAATAATGAATTTTAATTAGTTAATTAGATTAAACAATTTGTTCGATTACAAAGACAAATTTATAGGCTTTTCCTTACGACACAAGGCTTTACGGAGGAAATCCGTGAAATTGTTAATAACTTTGTAAAAATGTTGATAAATAGTGCATTTTTCAGGCTTATGGCGGCTTGAGACACGACATTTACAGCATTTTTGCCTCTTCAACAAGGTGCAATCCATTCAACATTTCCTTAATCGGCATGCGTTTTTTTCCGGGAAGTTGCATTTCTTCGATTGAAATAAACCCTCCTTTAACGGCTACTCGAAGGTTTTCTTTGGTGGTTTCGATATGGCCAATGGCGAATGAGTGTTCCTCATTTATCGGGTTTACTTGATAGATTTTGCATCTCCATTTTTCAGCTCCGTTTTGGAGATAGGTCCAGGCAACGGGAAAAGGAAATAATCCACGGACGAGATTATATATTTTTTGAGGGGATTGATTCCAATTGATTTGTGTGTTTTTCTTGTTCAATTTTGGAGCTGATTTAAGGCTTCTCGAGCGAGGTTGAGATCGCAGTTGCAAGTCATCTTCCTGAATGCGATCTAAAGTCTGTTGTACAAGCTCTGCTCCTTTGATCATCAATTTGTCGTGTAAGGAACCTGCCGTATCTTCGGAGGTAATTTCAACTTCCTGTTGAGCAATGATTTTTCCAGTATCGATTTGTCGGTCCAGGAAGAAAGTGGTGACACCGGTACGAATTTCTCCATGGATCAGGGCCCAGTTGATAGGAGCCGCGCCACGATAATCGGGAAGGAGGGAGGCATGGAGGTTGAAGGTCCCACAGGGCGGGAAGTCCCACACTTTTTCGGGAAGCATACGAAAGGCCACAACGATGGAAACATCGGGTGCAAGCATTTCTAATTCGTGCCGAAAATTATCAGATTTAAGGTTTGTGGGCTGCAAAATTTTTAAACCTTGTTTTTCGGCATATTTTTTAACGGCCGATGGTTTGATTTTTTGACCCCGTCCTGCCGGTTTATCCGGGGCCGTAACTACCCCCACAATAGAGTATTTCTGCTCTACTAAGGATTTCAGGATATATACCGCAAACTCGGGAGTTCCCATAAAGAGTACACGTAAATCGTTCATTTTGTAGAATTGGAATTAGACGTTTTCAGAAGTCAAAAATACCGATCTTCTTTAGTTTTTACGAAGGATAAAACGATTATCATCCAGCCGTTTTATTTTTTTTTGGTCCAATAACTCTCGTAAAGCAGGCAGGACTATGGCTGCTTCAAGATTTAACTTTTTTACGAGTGCTTTAGAATTTAAAGGCTGTTGAAGTTCATTGAGAAGAAGGGCAGCTATCTGTTTTGGGGTTTGTTCCTTTTCGTTGTTGTATTTATTGTGGCATACCGAGCAATGATGGCAGTCGGTAGTTCTGGATTCTCCAAAGTAGGATAACAACTGGATCGTCTTACAATTTTCTTCATCGGTGGCAAAATGAACAACAGCTTCAACCTTATCCTTTTTATTTTGTTGATAGGTTTTCAAATAAGGGGTTAAGAGACTCAGTGTGTAGCGATCTTCACGGGGGCTAAGGAATTGAATAGTAGTATCCTCATCGGCGATTTTTAGTTGAATGATTGCTAATTGATGAAGCTTTTTAAGCTGGGTTATAATTTCTTTTTGCCCAAGCCCCGATCGAGCCTGAAGCCGATACAAATTGATTGGAGTCTGTAATTCAAAAAAGCCTCCCTGCATCCTTAATAGACTATGCAGTAATGTTTTAAAGGAAGGGTTTTTTTCGATAAAGGAATACAATTGTCGGGGAGGGATGGTAAAAGAAATTTCGGTGCGAAGGCGATATTCACCGGACAACCGAATAATTTCCAATTGATCAAAAAGTTGTAGCGTATTAAAAACCCGTGAGGGGGAGAGGTTGTAGGTGTGACAAAATTCAGAAAAATTGAAATTGTAGCTTTCTTCCTGCCCCTGCCCATAGGGAATAGAAAGGTAGGCATTCATTTTTTTATAGATTGTCCGCGTACTTTCCAATGTAGGAATATTTTTTAGGAACTGATTTTTCAAAGTCAGAATATCGGCTCGATTGTAGATTAGAAGGGCCATAGCGGGATTCCCATCTCTACCGGCGCGCCCGATTTCCTGGTAGTAGCTTTCTAAGCTATCGGGAAGTTGATAGTGCACGATATTTCTTACATTTTCTTTGTCAATCCCCATTCCAAAGGCTGTTGTTGCAACGATAATATTGAATTTTTCGGCTTTCCAATCGCGAAGAAGCTGCTCCTTTTTCTTGAGCGGCATTCCACCATGAAAGGCTGCTGCCTGAAAACCATGATAGCCCAAGAGTCTTTGTAGCTGGACACTTAATTTTCGGTTTCTGACATAAATGATGCTGGATCCCGGATTTTTCTCAAAGAAATAGACTAATTCATGATTTTTATCTTCGGTTCTCTTTATGGCTATGGTAATATTTTCTCGTTCAAAACTTTGTCGTACTACAGGAGCTTCTTCTAATCCGAGGTTGGATTTTATATCGTTCAATACCCGTGGGGTTGCAGTGGCTGTTAAGGCTATAAAAGGGACAGCGGGAAGGAACTCTTTTAAAATGGCGATTTTCCGGTAGGCGGGACGAAAATCATGCCCCCATTCTGAAATACAATGGGCCTCATCAATAGCAATAAAATTGATATCCATATGCTCTATACGCGTCTGCACAAATTCATGCTGCAATCGTTCAGGAGAGAGATATAAAAATTTATAGTCCCCATAAACACAGTTATCCAGTAAAATTTGCAGTTTGTGAAAAGGAATGGAGCCCCCGAGCATCATGGCTTTTATACCGCGTTTTTGAAGTGATTCCACCTGATCCTGCATAAGTGAAATCAAGGGAGAAATGACCAGGCAAATTCCTTTTTGCGCGAGTGCCGGAACCTGAAAGCAAATCGACTTTCCCGCTCCGGTAGGGAGGAGAGTGATGACGTCTTCCTGATTTAAAAGATGGGAAATTGCTGTCTTTTGGGCGGGTCGGAATTTATGAAAGCCCCAATATTTTTGCAATACAGCAGTTGCCGTTTTCATGTTTTAAAGGTGATTAAGAATAAAGTCTTTTCGTTCTGATACCGTGAGCTTGGGGACTCTAAGAAGGTGATACCCCAAAGCCCGATACTTCTGCTCTATAAAAGGAGCAATGGCCTTTGCTTCTTCAAGAGACTCGTAGCGTTCATTATCACGGTTGTAAATGGCTTCCCAGATAGGGAAGTAAAAAACCCGATCATATCGGTGTTCTGCCTCGGCTTGATAAAATTGCTGAGGAACATTTTCGTTCCGATAATTCATATACGCAATTACCTCCGGAATCCCCCGATCATAAAAGCAAAATCCGGCCTTTTGATTTTCTGCTCGTTCAAAATCGGCTATTCTTCCGTTTAGGAGTTTTTTACTAAAAAGCAGTGGATCTTTAAGGAATAGCTGGGCAATGCCTTCTTTTTGGGCTGCTGCCGTTACCTGTCTCGAGACTTCATCAAAGCAGCAGTAACCGTCTCTTTTTAATTCATCGATAATCGTTGTTTTCCCCGTTCCCGGTCCTCCGGCCAATAAAATTCTTTGCAATTCCAAAATATTTTGTAATTTATGGAAGCAATTTAATAAAATAGGCGAATAAGTTTATATTTGTCAGACGAAAAGAATAATAGGATGGAGTCCAAAAGAGATCCGGAAGAATTTTATAAAAGCCTGAAAGACCAATTGGAAGATGGAGTAGAATGGCCACACACCTATCTCTACAAATTTATTATCCCGGCTTCGGATGAAAAAATAGCCGAAATCGAAAATATTTTTGACTTTCGAGGAGCCTTAATCACCCTAAAAGAATCTTCTAAGGGGAAATATGTAAGCGTAAGCATTCGTGTGGTGATGGATTCTGCACAGGATGTTATCGATAAATACAAAGAGGTTGGAGAAAAAGTGACTGGTGTGATTTCGCTGTAAATCAGGTGATTTTGTGAATGAGGCCATATTCTTTTTTACTTTTTGCAATTAAATTTTATCTTTGTTGCCCCTTCCTGAAAACGAGAGCAAGAGAAACCTAATCGAATACATATTTATTTTATTTTGACTGATACTTTAGAATACAATTCAGATCGTCCCAAATTGATTATTCCGGAATACGGGCGTCACATTCAAAAAATGGTGAAAGCCGCCGTGAATGAAGAGAATGAAGAGAAGCGGAAAGCAATGGCCGAGATCATTATTGATGTGATGGGCAATATCTCACCACTTTCTCAAAACATCCCGGATGTGCATCATAAGCTTTGGGATCAACTCTATATGATGAGTGATTATAATCTGGAGGTGGATTCACCTTTTCCCAAACCGACGGAGGAAGAAATGCGGAAACACCCTGAACCCTTGGCCTACCCGGAGAACAATCCGAGATACCGATTTTATGGAAATAATATCAAGAAGATGATTGATGAGGTAAAAGACTGGGAGCAAGGTCCTAAGCGAGAAGCTTTGATTCTGTCCATCGCCAATCACATGAAAAAGTGTTATTTAAACTGGAATAAAGATACGGTAGAGGATAAAATTATTTTTGATCACCTGTTTGAGCTTAGCGGGGGAAAGATTAACCTGAATAAAAAAGATGAAGATTTAAGCCGGGCTGCCGATTTGATTAGCGGCGGCAAGAAAAAACGTAACCATCGTTCAAAGAAACGTAAATACCGAGGGAAAGGACGTAAACGACACTAAAATTAAAATCTTCGGTTATAAACGGGGATCTCGTAAATCAACGAGTTTCCAACCGCTTAACCGAACCTCGTCATAGAAAACGCATGGGTTAGGCCCAACTTTCAGATCTCTCATATTTTGGAGGTATTCATTTTGAGTAAACTGTGAATTGTGAATAGATTGTCGAGGCTTGAAAATATTCGGTGTTCAATTCAATTTCTTATATCCATATTTTCCTTCTTCGGGAGGAATTTTTCTTTAATGTCCACGAGATGCTTAATCTACAAATAAATGGTTGTCTTATTTTTATATTAAAACATCTGAATTGATGGCATTCCTTTACATATCAGTCAATCACAGCTATTAAAATCCAGCAATTATTTTTTTATTATGGCAATATTTCGAATAGAAGGAGGACATGAATTGAGTGGCGAAATCATCCCACAGGGAGCAAAAAACGAAGCCTTACAGGTTTTATGTGCGGTTTTGCTGACCCCGGAAACGGTTACAATTCATAATATTCCGAATATTCGCGACGTCAATAAACTTATTGATATTCTGAAGAAAGGGGGGGTGAAAGTTCAAAAAATAAAAGAGGGCAGTTATACTTTTAAAAGTGATCAGCTTGATCTCGATTATTTGAGGAGTTCGGAATTTGTTGAAGACGGGGGAAATTTAAGAGGCTCGATTATGACGATTGGTCCGCTCTTGGCGCGATTCAAAAAGGGCATTGTGCCGCAACCGGGAGGTGATAAAATAGGAAGACGACGATTGGACACCCATTTTCAAGGATTGATGGACCTGGGCGCAAAATTAAAGAAAGACGAAAAGCATGGATTCTACGTACTTGATGCCGCCAATGGGCTGAAAGGAACCTATATGTTGTTGGAAGAAGCCTCGGTGACCGGTACGGCCAATATTATTATGGCCGCCGTTCTCGCTGAAGGAACGACCACGATTTATAATGCCGCTTGCGAGCCGTATATTCAACAATTGTGTACTCTGTTAGTGCATATGGGAGCAAAGATTTCAGGGATTGGTTCTAATTTGCTTAAAATTTCCGGTGTAAGTGAATTGCAGGGAGGCGAACACACGGTTTGGCCGGATATGATTGAGATTGGCTCCTGGATTGGACTGGCAGCTATGACGCGTAGTGAAATCACGATTAAAAACGCAGGCTGGGAGCGATTAGGGGTTATCCCTAATGCTTTTCGGAAAATGGGAATTACGGTGGAACGGGTAGGGCAGGATATTCACATTCCGGCTCATCAGGACGGTTATGAAATTCAGGACTTTATAGACGGTTCGATTTTAACGATCAGCGATGCGCCCTGGCCGGGGTTGACACCGGATTTGATCAGTATTCTCTTGGTGGTGGCAACCCAGGCCCAAGGAAGTGTTTTGATTCATCAAAAGATGTTTGAAAGTCGGTTGTTTTTTGTCGATAAATTGATTGATATGGGGGCTAAGATTATCCTGTGTGATCCCCACCGGGCTACCGTAATCGGAAATAATTTTTTATCTCCGTTACAGGCCACGACCATGTCCAGTCCGGATATTCGTGCCGGAGTTTCTCTGTTGATTGCCGCTTTATCGGCCGAGGGAACTTCGATGATTCATAACATTGAACAGATTGATCGGGGTTATGAAAATATCGAGTCTCGGCTTCAAAAATTAGGTGCCCGGATTAAACGAGTGGAGGAGTGAAAGAGAATAGAAAAATTGACGACCTGCTCGATTGATGGATTCGTTTTTGGAAGAATAAGGAGAAATGTAAGGTTGTAATTGATTATAAGGAAAATCGAATTTTAAATAGGAGTTGTGCCGGCCTTAATCGATAGGTGGATTCATAATAACTGAAATCATTCATGCTTACCGTTGAATATTCCTTAGCATTAAAGATATTGTTCCAGTTTAATTCAAAATCGATATTCTTGGCCTCCCAAGTATAGCGATAGATCAAATCGGCAAAGAAGTTCTTGGTTTCGGAGGAAAAAGTCCGGTTTTTTGCGAATTCCGTTTTCAGTCCCAAAAATTGATTTTCTTTAGGATAGATATTCATCTCAAAGGTGTGGAATTGTCGGGTTATATTGGAATTACGATGATGTTGAATGGTATTGTGGGAAGATTGAAAAACGGATTTTAACTCCACATTTAGCCAATCGGTAAAGTCAGTGTTCAGTTTGCCTTGAATCTGTGTGGATTGATTGTCAATAGCACTAATGTTTGTATTCAAAATCTGCTGAAAGTGTAGAAAAGTAAGGTTCGTCCGGAAACTCAGATTGGTATTTAAAGAGCTAAAATATTTACCAATTCGGACCGATAGAGTATGATTTTTTCGTTTGTTTTTTTGCTTAACGGCCTTCCGTTCCAATGCTCCGGAAGCTAATATTCGAGTATCGTATAGGAGGTTATTGTCTCGGCTATTATGCCTATAGCTAAAGTTGAAAAATAGGGAATTAAGTGGGTTTCTATACCGAAAAGAGAAAGAATAGCTACTTATGTGATGCTCCGGTAAGGGGGCGTCTGTGCGTTGTAGATTTCTATAATCCCGCAGAATATAATTATAATAGATTTGATTAATAGTGCCATATTGGTGATCGATAAGAACGGAAGAGCGGAGTTTCCAGAAATGGGCTAAGTCATAATTTACGGTTAGTTGAGGATCAAAATTTACCCGGTGGAGATCCTGCCCCTTTTGTGACGGTTGGTCCGTTAATTTATAGTGGTGTAGATCGACCGGAGTCGTCAATTCGATACGCCAACGGTCTTTTTTATATTGGGTCGTCAGGTGAAAATAGCCATTAAACCGGTTCCAATCCAAATGGTTCTCGGAATTTGAAGAAGCCTCCAAATCATCGACAAAAATCTGACTTCTTAATTTTTGTTTCTCATACTGGAAACCCGTTTTCACATTAAAACTAAAATTTTTCCAGCCTTTGGTAATACCGATGGAATTATGAGTGTAAAAAGTATTTATGTGGAGATCTTGAAAAACCTTGTCATAGGCTTTTCCCGAGTTTAGTGCATCTTCAAACGGTCCCGGTTGAATGTGTAGCGATTGTGGGGTTTCAGAAAGATCTATATAAGATTTTAAGGTAGCAATTTGGGCTCCTATAGGAAATAGGGTTTTTAAATCATTGGAGATTTTAAAATAGTGGTTTTTTAAATTTTGTTGGAGGGGGCGGGAAAGGGTTTCAATATGACCGTTTTCGTGATCCCAATATCCCTGAAATTGTAAATTATTTTTGAAATAACTCTTGGAAGTGTTTCTTTCCAGATTGAGCTCGGTTTTTAGAGACTGTGGGTAGAGTTGGTTATATTGATCTTCTATTAAAGCGATGGTATCTGTTCCAGTAAAAAATCGAGTGGTTATATGGCCGTTTTGTTGCTGATAATCGTTGAGGTAAGAAGTGTTTATTCGGAATTCATAGTCTTTTTTTAATTGTTGAAGGTAATTGGCCGTTAAAAGATGAATATTATTCTCCAGCCATCGCTTTTCCGAAAAATCCGGCTCTTGTAGCTTTTGAATTCGCATCCAATCGCTTTTATCATCATTCCGTTCAAACCGATCCAAAAACTCTTCAAGGGTCAAAGTCTCTAACTGATCTGCTACATTATTTCCTGTATTATTGGCTTGGTAAGAGGTAATCATTTGCCTTTTTGGGGTAAACAGCATCGGGGTAATATTGATATCCCATAGTAAGGGTAAGAAACCTGCTCCGGCTTCGATCTGGCCGGCAAACGTATATTTCTTTTTGAGCTTAAGGTTAATGGCGGTCTTATCCGAAAAAGATAAACTATCCAAAATCTTTACCGGCTGATGATTTTCTAAAACCTCCACTTTTTCTACTTCTTTATAAGAGAGATTTTTATTGGCCAGGCCATAACGCCCGCCCAATAGATCCATGTTTTCAATATAGTATTTACTGATAGGTTCCCCCTGATACAGAATTTTGCCATTTTTTAAGACATCAAATCCGGGCATGTTTTTTAAGACATCGCCGATTGTTCGATCCTGCTGATGAGAAAAAGCACTCACAGAATAGGCGAGGGTGTCACCGCGTTGATTAATGAGAGAGGATTCTATGTTGACCTCTTTCAATTCGGAAACTTCTGCTTCTAAGACGAGGTCTAATGTTTGTGTTTCGTTATCGAGGGTTTGGATGATCGACTTATATCCCAGGGAATTTACCTTAAGATCAAATTGGTGTTCTCGGGAATTTACAGACAAAGAAAAATATCCGTCACTATCTGCAATGGCATACGAAATTATATTTTGAGTTCCGCTTTCCAGCAAGAGGATGTTAGCATTCCTTACGGCCTCTCCTCGTGTATCTTTTAAGGTGCCGTTAATTGTTGTTTGTGAGAAAACAACAGAAGTGAAACTTAAAAAAAGGAAGGTAAAAAGCAGTGATTTCATCCCATTGATCACTCCGGAATTTCAATTTTGTTGTTGTTCAGTTTTTGCATTCGTTTCTGGTTTTCCCTCATATCGCCTTCGAATTGAACGCCTCTTGAATCCATCCCGCCGATAAAGTTTTTCTTAAAGGTGTTCCGGGCTTTGAAGAACTTCTGCTTTGTTGTTTTGGCTCCGGCTTTCGGGTCAAAGGAGAAGCCCTCCTCTTTCTTGTTAAAAGAGATGAGATCAAAAACGTATTGATTTTGGGTGTCGCCTACCTTTACGATTAATCCCGGCAAGCCTTTGAATTTATAAGGACCGTCACTAAAGGGGAGTTCCTCGGTAAACCAAGCCTTATAATCCCGCCCGCCAAAATGAGTGGTAGCGAGAGTTGCCGGATATCCATTAATGGTGTCGCGTGAGGTGGTGATTTTCCAGTTCAGGGCTTCTTTTTCTTCATAAATAAAACGGTCGGTCCAAAAGGAATCGAACACTAACGTCTGTTCCTTATTCTTAAGAATTCTAAAATTAAAGTTAATGGTCTTCGTTTTGGCACTATATTCATCTGTAAATAGTTGAAGATCTGCTCTATTCGGATATTTTTTTTGTAATGTCTCGCCAATAGAATCATTATACCGATTATAATAGCTTTCAAACAAAGAATATTGATCCCCTATAAACAAGATCATCTTTTCGTTCCTTTTGGTATTGACATCGGTCGAATCCCGCTGAAAATCAAAATCATAAATTGCTTGATAGAGGGACTTGTCGGTTATGACCTCTTGGGCGAAAACAGGTGGACAAATAAAGAATATTACCAGAAGGAATGCTAAATATCTCATGCTTCATTAAATTTAATTCTTGGTTATGGTTAATCTTGGGACGTCTTTGTGAGATATCCCAAGAATACTATGGCTTAATAAGGACAGGCCATGCGCTTGACCTCACTAATCATTAGTTGAACATCGTTTGCGGTATCACCGTCTTGCACGATGATCATTCCATCAACTCCACAGGTGGTCTCTACCCTAATGTAGGTACTGGCTACACTGAGGTGACTGAATTGACTTTCCTTGACTTGGCTTGCAACAATGGTTTCTTCCGATATATTCGGAGAATGAGATTCCATTGCCGATAATGTTAAGCCACTAATTGTAATAAATAAAAGAGACATGAATAAAGACTTCATAATTAACGATTTAAAGATTAAATATACCCAAAGTTACACATACACACATAGTTTTACAAATAATTAATGTTAAAGTGTTTTTTTTATTATTATTTTAGTTGTATATAGAGCATTTAAACTTTTGAGATTGGAGTGGAACCTACCATTTGGCAGGCAGGAATAGAGATTATTGTTCCGGATGAGGGCTTTTTTGTAGAGTATAGCCATAGCTATGGTCGAAAAAAAGGTTAAATCTGCCGGCTGTAGGTCTGGGACAATAAGATCATTTTGCAGCCAATTTTTGAAAGCTTAGACGACCTTTATAACTCCTGCCTTAAATATTGTTTCTTGCTTAAATGGAGAGTCTTGTAAGAATTCATAGTTTATATTAAGATTCTGGGGATTTTATTATCTTTACCGCTTTATAATTCAATCAAACTTATAAATATGGCTTATAATCTTTTAAAAGGGAAACGCGGAATTATTTTTGGTGCTCTGGATGATAAATCGATCGCCTGGAAAACGGCAGAACAAGTACATGAAGAAGGGGGTAAATTTGTACTGACCAATGCTCCGGTAGCATTGCGTATGGGAACTTTAAAGACTCTGGGAGAAAAGACGGGTTCAGAAATTATTCCGGCCGATGCCACCAGCGTGGAGGATTTAGAGAAATTGATCGATCAGGCACAGGAGATTTTGGGGGGTAAACTGGATTTTGTTTTGCACTCCATCGGGATGTCGGTAAACGTTCGAAAAAACAAGCCTTATACCGAAAACAACTATAAATTTACTGAGAAAGGTTGGGATGTTTCGGCACTTTCTTTTCACAAGACGATGCAAGTACTCTATAAAAAGGAGGCGATGAATGAATGGGGGAGTATTTTGGCGTTAACTTATGCCGCGGCTCAGCGCGTTTTTCCGGATTATAATGACATGGCCGATAATAAGGCTTATTTGGAGTCCATAGCTCGAAGCTTTGGGTATTTCTTTAGTGAAAAGTTTAAGGTTCGGGTCAACACCATTTCTCAATCTCCAACCCCAACGACGGCGGGAACCGGAGTAAAGGGTTTTGACGGGTTTATGGCTTTTGCTGATAAGATGGCACCTTTGGGCAATGCTTCTGCAGAAGATTGCGCCGCTTATATCGTTTCGATGTTCTCCGACCTTACCCGGAAAGTCACGTTACAAAACCTTTATCACGATGGTGGATTTACCAAGATGGGGGTAAGTAATGAAGTGATGGCCGCCTTTGAAAAAGGATTGGAAAAGTAGTTTTTTAAAGAATTGTAGCTGTCTGATAACCTGTTTTTCGAAGTGATTTCATTCCGACGAAGGCAGATCTTTTTCCTGTTCATGGATTAAGATCTCTCATTGTGTTTGAGATGAACTTTTAAGACATCTACTGACCCGAAGGTCGGAGCGTTCCCTACAATACGGATAATCAAATAGAGGGACGTTCCCGTGCTGAAAGACTAATTTTTTAAGATGATTGAGGGCTTCCCAAACTTAAGTACATTAAATGAACGACCCCTTTTAAAAGGATTCTTTTCCCATGAAAAAGTCTTTTAGGGGTTGATTTTATAGTATATGGCCCGGAATAAAGCTTTTCTATTCCGGTGGAATGGATAGAACGGACTATAATCCTTAACTTACAGGCGAAAAAATAAAATGAGCATGACGATTTCTAAAGAAGTATTAGGCTTTTTAAGAGACTTGCGGGAAAATAATAACAGAGATTGGTTTAATGACCGAAAACCAAAATTTAAGCAGCTGGAGGCTGAAGTAAAAGATTTCGGATTGGAAGTCACCAATTTGCTCAATCAGCATGATAAAATTGAAAAGACCAAACAATTCAGGATTTATCGGGACATTCGATTTTCCAAAGACAAAACTCCTTATAAACGGCATTTCGGGATTCATTTTCGTCGGCATAAGCCCGGGCTGAGAGGTGGGTATTATCTTCATATTGAGCCCGATGGAAAATCTTTTATCGATGTGGGGTTTTGGAATCCTTCACGAGAAGATCTGGAGCGGGTGCGCAAAGAATGGGAGATTGATGCCGATGAAGTACGCGAGATTTTGACCCTTCCCGGGCTCCGGAAATCCTGGGGAAAAATGCATGGCGATCAATTAAAAACGGCACCCCGGGGATATGATCGCGATCATCCCGATATTGATTTGCTCAATTACAAACAATGGTTATTTCAGCATCCTTTTACAGATGAAGAAGTAATGGCCGAGGATTTTGCAGCGGTGGTAAATGAGCATTTCAAGCAAATTCGTCCTTTCTTTGATTATATGTCTGATGTGTTAACTACGGATCTCAACGGGGTTTCTCTAATTTAAAATGCGGCGAGTTCGATATTATTACGTATTGGAATTGCAGTATCTGGGGTTCCGGTTCCACGGCTGGCAAAAACAACCGGGATTAAAGACCGTAGAGCGGATGCTGGAACGCTCTATAGCTTATGTTTTAGAGCAAAGGTTTAAGCTCTTGATTACCGGGCGAACCGATGCTATGGTCTCGGCCAATAGTACGTATGTGGAACTTTTTATCGATGAAAAACCCCTCGAAAAGGATGAGTTTTTAAAAGTACTGAATCAAAACCTACCGCAGGATCTCCGGGCTCTTTCTATACAAGAAACTACTGCCGATTTTAATATTATCCAGCATCCCAAGATCAAGGAGTATTTGTATTTCTTTGCCTTTGGTGAAAAATATCACCCTTTTTGTGCTCCTTTAATGACTAATATTCAGGAGTCTCTGGATATTGATCAAATGAAGGAAGGAGCACAGTTGTTTGAGGGAGTACATGATTTTTGGTCATATACCTATAAACCCAAGCCGAAAACTCAGACGAAAGGTGAGGTTATACGGTGTGAAATCGTAGAAAATAAAATTTTAAAGGCTAATTTTTTCCCCGATAAAAGTTACCTGCTCAGAATTCGATCTGAAGGATTTAAACGCTATCAAATTCGATTGATGATGGGAATTTTAATTGAATTGGGCAAGGGCGAAGTGGATCTGGAATTCATAAAGGAGAGTCTGAATCCCAAAAATAAAATAAAACTGACCTATATTGCGCCGGCTTCGGGATTGATTCTCAATGAAATTGTTTTTAAAGAAAATGGAATCCCGTGATAAAAAGATAGAATTGTGTATTTTTACTCGTCTATGCGTATAATCTGCCTGTCCATATTATTTTTAGTAGTAGGCTGCAAGAACGTTGAGGTACGCAAAGTATCCGAGGCCGATATTATTCGTGAGGAAATGAATCAGCTGGATTGGGAAAATGTCGATACCTATCCTGTTTTTGAAGCTTGCCGGGGAAGTTCTTCCAAAGAAGAGCAGAAGCGTTGCTTTGGAGAAAAATTGACTGGCTATATCATGAAATCATTGACAACCCATGAGATTATCCTTAATGATTCCATCCATGAAGAGATTTACTTGACAATCAGGATTTCGGCTCAGGGTAAACCCGAAATAGAAACGATAAAATGGTCGGATGAACTCCAGGAGAAAGTAAAGGGATTGGAGGGGTGGCTGCAAATGGCGGTAGATAGTCTGCCAAAAATATATCCTGCCGAAAAGCGGGGAATTCCGGTTTCGACAAAATTGAATCTCCCCTTAATTATTGAAGCCAATTAATTCTTAGTAGGTTAAGAGGGAATATATAATTTGATTGACGATTAACGATTGGAGATTTTTGATTTCAAATTTTTTATCACTCACTACTCACT
>CAZBXQ010000071.1:0-16169 GCA_964495935.1 uncultured Flavobacteriaceae bacterium
GTTTTCCCGTAGGCCTTTCTTTCCTATGGGTTCATATATATCGATGCTTTTTTGGAGTTCTTCGAGGGTAAAGGATTTTTCGCCCGGAATACCCATCAGAGTATTGGTCGATAGAAGGTCTTTTTGATGCTGCGTATATTCCTTGTTACGTTTTGCTGCTTCGTTGAGGACTACATCGGTATAGTCTGTTTCAGCTCCTTTACGTTTAAGGATGTGTACATCGAAAAGTGCCAAATCCGTGCGATCTAAGCGGAGTGCTTTAGAGCCATCAGCCACTTCATAATCGAGCTGTGTACGTGTCCAGTCCAGAACCGGCATAAAGTTATAACAGATTGTATGGATTCCACAGGCGGCCAAATTCCGCAGACTCTGTTTGTAATTTTCGAGGAGCTTCTTATAATTTCCTTGTTGGGTCTTGATATTTTCGTGTACAGGTACACTTTCTACTACATCCCAAGTCAATCCGGCAGCTTCTATAGTTTTCTTACGTTTTTTAATATCCTCGAGAGGCCATACTTTGCCGTGCGGAATATGGTGTAGGGCACTGACGATTCCCGAGGCTCCAGCCTGTTTCACATCATTTAGGGAGACGGTATCTTCCGGGCCATACCAGCGCCAGGTTTGTTTTAAATTATAGGTCACGGTTCGATCTTGTTTTATGGGGAAAGTTATCATGATAATATTGTCGTTTCGACTCCGCTAACGACCAAGCGTAGTAAATCTCAAACTCCAAAGAAAGCATTAAATCCACCGTCAACTACAACCGTTTCTCCGGTGACAAATTTAGAGGCGTCGCTCATCAGATAAATAACAGTGTCATTGAGCTCTTCGGGTTCTCCTAACCGCCCAAACGGGGTTCCGTTAATGACCTTTTGAGCCCTATCGGAATAACTTCCATCGGGATTTAGCATTAAATCATGATTTTGTTTGGTCAAGAAAAAACCGGGAGCAATGGCGTTAATACGCATTCCGTCACCATAGCGCTGTGCCAATTCAATAGCCATCCATTGCGTATAGCTTTCGATGGCACATTTAGCCATGCCGTAGCCCATAACGCGAGTGAGGGGTTTTTGTCCGGTGATAGAAGAGACGTTTAAGATAACCCCTTTTCTGTGTTTGGCCATTTCGGCGGCAATGATTTGGGTGGGGATAACGGTTCCGTATAAATTCAGGTCGATGGCCTTTTTTAAATCTTCTATTTTTAAAGAAAACAGATCTTGATCCGGCATGACTGTGGAGCCCGGGATATTTCCTCCGGCAGCATTAATTAGGCCATCGATTCGGTTCCATTTGGAAAGGATCTCGTTTTTTGCCCTTTTCACCTCCTCTTCTTTTAAAACGTTGGCAGCTATAGGAAGGGCTTTCCCTCCATCTTTTACGATTTCATGTGCCGTTTCTTCAGCTTCTTCCTGATGCAGGCCCCAGACCACGATTTGAGCACCTGCTTTTGCTAATGCTTTAGACCAAGAGGTTCCCAATACTCCACTCCCGCCGGGAATAACGATTATTTTGCCTTCGAGGGAGAAATTTTTTAATGTATTCATTTAATTATAGTCTTATGATAATGTATTCCTATAGTATTCCAATATCTTTCAAGATATTGTAGACCTTTTTTGAATTCGTTGTAATCTTTATTTTTTAATTGTGTCCAACCTACTTCTGCGTAGGCTGCTAATCTCGGGAAAATTTGGTTTTCCATCTCCAATACGGTTGGAATCCACTCGCTCCACATTTGTGCACCGATCCCAAGTATATGATTCTCATGATTGGGGTTTAGCCCTTCTGGTATGGGATTGAAACTGTAGGCTTTTGATAAGGGTATGACTTTATAGGTGTAATCCAAATAGGTATCCCAATGATTGGAGTTTACCACATCATACCCCTGCGAGGTGGCCTTTTCTATGAGGTCCAGGTCTCCTTTCCAGAAATGAATTATTGTGGATTCTGCCAACTCATTGATTTTCTCGTTTGAAGCTTTTATCCCTTTTTTGTGGATGTCATCTCCCAAAATATCGTTCCATCCCATCATTCGTTTACCTTTCTGATCTATATACTGTGAGATCTCATTGGTAAAATAGATTTGTAAATCGACAGGAGATTTGAGCCCTTTATTTTCCATAAATTTTTTTATATGTTTTGAGTTCTTCCAGGCATCGAAGTTTACCTCATCCCCTCCAATATGAATGATATCTCCCGGAAATAATTCAGTCACTTCATCCAAAATATCTTTTAAGAACTGAACGACTTTTGGATCGGCTATATTAAATGAGTCTTCTAATTTGCCAAATGTAACAGCAACTTCTTTTGTGGTTCCCAAGGAACCGACCCAGGGATAGGCGGCAATGGCGGCTGTTGCATGTCCGGGCATCTCTATTTCTGGAACGATGAGAATCTTTCTTTTTTTGGCATAGGCAATAATTTCTTTGATTTCTTCTTGTGTATAATATCCCTGGTGGGTTTCGCCGGTCCTAGCTTCACTATCTCGTTGAGTTTGCGTATCTTTTCGTTTTGATCCTATTTCTGTCAATTTAGGATACTTTTTTATTTCAATTCTCCAGCCCTGATCATCAGTTAAATGCCAGTGGAAAACATTCATTTTTAATAATGCCATTTGATCCAGTAACTTTTTGACAGTATTCTTTCCTTTAAAATGCCTCGATTCGTCCAACATAAAATCTCGCCATACGAATGTTGGGCGATCTGTGATTTTTAGAGTGGGTATTTTATATACGGTACGTCCCCGCTTTTCAATCTCTGATTGTAAAATGATTTGCCGTAATGATTGTATCCCATAGAAAACACCTGTGGGGTGGGCAGCTTGGATTAAAATATTGTCTTTTTTGATGGACAATTGATAGCCTTCTTCTCCCAGATCTGGTTCTAATTTGGAATTGACAGATAGTTGTATTCCTTTTCCTTCATGATTGGTTTTAACGTTTCTATTAAAATCGTTTTTTAGGACATCTGATAAGTAGGCTGCTTCTTCGCTTGTTTCGTTTTTGATAACTATTTGGATATTTTGGGAAAGCAGAAAGGACCCTTTACCATATTGGATTTCGTTGGGCTGGGGAATTATTCTAATTTGACCTATTACCGAATAAGAGATTAGGAGAAGCAGGATGGTAAGGTAGAGTTGATTTGGATCTTTTTCCATGATAAGAATGAGTCTGATTATTAGATTAATAACAATTTCGATTTTGATAAACGAGGTTTCCAGATTTTATAGTTTGAGCAATATGGATGGCTTTGGAGTTTTTCTCAAATACTATTAAATCGGCTTTTTTTCCTTTTTGTAATCCATAATGATGAGATTCTTCTAATAACCTCCAAGGAGCTTTCCAGGCCCCGTCAATAGCTTCTTGCAGCGATAATAAACCTGTATTAACGAGATGGTCAATACACCATTTTAGAGATTGCGCTGAGCCTGCCAGCATCTGGGGATTACTTTTCATAAAGAGTCTTCCGCTTGTATCCAATTCTACTTGGCCACCTATGTGAGTTTTATAGATTCCTGCATTTAAACCTGCAAATTTTGTTGCGTCACTGATAAGGATTGTTTGAGTACCTTTTATTTTAAGAAATGTTTTCAGGAGCGGACTGGGTAAGTGAAAGCCGTCAGCGATAATGCTGGCCCATAAACTGTCATTTGCCAGCTGATCAATAACATAATTATTGTGTCTCGGAAGCTTTAAATGAGTAGCATTTCCCAAATGTGTGGATAATCGCGCTCCCGCTTCAACGGCTGCCCTGATTTGATCGGAATTGGCCGCAGTATGTCCTATTGAGACTAACACTCCCGCTTTTACACATTTTAATATGAAGTTGCAAGCTTGGGGCCATTCAGGAGATAGAGTAATTATTTTTATCTTCCCGTGAGCTTCCTCCTGCCACTGACTGAAGAGCTCCCAGTCAGGAGCTTTGATAAACTCTAATGGATGAGCTCCCCGGGGTCCGGACTCTTTGGATAAAAAAGGCCCTTCCAGATGTATGCCTGCAATGCTTTGATTAATTAATGGATCCTTATTACAAGCTTTTACAATTGTTTTTATAGCGGTGCTGATATGTTCATCATGATTAGTAATTAGAGTGGGGAAATAACTGGTAACACCTTGTTTCCATAGGGCTTTTGTGAGGGTGCGGATATCTGCTACGGAGAGCCCCTCTTCGTTAAAGTCGATACCTTTGAATCCATTTATTTGAATATCGACAAAACCTGGGCTTATAATTTTATCAGAACGACCTATTGACTTATCTCTTATATATTTAACCTCATTTTGTCCAAATCCAATTTCAATCTTTTTTTTCGTACTGTAATCTATTCCTTCAATTGTTGCAATCATGATTTAATGGGTTTTGTCTAAGTTTAGATGAAGTTCTTGCATGATAGAAGGAATGGGTTTTTTATTTAGTTTTCCGAGTATAAAAAATAACAACAGAGAGATTAAAGTTGGACCTCCCACTTCGAGATAAAGGGGGGCACCCACAAAGATTTTGAGTGCTATAAAAGTGAGCAAGCCTCCTAAAATTGAAATTATTGCGATTCTTGAATCACTCTTGGCGAATGCGGGTAACAATCCCAATATCATAGGGATGGCTATAGGGCCCAGAAGAGCAGCAAACCAGGAAATGATCAATCCGAAAACACCTCCAAAATAACTGGCATTTAGGGCTACAATTATGGTTAATGTCGTAAAACATAGCGTGGTAATTCGGGCAACTTTGAGATTATTATTTTTTAAATACCCTTTCTTCTTAGGGAATATTATGGGTAGAATGTCCCGATTAATCACAGCCGATACCGTATTGGAGTCAGAGGCCGTCATTGAAAGAGTATTGGCAAACATAGAGGCCAGCACTAAGCCAACAAGCCCTTTGGGTAAGAAATCGATGGCCATTTGGGCATAAGAGGTGGTTGGATCGTCCAAGTCTGGGAAGAAAATGGGAGCGGCAAACATGGGAAAGAAAAGAATAAGTGGCCAAATAAAATAAAGCGAAGAGGAAAGCAAACCTGCTTTTTTTGCTGTATTGCCTGAAGTGGACGAAATAAAACGTGTGGCCAGATTCCAGGTCCCTCCGCCATAACTAAAAAAATTGATAATTAACATGGCCAGAGCAAATGCTACTGTGTAAGGAGAATTGAATAATTGAGCGTTTGCTTCGGGTAATTTATCCCATATGGTAATGATACCGTTAATTCCGTCTCCCAGTTTTAGTAACACCATAATAAACATGGTCAGGCCCGCTAAAAGTTGTACCATAAACTGACCGAAGTCATTCCACACGTCGGCCCATAATCCTCCAATGGTAATATAAATAAGAGAAATGATACCGGCCAGTAGAATACCGTATGAGATTGGAGTTCCACTAAATACATATAAGATTACAGCCAAAGCGGCTAACTTTCCTCCGGTGTCAAATATTTTTATGACAACTCCAGACCAGGCAATTAATTGTTGCGTGGTTAAATTATATCGAACCAATAAATACTCTGTAGGCGATTGTATAGAGGCGAATTTGCGCAGTCGGGACCAGCGTGGGGCAATATAAAAAGCTACGAGAAGCGTCGCAAGACCGACAGTAAAAGCCCACCATACATACAAAGTAAAACCATGTGTATAGGCAATTCCCGCATAAGCTACAAAGACTGCTCCGCTATATCCAGAGACGTGATGGGAGATCCCTGATAACCACCATGGGAGCTTCCCTCCGGCTGTAAAAAAGTCTGCCGAATTCTTAACGCGAAAATAAGCCCAAAATGCAATGGATAACAGCATCGCAAAATAAAGGGCAAGAACAATCCAATCCAGTAGTTGCATGGAAGAATTCATAGCAATTGAGGTTTATTATATATGTATGAGCGGTCTATTGTTTATTTTTTATAAGACGATTATAAAGTATATTCATGGGCTTTATCCGTCTATGATTTAACTTTTCTAATTCTGTATTATAGATAAAGCCCTTGTTGAGATCAACAAATTTTTTATTAAGCTGCTTGGCTTTTTTAATTATTAGGCGCATTTGTGCAGCCATTTTTTGTGAATCAGAAGAGATATAGGTGTCCGAATTATAAGCGGCTTTTATAATTTTATAATCTAAATAGAGGAGTCGTAAATCGCCCATCAATCTAAAGTGATCAAATTCTTTTTTGTTTCTTAGGGGATTTAAATCTTTAAGAGCGGTTAGTAATATTTGGAATTTTGCTTTTAACGCTTCAATATCTTTTGGGGTTACAGAATTGTTATTGGGGATTTCTTTTTGTTTAAAATTTAAATATTGATAAAATTGCTGTGCTTCCTCCAAATTAAGCCCAAAATGTTCAGTAGCATAGTTCTTAATATAGTTTTGGGCATCGAACTCCCCTCCTGTTTTTAATGCATTTTGGAAGGCACGAATAAGGATTTGGAAACCAGACATGGGATACACGTCTCTTACAGGAATCATATCGGTTACTTCATAACCTGAATCCCAATTGAAACCGTAGAGCCCACTGGTGGACCAGGATGTCATAATCATAGCTTTGTAACCCGCTCTTTGGGCGTAAGGGATAAAGTCTTTTAGATTCTTAAAATGTGTCGGCCACGAAATAAGATACCAATTGTCGGGATGACTGCGAATAGCCGGTGCCCCCCAAAAAGTGAATCCCAATTTCTGTAGTTGGGCGATATCTCCGAAATGGTCGATTTTCCATCCATAATTCCAGTCTATTAAAATAAGTTTTCTGGGAAGCTCCTTGGCAGCTTCCGGATGCTGGAGGATCATATCGGCCCACATAACCGGAGTTTTCCCCATGTCGATGACTATATTGGCTATCATTTTTATATAATCGACATAGAGTTTGGAAATTCCTTCCTTTTTTATTTTTTTAGCACATCCGTCACACAATTCTAAAATTCGCGTTTCATCGCCCCCAATATGTATATATTTTGAATTGTGCATCTCTGCCATGTCTCCGAGCAAATCCTTAAAAAGGATTTTACTTTCCTCAATCTTTAATGGATTTATTTGGGATAGTTCCTGGCGGCTTACTCTTAAGTTGCTATATCGAGGATGTCGTAAGATATATTCAGCATGTCCAAGTGTTTGTTGGAGAGGGATCACCTGAATATCTTTACTATTACAATACGTAATAAAATCTTTTACTTCCTTTCGGCTATAAGAGTATCGGTTTGAGATAACCGAATGCTTTTTGTAGGGATAGGTCGCTTCCCATTCCATGACCAGGGTATTCATTCCCATTTCGGATAACTCGTCGACAAAATCTTTAAGAGCTTCAGGGGTCATAACTTGTTCGCGTAAATCGAGATGGAACCCCCGGATTTCGAACTCATTAGTTGAGGTTGGGGTCTGTGCAAGAACGCATGATCCCGAAATAATAAGACTTAGTAATAAAAAAGCTTTACTAAAAAGTTTACTTTTATTTTTGATATACTTCATAGCTGTGTGTTTTCTTTTACTTCGCTATATGCCTTCTCATCAAAGTAGAACTGGCAGCTGGGATGAGTCCTTAGAATAGAAGCAGGACAAGCGGTGGAAATTGGGCCCTTTAAAGTCTTCTTTACGGCCTCTTTTTTGTTTGGTCCGGTTACTACGCAGAATAGGTTTTCACCTCTCATGAGAGTGGGAATCGTCAAACTAAAAGCTTGTTTAGGAACTTGACCAACGTTTTTAAATGCTCCGTCATGAACCTGCTGAGCCTTACATTTTTTATCAAGAGTGACAATTTTCATCGTTTTATGATCTTTAAAATCGGCTACAGGAGGATCATTAAAAGCAATATGACCATTTTCACCAATACCCAAACACACAATATCTATGGGGGACTCATCAATTAATTTTGAGTAGCGTTGAATTTCACTTTCTGGATTGCCGTAAGGATTGATGATATGTGCCTCTTTTAATCGGACTCTTGAAAATAAATGGTCTTGTAAGTAGTTCGAAAACAATTGAGGTGCGTTTTTCCTTAACCCTAAGTACTCATCCATATGAAAGGCCACTATTCTATCCCATTGAATTTCTGTCGATGCCGTCAGTCGATTTAACATGCTGTTTTGTGAGGGGGCTGAGGCGAATATTATTCTCACCGTCTCTTGCAATTCTTGCTTTTTTAGAATGCAGGACTCAATGGCTTTTCCCGCTTCTTCTCCCGTATCTATGAAATTTGGAAATACAAATATGTTTTGTTGTTTATTGAACATGTTGAGGTAAATTATATTTCTTTATTGCTTTCAATATATTTAACGACAGTTGAGAAGACATTGAGCAATAACATTGGGGTCTTTTAGAGGATTGCAACGCTGTCAATGACTATTTCGACTGTTTTCTGATTGGCTGAGGGAGCCCCTCTAAAAAGCCAGAGGTTGATTTTAAGTTTTTCATTGTTTTCTGATGGGATGTTGTCTCCTGCGTAAACCCAAGAACTAATTGTATCCTTTGAATCCCCCGCGCTGGTATGGCCGTCAAAACTGGCAAATTCAATACTATCTTTTCTCCAATTGAAAAGGTGTATGGATGGAGCGGACCAATCCGTCCAGGCAAATCTTTTTTTATTTCCCATTTTTTCTGCGGGTTGCACGGCATATTGAGCCATCTTATTATCCGCCTTAGACCATTTTGAAAACTCTATATCAATTTCCTCCTCGTCATTTTTATAGATGAATAATCCAACAACTATATTTTGATCTATTTCTTTTGTTTTGTCGGATAGATAAAAGACATATTTTTTATATCCGTAGGATTGCCGAAGAGTTACCTCTGCACAATACCACTCGTGATTTTCATGGGTTATTTTCAAATGGAGGCTTCCGCTCTCATCGACCCAGACATTTTTTGACGAATCGCTAAACAAGTTGGGGCCCGGACCCTCTCTTTTTCCTTCGGTGTTTCTGACTACCCAATCAAGCCCTGAAAACGAGATAATCCTTGTAATTCCCTTATCATCTTGGACCTCATTTTCTGTTGGAGTGGAGGAACTACAGCCTATCAAAAAGATAATGAGGTAACCGATGAATACAAATGAGCATCCTTTCTTGATGGAAATATTATGTTTTATTTTGAACAAAAGTCATAAGTCGTTTGTCGGAAAACTATTTTATCATTATGCTCAAATCAAAGGGCTCAACTGTTGAACCTGTACGATCTTTTGCTGATAATGAAATATGATCCTTACTTCCGGAACCATCATTAATATAGATTAAATTCATGGCGTTGATATCTCCTTGAGTGAATTTGTCTCCGATTTTCAGGATACTTGCTCCTTTGATCAGCCACCCGTGGGTCGGGACCTCTTCTATGGTGTAGATAATGTCATTTGGATTGGCCCCAGTAATTTCTAAAACATCCTGCTTTAACACTTCGCTATCACCTTGTCTTACCTGTATTGCCGTATTGGTTTTGATTTCCAGGATATTATCGCCCGATCCTACAATGGCAACTAAGGTAGGATTTGGGTATTCGTCACTTTCCTTGGAACCGAATTCATCCGTTTCATCACTGCCCGCTTCTGCGTCGATCATAAATGCAATGCGTCCATGATGATCCAAACTATTATAAAAGTCTGTTATATCAAATTCGAATTTTTCTTTCTTGCTACTAATTAAGCTGGCAATAGGGTCGGTATCAGGAAAAGTAGCGTTATCAAAGGTAAGCCCCATTTCTGTCCAAGTCGTATCTTGAACCTGATATAAATCGATACTTACACCTTTTCCGTGAGTAAATTTAACCGCTAACGATAATTTTAAATCGGTGATGATACCTTCTTTTTTGAAATCCCTTAAATCAAACATTAAAAAGGGTTTACGGTCGTAGAGCCCGTTTCCTGCAACATTTTTTAATAAGAGTAAATCGTTGGTCCCAAAATTTGTTCCCGATTCCGTTCCTCCGTTGATGTAGGTATCGGCAATGGGGAAAATGGAGTCTCTCACCACATTTTGATCATCTATATCCAGATCGCCTGTTAATGGAGCAGAAAAATAGACCACGGTAGGAACAATGTGAATAATTCCATTCAAGGCTTCCAGGTTAGAGGTTCGTATAGTAAATTGCTTTGAGGTCTCTTGATTTATAATCCCTTCATAATTGGTGTTATGAGAGAGATACATAATTTGACCGTTTTCTGTTTCATAGTCAATGGGATTGTTGCTTTCACTTAATTCCGGGTTTGTGAAGATGACTCTGGAATTGACAATATGATATTTCAGAAGGTTTGTCAAAATAGGAATAGGAACTTCGTTTAAGGTAGAATAGGAGTTATCTTTCAGATAATTTTTAAAGGCCTCATTGGTTGGAGCGATGAAGGTTTTCTCATGATCCTCTTCTTGAAACTCACTTTCCAAGTGAGCAATTCTTATTGCCTCCTCAAAGAGGCTGAGAGAATCGCTACTTTGTATGTAGTCCCAAGCTGTTATCCCAAGCTGCCCATCGTAGGGTGATTTTTTATAGGTGAAGTCATCCTGGATTTCACAATTGTACAACATGCCTACTAAAGCCACAAGACTTGTAATAAAGACTAATTTTTTGATAAGGTTGATTGCTTTCATTCTTGAATGTTTTTAGATGGACAAACAGATTTTACTTGTAAAACTCATTTTGATCCAAGTTTGGGTTTCTGTTTAAGGCATCTTCGCTTATGGGCCAGACCAGGTTCTTTTCGTCGTTCAGCCCGTTTATGGGTCCCATTACTTCAATGGCTCTACCCGTACGTAACAGGTCAAACCACCGATGTCCTTCAAACGAGAGTTCTATCAGTCGTTCGTGCGATATGGCATGGGCTATATCTCCATACATTTCGGATGCAGATGAGGCATCCATTTCCGGGAGATTAGCTCTACGCCGTATAACATTTAGACTTTCGAGGGCTTCCCCTTCTTGTCCGATTTCATTTAGGGCTTCGGCTTTTAATAGGATGATATCAGCCAGTCGGAGTAAAACTATATTGTTGGAGGAGGGGTCTGCACTTTCGTCATTAAATCCTTCTCCAAAAAACTTCCATATTTTGCGGGGCTCATCTTCTGCTACGTCATAAATCAATTTTTGACGGGGATCGTTCTCTTCAAAGGAGTTTCTAAATGATTCGCTGGGGAAATAATCACTGTCGGAGCCCAAGGCATAAAGTACGCGAAGTTGATTGGTTTGGGTTTCGTCATAACCCACCTCGAAAATACTTTCATTCGAATATCCGCTGGTGAATATTTTTGACCAATCGCCTATACTAACAAGTGAGTATAAGTTATTAGAGAGAACTTGGTCTGCTGTTTCTATGGCTTTATCATATTCTTTTTGCCACATATAGAGTTTAGTTAACAGTGCGTAAACTGCTCCCTGGGTGATTAAAATTCGGTCATTGTCACCGCCATAGGTTCTTTTGCAGTTTTCTGATGCATACAGTAGGTCTTCTTCGATTTGCGCTAAAACCTCCTCTTTAGGACTTCTGGTACTGTAAATATCCTGATCGATACTTTCAAAGGGTTCGGTGAGTAATGGTATGTCGCCCCATATTCGCACCGCATAAAAATAGGCTAAAGCTCGCAATGCCTTTGATTGCCCGACAAGCTGACGACTAAAATCGCTCTCCTCCTCAAAGGCGTCTGGAATATATTTTATAGCGTAATTGGCACGGCTTATAACTTCATATAGATTGTTCCAATTAGCAGATGACATAGTTCGAGTGAGCGAATTCTGCTTTAACATTAATGGATCTCCTGAGTGTCTTGTATCTACTGCATCTGCACGGCCTTCGCCCCAATAAGCAAAATTCCACCGGAAAGTTGACTGTACAGCGTCATAAATTCCATATACTCCGGCTTGTGCGTCATCTGAAGATTGATAGAACCCGTCGGCAGAAAAACTACTAATAGGATCCTTATCCAACGAACATGAAGAGGCCAACATGATGGTTAAGAGCAATACGATATTTTTTATATTGTCCATTTTTAAGTGTTTTTATTGTTTTTAAAGCCCAATTTTTAGTCCAAGGATAAAGGTACGACTCTGAGGATAGACACCATTATCCACTCCTGGGCGAATACCACTAAAAGCATTTACATCGGGGTCGAACCCAGTATAATGTGTCCATGTGATAAGATTGGAAGCTGTTATATAAGCGTTTAATGAGGTGAGTCCAATAGGATTAATTATTTGTTTTGGGAAGCTATAATTCAGATTTATATTCTTCAATTTTATATAAGAACCGTCTTCTACCCATCGACTTTGAATCCTACTGTCACTTTCACGGGGGTCGTCTCGAACCGGCTTTGGAAAGTCTGTAATATCCCCCGGTTTTCGCCACCGGTTTAGAGCGTCTGTAGATAAATTGTTATATCTAACTACAGAGTTTCGTTGATGATTTATTTCACTGTAGATATCGTTTCCATAGGAGAACTGAAAAAATACGCTCAGGCTGAAATTCTTGTATGCAAACTCGTTTGTAATACCTCCAAAAAAGTCGGGTGTGGCATCGCCGATGATTTGTTTATCATTATCATCAATTACACCGTCTCCGTTTGTGTCTTCCCAGATAGGTTCTCCACCTTTAAATGTCGGCCCTTGAGCACCGTAAGTGAGCCCGTCCACATTATCTTCATCGGTTGCATATACGCCATTAAACTTATAGCCGAAAAAAGTCCCTATGGGAGATCCTTCTTTAAGAATTTGATATTTCCCATTTTGGATATACCCATTGGTGAGCAACTCTTCGGGAAGATCGGTTACTTTATTTCGGTTTGCACTAATGTTGAAACGAGTGCTCCATTTGAATTCATTCACTAAATTATGTGTACTTAACGATAATTCTACCCCCTTGTTCTCAATCCCTCCAATGTTTTGCGTGATGAAAGCGAAACCGGTAGTTCTCGGAATGGGGACGTTGTACAATAAGTCTGAAGTCTTTTTCAAATACATATCTGCATTAAGGTTAATTCTGTTTTTCAAGAAAGAAAGATCCAAGCCAACGTTATATTGTGTTGTTTTTTCCCAAGTAAGCCGTTGATTTGGGGTCACGATAGGCGCGGCCCCCGGCTTGTCTAAATAGTTTGTTCCAACAGTGAACTCACCACGAGCAGTGTAATTGCCTATGGCTTCATTTCCCGTTTGACCCACACTGATTCGTAATTTACCATCAGTCAGGATGTTGTTTTTAAGGAAAGGTTCATCTGAGAAACGCCATCCTACAGAGGCCGAGGGGAAATAACCGAATCTTTTATCTTTACCAAATCGTGAAGAACCATCGGCTCTGAAGTTGACTTCTGCAAGATATTTTCCCTTATAATCATATGAGAGTCTCCCAAAATAAGATCTCATGGAGTGCTCGTTGGCAACGTTAACTTCTTGGTTTGAAATTGTACCGGCACTGTTTAGAGTCCTTATTTCATCGCTGGAGAAAAACATACCGTCCAAACCGGTCATTTCAGATTTCCAATTTTGAAAACTGAACCCTGCTACGGCAGATAAATGATGTGTATTGTTAAAGGAATGATTAAAAGAAAGGAAAGTCTCATTACCCCATGTCAAGTTATTAAGTGATCTTACTGCTCCGGTGTTGTACCCTTCACGGTAGTCCAATGAAGAAGGAATAAATTCATCTTCTTTCATGGCAATAAAGTCAAGGTTCAGATTACTTCTCAAGGTAAGCCCTTCTGTAATTTCGTATTCTGCAAATTGACTTGCTATAATCCTGTTTTTCTTGTTTAAATGAGTTGCTAATTCTGCTAAACCAATAGGGTTTCGTTTTCCAAATTGATAGCCGTTCAAAGATCCATCGGGGAGATAATTGGGATATGTAGGTGGGCGAATAAGTAATTCTCGGATCACGCTGAGATTTCCTGAACCTCCTGCGTTAATTCGATTGTTTCGATCATGTGTATAAGATAGACTTTGGCCGAATTTCAATTTATCGGAAGCCTTAAAATCAAGATTTAATCGAGAGGTAAAACGTTGATAGTTAGAATTCAATACGATTCCATCTTGATCGAGGAAAGATGAACTCCATGCATATTGTGTGTCTTCGGAACCCCCTCTAACCGAGACGTTGGCTTTATATTGGCGGGCGGTTCTTAGCATTTCTTCCTGCCAATCTACATCACCATTATTTTTTGCATTTAAAGAGTCTATTATGCTGGGATTGGGAATCTCGGGGTTATCCATGTTTCTATAGGAGTCTATAATAACCTGTCGGTATTGGCTGGCATTCAGAACGCTTAATTTTCTGGTAATTTCACTCAGACCGTAGGACAGATCTATATTAATTTGCGCTTCACCTACTTTTCCTCTTTTTGTGGTTATCAAGATGACGCCATTTGCTGCTCTTGACCCATAGATTGCAGTAGATGACGCGTCTTTTAAAATTTCAATAGACTCAATATCATTGGGGTTAATATCGGCTAATGGGTTTAACGGCGCATCATCTCCATTAAGACTCGACAGGGAAATGGACTCTACCGGTATTCCATCAATAACGTAAAGTGGTGAATTGCCTGCATTTAAGGAAGAATTTCCACGTACTCTAAGCGACATGCCGCCTCCCGGCGCACCCGAACTTGAAGTAACCTGAACGCCAGCCGCTCTACCCTGCAGTACCGATATTGGATCTTGGGCATTTGAATTAGAGATTTCTTCGCTTGTGATAGACTCTATTGATCCCGTTAAATCTCTTTTCTTTTTCTTCCCATATCCCACAACGATGAGTTCATCTAGTTCATTCATCGATGGTTTGAGAACTATATTTAATTGATCTTGTCCATCGATGTTAATATATGCCGTTTCAAACCCAATGGAAGTTATTTTTAAAGTTTCGTTTGGGGAAACTTGTATTTTAAAATTTCCATCAAAGTCGGTACTGGTTCCCTTGGATTCATCATCTTGTAAGGTGATATCAACACCAGGGAGGGGAACGCCATCTTCGTCGGTTACAACACCTGTAACAAGCTTTATCTGCTCTTGAGAAGATACCGGTTGAAAGGCACCTAAGAACAACGTTAGAAGAATTAAACTGATTTTAATATGCATGACCATCAGGGTTTAATGTGTATTCAATCTAATGTAATCTATCACATAATTCAGCAAAGTAGCTACAACTCATTTTAAAAAATGATAAATGTGGTTTCAATAAAGGCTCCTGTGATAAATTAATTGAGGATAAAATTAGGGGCTATGTACGGATAATTAGATTTTATTTAATAAAACTTACGAAAACGTTTTCGTAAGTTAACCACAATCATTTTAATGAAGAGTTAAAGAAAAATATATTTCGTAGAGTGAATTGTGATTTTGTTTTAAAAAGTATGATATGGCGCGGATAACCATAAGACATATAGCTGAGGCATTACATGTGTCCACTTCGACGGTATCAAAGGCACTTTCAGATAGCCATGAAATAAGTGATAAAACTAAAAATAAGATTATCCAGTATGCTAAATCTCACCAGTATACTCCTAACCGGATAGCCAAAAATTTAAAAAAGGGCAAAACTAATACTCTGGGGATCGTCGTTTGTAGTTTGACGAACTCCTTTATGTCAGAAGTTATTGATGGTATTCAATCAACCTGTATGGAATTGGGCATTGATACGCTTATTGTACAGAGTCGTTATGATGTTAATCTCGAAAGAAAGTGTATCGAGAATTTATTGAATAAGGGGATTGATGGTTTGATGATTACCCCTTTGGAGCGGCATTCAAATTACGACTTGTTAAGTGAAGTGCAAAAGATATATCCGGTGGTATTGTTTGATCGTATTCAGGGTTCTATTAATACCCATAAAATTGGGGTGGATAATGTGATGGGGGGATATCAGGGAACCAAACATCTGCTTAAAAGGGGAAATAAAAATATTCTTGCGATTTTGGCGGAAGGCTTGGGTGTTTGTCGACAACGATATAAGGGGTATTTATTAGCTTTGGATGAATACAGAAGGCCTATAAAAAGGGAAAATGTATTAACCGTCAGCCTAAGGGATAAAAAGCAGATGGATACCGAGATATTGCGGTTTGTAGAGAAGCATTTAAAAAATACTGAGGAATCTGTAGGGGTGTTTTGCGCAGCTGATACTATTTCGAATAGAATTCCCGGGATTCTTTATAAGGGTGAGGTAAAAGTTCCTGAGGATATTTCGATTGTCGGCTTTACCAATTCCACATACGCTTTTTCTTTGAATCCTCCACTGACTACCATCGTTCAGC
>CAZBXQ010000072.1:0-15652 GCA_964495935.1 uncultured Flavobacteriaceae bacterium
ACTACAAATATCAACAACCCTTTTTTATTTCCCTAAAAAAGTTTAGACCACTTCATCATAAAAATGAATTTAAAGATGAATACAAATCAAAGATACCGGTCTGTTTGACTTTCTTTTAATGGGATAAAAAAATGTATTGATACTAATACATTGAATTGCGTTTAATTTGGTCACTCATTTCATGATTATGTATTCATAAAATAGGTTATAGCAGTATTTAATACATATTCCCTTATTATTTTTGCGATTTGATGAATTTTGAAAATCTACTGGTTTTTCCTTCTTTTGTTTTTTCCTGATAAAGGAATTCCAAATTGCTCTTGTCAAAAGTTTTGAAGAACTCATCCCAAGAAATGTCTTCTAAATTTTTCTCCTGATTATCAGCAAAATTTATGCGTAATAATCCGGCTCCTTTTCCTTTTTCCTTTGTTCCTTTGACGATAGCGGGTTGTCCGTCTCTTTTTTTAGCCCACTTTTTAATGATATCATGGTCTTTCGTTTTTTTTGATTTCTCTTTTTTCATGGTAAATTGAGTTAGGTATTGATTAATCGTTATTCTTGTCGGTTTTTCGGGCTATTGTTGGTCGCCAATTTTCTCCAATGGCGGCCAAATACTCGGCAGCATTCCACGTATTTTCTATTTTATCATTAGTATTTTTTATCGCCAAGTAAGTTTCTTCATCAGGCATAGAATTGACATGGAAACCGCAATTGTGAAGTAAGGATAAAATTCCTTGATGATTGGCAATCCACCAGTTTGTAGGATCTCCGGCAAACTTATATTCGATAAAGGCCAGTTTGGGCCAGGTGTTCTGATTTAAAATAGAACGTTTATGAAATTCAATGTTATCGGGAACCTCCATTTCTTTTTCCCCCGGCATGGATAGGGTTTGAAAGAGCAGGTATTTTTTTGCCAACCGAGATAAGATATCTAAGGCTAACAGCGGATAACGCAGGTGATAGAATACGCCCATAAACCATATAACATCAAATTTTTCTTCACTTTTGGCCAAATCATATACTTGGAGTTGGCGAAATTCTATCTTGGGTTCTAATTCAAATTCTTTGGCGACCCATTGGGCCTGTTTGAGATAGTGTTCATCCATATCTATGGCTACGATATCCGCCCCCATCTTTGCTAATTCAATACTGTAAAACCCAGCGTTGCAGCCGACGTCTAAAATCCGGAAATCATCTAAGTTCTCGGGAAGTACGGTTTTTATTTTATGCCATTTAAACGCAGGGAAGTCTCCTAAAAAATGATGAGGTGCAGTTTGCTGCCCTCCTGGGAGATGAATATTGTGAAACCAAGGTGAGAATTTTTTGATTTTAGTTTGAATGGACATAGACAGTATTTTAAACGATTACAATAATAAAGCGATATAGTGTTCCAGTTCTTTAGCGCGGATGAGGGAGGTGTGTTTTTGCAGAACTTTATTTCGTGCTTTTTCTCCAATTGATTTGCGCTCAGCGGTTGATATATTTTCCCAATATTCCAATACATCTGCCGTGTTTTTTGCTATCAATATTTCGGAGTTAAATTCAAAGAAACTGTCGAGACCTCTCCAATAATCAGAAATGATGGGAACAGCGCAGGCGGCAGCTTCGAAGAGTCTAACACTGGGAGAATACCCTGCTGCGATCATTTTTTTTCGGGTAACATTCAACGTATATTTTTGAGCGTTATAAAAAGAGCAATGTCGTTGAGGAGGTACATGATTTATACGTTGGATGTTTGAAGCCCATTTATATGTTTTAGGGTATTGTGGGCCGGCCACAACAAAAACATCTTCTTCTCTATTTATCGCAGATTGATTTAATAACTTCTCTAATGTAGGTTGACGATCCGGACTATACGTACCCAAATAACCCATTTGCCATCTTTTTGTGGCTTCTTCGGGATAGTAGGCTTCAATATCTACCGAACAATATAAAGGCTTCGCCAAGGGAGCTCGATAAGTATCCATAATAAAATCAGGAATACTGCCTCCGGAAAAAGAGAGATACAAATCAAATTGTCGGATTTGATGAGGGTGAATATATTGATAATCTTTGGCAGCTATTTTGGCTAAGGTTACAGGGGTGTCTATATCATAAAAAATCTTTATTCCTTTTGCTAACGAGAAAACGATATCATTTACCATAACCCCCTCCTGAATATATGAACCCACCATAACAGCATCGGCATTTTCAATGTCGGTGGCGAGTTTTATTCTTAATTCGCTGAGGTTCTTATAGAACTTTATTGAGCAGTAATCGGTTTTTTTAAGATCTCTATTGTTAGCATAATAGGGAACTTCTCTTTCTAAAAAGGTGATGGAATGTCCGCGTGTAGAAAAGGCTTTTAATAAGGCGCGAAAAGTGGTGGCATGCCCATTTCCCCAGGAAGAAGTGATGGATAAACCGATGACCGTAAGTTTCATATTGAGTTGATTTGAGATTTGTTTTGTTGTAATAATTGATGGATGGCCTGATCTAAGCGTTTAACACGATGTGCATAGGTATGCTGAGCCAATACTTTTTGATAGGCAGCTTGACCGATTGCTTTGGCTCTTGCCAAGGTCAGTTGTTGAAGGATTTTAATGACTTCTTCTCCATTTCTGGCAACGAGTATTTCTTTTCCGGGCTCAAAAAAGGTTTCTATTCCTTCCCAATAATCAGTGATGATACAAGCCGCAGCTCCTGCAGCTTCAAATACGCGCGTGGCTGGAGAAAAGCCATAGCTCGCCATACTGTTGCGACTGATGTTGAGTATAGCTAATGGGCTGCTGTTAAAAGCATTATGTGCTTTGGTATAAACATGATTGAGGTAAAGCACATTCTCTGGTAAATTAGAACGATTCCAACCGCTCCCTCCCAAAAGGAATCTTTTATCTGAAAAATATTTCGCAGGTTTTATAAAAAAATTCTTGACACGCTCTTCCCGATCAGGAAGACGATTTCCTAAAAAACTGAGGAACCCTGTATATTTTTCTTGTGGCTCTACCGGAAAATGTGTCGTATGATCCAATGCATTGTATATGGGGATACATTGTTGAGCCCCGAATTTTTGATACGCTTGAATAACCGGGGTGCCCCCTCCATAGGTGCAAATACAGTCATATCGCTTTACTTGCTCAATAAAAGCATCTGTGGGGTCATTTTCCATACGACTAAGCGTGGCCGGTGCATCTACATCCCAAAAGATAATGACATTTTCATCCGTTTTAAGGTTAGGAATTTCTTTTTCCATAAAAGTATCGAAAGCCCCAACACCACTGGATTTAATAATGATATCTGCTTCTTTTTTTGCTTTTTGAAGGAAGGTATAAAGAATTTTTTTGTCGTTTTTATAAACAAAAACTTCGCAATAATCGGGTGCAGTGATGTCTCGGTGTTTTTGACGCTCGTAAATGTCCGGTTCATAAAAGGTGATTTCATGCCCTATACGAGCCCATGCTTTTACAATCCCTCGATAATAGGTAGCTGCGCCATTCCAATAAGCGGAAACAATACTGGATCCAAAGAAAGCAATCTTTAATTTTGTATTTTTCATTGCATTATGGGGTTTAGGGTGGGACGAATACTGGTGATAATCGTTTCCAGTTCGCTTGCACGATGCATGCAGGTGTGTTGTTCTAAGATTACATTTCTTCCATTTTCTGAAAGTGCTTTGGACAAATTTCGGTTTTCGAGAACCTGATAGATAAGCCGTTCCATCTGTTCTGAATTTTTAGCCAATAAATAATCCTGATTAACTGTGAATAAATGCTCTATGTCATTCCAGGGAGAAGAGATGAGCGGAATCCCACAAGACATGGCCTCAAAGGGGCGAATAGTGGGGATACCCGGTAGTTTTTTGACATAAGGCCTGCGGGGAATGTGTAGAGTCAGGCGATACTGAGAGAAAACCTCCGGAACTTTATAGTTGGGTAACCAACCCCCATATTCAATACCGTGAGTGCTAAGATGTTTTTTAATTTTTTCGGGATAACGTACCCCATAAAACTTGGCCTTGATTCCTAAATTTAAGATGGGATTGATTAAAAAGTCTTTTAATTCTTTCGCGCGCTCATTATCTCCCCAGTTTCCGATCCAGACTAAGTCCCCTTTTTTGGGTGCATTTCTGGCGGGAGCAAAAAGTTCGGCATCTGCTGCTTCATGCCATACCCAAACCTGTTTGCACCATTTTTTTTTGAGGTATAAGTCTTTAAGGATTTTACCAAAAACAAGTGCACCATCATAGTCTTTTAAAATATTTTGAGTTAAATACCCACTGTCTGAGACCGCCCGATGGTGGGTGTCATGAAATAAGAGGGTAAAGCCATATTGTTCTTTGTATTTACCGATTTCTTCAATTAATTCGGGAGTATTCCATTCGTGGACGATGACAACATCTACATTTGGGAATATTTTATCTCCTGCAAGTCGCTCCTTTGAATTATAGAATTTAGGATGAATACTGGGATAAAATTGACGAAATTCATCCAGCTTTTCTGCGCTATGAGCTTTTAGAAGATTTTGGATACTCCAACCATCTTCGGGTTCATAAATGCTTACTTCGTGTCCTCTTTTTTGTAAAGCTTTAGTCACCCCTCTTAAAAAATGAGCGTTGCCGTGGTTCCAGTCTGAATAGGCAGAATGATAAAACATTAGAATCTTCATGCGGTTTGATTTTTAGTTTTGATAAGAGCCTTTCCTATGTCTTTATTGAGCACTTCTGCTTTTTTATTGATCGTGGAGCGATAGAGTTCGAAATACCTCTTTCCGAAAGTTTTGCTGTTATAGCGTGAAGCGTGTCGTTTGGCCTTTTTTTGGTAAAAATTTCTCTGATCAGGATTGACGATTAAGTACCTTAAAATGGCTTTCATGTCTTCTGGATTTCCGGGGTCAAAATAAAGTGCAGCATCTTTCCATATTTCAGCAAGGCTGTCAATATGGCTTAAAGCTAAGGCACAGCCCGCCTGCGCTGCTTCTAAAACGGCTAATCCAAAAGGTTCATATAAGGCCGGATTGATGTAAATTCCGGCTTTGTCAAACCAGTAATTGATTTCTTCTGAACTTAGTTTCCCTAAAAACCGAACATTGGGTAAGGGGCTTTCTTCAGCTCGTTCAGGATGCCTATTTTCCCCGGCTACATAGATGGGCCACGGGAGATCTCGGGCTATAGTACAGAGAAACTGTAGGTTTTTGGCTTCGTCCCATATTCTTCCCGTACAAAAAATAAAACCCTCCTTTTCTATGGGTGCAATTTCGGTATTTTCAGATGGGTCACATGCATTGGGAATCACGACCGTTTCTCGGTTTAGGCGATACTCTTTTTGAGCAACATGCTGAATAGCTTGAGATGGAAAGACCAGTTGGTCGGCATTGCAGAGTGCGCTTTCTACCAGTTTATAGTAGCCATTCCACTTTTGAGGAGCAGGTTCTTTTTTGACCGCTTTCCACCAGGTTTGTACACAAGAATGAAAAACAGTGATTGTGGGACGGCCCCAAAATGGTTCTGGATTAACATAATTATTAAAGTGAATCAAATCTGGATCGATTTTATCGCATAAGTACACCAGTAAAGTCTCTATGCCTCGGGTATTAGGATGCTCCATCCATTCTAATTTTAAATTTGAGGGATAGAACTTCACCCGGTCACAAAATGAAATTTCTAAAAGCTGATTTTTAGAAGGGAGACCACCCAGTCCTATCAAATGGATCTCAATCGGATAATCCTTTAAGGCTTTTATTAAGGTTATGCTATAGTTCCAAACGCCTCCCAAAGTATCCGTGGTCATCAATATTTTATAGTGTTTATCCATAAATTCGATCTATTGTTTGAGCAAGTTGAAGGAGTTCTTTTGCGCTTTGTTGATCATAACCGGTCCCGGAGCGTACGGTATCTGCCCATTCAATAGCCGCTTTCCCACACCAATCATCAGGAGGAGCTGCTAAAGTTTCTGTTGTGGTACCGGTATATCGTTCTGCTGTAAAATCATAAAAAGAACCCTTTACATTTTTAAAAGCCACACCTCCTTTTGTACCGTAAAAAGTGGCGGAAATCACAGCATCTTTTCCAGCAGAAATATTCCAACTGCATTGTAAGTTTATGACTGTGTTTTCTTGGGTGAGCAGCTGGGCGGTGGCGAAGTCCTCTATGACGGGTTTATTTTTTTCTATTTTTTCTCCTTGGTGAAAGCGTTGGTTGCTCACATTTGTTATCAATGGAAAATTCAATCCCCATAGGGCCATATCCAATAGATGAATGCCTAAATCCAATATACAGCCACCACCTGCCTTTTCAAGATCATAAAACCAAGCTTTGTCCGGACCGTAGGCATTATGGAAAACCAATTCTACCGAAAAGACTTTCCCGATTGCTCCATTTTGAAGGACCTGATAAACTTGTTTAAAGGCTTTGGTGAAACGATAGGAAAGATCTACGGCAAGTAATTTATTGTTTTTCCGGGAAGCCTGTAAGACGGCTTTGACTTCCGCGGCATTTCTGCCCAGCGGTTTTTGACAAAAAACAGCTTTTTGAGCATTCAGGGCTTCGATGGCTTGTCGGGCATGTAGTGCACTGGGGGTAGCAATGACGATTCCGTCAATACTGTCATCGCTTAACAAGTCTTGGTAGGAAGTAAAGACTTGTGCTTTATTTGCCATGGTTAAGGCGCGATCTCTCTGTACTTTCACCGGCTCGATAAGGGCGACTTTATCGATTTTAGCATGGGACAGCAACTGCTGCATTCGGTTGAGTCCAATCCATCCCAGACCCACAAAGCCTATGTTTAGGGCATCTTTTTTTACGATCGTGGTAGCTGTGGTAGATTCCATTTTATACGTGTGTTTTTTTGCTTTTGACCTGTAGGGACCGATTCGCGGTCAGGCCACGATGTTCTTCCAGCCATTGTAAAAGTGATTTAAGGCCTTTATCGACATCAAAGTGCGGCTTCCAACCCGTGGTTCTGGAAAACTTTTGCGTATCGGAAACGTAGTAATATTGATCTCCTCTTCGCCATTTTGAAAAAACAATATCGAGGTTGATGTCGGTAAGGGTGTTGATTTTTCCTAATATTTCAAGTAAACTGACTTTGTTCTTCGGCCCGCCGCCCATATTGAAAACTTCTCCTTTGAGCTGGTCTATATGTTGATAAGCAAGTAAAAAAGCATCCACCAGATCATCGATGTATAAGATATCCCGAACTTGTTTTCCGTCGCCATAAATGGTTATTTGCTGATCTTTCAAAGCTTTGATCAGAAAATGGGCAACCCAGCCTTGGTCTTCCGTTCCAAATTGATGCGGTCCATAGATACAGCTCATTCTAAAGACCAGCGTTTTTAACCCGTAGGTTTTGCTGTAGTCCAAGACATATTGATCTGCAGCTCCTTTAGAGCAACCATAGGGGCTGTGAAAGTCAAGAGACTGTTGTTCTGAAATGCCTTTTTCTTTTATATAGGGGTCGGTAGCTTCATATCGGGTGACGTTGCTATCAAAGTCCATTTTTTCCAGATTGCCATATACTTTATTGGTCGAAGTAAAGAATAAAGGAGGTTGGTGAGATGTGTTTCGGATGCATTCTAAGACGTTGAGAGTTCCTAAAACATTTACTTGAAAATCTTCATAAGGTTGAGATAAAGAAGTGGTGACCGCCACTTGTGCAGAAAAATGAAAAACAGCTTGGGCGTTATTTATAGCGTTTTGGAGGGTGTTTTTGTCTCGGACATCGGCAATTTGGATGATGAGTTTCTCTTGGTGTTTTTCTTTCAGCCACTTTAAATTTTGCAATACTCCCGTTCGATCGAGGCTGTCATAGACCATTATCCTGTGGCCGGAATTTAATAACCGATGGGTCAAATTAGACCCGATAAATCCGGCCCCACCGGTTACCAAAATATATTTCTCGTCAGTGGGTTTATGATGGTATTTTTTAATGAAATAATGTTTTTCCAATTGTGCCAAACCTCCTTTTTCGATTAACTTGTAAAGAAGTTTCTTCTTTCCATTTTCTTTTTTTAATCCAAAGTGGTATTCTCTTTCATCCAAATGAAAGCCTCCAGTGGTAGAAAGTGATGAATTCAAGTCCTTGAGGCTGTACCAATACACTCTTTCTACAGGGGCTTTGATCACTTTTTTAAATTCTTCAAATTGTTTTACTTCATCGAAATTCCACGTTGAAAAGCCTACTTCAGAAATCCAGATTTGTTTTTTTAGACCATAAACCTTCAATACATTTTCAAGTGGAGCGATTTCTTTTTCCCAGCCGTTCCAATTTTGATCGAATACATCGGGAAAGCCGTGAATGCCGATAGCGTCTATATGCTGTAAAGTGCCTTGTTCTGCCATGACTCGGAGCCAATTAGAATCAATGGGGCTCATTCCGCCCAATAGTGTTTTCTTTCCTCGATGGTGGGCCCAGTGAGCGGCCATTTTGATCATCTCGGAAAACTTACCCCAGGAATAATCCAGAGTGAAATCATAATCCAATTGATTGTTGGGCTCGTTCCAGAGCTCCACCCAATCGAAATAGTTTCCATACTTTGTAATCATAATATCAATAAAGTCAGCATAGTCTTTTGGATTTTTAGGGGGTGAGGAGGGCTTGGGTTCTTCGCCTAAAACAGGAGGAGTATAGTGGAAACAGGGAAGTATATCTACTTGTTTGCTCAAGGTTTTAAAGAGCCAGTCATACCATTCTTCGGTGCCTGAGGCATACCAGTCAGCCCAAGAAATGCCGGTTCTTAAATGTTTTATACCAAGTTTATTAAGATCCTTTAGCGCGTGTTTAACTTCGTTGTATTCGCCTGTACGGAACCATTCTAAGATGCCGATTGTCGGTTGTTTATGCATGTTTTTTGAGTTCATAGAATATTATATTTTATACCGTTAAGCCTCGAGAAGACAATTCTGCTTTGGCTTTTTCGATGTTGTCTTGAGGCACCTGTTCTTTTAACCATTCATTGAGTTCTGCCAAACCCGCTGCTAAGGTAATCTCGGGAGAAAAGTTTAACAGGTCTTCGATTTTTTGACAATCGGCATGGCAGTGACGGATATCACCGATTCTGTATTTGCCCGTGATTTTAGCAGGGATGGCAACACCCATTACTTCGGACAAGGTTTTTGCAATAGAATTTATCGTATAGGCCTTTCCACTACCTACATTAAAAACCTCGTTGTTTGCTTTTGGACTTTCTAAAACTTTTATACAGGCTCCGGCTACATCTTTGACATGGACAAAGTCTCTCTTTTGTGCACCATCTTCAAAAATCAACGGTGGATTTCCATTGAGAAGACGTGAGGCAAAAATGGCCAATACGCCTGTATAGGGGTTGGAAAGGGCTTGTCGGGTCCCATACACATTAAAAAAGCGTAATGCCACTGTGGGAATATGATACGCCCTACCGGTGATAAGGCATAACTTTTCTTGATCGTATTTGGACAGCGCATAAATTGAAGAGAGATTGGGCGTCTTCCACTCCGGAGTAGGAACCGGCCGTAAAGGCTCTCCGTTGTGCGAGAGCTCCCATTCTCCATTTTTAAGATCCTCTAAGGTGCGCTCGCCTTGCATCTCGGATGTTCCATTGACGCGTTGATACAACCCTTCACCGTAGATGCTCATGCTGGAGGCAACAATTAATTTTTGGATGGGGTTTTTAATGATTTCTTCCAGTAAAACAGCCGTTCCCACATTGTTGACTTGCGTGTATTCTTCTATCTGATACATGCTTTGCCCAACGCCGACTTTTCCGGCTAAGTGAAATACCGCATCAATATCTTGAAGTGCTCTGGAGACGGCTTCATGGTCTCGCACATCTCCTTTGATGAAATGGGCTTCGGGATGCAGATAATCCGGTATTTCAGCATTTTCGCCATGAACTTGTTCGCTCAGGTTGTCTAAGATTCGAACGGTATAACCTTGCTGGATTAAGCAATCAGCAAGGTGGGATCCGATAAAACCGGCTCCTCCGGTAATTAAGATTCGTTTTTTCATAGGTTGGTTATTTTGCTGGTTTTAAAAATATTGTTGATCAGGGCGAATGGTAATTTTATTTATCCGACCATACTTGGAATTTTCTATACAATGCAGGATCTCATCGGCTATTTTATCCGGAGAAAGCATTGGGTTCTCTTCATCCTTTACATTGCTTCCGGCTAACTGATTTTTGAAAAAGGGGGTATGGACTGCTCCAAGGGCAAGGGTGGTGACCGCAAGATGGAGGGGTGTTTCCAATCGTAAGGTCTCCGCAATAATCTCTAAAGCTGTTTTTGAAGCACTATAAACACCACCGTACGGGAACGGCTGAAAGGCGGCTACAGAGGAAATGAAAATCACATGAGCATGTTGCTGGGTCAACATTTGGGGCAAAAAGGCCCGAATGCAGCGTAAGGCTCCTACGACATTGACATCAAATACCTGCTGCCATTTTTCGGGATCTCCTTCGGAAAGCTTTTCTTTTATGCCGACTCCTGCTGCTATAATCAGGATATTGGGTACTCCCAAGTGTTCCATCGTCCAAGAATAGAGCTGTTGTATTTGCCGGGCGTTTCGTATATCACATTGGAAAAAGGGAAGAGAAGAATTCGGTTTTATAAGATCAGTCAGGGTCACAGCATAGGCAGAAGAATGTAACTTTTTGGCTATGGCCAAACCCAATCCGCCGGAACCTCCGGTGATTAAAACGGTTTGTTTTTTTGCATTTGGAACCATCTGATCTTAGCGTTTGAATGACCAAATTAGAAGTTATAGATGGTAGGTTTTGATTCGAAAAAATATTTCCTTAGTAGTATTGGAAGGGCCCAAGAAGGAGGTCGCTTTGAGATGTGTTGCCAGTTTTTCAAATTTTAATTGATTTAAAGCGTTTTTTTGAAAAGAAAACTGATAGGTTAGATTGGATAGGATCACTTTTAAATAGGGAATCCTCGGATAAATGGTCAAAAAATTGGAAGCGGAATAATGCATGCTTTCTACAGCCAAGGAATAACAAAATTAATCCATCAGAAGAAGTAGTAGTGGAGGTAGAAGATGGTTGTTCTGGTATAAAATCGGAAAAATGAGTCCCATATTATTTGTAAATTGTGATGACGATTGATTGCGGTTATAAGAAAATTAGGTTGTCTTTTTGATACTATAATCGCAAGCTAATTTCTCCATTTGAGGATAAAATAGAGGTTCTATGTTTTTACAATCAGGAATATGCCACTATGAAGTAATCGATTTAGGAGAAAATTGTAGAGTATTATATTTTTTTAAAACCCCATATCATGAAAAATTTAAAGCAAAATAAGAATTTAGCCAAAGAAGAGGATCGTCTGGATGATGCGAAAAGAAAAGCGCGAGAAAAAAGGCAGATCAAAAAAAGAAGAGAGATGATAAACTAAATAGAGAACTGAAGGAAAGTTTCCCTGCCAGTGATACCCCTTCTTGCATACAGCCCGGTAGTGGTGTTCAGCGAGACTGAGAAGAACGTTTTATCGTCGTCTATAAAATATCTTTATAAGGAGTAACCCTCTTAAATTCCATCATAAGATTTAAGAGGGCTACTTTTTATTTCATTATATCGAATCGTACTGCAAACAATCATATTAAGGACCAGTGCTCAATTTGTATAGCCTTAGTCTTTAGGATTGTTGTTATTGAGCTTTTGCCGGAGTTCTCCTACTCCTTTTTCGATATTGCACTTGATTTTCCGAGCTCGTACCTTTTTGTCGCGGTCCTCAATAGCTTCATGGAATCAGATATAGAGGTCATTTAAACTTATTATAATTAGCTGCAAAATATCTATTTTTCGCTTCAATCCTAAAAGTCTAAATGACCTCATAGTATTTCCTATTCTTTTTCGATTTTTTTAAAACTTTTTGATGTTTTTGAAGCTGGGACGATTTCTTTATTGGCCTTGTCTATTGCGTCTTAACTCCTGAGAAGTGGTCATATTGATTACCATTGTTATCCCCGAGTTCATTATGTTTTTGTGAACTTCATTTTATATTGAAGAAAACTGCATCTCTCTATGATGTTCTCATACCCACCGACGAATACTAAAAAGGTTACTCTTTGGACAACTCAAAAAATTAATTGCATCAATCGAAAACCTTTTCTTCCGGTAGTTTTGGGGTAAGATAATGTTTAATAACTCCGGTAAATAGATCATTGGACCAATCTATGATGAGAAATGCTATATGTTTCGCTCATTGCATATAGATGCTCAGCGGAGAAAGGTACAAGAAGGTGAAGGTGCTCATTATATACATAGTCATCGACGCCTTCTGTGCCTTATTAAACAAATTAAAATGTAATCGTATAACATACGAAAACATTAGACAAAATAACAGATCATATTCTATGGTCAATTTTTTAACTTTAAAAACTATCATTATGAACAATCAAAAATGGAAAGGCCGCTGGAAAGAAATTAAAGGAAAAGTCAAAAAGTCTTATGGGAATCTTACCGATGACGATTTGATATATGAAGAAGGCAGAGAAGAAGAACTACTCGGCAGGCTGCAAAAGAAAACAGGTCAATCTCGAGAGGAAGTAAATGAATGGTTAAATTCATTGTAATAATGAATAGAAAAAGATCTAAAAAACACAGTGAATGGAGCCTGTGTTTTTTAGGTTTTTTAAAACCATGATTGTATATGCTGAGTAATCTTTCTGGTGTAAAACTTATCTTGATGAGGTTCATTTATTTGGGTTATTAGTAATATAAGACTCTTATCAACGATTGGATGAATGGCCCGTAGAGATGCGGCCTGTTTTTAAGCTGAATGAATCGAAAACAATAGCCCTGCCGATAATAAGCATCGTGAGCATAAAGAAAAATACTAAAGAGGTTTAGAAGCCTAAATAGCAGATAATACTTGTGTCATCCGATATTTCAGGGAAGCTTATTTGTATTTCTCCTATGTCGATCACAGGTTTCAGTGTTGAATAAAATACCAGTTTGAACCGATGGATCCGTATTCCTTCTCTCAATAAGTACCAGGCTTTGCTCTTAAAGCTCACGCACCCTCATTTTTGCAATAGATCTAAGGCTTTTGCAGAAGCCTTTTGCCGTTTTCACTGGCAACACTCGAAGGATCTTTGGTGGTGCCCATTAATGAAATCAGCTATTTGTCATGGTATTCGGGAGAGGTAAGAGAGGCCACCCCTTTTGCGGTAAATTCAGGATGGGATATAGAGGTCATTCATACTTTCAAAAATTGGCTGTTAAATGATCTTATTGTTCCACATTTATTTCGACCGTAGCTATGGCTATGCTCTGCAAAAAAGCCGTTATCTGTAACAATAATCTCTATTTTTCGCTTCAATCTCAAAAGTTTAAATGACCTCTATATCTATTGCCTACTGAAACAACGATGTACGCTTATATATTTTTTTAGGGTGGATGTGGAAAATAGGAGGCTATTATAAGTAGTAAGACCTCCACCAAAGTAGTTACCTATTTTAACAAAAATACTTGACTCCGAGGTATGGGTAATTATGCTTAAAATAGCGAGGTACTCTACTTTTTATAAACAGCACTGTCAATTAATCAGTACAAAAAAAGAAGGCTTTCACGGTATTTTTTCATATCGATAAAAAAACCGTGTTGAAATAAGATATTTTGAAGTTATTATCCTAAATAATATATAAATTATTTTTGTAAATGGATTAATCAATTAATTTATTCGATTAATTAAATATTTTATACCCAGGAGTTTATCTTCTATATTAGATTTTTCTGATCGGAAACAGAAATTGGTTATAGGTTAGGTTGGAGTATAGTAATTACGATTTTAAAAGATAAAAACATATATACAACCTTAAAACTTATATTATGATTCCACAAAAAGTTTCTGCCCTTGTCGAAAACAAAAAAGATTTGATCTCCCAGTACGAGATTCTAAATAATCACGGGTCAAATAAGGTGAGATTGTTTAATATTTCACCTGGTGTAGATTTGTTATATTTTTATTTTAAAAGCAGTAAGGATGGCACTCGGGTGCTAAGGCAACAAAAAAAATGTTCTTATTCTTTTGTAATTAATTTGAAAGAAGAGTTTTCTTTTTCTATAAGTAAAGGTAAATCCCGTATTGCGCAAAAAAATGATCTTTTTATTCTCCGTAATATTTCTTGCAATTTAAATATACATGTAAAAAGAAATAAACAATTTGAATTCATAGCCATTCGAGTTAAAAAGGATTTTTTGGAAGAGTTGATTACCAATTGTGTTGTTACTGATTATTCGAACTTTTTAAAAACGGATGAGAAGTTTATTCACATGAGGGCTAATTTAGAGGTTCTGGAAAGACTCCATAAAATGAATAAAATGGATGGCCAAATTGGAGCAATGGAAGTTCTGGGCCATGCCTATGTATTGATCAATTTAATAATTCGGCAATATTTGCAGGAGATGAATATGAAGACTACTCAAAAGTCTTCCTTGATGGAGTGGGAAATAAATGCTATACATGCAATTTCGGCAAATATTAAAGAGAACCCGGAGTGCCCCTATTCAGTGTCCGGTATATCTGAAGAAACCGGAGTAAGTATTCCCCGTCTGCAATTAGGTTTTAAAGAAGAATACAAGATGACCGTTGGTTTATATATAAAAGAAATGCGCCTTCAAAAAGCGGAACGGCTTTTACGAAAAACGGAACGGAATATATCCGAAATTGTGTATAGTATAGGTTTATCCAGTAGGAGTTATTTTTCAAGAATATTTAAAGAAAAATATAATTGTTCGCCCTCGAGCTATAAGCATTTACTTAGTTTATAACAAAAGCCATAATAAGCTCGTTCTAAAAGAGTATAAATTCAATTTATAGAATTCTGGACTACTTAGATTGAAAATTTTTATTATATCCAATTCATTTATATTGATAACTGATTTTTGGATATATAGATCTTATTATTATATAATTATCATCATTTTATAAATTATAATGCAACTTTATACTCGATTTGATCATCAATTGCATAAAAAATTAACAGATATAGAAGGGTTGAAAGTTTTCCGATTTTATGAAGCATATTTTTGAATTATAAGGAAGAAAGAGCAAGAATATTAATGATTCATAATTAGCATTTTGACATCTCCGTTACATCTATGGATACAAAAAAAATAAAAAAAGTTATGAGAGAGAAAAAGGAATTTTCAGTTACCAAGCCATTGTCACCTGAATCTAAGAAAAGAGAAAAGGTAAAACCGGACTATAAGTTGAGCAGACAAATCACGCCGAATGTCAATATGTTTTATTATAAATCCACTTGTCAAAAAAAATATACTCATATAACAAAAGGGAAAGGTCAAAATCATGTATTTGTTGTTGTGCTTGGAGATTCCTGCTCTTTTAAATATAGAAGTGGAAAAACATATTACCCCAAAAAATATGATCTTATTTTTAGTAATCGAATGAAAGAGGAGATTTTGGAATTTAATGAATCATATTTTCATGAAAATCTAAGTTTCTGTATTTCCTCTAAAACCATTAGAATGTTGGCGAATAAAAAAGGGTTTAAAAATTATTCTTCTTTTTTGACGATTGGAAATCAGTTATATATAAAAAGGGCAAATTTAAAGATCATTAAAAAAGCCCGTCGAATTTGTGATGAAATCTCAGAGGATATGAAAGTAGTAGGTCACATTTTTTTATTAATAGAGCTAATTATAAAACAATATTTAGTTCTACTTTGACACATTA
>CAZBXQ010000073.1:0-15587 GCA_964495935.1 uncultured Flavobacteriaceae bacterium
GACTCCAATAAACCCTGTTGAATATGATCCATTAGAACGTCTCCGAAACTTCAGTAGGACAACTGTGAAAGCTATGAATATAATGAGGAGTGTGATCCCCGCCTGAAAGCAGCCTTCTCATTATTTTTTTTCGGAGTGATTTGTTCATTTCGACGAAGGAGGAATCTTTTTCCGGTTCATGGATTAAGATCTCTCACTGCGTTCGAGATACCATTTTTAGGAGAGTACCCATTCAAATTATACCTGATCTTCAAAAATCACAACCAACGAATTATCAGTAATTTATGCAAGTAGTTAGATAAGATCATTCACCTCCCGATAATCATACGGGATCATAAATTTAAAAAGCGTATTCATACTTAAATCACTCATTATAAGTTTATTACAATAAAGAAGAATGAAAAAATACGATTTTTAGCATGGATGTGAATTTTGATTTAATTTGGGAAACCTCCACGTTGCAAAATCCTTAAAATAGTCCGCTATTCCTACGGATTTTGACGCCTTGAATCTCCTCAAAATTAAATTCATGTAGTAAGCAGACTAAAGGACTGAATCTCCCATTTAGACACCACATTATCATCGGATATGGATACTGCTGAATTAGCACTTCAGAATGGGGTGGCAGAGAACGCCGGTTTTTGAGTGTAAAGGAGGCCACGATTATCACTGTAAACAAATCTAAAATCCCACAGTATTTTTATTTTTTATTCTTTCCACCCTTCTAAATCCAATAAAAAGGCATACTCTTCAGCCACCTCTTTTAAGGTTTCAAAGCGACCCGACGCACCACCATGACCGGCCTCCATATTAATATGGAACAAAAGCTTATTTCGATCGGTTTTTAAATCTCGTAATTTAGCCACCCATTTTGTGGGTTCCCAATATTGCACCTGAGAATCGTGATATCCCGTGGTAACCAGAATATTCGGGTACTTTTGTGCTTTGACGTGGTCATAAGGAGAATAAGCCTTCATGGTTTTATAGGCTTCTTCCCTGTTGGGGTTTCCCCATTCTTCATACTCCCCTACGGTCAGCGGCAGGGTATCGTCCAACATGGTCGTCAAGACATCGACAAAGGGAACCGCAGCCACCACCCCGTTATACAATTCGGGTGCCCGGTTGATTATTCCTCCCATCAGCATGCCACCGGCAGAGCCCCCCATGGCATATAAATGAGCCGGAGAGGTATATTTTTGTTGAATGAGATATTGACTACAGGCAATAAAATCGGTAAACGTGTTCATCTTATCTCGTAATCGTCCGTTTTCATACCATTTTCGTCCCAGATATTCGCCCCCTCGAACATGGGCAATCGCATAGATAAAACCGCGATCCAACAGACTTAATCGTGTAGTGGAAAAAGTGGGATCGATGGTAATTCCATAACTCCCATAGCCGTACAGCAATAAGGGATTATTTCCATCTAATAGGATTCCTTTTTTATAGACCAAAGAAATGGGAATTCGTTTTCCGTCGGGTGCTTTGGCCCATACCCTCTCGGAATAATAATTTTTCTTGTCAAAATTGGGGTCCGGGACTTCTTGCTCCTTCATCACCGTACTTTCATGAGTTTTCATATCGTAATCAATAACCTGACCCGGGGCAGCCATTCCGTTAAAGCCATATCGTAAAACTGAGGTATCAAACTCCGGATTATGACCAATTCCGGCCGTGTAGGTCTGACTCTCAAAAGGCAAATAATAATCCTCTGCACCGTCCCAACGGAGAATACGGATTTTGCTCAATCCGGTCACCCGTTCCGACAAGACCAAATACGCTTCAAAAATATTGGCATCTTCCAGTAATACATTTTTACGATGTGGAATCACTGCTTCCCAATTCTCCTTTTCCGTCTTCTCTACAGAAGTCTTCATCAGTTTAAAATTGGTGGCCTTATCTTTATTGGTCAATATGTAAAAGTGATCTTCAAAGTGCAAAATGTCATATTCCAATCGTGATTCTCTTTTCTGAAAACACTTAAAATCCGAATCCGGATCGTCTGCATGCATGAGCCAATATTCATCACTATTAGTGCTTCCGGTAGAAAGGACAATATATTGCTTAGACTTTGAGCGATAAACACCGACACTGAAACGTTCATCTTTTTCCTCAAAAACCAAATCGTCCCGTGTCGGATCCTGTCCTAAAATATGCTTATAAACCCGGAAAGGCCGTAGCGTCTGCGCATCGCGTTTGACATAGAAAAATGTTTGGCTGTCGTTCGCCCAAGCTACCCGTCCGGTAGTATTCTCGATCGTATCCGGCCCGATTTCTTCCGTATTTAAATCCTTAACCCGAAGGGTATAATTCCGCCGGGAAACCGTATCCACCCCATAAGCGGCCCATTGATTATCCGGACTGATATTGATTCCCCCCATCGCAAAAAAGTCATGTTTCCTCGCCATTTCATCAGCGTTGAACATCATTTCTTCTGCAGCCTCCAAACTTCCCTTTTTACGACAGTACAGGGGGTAACTACCGCTCGCAGTATAACGCACGTAGTACCAATACCCATTCAATTGATAAGGCGCAGATTCATCATCCAGTTTGATGCGCCCTTTCATTTCCTCAAACAGCTTCTCTTGAAGATCTCGGGTATGGGCTGTCATTTCCCGATAATAGTCATTTTCGGCCTTCAAATAAGCCAAGACTTCAGGATCTTCCCGTTGGTTCATCCAGTAATACGGATCTTCTCGTTGATCGCCGTGGATGGTCAGTGTTTTGTGTACCTTTTTGGCTTTCGGAGGGAGTTGTTTTGTTTTCAAGCAAATGGTTTTTTATTCCTGCAAAGATACTTTACTCCAAGAAAATTACGCTGAGGTGGTTTAAACTTTTGGGATTGAAGTGAAAAATAGAGATTATTATTCCGGATGACAGCTTTTTTGTAGAACATAGCCATAGCTACGATCGAAAAAAAGACTAAGTCTGGGGCAATAAGATCATTTTGCAGCCCATTTTTGAAAGTTTAAATGACCTCACTTATAAATATTCCTCTTCCATCATCACGATATACAACTTAAAGTTAAATTCTATCTGAATATCACAAATTGACTATTATCGCATTGAAGAAACATTTTAATAACTCAAGATTATGGATTTAATGGGAATGATGGGCAAACTACAGGAAACTCAGGCCAAAGTTGAAGAAACCAAAAAACGACTGGATACGGTGTTATTACAGGAAAAATCCAATGACGGACTGCTAAAAGTGAGTATTACGGCCAACCGCGAACTCCAAGACCTCCACATTGATGACGAGCTTTTAGAAGACAAAGAACAATTGGAAGATTACTTGATACTCACCATCAATAAAGCGATCCAAAAAGCCTCTAAAATGAATGAGGAAGAACTGGCCAAAGTAGCGCGCGAAGGGCTACCCAATATTCCGGGGCTCGGGCTTTAAAACCCCAGAAGGAGAGAAGTCTTCCTATTTCAGATCGATAATTTGTCGGGTAATGATCGCATCATTTAAAGTAAATGGCCGCGGAATCTTATCCGCTTCTCTCGGTTTTATCTGAAACCAAGGATTCTCCAACAAATCATAGCTTGCCCCATAGAGTTCCAGCTTGGGAAACCGGCCTGATGGAATACTAAAATCTACTCGTAAAGTATCCTGATCGACTAAATAGTAGGTCAATAATCGCTTTTTATCCTGCTGGGATGATTTATACATTGCAGCGTGTTGCATTCCGCTATCCTTAGACGGTAACCCATTAAATTTCAAATCTTTATATTCCATTTCCTGATCTAAAGAAAACAGCACCATTCGATCCATTCTGCGTTTTGGAAAAATCTTCAACTGAAAAGCCGTATAGCCGGAATCTGATGATTTTTGATGCATTTGAATGGCCGCCCCCGGAATATCCCAAACCGGTGCCTTTTGTTCATAAAGAAATCCGGATCCGTATTTACTGGGCATAATCGCCGGGCTGGGCTTCCTTTCTATGGTAGCATCAATCTTCTGACGAGTCCAGTTATCCAACGTTTTATCATAACTCTTCCATATGGCGGTTTTTGTTTCCTTATTTAAAATATAAACCAGACTATCAGGCCTTGGTCGGTCGGCAGAAAATGACGATCGTGAATGAGCCATAAACAAAAACACAATACCCCCTAATCCAAAAAGATAAGCCGGCCATCGGGACCGAAAAAACAGCGTCAGAACCGGAAGCAAGAGCCCATACACTAAAACCATTAGCACGAGTCCCGCAAAAAGAGCCTTCATTCCCAAGGCCACGGGAACATAGACCAACAGCGGAGCAAAAATAAATATGGCCGGGATCACCAGTAACAACAATATAATCTTGGGAAATCTTTCTTTCCACAACAGGGAGGCCAATGCCAGTACCAAGAATAAAGTCGGGAAAATAAAATAAGAAGCCCCCTTAAAAAAGATGGCCAATGCAGTATTTATCACTAACCAGATCAACGTGGGAACGACCAGAACATCAGCGGCCTTTTTCTGCCTACAAAGAGCATTATACAATCCCAAAATCACGGCTAACAACAGCAAGGCAAAAGCAACAATATAATAATGCCCATTATAGGGAAATCCTTGTTGAATTTCTTCATATTGAGGGTAGAATCGGAGCACCATTTTCCAGCCCAATATTCCCAAAAGACCAGCAAATACAAGGCTTATAAAAAAGGCAAACCCGCCCCGAATAATCCCGCTTCGTTCCAGTTTACGCTTTCGATATCCCCCGATCAAAATCCCAATAAAAAGAAGCCAAGAAAGCACCACCAACGGAAAGATCCAGGAATAATTATAATGTATAAACTTAAAAAAAGGGAAATTAAAATATACTTGATTAGCATCCGTTTCAAAGTCGGCGAGATCGGCATTTCCAAAATAAGGCAGTAAATCCATCAGATAAGCTCCTTGATGCGCCAATGAGTTTCGATCGACATGTGCATAATTATCATTGGCGGTATGGTAATTATAATGCCCGTCAATAAAGGCAAAAAAGAAACCGGGGATGTTTAACTCCTCCCGAAAAACCGTTGCATCAGTGTCATTGGGCATATTTTTATAGACCTCATACATCAGGGAAGAAGCCATCGGAAAACGCGGCCGGGCTTTTGCAAAAGCCCGGATGAGTTTTGCGTTTCCATAATTGGTCTCGAGTATCGTATTAGAGGGTCCGGAAGTTCCTCGGGCCTCAAAATTTAAGACCAGTCCAATATTTTTCACTAAAGGATGCTCTTCTGCAAAAAGTTGCGCCCCCAACAAACCAATCTCTTCGGCATCGGTCAGGACGATAACAATATTATTTTTAGGTTCCATGCCTTTTTCCCGAAGAGCCCGCAAGGCCTCTAAAATTGCTGCTACCGCCACTCCATCATCACTGGCTCCATAGGAGGAATGAGGTTCACTGTCATAATGTCCTAAAAGTAATAAATCGCCATTTGGTCGGGGAGCCGTCCCGGGGATTCGAGTAACAATATTCTCAGCCCGGGTCAAGATATTGGCATTATTAAGCACTTCTCCGGTTTGGGTATGCACCCAAAGTCCCAAATCCTGTAGTTGATTAACGATATAATTTCGTACCCGGCTATGATTCTCAGATCCCGCGTAGTGGGGTGCTCGGGATATTTCTTTAACCTGTTGAAGGGCGCGATAGGTCGAAAACTTAGTAGAAGATCTTTGGGAAGAAAGCTTGACCACCGGCATAATGCTGGTAAAACTCAGGAAGAATATAAAAATCAATGCCAGTAAAAGGGTGAACTGAAGTAAGAATCTCCTCATTATGCGGCCAAATTTATAATTCTCTTTTCACTAAAAGGTATTTCTCCCCGTTATCCAAAGGAAGGTACCCCAGATCATAAATAAAAAAATACGTTGTCCCCTTCTTAGTGGTGTACAAGTTTGTCACAAAATCAAACTGAAAATCCTCCCGAAGAAGTTGATTTTTCAGCACCGTAGTCTTTCCGGTAGGGTTTAATTTTTTGAGAATGCGATAATTTCTCCGAAGCAAATTATGAACATTGCGCATCATGTTATTTTGATCTCGATTCTGTCGATTGTTATAGGCATTCCGACAGGCATCGTCACAAAATTTTTTATCGGATCGTCCTCTCAGCATTTCTCCACATTCCAAACAGGTTTTTGCCATCATTTCAAGATTAATTCACTACAATCGACCGCCCTAATTTAATAAATAATTCACATGTAAGCCCAAATCCCGGCAAGTGGAAAGCAAAATGGAATCAAATTATAGCAGAACCCGAAAATTACAAGGAGGTGATTTTTAGATTGTAAGGAAGAATCAAAAGATCTTTCCTTTTTCGATTGTAACGTTATTTATTTCCCTCGTTGTCAAAACCTGAACTCTGCCTCAATCTGTATTCTCCAATTTTTTATAGGCTGCGATAATTTTCTTGACCAATCGATGCCGAATCACATCTTTATCATCCAGATACACAAAACCAATCCCTTTCACATCTTTTAAAAGGAGAAGCGTTTCTTTTAATCCGGATACTTTTCGTCGGGGTAAATCAATTTGTCCGGGGTCTCCGGTAATAATAAATTTGGCGTTCTTTCCCATTCGGGTCAAAAACATCTTCATTTGGGAATGCGTGGTGTTTTGGGCCTCATCCAAAATCACAAAAGCATGATCCAATGTACGCCCCCGCATAAACGCCAAAGGAGCAATCTGGATAATTCCTCGTTCAATATAATCTTCCAAGCGTTCAGGCGGGATCATATCCCGCAAAGCATCATACAAAGGCTGCATATAAGGATCCAGTTTCTCCCGCATATCTCCCGGTAAAAAACCGAGATTCTCTCCTGCTTCTACCGCCGGTCGCGTTAAAATAATACGACGCACCTCTTTTTCTTTCAGGGCCTTAACGGCCAAAGCCACCCCGGTATAGGTCTTTCCGGTACCTGCCGGACCCACCGCAAAAACCATATCGTTTTTACGGCACAGCTCGACCAGTTTTCGCTGGTTTGCCGTTTTAGCCCGAATCAACCTGCCGCGATCGCCATGGACTAAAACTTCGCCACTTTTCTTTGAAGTTTGATATTCTTCCTTATCTTCACTACTCAAAATTCGTTCAATATTATTCTCGTCTAAACGATTATATTTTTCAAAATGTTTAACCAATTCCTGAAAATTCTTTTCAAATTCGATCAGGACCTCGTCATCGCCAAAAGCCTTTATTTGATTTCCACGCGCCACAATCTTGAGTTTTGGAAAATATTTCTTCAACAATTCGACAGTTGTATTCTGGTGTCCAAAAAAATCCCGTGGATTGATATGAGAGAGTTCAAGTGAGATTTCGTTCAAAAGCAGTCATTTTTATTGTTCAATATTATTTAAATTCGCATCGACTAATTTTAAAGTTTTGACCCTATCAAAGAAGAGACATCATTTAAAAGCTAATCGAAAGGTTTTACCTTCAATACAACAAAACTAATCAATTTTTTATTGATTAATCTTAAAAAAATTGCTCTATGCCCACTGCTCCCATCATCACGTTGACCACTGATTTTGGATTAAAAGATGCCTCTGTCGCCGCTGTCAAGGGAGCTATTTATAGTGAATTAAAAGGGATTATGGTGGTTGATATCTCTCATGAAATATCACCTTTTCATATCGCCGAGGCGGCATATATCATTAAAAATGCCTATTATGCCTTTCCCAAAGGCAGTATTCATATTCTGGGTGTGGATTCTGAATTAACTCCCGAAAATCAGCATATCGCGGTAAAACTGGATGGCCATTATTTTATCTGTGCCAATAATGGCATTATCTCTTTACTCACCAACGAAATTGTACCCGAGCAAAGCGTAGAAATCAATATCCACGACAAGGTTATTACCAATTTTCCGGTCCTGGATATTTTTGTTCAAGTGGCCACACACATTGCACGTGGCGGAAAATTAGAAGTTATAGGAAAGTCGATTTCGACTTTTAAAACCCTAAGAAATATAGAACCCGTCATCAAAAATAACAATGAAATTATTGGGGCCATTATCTATATTGACAACTATGGAAATGCCATTTCCAACATCTCTAAAAAAGTCTTTAAGGAAGTTGGCAAAACGCGTGATTTTACCATCTCCGCCCGTGGATTTGAGTTTAATCAGATCTATCGGAATTACAGTGATGCCATTCATTACGACCTTCCTCGGGAAAAACGAGAAGAAGAAGGAAAACGACTGGCTCTTTTTAACTCCTCCGATTACTTGGAAATCTCCATTTACAAGAGCAATCCCAAGACTGTAGGAAGTGCCTCTTCATTGTTGGGATTACGGGTTAGCGACACCATTAGTATCAGTTTTCAATAAGCTCAATTTTTAACATGCGTGCTATTTTTATAAAAGAAATTAATTCTTTTTTTTCCGGAACCATCGGGTATCTGGTCATTGCCGTGTTCCTCATCTTAAACGGATTGTTTTTATGGGTCTTTGAAAGCCCTTTTAATATATTAAACTATGGGTTTGCCAACCTCTCCGGATTTTTTAAGTTGGCTCCCTGGATTTTTATCTTCCTGATTCCCGCTGTTACGATGCGAAGCTTTTCGGAAGAACGGAAAGAAGGCACTATTGAACTCCTGATGACGCGCCCCATTACCGACACGCAGTTACTTTTAGGAAAGTTTTTGGGAAATCTCACCGTGAGCTTACTGGCCGTTCTCCCAACCTTGTTGTACGTATTTACGATCTTTCAACTACGCCAAGAGAACAGCCTGATCGACATCGGCCGGATTTTAGGTTCGTATCTGGGATTGATCTTTCTCATCGGCATATTCACGGCCATTGGAATTTTCTCCTCGGCACTCACACAAAATCAAATTGTAGCCTTTATCATTGGTTCCTTGCTGTGCTTCCTTTCCTTTTACGCTTTTGAAGGTCTCAGCCATTTCAACCTCTTGGGATCCGAAATCTATGCTTGGGAGTACCTGGGAATCGATTTCCATTATCAAAGTATCAGCCGAGGAGTTTTAGACACCCGGGATTTGATTTATTTCTTCAGCCTTATGCTTCTCTTTTTAAGTTTTACCCATTTTAATCTGAGTCTTTCAAGAAAATGAAATTTTCATTTCGACATCTCAAACCTTATCTCTTTATCCTGCTCGGAACGATCCTGCTCAACCTCCTGGCGGCCTCTCTCTTTGAGCGCTTTGACCTCACCCAAAACAAGCAATATACCCTATCTCAACCCACTAAAGAAATTATCAATAATATTGATGCCCCCATTTATATCAGTGTTTTCTTAAAAGGTGATTTCCCTTCAAATTTTAAGCGGTTACACAATGAAACCCGTTATCTCTTAGAGGAATTCAACGCACAAAATCGAAAAATAAAATTTAAGTTCTATAATCCTCTTGATGAAAACGAAGCCGACCCGGAAGCGGTGGGACGTGGCTTCTTTGAGGCCGGAATGCCGCCCCAACGACTCCATGTCAAAAAAAACGGAAAGGACAGCCAAAGTCTTATTTTCCCTTGGGCCGTTGCCCATAAAGGAAAGAAAAGCGTCCATATCCCGCTTTTAAAAATGAACCCTGAAGACAATGAGGAAGAACTGGTTACACATGCAGTTCAGAATCTGGAATATGCGTTTGCCGATGGTATAAAAAAACTAACGACAAAGAAACAAAAGAAAATAGCCATTCTAAGGAGTCACGGAGAGCTCCCGGATATCAATATCGCCAGCTTCCTACAAGCGGTAGGAAGTTATTATTACACCGCTCCGTTTAGCCTTAAAGGAGCTCGGGATAATCCCCAAAAAACCTTACGGGATCTCGAAGACTATGATCTCATTGTCGAGGCCAAACCGACACAAGCTTTTTCGGAAAACGAAAAATACATCTTCGATCAATACCTGATGAACGGAGGGCAATCCCTCTGGCTGATCGACGCCGTTCACGCCGAGAAGGACAGCTTGTTTAAAGAGAATCGAGGCACTATGCTGGCCTACCCCGTCAACCTGAATTTATCGGATTTCTTTTTTAAATACGGAGTTCGTATTCTACCTTCCTTAGTGAACGATTTACGAGCCGACAACATCATTCTGGCTTCCGGCAAGGGAAAACAAACACAGTTTGAATCCTATCCTTGGTTCTACGCGCCTTTAGTCACTCCGACCATCAATCACCCTATTGTGAATAATATTGCTCCGGTACGATTCGATTTTGCAAGCCCCATGGACACGTTAAAAAACGGAGTTCAAAAGACCATTCTCTTGCAAAGCTCCATTGCTACCCGGGTAGAAGGAACCCCAAGAGAAATTCATATTCGGGACATTATCGGGAAAAAACCCGATTTTAACACCTACATGCAAAAAGAGCAGAATCTCGCCGTCCTTCTCGAAGGAAAATTTACCTCCGTATATAAAAATCGAGTCAAACCTTTTGAGCTGTCCCACCCCAAAGATGAAAGTAAACCGACCAAAATGGTGGTTATCTCCGACGGAGATATTATCAAAAATGAAGTAGAAAAAGGACAACCGACAAGCTTGGAATACAATCCGAAAACCGGAAAAAGCTATGGCAACTTAGCGTTTCTACTCAATACAGTAAACTATATGCTGGATGATAGCGGGATTCTTGATATACGAACAAAAAAAGTAAATATCGCTTTTCTCGACTCCCAAAAAATAGAAAATCAAAAGCTAAAATGGCAAATTATCAATCTGCTTCTTCCCCTGGTTTTTCTTGTGATTTCAGGGTTTCTTTTTACTCTTCTGAGAAAAAGGAAATTTAGAAAATCCCTTTAACCCGTCTGTTGAAGGAAGCAAAAAAGAAGAAATCCCATAAACACAATCAGATCAGTTCCTTTTTATTTCTATCTATTTGAATATCAGATTAACATACCGCCATTAACCTGTATTACCTGGCCGGTAATATAACAACTTAAATCACTTCCCAAGAAAACACAGGTATCCGCAATATCCTGAGGTGTTCCACCACGCTTCAACGGAATTGCATCACGCCATCCCTGAACGGTTTTTTCATCCAATTTTGCAGTCATTTCTGTTTCGATAAATCCGGGAGCGATTACATTCGTACGAATATTACGAGATCCTAATTCCAGTGCGATCGACTTGGAAAACCCGATAATGCCGGCTTTAGAAGCCGCATAATTACTTTGTCCCGCATTTCCTTTTATGCCCACTACCGACGACATATTAATAATACTGCCATGGCGTTGCTTTAAAAACGTGCGTTGCGTTGCCTTGGTCATATTAAAAACAGACTTCAAGTTCACTTCTATAACCTTATCAAAATCTTCCTCCTTCATTCGCATCAAAAGATTATCCCGTGTAATTCCCGCATTATTCACCAAGATATCAATACTGGAAAACTCTTCTAAAACGGCTTTAACCAAGTCTTGTGCTTCATCAAAATGAGCTGCATTGCTTTGATAAGCCTTCACTTTGACACCGGTATCGGCCAGTTCCTCTTCAATCTTCTTTGCTGCTTCTGTCGATGAATTATATGTAAATGCCACGTTGGCACCGTGTTCGGCAAAAACCTCAACAATTCGTTTTCCGATTCCCCGGCTGCCCCCGGTGACAATTGCATTTTTTCCTTCTAAAAGTTTCATATTCGTAATTTAAGAGTTTAAGAGATTCTTCAAATATAAGCAATCTCTTCTATGTACAAATCAAACCTCAAGGATTCGGCCTACATTCATAAAAACTTATTTTTTGTGTTCCGCAGCCAATCGAATTTTAACACATTATATCGCTTTTGGATCAACGAGACTCATGTAAATACTTTACAATCAGAATCGGGGGGTACATTCAATGAGTAGCTGTCTCTACCCTTTTTTGGGAGGCATTTATCGTTTTTTTCGAGGGGACGGGAGCGCAATAGCTCATTTATCAAGGAATCAAGGTTTTGTGTCCGTTACATTTACATCTTCCCAACTTGATTTCTCTGTCATAACTCCCGGGACGATACAATATTTAATGACATTTTGACACTTTAAGGGAATTGGCAAATTTATTGACATAAACGAATTGGTAAAATAGAAAAAAAGATCATGAGCAAGAATAAAAAACGTACAGAAACGGAAGAAGAAATTTTGGATCAGGAGCAGGTTCAAAACCCGGTAGAAGATACCGAAAAGGCAGAAAAAGAATCTGCTGCACAGGAGGAACGTAAAGAAATTTCTGAAATCGAGCAGGTCCAAGAAGATCTTAAAAAAGAAAAAGATCGCTATGTGCGACTCTTTGCCGAATTTGAAAATTTTAAACGGCGAACCGCTAAAGAGCGTATCGATTTGTTTAAAACTGCCGGGCAGGAGGTTATTATGGCCATGCTTCCGGTACTGGATGACTTTGATCGGGCTTTATCAGAATTAAAAAAGGCGGGGCAGGATGATCATTTAGAAGGAATTGAACTCATTAATACAAAATTAAAAGAGACCCTCCGCCGGCAGGGACTGGAGGTTATGCACGTAAAAGAGGGAGATCCCTTTGACGCCGATTTACACGAGGCAGTCACCCAAATTCCGGCACCGAAAAAGAAATTAAAGGGAAAAATTGTAGATGTCATCCAAAAAGGGTACACTTTGGGCGACAAAATTATCCGGTATCCAAAAGTAGTGACCGGAGCCTAATCAATTTTGTGAAAAGGAGAAAAAGTTGTTATGAAAGAAGATTATTATAAAATATTAGGCGTAAGTAAAAGTGCCAGCCAGAGTGAAATAAAAAGAGCTTATCGGAAAAAAGCAATTCAATATCACCCCGATAAAAATCCCGGAGACAGAGAAGCGGAAACCAAGTTTAAAGAAGCGGCAGAGGCCTATGAAATTCTGAGTAATCCCGACAAAAGGGCACGCTACGACCAAATGGGACATGCAGCCTTCCAAGGAGCCGGTGGTTTCGGTGGTGGTCAACATATGAATATGGACGATATCTTCAGCCAATTTGGAGATATCTTCGGAAGTGCATTTGGCGGCAACTTTTCCGGATTTGGTGGTTTCGGCGGCGGCCGGCGGCGGATGAAAGGGAGTAATCTCCGAGTTCGGTTGAATTTAACACTGGAAGAAATTGCCAACGGAGTCGAAAAGAAAATTAAAATCAAACGAAAGACTCGGGCCCAAGGAACCACTTACAAAACCTGTCCGACCTGTCATGGATCGGGGCAAGTGACACGGGTAAGCAATACGATTTTAGGGCGTATGCAAACCGCTTCTCCCTGTCAAAACTGCGGTGGATCAGGGCAAATTATCGATAAAAAACCGAAGCATGCAGATGCTAAGGGGATGATAACCAAAGAACAAACCGTTTCTATCAAAATTCCCGCCGGCGTCGTTGACGGCATGCAACTAAAAGTTTCAGGAAAAGGAAATGAAGCCCCGGGCGATGGAATCCCCGGAGACTTACTGGTGGCCATCACCGAAAAAGAACACCAGTTTTTGGAACGCGATGGTGATAACCTTCACTACGACTTATATATCAGCATGCCGGATGCCGTATTGGGATGCTCAAAGGAAATCCCTACCGTAAATGGAAAAGCACGCATAAAAATAGATGCGGGAGTCCAAAGCGGAAAAACACTGCGATTAAGAAATAAAGGAATAGCCAGTATCAACGGCTACGGAAAAGGAGATTTGCTGGTACATGTTAATGTATGGACGCCAAAAACACTTTCCAAAGAGCAGAAACAATTCTTTGAACGGGTACAGGGTAACGAACATTTTACGCCAAATCCGGAAAACAGTGAAAAATCTTTTTTTGAAAAAGTGAAAGATATGTTTTCGTGAAGCTCATGGATTGAGTTTTTACAAAGATCACAAATCTTTAAATCGATCCATTTAAACCACATTCCATACCCTATGGATTGTGGTTTTTTATTCTAATTCATAGTGACTTTAATTTCCTCGCCAAAATTCAAGGAATCGATTAAAATGCAATAGTTACATCGGTTTTTGACAAAAAATTATAATCTTTACCCCTTAAAATTATACATAGGTAGCTGCTTAAACAGCACTTCGAATCAACTTATTATGGAAGATATACGAACCCACCTCTCTCCCTATATTACGATCGAAAGAAATGCATGGTCCAAACTTCAAGATTCGGATATCACGAAACTGATCCATACAGATCTCGATAAATTAAAGGCTCTAAACGAACCCCTTACTTTAGAAGAAGTGCAGACCGTTTACCTTCCCCTTTCTCGACTTTTAAACTTCTATGTTGATGCGAGCCGAGAACTGTATAATACCACCGACAAATTCTTGCATGCCCGTACTAAAAAAGTTCCTTTTATCATCGGAGTTGCCGGAAGTGTGGCCGTCGGGAAAAGTACCACCGCACGGGTATTACGGTATCTTCTCTCACTTTGGCCACGGCATCCGAAAGTGGCTTTGGTGACCACCGACGGATTCCTCTATCCCAATAAGATTCTGGAAGAAAAAGGAATCATGAATCGAAAAGGATTCCCGGAAAGTTACGATACCAAAAAATTAATCCACTTTCTAATCGATATCAAATCCGGAAAATCAAAAGTGGCCGCCCCGGTCTATTCACATTTATATTATGACGTCCAAAAAGATAAACAACAATGGATTGTCGAGCCCGATATCGTGATCGTAGAAGGAATCAATGTTTTGCAAGGAAGAAAGCCAACTGCCGAAGCACCGGAGTTAGTGGTTTCTGATTTCTTTGATTTCTCTATTTATGTAGATGCGAAGGTAGAATATATCAAAAAATGGTATTTGGACCGATTTGAAACCCTACGAAGAACAGCCTTTCAAGACAAAGATTCGTATTTTCATCAATTCCGTCACCGTTCCCGGGAAGAAATCCTGCAAATGGCGCAATCCTATTGGGATGAAATCAATCAACCCAACCTGGATCAAAATATCCTGCCCACAAGAAATCGTGCTAAACTCATTTTAATAAAAGGGCCGGATCATTTTGTTCAAAAGATCAAACTAAGGCGATTATAATTCCTAAAGACGTTCTAAATATAGCTTCGTTTATGCTTTTTTCAAAAAGGAACGCGTACCTTGTAAGAGGATGATATGTATAAGGATGGAAAAAACGTTTTATATCAAAAACATGGTTTGTGATCGCTGTAAAAAAGTGGTTCAGGAACTCGTTTATAAACATGAAGGAGAATTAATTGACCTTCAGTTGGGTCGGGCAACCGTAGCCATAAAAGAAAATTTCGACATCGACGACTTCGAAAAAGATCTCAACGACAATGGTTTCGAGCTCATGAAAAAACCGGAACTCAAACTGGTAGAAAGTATTAAAATCAATTTGTTAAATTGGATTCAATCCCCCCCCAAACAACAAAACTTATCAGCCTACCTAACTTCAACTCTGCATAAAGATTATTCCACTCTCAGCCGAACCTTTAAACAGCTCGAAGGGGAAACTATCGAGAAATATTTTATTAAACTCAAAATTGAGAATGTGAAAGAGTTGATTCAAATGCAGAATCTATCTTTTTCGGAAATTGCCTATCAATTAGAGTACAAATCCATCAGTCATTTATCCGGTCAGTTTAAAAGTATCACCGGTATGACCATGAGCGAATATCAAAAAATGCAGGAGTGGGATCGTACCGCCTACGACAAAATTCTATAAACTTCCTCCAAAATTCTAAAA